>JAFPZF010000069.1 GCA_017417385.1 Bacteroidales bacterium
CTCTTCCCCTTCTTCCCCTTCTTCCCCCTCCCCATACAAATCCGTCATCTTCCGCACCTCTTTCTTCATCCACTCCCGAAGCCCCTCCGGCGAGACAACCTCCACGTCGCCTCCATAACCTATCAGCATCGCCGTCAACTCCCTGTTCATCCTGACCCTTATCTCGACCACCTTCCATTCCTCGTCACTCTCCCCCTTTATCAACTTCTGACTCCAGTGCAGCGGCTTCGTCTCTATATACGGATAACGACTCCCTCTCACCCGTAGCCTCACGGTCTCCACAGGATTCCCACTTATCACCGTCACACCTACGACGTCATCAAAATACTCCTCTACACTCCCCTCGCCCTCGTATGCTATAAACGCCTCCTCCGCCGGCGCATAGCTGACTATCCTGTCTATCGGCAACGTCACTATGTAGTCACGCTCCTCCACATAACCCATCACAAACCACCTGTCATTCCACTGCTTCAGCATGTACGGATGCACCGTCATCTGCTCCCGCTCCCTCCCGAACGGCTCATACTCCACCACCATAGCCCTCTTCGCAAGAGCATACTCGAGTATCCCGTTCAGCTGCTCCAGCCCTCGCAGGTCCGGATTGTTCTGAAACGATATGCACCGCCCCGCTCCACTGATGTCCGCCCCGACGCTCAACTGCTGGAGCAGCGACTTCACCCACGACAACTGAGGCGTGTCACCCCACTCCCCTATTATCTCCATCGCCTCGCCGAGAGTCCTCTTCAGCTCGTCCGGATATATCTGCCTCATCAGGCTGAACTCCGGGTCTCGATACCTGTATATCTTCGTCCGTCCATCCCTCGCCCCCTCGTCCAGCTCCGCACAATACGGCTCCATCTGGATGTTCTTGATGTCCTCCCTTATGCTCCTGTCGCTGACCACGGGATACCCCAGCTCCTCAAGCTTGCTGTTGACCTTCTCCGCCAGGTATTCAAATGTCACCTTCTTCGTCGTGTCTCGCAGACACTGATCTATCACCCTCAGCCTTATTATGCTCTGTCTGTTCATCTTCTTTTGTTCTTTCTGTCACCTCAATTTACGACTTTTCTCGCTTCCTCCTTCTCCCTTCCTCTTCTTTTCTTCTTTCCGCCTTTCTTCTCCACCTTCTTCCCCTTCCCCCTTCCTCCTGACGCCATTCGCCCCCCATAAACGCCATTTCACCGATAAAAACACCCCATTCGTTGAAAATTCTGACGATTTTACCGATTATTCTTGCATACCACTTATAATCACGTTAAATTTGCTATCGCAAGAATAAAGATCCAAACATCAAGAGTCTTTTTTTCATAGATGTGTTTGAATTGGTAAAGAGAGCGTCGAAGCCAACGGGCTGTGATGACGTTCTCTTTTTTATTCTAGCTAACTTCAAATTTACTGCTTATGCCAGACTTCGCGAAACTTTATAGAAAAATCACCTCGATATTCGACTCCTCGCACGACAACAAGGAGCTTGTCATATATGCCTCTATCTGGCTCATCGTGATCTCTATCTGCCCACTCGTCGAACTCTACAACGTCCAGACTGGCTTCTCCTCTTCCTACCGCTGGGACTCCGTCGCACAAGGCCTCGTATGGGTCATCCCCTACCTCGCAGGCTTCCTCATCAACGACCTCATCCTCTCCCACCTTATCATCCGACGACAGAAAATCCTCCTCTACGTCCTCGCCGCCTTCGCCGTCGCTATCGTCATCCAGCTCATCGCCGACGAACGCCGTGAAAGCATGCGCCAGCATGAAATAGAGAAAATCGAGGCCTCTCACCATGACGAGACCCCGCCCGCCGAACCTATGCGCGAGCCTATGCCAGCCCCAGACGACGAGCCTATGCACATGCGGCCCGACGACATGAAGCCTCAGCACGACCACGAGGCCCCTCCTCCCAAACCTCGCGAGGATCGCATCGGCCCGAAGGACGACTTCGAGCCCCGACGACGTAATCATATCGGACCACTCATCGGCCGTATCGCTATCACGCTCCTGCTCATGACGCTCGGGACGACTGTCAAGCTCTACCTCCTCGGCGAGAGAGACAAGCAACGTCTCGAAAAACTGGACCACGAACGAACTAAGGCCGAACTGTCACAACTACGCTACCAGCTCAGCCCGCACTTCATGATGAACACTCTCAACAATATCCACGCTCTTATCGATATCGACACGGAAAGAGCTAAGGAAACTATCGTCCAGATGTCAAAACTGATGCGCTACGTCCTCTACGAAAGCGATAAGACTCTCGCTCCGCTCTCCGCCGAAGTCGACTTCCTTCAAAACTATATCAACCTCATGCGTATCCGCTATACCGACAAGGTCAAGATCTCTTTCTCCTCTCCGACTTCGACCGACGGAATCATGATACCGCCTCTCCTCACTGTCAATATGGTCGAGAACGCCTTCAAGCATGGAGTCTCCTATAGCCACGACTCCTTCGTCAACGTCTCGCTCTCGGTCCCCGACGACCACTCGCGCGTCGACTTCCTCTGCATCAACAGCTTGGCTCAAAAACCGCAGGATGGACAACACGGCATAGGCCTCGCCAACGTGCGAAAACGCCTCGAACTGCTTTGCCCAGGCAACTACGTATTCTCGACTGGCGAGAAAAACGGCACCTACGAGGCAAGGCTGTCTATCAGCCTGCCCCTCGCCTGACGTTCCCGCCGTCGCGCCCTCTCTGTAATATCTATTTCTCTATGTAGTTCAGCGCCGACATGCACACCCGTCGCGCCGTCTCCATCCCGTGCCTGACTGCCGTCCCTATCTCCTCCTCTATCGCCCTGTCTTCCTCTAGTATCTTCTTGATTAACACCTCATTCTCCCCATTCCCGACGAAGCCTGCATTGAAACTGTCGCCCGCCCCGACGGTGCTGACTATCTCTTCCTTCGCGAGTGGATTCCCCGCATATTCTATGTGCCTGTCCCCGACGAAGACCTCGACGCCTCTCTCTCCCTTCGTGCAGATGAAGATGTCGCAGTGTCTCCTGATATGCTTCTCATAGACTTCCCTCGGATCCCCGCTACCGAAGACTATCTCTATGTCTTCGTCCGAAGCCTTCACTATATGGCTGACGTCCATGTTCCACTCTATATTCGCCCGCAGCTCCTCCAGCTCCCCCTTGTGGCTCTCCCTGAAGTTCAGGTCATAATATAGCATCGCCCCCTCCTCCTTCGCCTTCGAGACTATCTCCCTGAATGTGGCGTTTATCCTCGGATTGATGGCGAAGTACGACCCGAAGAGCATCACGTCTCCCCTCTTCGCACCAGGCTCCGTATAATCGAACCCCTTGGAATTGTGATCTTTATAGAACTGATAGTGCGCATTGCACTTCTCGTCCAGAAAGGCGAGAGAGAGGCTCGTCTTTATCCCCTCCCTGATGCTGACGCCCGTCGCGTCTACTCCGTTCTCCCTCAGGAAGTCGACTATCAGATGACCGACGGTGTCGTCCCCGACCTCCCCTATGAATCGGCTCTCGCAACGCCCCATCCGCCCGACGGATATTATCGCATTATATGCCGACCCGCCAGCATTGCCATACTTCGGCGCCTTGTCCTGCCCGAAGATTATATCATAGACTGTCTCGCCTATCGCTATGACTTTCATTCCGCTTCCTCCTTTTTTTTCGTCGTGATTATCGCCTCGTCTCTCCACTCTTTCCTTCTTCTCTTCCCCCTTTCTCTACCTTCTTCTCTTCTCTCCCCTTCTCTCCCCTTCTTCCCCCTTCTCTTCCTTCTTCCCCTCTCTTCTCCGTCCCCTCACTTCTCCGTCCCCTCACTTCTCCCCCTATTGTTCCCCTATTGTCCTATCTCGCTGAGTTCCAGCCACCTCATCTCCTTCTCGTCAATCTCATTCTTGACCTTCTCATACTCCTCCGAAATCTCCCTTATCCGCTCCGCCGTCGCCTTACCTTCGCTGAGCTCCCTCTCTATCGCCTCCTTCCTCTCGTTGAGGACTGGCAGCGCCTTCTCTATGGCTTCAAACTCCTTCTTCTGCGCGTATGTCATCTTGACTGGCCTCGACTGCGCCGCACTCCTCGGCGCAGGCTTCTCCTTCTGCTCGTTCGCACGCCTCGCCGCCGCCTCGCTCTGCCTCTCGCGCTCCTCGGCCTTCTTCCATGCCAGGTACTCTGAATAGTTGCCCGGGAAGTCCTTGACTCCTCCCTTGCCGTCGAGGACGAAGAGGTGCTCCGCTATCTTGTCGACGAAGAATCTGTCGTGAGAGACGACGATGACTGTCCCTCCAAACGTCATCAGATAGTCCTCCAGTACGTTGAGCGACAAGATGTCGAGGTCGTTCGTCGGCTCGTCTAGGATCAGGAAGTTCGGCTGCCTTACTAGGACTGTCAAGAGATACAGCCGCTTACGCTCGCCGCCCGAGAGGCTCTCCACCCTGACGTGATGCATCTCGTTCGGAAACAAGAACTTCCTGAGGAACTGCGCCGCCGCTATCTTATGCCCTCCGCCAGCCTCTACCTGGTCGGCTATGTCTTCTATGACTTCTATGACGGTCCGGTCCTCCCTGACCTGTATGCCGCCCTGCCTGTAATATCCGGTGACTACTGTGTCTCCGGTCTCTATGCGCCCACTGTCGGGCTCAGTGCTGCCTGTCAGGAGGTTCAGCAGCGTGGTCTTCCCTGCTCCGTTAGCCCCGACTATCGCTACTCTCTCGCCCTTCGCGAACTTATACGAGAAGTCTTTGATGAGCACACGCTCGCCGTAACTCTTGCTGAGGTCGTACGCATCGACGACTTTCCGCCCGAGTCTCGCACTGTCGAACTCGAGGTTGAAACTTCTCTCGTCCCTGATCTTCTTGGCCCTCTCCTGGAGGTCCCCGAAGGCGTCTATCCTATACTGCGCCTTGGTTCCCCTCGCCTGCGGCTGCCTGTTCATCCACTCCTGCTCCTTCCTGAGGAGGTTCCGCGCCTTGTCGACTTCGGTCTGCTTCTGGTCGAGCCGCTCCTGGCGCTTCTGGAGGTAGTAGCCGTAGTTGCCCTGATATGTGTATATGGTCTTGTTGTCGAGCTCTATTATCTGTGTGCACACTCTGTCGAGGAAGTACCTGTCGTGAGTCACCATCAGCACTGTCGCCGTCGACCGGCTGAGGTACTCTTCGAGCCATTCGATTATCTCGACATCGAGGTGGTTCGTCGGCTCGTCGAGGATCAGGAAGTCTGGCTCGCTCAGCAGCAGCGCAGCTATCGCCACCCTCTTCCTCTGTCCGCCAGACAGCTTGCCGACTTTCTTGTCGAAGTCGTCGATATACAGCCTGCTGAGCATCTGCTTGGCCCTGTTCTCATAGTCCCACGCCTTCAGCTCGTCCATCTTCTCGACTATCTTCGGGAGGGCCGCCTCGTCTCCTCTGACTAACGCCGCCTCATACTGGCTGACGATGCGCGCCGTGTCATTGTCGGCCGCAAAGATCTGCTGCAGGATGGTGTTCTCGGGATTCATCTCGGGCTCCTGCTCGAGCCACCCGACTCGTATGTCGTCATTCCACGTTATCTTCCCCGAGTCTGCCGGCATCTTGCCCGCAAGCATGCTTAGCAGCGTCGTCTTGCCCGCTCCATTCCTCGCGACAAGCGCCACCTTCTGGCCCTCGCTGATTCCGAAGTTGACGTCGGCAAACAACACCTGCTCGCCCCATCTGTAGCTTAGTCCCTCAACCGATAGGTAGTTCATCCTCTTTGCTTTCTCTTTTGAAATATTACGACGTCCGTGTACTCCTCTCCATGTCGTACCCAGTCCCTCAGCAGTCCTGCCCTCTCGTAGCCTGCCGCCTCAAATAATCTTATGCTCGCTGTATTTCCCGTCTCCGCCGTCGCACTTATGCTGACGACTCCAAAGGTCCTGAAGCACATCTCCTCGACCTGACGAAGCGCCTCCCTCGCATACCCTTTCCTCCTGTACGCGTCGACGACTAGCACCCCGACGGAGCAATGGTTGCTCAGCGTGTCGAAGTCGAAGATGTCTATGCACCCGACGGTCCGCCGACCCTCGTCCTCTATCATCAGCCTCATCTGGCGCGTCTGCCAGATGGACAGCTCGGAATGATCTACGAGGGCCTCTAGGTCTGCCATAGACACTGGCCACCGCCTGTCACTGTACTCCCATGTGCGTGGGTCGTTCTCCCACTCATACATGAGAGCAGCGTCCGCCGGCTCCAGCGCCCGTAGCCGTATCCCCCGAGGATCGTGCATGCCCCCCCTATCGCAAGACGTCCCTCAACGTCCTGTTGACGAACTTCTTGTACTGCTGACCGCGACGCGAGAAGGCATCCTTGTACGGTGTGGTCTTCCTTATCTCGTCCTGTGCCTCTCGCGCCTCCTGATACGTGCTGAACGCTCCATAGCTGTAGACGAACCATCCGTCATGATATCTATATTCGGCTACCTTGTCTGCATCGAGCTTCTTTAGCAACTTCTTGCTCAACGTCTTCCTGAGGCTCATGATCTGGACGGTGTACGGATGGCTGTCGTCGGTTATCCACTGCTTCCACTCGCTCTCCGTCTCCTCGTCGTCCTCATCCTTCTTCTCCTCTTCGTCCGAGACCTTCGGGACGACCTCCCCAGGCTTGCTTATGCTGCCGATTTCATTCTCCGCAACCTCGTCCGTCTCTGTATTTCCCGCACCATTACCGAACCCGAGGTGTCCTTCGTTGCTAGCGACGAGTCGGTTCGACGCCTCTACCTGATCGTTAGCTATCTTCTCTGCAAAGGCCAACGGGTCGAGGTCCAGCGGCGAATGGGTGTTGAAGTAGCAGTCGGACTTCTTCGTGCTGACTGTCGTACGTATGGTGTCATTCTTATAGACGGCGAGTATGTCATAGTCCTTGCCAGCCTCGACTATCTCGAGGAACCTGTGCGTCCTCGTGTTCGGACGACACATCCCGACGTTCTCCCCGTCCTCCTTGTCATACGTGAAGATGATGACCTTCGTTATGTCCTCAGCCTCTACCGGCGCCGAGAGGAGCGCCATGGTGTTCTGCGCCGGCTGCTCATACTCGACTTCATAGATGTCGTAAGATGCGGTGTGGCCATTGTTCCACCTGATGCTGGCATAGAACGCCCTGTCCTTGTCCATCGACGGGTAGAAATACATGTCGTCGTCCGGCGAGTTTATCGGGAACCCGATGTTCTTCGCACCCTCAAAGACGCCTCCCTCTCCCTCTGGCGAGTAGAAGATGTCATATCCACCCATGGTGTTCCGACCGTTGGAACTGAAATAGAGGACGTTGGAATATGTATGGTACACTGGCGAGTCCTCGTCGTCGGCACTGTTGATCGCCGGACCGAGGTTCAACGGCTCACCCCACTTGCCATTCGGCAGTCTCCTCGAACGATAGATGTCCCTGCCACCATATCCTCCAGGCGCATTGGACGAGAAGAACAGTTGCTGCCCGTCCGCCGAGATGAAGGCGTTCTGCTCGTCAAGTGCTGTGTTGATTGGCTCCGAGAGTCTCTCCGCAGGCTGCCACTTGCCATCGACGAGCTTCGAGACGTAGATGTCCCCGTCATGACACAGGTACATCTCCGTACCGTCTCCCGATATGGACGTGACTGTCTCCTGTCCTGCCTTCTTGCCGTCAACTATGAGGTTCTGGATCTGCTCGACGTTCCCCCACTCGTTGCAGTCCCACTTGTTGCCCATCCTGACAGCACGATAGACGCCCTCCTCATACTGCCCGTCGTCAAAACGTACCTTCTTGTCCGCATCTTTCTTGGGCCGACGACTGGTGAAATACATGGTGTCCTCGTTGACTGAGAGAATCGGTCTGTAGTCGTTCCACGCCGAATTGACCGACTCACCAACTGAACATAGCGAGAGTTTTACTGGTATCGACTTCAGCGTCAGCGCATTCGCACATACTTCCCTCTCGAACTTGACGACATCCTCGAACTCTTTCTTTTTGTCGTGCTTCTCTATCTCGTCGTAATATGGCAGCGCCTCCTCTGGCTTTCCGCACATCTGATATGCCCTCGCAAGCGCCAACATCAAGTCTCCCTTGCTCTCATTCCACCTGCTGTCTTTATCGACCTGATAGACTTTCTGGAGATAGTATAGCGCCGAGTCGGGATTCCCGCTCATGTTGATATAGCAAAGTCCTAGATTGTACGCTATGTCGATATTGTCTTGATGCTTGTCATAGAGCTCCTTGAGGATTGCCACGGCAGCCCTGTTGTTGGTTTTCGAGGCATACGTCATGGCCTCCTCATACTGCTTCTTCTCGTCTGTTGTCAGGTCTTTCCGACCTATTGCCTGAGTGCTCAGCGTTGCTATGATATTTGCAGCAACGAACGATATAAGTGCGTAGATTCTCACGTTGATATAGTTTTTTCGGTTTGTCTGATTCGGTGTATGGCAACCCTTCCGAGTCCCCCATCACTTCTCTGTGCAAAATTACGCAACCTTTTTAAACATCTACTTCGGTATCTGGAACTTTTTTTTATTTTATACGTAAAACGCGTACCTCAACGACGCTATTTGTGCCTTCCCAACCTCCTACGTTTGACAAGTTGACCCCTGTCTTTGACAAACGGCATCACCACCCCCTATTTTATGGGGTCTAGACAATACGCCCGCCGCTTGCACGCCGCGCAATGGCTACCCATCCACACTCTGTCGAATTGGTCTATCGCGGACTGGACTATCTCGGGCTCGTCGGTCATGATGCCTGTCTCGAAGTTCCGCTTGCCAGCCGACTTCATCCCGATCCCAGCACCCGTCAGGTTCGCACTCCCGATATACACTGCCCCGAGGTCGAAGACTATTATCTTGAAATGTACCCGCGGACACAGGACTCGCTCGAGCCCTCCAAAGAGTGACGGATACTTGTCGAAGTCCTCCCGAAAGTTCTGCCCCGGCTCCTTGGCATGTATCAGGCGCACTTTTACGCCCCTATCTACGAGCCCCGCCAAGACGCCTAGAAACGGCTTCGATGTCTTCCCGTCTCCATAATAGACGTCTTTGATGTCCGCCGTCCCTATCCACAGGGTCTCCCTGACTGTCAAGACTTTGGAGAGGACTTCCTTATAGTGGTCGAGGTCGGATATGTATCGCAGCATCTTCTGTCTCTGATGACGGGACGACGGCTCTCGCCCACTACGAGAAGACTTCTAGGAACGGTCGGTAGTTGCCCTCGGGATTGTGTGCCTTGTGTGCATTGTGGTCGTCGAGGATGGCAAAGACGACTTGCCTGAACGCCCCGGCAAACTCTGGCTCCTCAAAGGCTGCCTTGAAGAGTCTCGCTATCTCCATCGGCGGATTGCCATACGCCCCACATCCTAACGCCCCGAGCACGAGGGTGTCATGGGATTTCTGTCTCGCTATCCTGAGTATTGTCCGTATCTTGTTGAGCGTCCGCTTCTTGTCCTCCGGCGTGAGTCTGTTGTCCGGACTGAGCTCGGGATGCTTGATGGCCGCGACTGCTACGAACGAGACCTTGACGGGCTCATCCATCAAGGCATAGCCCTTCCCCTCGCCCTTTCTGAAGAGTGTCGCGTCTGGCGTATATATGCCCCCAAAGTCGGGGTCCAGCGGATACTGCTTAGCCGACCTCCTGACTCCGTATTCTGCCCCGAACGGTGCAAACTGATATAGCGACCTGAAGAGGTTGGTCCGCCTAAAGAGTTCCTCCTCCTGAGCCGCAGCTCCATTGACGACTCCGCCACCCGGCGTCCACAGGCTCGCCATGTTGAGCACGAGTGCCCTCTTCCCCGCTCTCACGAGCTCCGCCGCCACCTCCAGGCAGTCGGATTTCTTTACTTCATAGATGGTGTCATGAGACCCCGTTGCCGCCATGGGCTTTATCTCCGCGTCGTAGAACTCTGTTCCCTCGACCATCGCCTTGTCGTCTCCAAAGCTGTATCGCACTCCGCTGCCCGCGACGTACGAGCCTGCCTTGACTATCGCGACGGTGTTCGCAAAGACCTCCGCCCGCATCGCCTTTACTCTCGACATCGCCGTCCGGAAATCCGCACTCTGGCGCAGTCTCTCCCGCTCCGCTATGAACGCCTCGGCATCCCACTCTGTGCCGACGACTGTCGGACATATCACGTCGACAAACGACTTCGGCAATAATATGTTCTCGACGTCTATCGCATCCGCAAAGAGCGGCGCCATGTCCCTCGGCGTGAAGCCCGCTATCCCACACCCTATTGGCGTGACGAGAAACTTGTACTCGGGAAACTGCTTCGCAAAGACGATGAACTCATCGACATACGGCTTTATGGCCTCCGGACCTCCATGCATGGTCGGTATGGCATACGACTGTCCCTGTAGCCCTACTCCCTGTCCATAGATGGCACCAAAGTACAGTTGCGCCGCCCTCGCAGCACCGCCACCATGATGTCCCGCCAGGTTGCTGCCGAAGACGAATATCTCCCCAGGCGCAAGTGTCCTGATATGCCCCGGTGTGTATGCTCGTGTGTATGCCATAGCGTAATTGTTTTTGGGGGAATTATTTTAGAGATGAGACTGTGTCTCATCACAGCACCGTCACCTGCGTCGCCCCAAACCCATACTCCTGGAACGACGCATCCTGATACTTGCACTTGGGGAACTTGCTGTCGAGGAGCTTCCGTATCTCGTTCTTCAAGACGCCCTGTCCGACACCGTGTATGAAGATGATCCTCAGCCCATGCCTCCCGCTGTTCTTCTCCAGCGTCGTCCGGACGCAGTCCATCTGGATCTTCAGCATGTCCTTGTTCTCGAGCCCGTTGAGGTTATCGACGAGCTGCTCGATGTGTAGGTCTATCTCGAGCGGCTTGCTTATGTCGTTGACGACCTTGGCCTTCTTCGCCGGCTCACGCCTCCCCTGCTCCGCCGCCTTGTGTAGGTCGGCACTGGAGAGAGCCTCGACTTTCTCTGTCAACTCGTCCTTCAAGACGTGCATGAGTATCGCCTTCTCGTCGAAGAAGTCGGTCGAGACATACGAGGTGTCTTTCAGTATCTTCGCACCCCTGAGGTGGAACTCTTTCTCGACTGGCTGCTGCGCAACGAACGAACGCCCCCTCTTGAAGAGGAGCGCCTGAAACTTCCAATTCGCCCCGTCAAGGGTCAGCGGATTGAGCGTCAGCAGCTTCTCCTTGGTGTTCGGCTCTATGGTCGACGCATATACGAGCTCCGAGAGGCCCTTGTCGCTGAGTCTCAGGAGGTCGTAGTGTACGAAATAGTTGGTGTCGTTGACTATGTGTAGCTCGACATTGGCGGTCGCCCCGCCGTCCTCCCGCGTGAAGGCAAGCGCGAGATGTGGGTTGTTGTCGTCCGCCGCGTCGGCCTTATATGTGTACGCCGAGACGCTCTCGAGTCCGTCATTCTTGACCGGGAGCACCGGCTCGTCGTCTATGTCGTCCTCGTCCTCGACGTCCTCAGCATCGGCCTTCACTTTCTCCCTCCAGCTGCTGCCCTCGGGGAGGGGCTTCTTGTCTCTGCCCTCCTTCTCGCCCTTGCGCTGCGGCTCCTTATATCCTTTCCTGACTGTATTGTCGTCGGCATCCGAGACGAGGACTATCTCCGACGGGTTGACGGGTATCTCAAATCCGTCCGCATCCGTGACGAATATCAATCGTCCCTCTATACGCGCTACTCGCCCGCCCCCGACGTCGTTGAGGAAACGGACCTTGTCCCCGATATTAAAACTGTTTGCCATATTGCTTCAAATGAAAAAAGAGACAACCGACTGGTTATCTCTGGAAAATATCGAGCCGATGACGGGACTTGAACCCGTGACCTCTTCCTTACCAAGGAAGTGCTCTACCACTGAGCTACATTGGCAGGAAATCAAAGAGAGCGGAAAACGAGACTCGAACTCGCGACCCCAACCTTGGCAAGGTTGTGCTCTACCAACTGAGCTATTTCCGCATTTGTCGGGGTACCAGGATTCGAACCTGGGACCCTCTGCTCCCAAAGCAGATGCGCTAACCGGACTGCGCTACACCCCGAAGTCGCCTCAGACGAAAGTAGTGCGGAGAGAGGGGGATTCGAACCCCCGGTACCCTAATCGGGTACGACAGTTTAGCAAACTGTTGGTTTAAGCCACTCACCCATCTCTCCATCAGGCTCGGCTGTTTGCCAATTCCACACTGTCTTTCATTTCCGAAAGCGATGCAAAGTTAGGCATAATTTTTAATTCCGCAATACCTCCGCCCGTTTTTTTTACTCAAATGTTTTGACAACTCCCCGACTCCGACGCCCTAAAGTGCCCCTAACACGTTGGTTGACAACTCAAGAAACCTCCTCTCCCTCTCTGAAAAAAATTTTACGCCCAGCCTGCCTTTTCCCTCCCTTCTTCCCCCTTCTCTCCTCTTCTTCCCTCTTCTTTCCCCTTCTCTTCCCCTTCTCTTCCCACTTCTTCCCTCTCCCCCTACTTCTTGTCCTTCGCCTTCCTCGCCATCTCGAATAGCGCCAACGGCAGATGGCAATACCCATCCGGATTCTTGTCGAGATAGTCCTGATGATACTCCTCGGCCTTGTAGAACTTGACCAGCGGCTCCTTCTCGACGACGAACGGCTCTCCGCTCTTCGCCTGCTCCTCGCCATACACCTTGTCGATGACCGCCAAGTCCGCCGCATCGACATAATAGATGCCGGTCCTGTAACGCGTCCCCTCGTCATGCCCCTGCTTGTTCAGGCTCGTCGGATCTATCGCCTTGAAGAACATCCTGACGAGAAACTCGAGGCTCGCCACCTCTGGGTCGTAACAGACGTGAACGGTCTCCGCATGCCCCGTCTCGTCGGTATACACTTCCTTATACGTGGGATTCTCTGTCCGCCCGTTAGCAAAGCCGACCTCGGTCCCGACGACCCCCTCTATCTGCTTGAAGAAATGCTCGGTGCCCCAGAAGCAGCCGCCCGCAAAATAAATGTCTTTGTTCATCTTTATCTGTTGTCTGTTGAATGTTGTGTGTCTCAAAGTTACGCATTTTCCTCTAAAAACAGACAGCAGAGGGCAGCACCCTTCTCGCGCCACCCTCTGCCATATTGTTTCTCTCGCTCGACTTCTACTTGATATATACGAGCTTCCCGTCCCTGATCGCCAGACCTCTGTAGCCACCGACGACCTCTCGTCCGCTCAGGTCATACGTCCTTCCGTCTGCCTCGCGCTCGACTGTCTTCTCGCCTACTGCCGTCACGACTTCTCCCTTCACTATAGTCTTGTAGACGTATGTCTCACTCGCTTGCTTCTCGAGTCTGCCTGTCTCCGGATTTAATTTCCACTCTCCCTCCGAGAGCACATCTCCGTCCTCATCTTTGTCTGTGTAATCAGTGTCTATATTTACCTCACGCCTCCTCAAGATCTCGCCATTATCGTCATACTCTGTGAATACGATGCGCCACTCGCCGAACATCTCAACCTCATCAACAAAATCATACCTGCTCTCGCTCTTCCTTATCTCCCTGCCCTGCTCATCATACTCGTAGCGCACAAGACCAGCTAAGCTCCAGTCGCTGCCGTCCGGGTCATACATCTCATCCATGACGAGGTTGCCGTCCTCGTCATACTCTCTGATGTGCTTAGTGCCGACAGGCACCCAGTCATCATCTGACTTTTCGTAATCCTCCTCATATACGACGTTCCCTTCCGCGTCAAAGCCCCTGACAAATTTTCTAATCTCCACCATTTCAGTATAGCCACCCTCCTCCTCGTCATTCACCTCTTCTTCTACATACTCTATGTCGGTCCTCAGCCCACTCTCGTCATAACTGTACTGGTGCACCTCTCCATACTCATCAGAAGATAGTATCCTGCCCTGGGCGTCGTATGTATACTCTTTAACCATATCAAGTCCATACTCTCCTTCTTCATACTCGGAGTAATTTCTCTCCGCAGTCAGGTTTCCTCTCTCGTCATACTCATAGGTCGTATATCTGTTAGGTGCTCCCGTATAATCTGTCTCCTCCTCCTTCACTATCTTTCCTGCCTCGTTGTATGTATAATCTACCTGCCACCTAAGCTCCTCTGCACTCCCTTCAATTCCAAAACACCTCCACGTCGTCCTCTTGCCGCTCTCGTCATACTCCGTCACCCACTTCCTGTCGGCTACATAATTGCCATCTACATTGGTGTAGCGAACTTCCAGCGTCTCATCCCCGGCTTCGTTATACGTGTACTCATACTTGTAGTCATAATACTCTTTGTTGTACAACTCTCCCAACTCGTCGTCCCAATATGATTCCTCCTCAAACCCCTTCTTCAATGTAACCTGATTATGCGCGTCATACTCGTATGTAAGGTTGACGACTGCCTCCCACTCGCCCTCGTCGTTCAGTTTATATCTCTTCTCGACCAACTGATTGCCATTCTCATCATAAGCATTCTCCTCCTTGTCCACGTTCGACACCCACTGTCCCAAATCTTCGTCATAACTCATAGACCATTGGAGTAATACCATTCCATCCTCGTCTTCTTCTCTCTCATACTTATAGCCATCGGTCTCAGTATAATCATACAATAGATTACCTGCCTTGTCATACCCCTCTATATTGCGCCTGTCAAAGACCCAGCCTTTCTTCTCCGTGTCCCATTCCCAGGTAGTTACGTCGCTTCTGCTCGCAAACTTGCTGTTCGCGCTCATATCGACATACTCGCTCTTACTTCCTTGCTCGATCTCCCCGTCCTTATAGGAGAAATACTCTTCCGTCTTATTATTCCCATTCTCGTAGTATGTCTTCGTAGTCTCTGATGTCATCACGAGGGTCTTCTTCTCGCTGTCGTATTCATAGTTAGCATCGTACAGCCAATTGCCATCCTTGTCTTCTGTAACCTTCTTGCGCGAGTCTGCTACACCATCATTGTACCATGTTGTCGTATGCGTATGGTTCTCCCCCTCATACTCTATCACCTGCTCGTATGTCGGCACGTATCCTTTACTATTGACTAAGTAGTTGATACAGTGTACATACCTGCCCTCTGCAGCATACTCGGTCTTATCATAAGCTACTAGGACGTCATTGTTGAATGCAGCATGCCCAGTGACGTCACCTTCAGCATTCATGGTGTCGGTCTCAAAGTATCCGTTCGGGACAAGCCGGTCCTCCGTCTGCGTCAACTCGTCTGTGCGCACTACGTTATTCTCGTCGTCATACGTCAACGACAAACCTTCGCTAAACTCCCACTCTCCATCTGTGTACACCCAGCTGGTGGTCAGCACGGTCCTGTCGCGCTCGTCATACTTCGTCTCTTCTTTCCCTACCATCGTCAGCTCGCCACCTTCGTCCCTCAGATAGATTGTCTTCAGGATCTCTCTCGCCTGATTGTCATACGTGTACTTGCTGACGAATGTGTTTCCGTCTTCGACGAATATCTCCTCGTCTACGACTTTCACCTCCTCTTGGGCTTCCGCATCCAGTCCACCGAGCATTGCGATGAACGATGCCATGAGTAAAAATTTTCTCATGCGATTTCTGTTTAGTTAGTTACTTGTTGCAAATTTAGCACACTTTATTGCATATTGTTCACCATCCCCCTCTTTTCTTCTCTCTTTTCTCCTCCCTGCACCCCCTATACCATAAAGAAAAGGCGGACAACTGTTGCTCACAGCTGCCCGCCTTTGTTTTCCCTGTATGTTCTTCTAGTTGGTCTTGAAATGCCACTTGTCGAGCTTCGCCAAGTCTTCATTGGCCTTGACTATCTTCGCCGAAAGCCCAGCCTTGTACTCCGCCATCTTCCGAGCTACTGTCGGGTCGGCAACTGCTAGTATCTCCATCGCCAGTATGGCCGCATTCTGCGACGCATTAAGCCCAACGGTCGCTACCGGGATCCCCGGAGGCATCTGTATCATGGACAACATGGAGTCCCACCCGTCCATCGAGATCGACGCCTTGATGGGCACTCCGATGACTGGTAGCGTCGTCGCCGCTGCTATCACGCCCGGCAGATGCGCCGCTCCGCCCGCAGCCGCTATGATGACCTTGATGCCGCGCGACGCCGCATTGGCCGCAAAATCTAATACCTTGTTCGGCGTCCTGTGCGCCGAGAGGGCATTGACCTCAAAGGGTATCTCCTGACTGTCTAGGAAGTTCAAGCAAGCCTCCATGACCGGTAGGTCGCTCGTCGACCCCATGATGACACTGACTATTGGATTCATTATCTGTCTTTATTCTATTAGTTCAAATGTTGTCTTGAGCACGTCCCTGCTGTTCCCGCCGACCATGACCTCGAAGGTTCCAGGCTCGACTTGATACTCCGCATTCTCGAGATAGTATCCGAGCATCTCCTGAGAGACTCTGAAGACGACCTCCTGGCTCTCCCCTGCCTTCAGGAAGATGCGCCTGAAATCCTTGAGCTCCTTCACCGGACGGGCTATCGAGGCACTAACGTCGTGGATATATAGCTGGACGACTTCCGCTGCATCCCTGCTGCCTGTGTTCGAGACGGTGACGCAGACATCGACGGTGTCTTTATACCCCGGCGTGTTCAGGCTGATGACCTCGTCACTGACTCTCAACCCGTAATAGCTGAACGTGGTGTAACTGAGGCCATAACCGAACGGGAACGCCGGCTCTCCGTCACAGTCTATGTAGTTTGTCTGATACTTTCTGAACCACGGCTTATCCCCGAGCGCCCTTCCCGTCGCGAGGTGGTTGTAATACAGTGGTTCCTGTCCCGTGGCCTGCGGGAATGTGACTGGCAGGTGCCCCGACGGGACTGCATCGCCGAAGAGGACGTCAGCGATCGCATCAGCCGCCTCCGAGCCCGCAAACCATACGTCGAGTATCGCCGGTATGTTCTTCCGCTCCCACTCCATGACGACTGGCCGCCCGTTGAAGTACAGGCAGACCATCGGCTTGCCGAGCTTCGCGAGGGCCTGCATGAGTCTGAGCTGCGTTTCGGGTGTCCGCAGGTCTGTCCTGCTCGCACACTCGCCGGTCATCTCCCTGCTCTCTCCGACGGCAAGGACTATGACGTCGGCCTTCTTTGCTACGCTGACTGCCTCGTTGAGCATGGCCTCCGCCGACCTGCTGTCTCTAAATCCGGTGTTGAACGCCGATGCGTTGGCCTCGAGCACGGGGTCGTCATAGATGTTCGAGCCCCTCGCATAGAGGACCTGCGCCTTGCCCTCTGTCGCCTTGCTGATGGCCTGATACAGTGTCTGATATTTGGCTGTCGTGGTGTCCGCACAGTGTGTCCACATCCCGAGATACTGCTTGCCGTTGCCCGCCAACGGACCTACGACGGCTATCTTGCCTTTCTTCGCGAGTGGCAGCAGGTCCCCCTCGTTCTTGAGTAACACGAGGCTCTCGGTCGCTATCCTTCTCGCCTCTGCCCTATGCTCGTCGGTGTATATGTCCTTCGCTGGCCTCGTCTCGTCGCAATACTTATATGGGTTCTTAAAGAGCCCGAGCTTGTACTTCGCGAGGAGTACCCGTCGGCACGCCTTGTCTATGTAGTTCTCGTATGTCTTGCCTTTCTCGACAGCACTGCGGAGGTACTTGATGAACCGCCTCGAACACATGTCGAGGTCGTTACCTGCCTCGAGAGCAGCTGCCGCCGCATCTTCGTCCGCCACGGTTCCCCATGCCTCCATCTCGCCTATCGACCCGTAATCGGTGACGACGAGTCCGTCCTCATACCCCCAATATCCACGAAGTACGTGGTCAAGGAGATACACGTCGCCGACGGCTGGCGTGTAGTTGACTGCATTGAACGACGACATCAGGCTCCCGACTCCAGCTTCGACGGCAGCCTTGTAGGGCGCCAGATACTCGTTGTGCATCCTGAGCTTGCTCATGTCTGTCAGGTTGTAGTCGAGCCCAGCCTCCGCCGCCCCATACAGCGCAAAATGCTTGACGCACGCTAGTAGCTTCTCGGGCGAGTTGTAGAGGACGTCCGGCGTCTCCGCTCTCCCCTGATACCCTTCGACGTAGGCTCTCGCCATCAGGCTGCCGAGATACGGGTCCTCGCCCGCACTCTCCGCTATGCGTCCCCACCGAGCGTCTTTCGCTATGTCGACCATCGGACTGAAGGTCCAGTTGAGTCCGTCCGCCGTGGCTTCCTTCGCTGCTATGACCGCCGATGTCCGGACTGCCGCGGTGTCCCACGTCGCCGCGAGCGCTAACGGTATCGGGAATATTGTCTTATATCCGTGTATGACGTCGAGCCCGAAGAGGAGCGGTATCCCGTGAGGGCTCTGCTCGACGGCTATCTTCTGGACTTCACGTATGTGCTTCTGCCCGACGAGCGAGAGTATCGCCCCGACCTCCCCAGACGCTATCTCCTGTCCCGCGACGCCCTTCCGACCATCGCCGGTGTAGAGAGCCCCGCCATCGACGAGGTTGAGCTGTCCTATCTTCTCGTCTAGCGTCATGACGGACATCAGGCTGTCGACGAATCGCTCACCCGTGTCCTGCGTCGTCACGCTGGGCTTCGTGCAACTGGCTATGAGGAGGGTGGCGCTGACAAGTGTGTAGGCGGTGATCTTTTTCATTGCTTGTTCCCGATCTCTGAAATGAACTTTATCTTGACTAAGCGTATCATCTCCTCTGGATAGTCGTCCTCGTTGGAGAACTCCTGCAGAGCAAGCGTGACGTCATAGTCCTTGTGCTCCTTGAAGTAGATGAAGACGTCATCGACCAGCACGTCGTCATACTTGTCCCTCAGGTAGTAGTTGATGTCGAGATACGTGCCCGATATGACTATGGTCTCCATCTCGTTCATCAGCTCCTCCATCGACATTCCCTTGCTCTGTGCCAGTATGTCAAGCGGTATGCGCTTATCGACGCCGTTGATGATGTCTATCTTGTTCTTCGACTTGCTCGGACGTGCCTTGATGATGGTGTCCTGCGGTCGCTCTATCTCGTTGTCCTCGACGTACTTGGAGATTGTCTTGACGAAGTCCTGACCGAACTTCTGCGCCTTGCCCTCTCCGATGCCGGGGATCGCGGTCAGCTCCTCTATGGTCGTCGGATAATATGTCGCCATGACCTCGAGAGCATGGTCCGAGAAGAGGATGTGAGGCGCCAGCTTGAGCTTCTGCGCAGCCTCCTTCCTGAGGCCCTTGAGGATGTCGAGCAGCGGCTCGTCGAGCGCACTCGTCCCAGACGCCTCTGTCCCGAGGCAGTCGTCGTCTGTCTCGTTGAAGTCCCTGTCTAGGCACATCATGATGGGGTTCTTCGACTTCCTCGGCTCTGAATGCTTCGGACCTAGGAAGAGTATGCCATAGTTCTCTATGTCTTTGGATATGTACCCCTCGACTATCGACTGCCTGATTATGGAGGTCCAATAACGCCTGTCATGATTGTCGCCCTTCCCGAATAGGTAGTGTTTCTGATGCCCGAGGCTCCTTATCTGGTCGGTCGCGACGCCCAGCAGGAAGTCTGTCAGGTACTCGACTTTCATCCTGTTGTTGAACTCCTCGACGACGTCCAGCAAGAGGCACACGGCCTCCCGCGCATTGAACCGCTCCTTGGGGTTCAGGCAGTTGTCGCAGTTCCCACAGTTCTCGCCGGTGTACTCCTCGCCGAAGTATGCGAGCAGGGTCTTCCTCCTGCACTCGCTGCTCTCTGCATACGAGACGGTCTCAGCTATGAGCTGCCGCCCTATCTCCTGCTCCGCCAAAGGCTTGCCCTGCATGAACTTCTCGAGCTTCTGTATGTCCCTCCTGCAATAATAGGTGATGCACCTTCCCTCGCCGCCGTCTCGCCCGGCCCTTCCTGTCTCCTGATAATACCCCTCAAGGCTCTTCGGGATGTCATAGTGGAAGACGAATCGGACGTCGGGCTTGTCAATGCCCATTCCGAAGGCTACTGTCGCACAGACGACGTCGACTTCCTGCATGAGGAACTTGTCCTGATTCTCCGCCCTCGTCTGCGCATCAAGGCCCGCATGATACGTCAACGCCCTGATGCCATTGATGCACAACTGCTCGGTCAGCTCCTCCGCCGTCTTCCTGCTCAGGCAATAGACGATAGCGCTCTTCCCGGGATTGTGCTTGAGTATCTGGATGATGTCCTTCGCCGCATTGTTCTTCGGCCTTATCTCATAATATAGGTTAGGCCTGTTGAACGACGACTTGAAGACTTCTGCATTCTGGATCCCGAGGTTCTTGAGTATGTCGTGCTGTACCTTTGGCGGCGCCGTCGCCGTCAACGCTATGATCGGCGCCCGACCGACGGCATCGACCATCGGACGTATCCTCCTGTACTCGGGCCTGAAGTCATGACCCCACTCCGAGATACAGTGCGCCTCGTCGACTGCGTAAAACGATATCTTTATGCCCTTTAGGAATTGCGTGTTCTCTTCCTTCGATAGGGTCTCCGGCGCTACGAAGAGCATCTTGGTCTTCCCAGACCGCACGTCCTCCCTGACCTGGTTCACCGACGCCCTGCACAACTGCGAGTTGAGAAAGTGCGCCACTCCCTCCTCCTCACTGACTCCCCTGATCGAATCGACCTGATTCTTCATCAAGGCTATGAGGGGGGATATGATGATCGCCGTGCCGTCCATTATCATCGCCGGAAGCTGGTAGCAAAGGGACTTACCTCCCCCCGTCGGCATGAGGACCAACGTGTCCTTGCCACTCATAAGGGACTCAATTATAGCTTTCTGGTTCCCCTTGAACGTGGAGAATCCAAATAGGCGCTTGAGATGCTCGTTAAGGCTTTGTTCCATTGAAATCACTGTTTGTTGATGAGTCTCGGGGAGACCGACTCCCGTCTTTCTGATTTCTAATTTAGCAAAACTTTCCGAGCCGTCAAAAGGGGAAGTGAAGAATTTTAAGGCTGCCTTGCCTCCTCTGTACACGAAAAGCCTGAAACTCCGTTGAGTGTGTCCCCAGTCAAGCCTCTCGCTATGTCCGCCCGCCTACTCCTCGGGACTGCCCTCGGCGCTTTCTCCCGCGCCCCCCGCGCCTTCCTCTGCTTCCGGGGCAGCCGTCTCCGCCGTCGTGCCCCTGCTCCAGAACTCGGGGTCTCCACTGATGATTTCGAGCGCCTTACGCGCAGCCTCCTGCTCCGCTATCTTCTTCGACCGCCCCGTGGCATCTGCTACATCGACATCCTTGATGCGGACTGTGCTGACGAAATTGTCGGTCCGGTCCTGCTTGAGCGAACTCCGTCCATCTATATACCGCGTGACGAAGAAGACTTCTATGCCATGCCGCCCACCGAGGTTCACAAGGTCGCTCTTGTAATTCTTGACCTCGTCTTCCGAGACGGCCTCTTCGATGTGTTTTTTATCTGCTATGTGCCGCCTGACGAACGCCTCGGCCTTCGCCATCCCTCCGTCGAGATACACGGCGGCTACGAACGCCTCCACTGCGTCCCCAGCTATGTGGCTGCCCTCGACGACTCTGTGGGAGTGCACCCTGATGCGCTCGATGAACCCTAGCGCCTCGGCTACTCCGTTGAGCCGCTGACGACAGACGAGCTTGGATCGCAGCTTCGACAGGTCGCCCTCCTTCCACTCGGGGAACACTTCGCACAGGACGACGGACACGACGGCCTCTATGACGGCGTCCCCGAGGAACTCCATCCGCTCGTTGTTCTCCTCGGCATCGACTGACCGATGTACGAACGCCCTCCTGTACAGCTTCAGGCTCGACGGCCTATAGCCCGCACTGCGACATATAAAACGATAGAACTCTCTCCCCTCTCGGGAAAAGAGTTCTACGATTTCTTTGTAGTTGAGAATCACAAACTCAGAGAGCTTTGAATACTACTGTACCATTGTGACCACCGAATCCAAATGTGTTGGACATGGCCGCACGTACTGTCCTCTGCTGAGCCTTGTTGAACGTGAGGTTCAGCTTCGGGTCAATATCTGGGTCGTCCTCAAAGTGGTTGATCGTCGGCGGGATGAGGCTCTTCTCGATAGACTTGACGCATGCTATCGCCTCAAGAGCACCCGTGGCACCCAGCAGGTGTCCCGTCATTGACTTGGTCGAGCTTATGTTCAGCCTGTATGCATCGTCTCCGAAGACTTTGCCTATGGCTATCAACTCGCCCTTGTCGCCGAGCGGCGTGCTCGTCCCGTGTACGTTGATGTAGTCGATGTCCGCAGGCGTCAATCCTGCATCCTTCAGAGCCGCCTCCATGACTCGCGCCGCACCATTGCCCTCTGGATGAGGGGCCGTGATGTGATATGCGTCGGCTGAATAGCCGGCTCCTACCATCTCACAGTAGATGTGCGCCCCGCGCTTGACTGCGTGCTCATACTCCTCGAGTATCAGGCATGCTCCGCCCTCACCTATCACGAATCCGTCACGGCTCTTGTCAAACGGACGAGATGCCGTCTTCGGATCGTCATTGCGCGACGACAATGCCTTCATAGACGAGAATCCACCGACACTCGCACATGTCACTGGCGCCTCAGAGCCTCCACTGACAATCGCTACCGCACGACCCAACCTGATAAGGTCAAAGGCCACACTCAACGACGTCGTCGAGGATGCACACGCCGATACTGTGCCAAAGTTCGGCCCGCCAAACCCGTTCCTGATGGATATGTATCCCGGCGCTATGTCCGATATGATCTTCGGTATGAAGAACGGACTGAACCGCGGCGTGCCGTCTCCAGTCGCGAAATCACGTGCCTCGTCATAGTACGTCTTGATGCCGCCTATGCCCGTGCCCCAGACGCACCCGACAAGCTTCTTGTCCTCCTCGTCTACATTGAAGTTCGCATCCTTCAACGCCTCGTCCGCAGCTACTATAGCAAACTGCGTGAACAAGTCCATCTTCCGAGCATCACGACCGAAGTACTCCTGCTCGTTGAAATTCTTAACCTCGCAGGCAAACCTTGTCTTGAACTTAGAAGCGTCGAAGCGAGTGATAGGAGCAGCGCCGCTCACTCCATCAGCAAGTGCCTGCCAAGTGTCGACGACGTTGTTGCCCAGTGGCGTCACCGCGCCAAGGCCTGTTACTACTACTCTTTTCAATTCCATGTTGCAGATAGGTTTTGCCAGATTAGTTACTACTTCTTTGACTCGATGAATGCGATAGCGTCGCCGACGGTCTGAATCTTCTCCGATGCGTCGTCTGGAATGTCGACACCAAAGGCCTTCTCAAAGCCCATGATGAGCTCTACCGTGTCAAGCGAATCGGCTCCGAGGTCGTTGGTGAAGCTTGCGTTCTCCGTAACTGAGCTCTCGTCGACTCCAAGCTGCTCGACGATGATGTGCTTCACTTGCTCTGCAATCTCTGACATAATTGAATGTTTGTTAAGTAAGAGTTATACATTAAGTTCGTTACCATACTCCCCCGCCAATCACATGGTCTATAACCTTCCCGTCTATGCCCCGTGCGCCTGGCGAAGTGCCCCCCGGAATAAGCTCTCGCATAGAGCCGCAACCAAAAGACGGTGCAAAGTAAAGGAAAACAAGACGATTTTTCAAGAGTTAGAGCGAAAAAAGTGCAGACTATAAATGAAATTTAAGTATCTTAGCATTTGTTAGACTATAAAACTCAGCCTTATACGCTGTTTATTCAACCTCGAAAAAATGGAAAGAATCGCTATATTCGCCTCGGGCACTGGCACTAACGCTCAGAACCTGATCCGATACTTCAACTTCGATAACCCTCGCTCCGCCACCGTCGCCGCCGTCTTCGTCAACAACCCAGACGCTCCTGTCATACAGCGAGCCCTGGTCTACGGTGTCCCGGTCTACACCTTCTCTAAGCGACAACTCGAACTGACCGACGACGTCCTCACACAACTACATAGGCGAGGCATCACCTTCATCGTCCTCGCCGGCTTCCTCCTCCACCTCCCTGACAATATTATTGACCGCTATTATAGACGCGTCGTCAACCTCCACCCCTCTCTCCTCCCGAAATACGGCGGAAAGGGTATGTACGGTAGGCGCGTTCATAGAGCTGTATTAGAGGCAAAGGAGTCTGTCACGGGTATCACGGTGCATATTGTCAACCACTACTACGACGAGGGTGAGATTACGATGCAGAAGACGGTCGACATCGACCCAGACGAGTCTGTCGACTCCCTCGAACAAAAGATCCATGAACTCGAACTGGAATTCTTCCCTAAGGAAATCGAACGATTGATTCAAACATGCTGCTAATATATATGAACACTAAGGAGAAAAACATTCTCAGCTCACGCCTCTGCGTGCTCTTCTTCCTCCAATTCGCCGCCTGGGGCGCCTACCTGACTTCTATGGGCGCCTACCTCGCCAAGATCGGACTGACAAGTCAGATCGGATACTTCTACTCTGTCCAGGGTATCGTCGCTATCTTTATGCCTACTCTCATGGGCATCGTCGCCGACCGCTGGATTCAGGCTCAGAAGCTCCTCGCCGCTTGCCACTTCTCCTGCGCCGGACTCATGGCGGTCGTCGCTCTCCGCGGTCTCTCCTCTGACCCCTCTTTCCTCAGTCTCTTCGTCCCCTATACTATGGCGGTCGCCTTCTATATGCCGACGCTTAGTCTCTCCAACTCGGTCGCCTACTCGGCTATGAGCGGCGCCGACATCGACAAGGTGGCTACTTTCCCTCGTATCCGTATCTTCGGGACCCTCGGCTTCATCGCCTCTATGTGGATCGTCGACCTTATCGGCGCTCAGGAGTCGCCTCAACAGTTTATCATCGCCGCCGTATGGGGCGTCATCATGGGTGTCTACTCGCTCACTATGCCGCAATGCCCCGTCGCCGAACACAACGAGACGAAAAGCATCGCGGAACAGCTGGGCCTCAACGCCTTCAAGCTCTTCCTCAACAAGCGGATGTGTATATTCTTTATCTTCTCCGCTCTCCTCGGCATGTCCCTTCAGGTGACGAATAGCTTCGCCAACCCTTATATCCGGAGCTTCGCCAAGGTGCCTGAGTTCGCCCGCTCGCCTTTCGTCGAGCACTCTAATATGCTGATCTCTCTCTCCCAGCTGTCCGAACTGCTCTGCATCCTCCTGATTCCTTTCTTTATGAAGAGGTTCGGGATCAAGACGGTCATGCTGATCTCTATGCTCGCATGGGTTCTCCGCTTCGGACTCTTCGGCATCGGCTACCCTGCCTGGCCTGGCATCACGGCCCTCGTCCTCTCTATGATTGTCTATGGCGTCGCCTTCGACTTCTTCAACATCTCGGGCTCCCTCTATGTTGACAACAATGTCGGCACCTCCCTGCGCTCCAGCGCCCAAGGGCTCTTCGTCCTTATGACTAACGGCATCGGCTCTAGCATCGGCATGCTCCTCGCTCAGATGGTTATCAACGAGACTGTCGTCCCCGCCATCTCAGCTACCACCCGTATCGAGGGCTGGCAGACTGCCTGGCTCATCTTCGCCGCCTACTCGGCTATCGTAGCCCTCCTCTTCGCCCTACTCTTCAAGAGTGGAGGCAACGAGAAGGAGGAGCGTGAGGAGGTTCTGGACTCTGTCGAATAAATTGCTTACTACTTATGTCTACTTGGAATTTTGACGAGATGACGTCCCGACGCGGCTCCGGCTGCTACAAGTGGGACGTCGACCCCTATGACGACGTACTCCCTATGTGGGTCGCCGATATGGACTTCAAGACGGCCCCAGAGATTACTCAATCTGTCATCGACCGCGCCGCACAAGGGATCTTTGGCTATACTAAGGTCTCCGACGCCTTCTACGACGCTATCACGAACTGGTACTCCCGCCGCTACGGCAGCCACGTCGAGAAAAACTGGATTCTCTATACGAGCGGCGTCGTCCCGGCCCTGAGCGCTATCATCAAGGCTCTCACCTCACCGCTAGACGAGGTGGTCGTCCTCACTCCGGTCTACAACTGCTTCTTCTCCTCTATCAGGAACAACGACTGCAACCCAGTCGAGGTCCCACTAATGAGGCACGGTGACTCCTACGAGATTGACTTCGAGGCCTTCGAGCGCGCCGTCGCTCGTGACAGGGCTAAGCTCTTCCTCCTCTGCAACCCTCACAACCCCGCCGGCAGGGCTTGGTCTAAGGCGGAACTGCGTAAGCTCGGCGAGGCCTGCCGCCGCCACAGCGTCACGGTCGTCTCCGACGAGATTCATAGCGGCATCATCATGCCCGGCAACACTTTCACTCCATATATAAACGTGGGCTCCGACCTCGCCGCCAACTCCGTGACGACTAGCTCCTCTTCTAAGAGCTTCAACACTGCCGGCCTCCAGGTCAGCTACATCTTCTCCCCTCGCGAAGGCTTCCGAAAGGCTATCGACCGAGCCCTCAACATCAACGAGGTTTGCGATGTCAACCCCTTCGGCGTCGAGGCGCTCGTGACGGCCTACAACAAGTGCGAGCCCTGGCTCGACGACCTCTGCCGCTATATATATGGCAACTACGAGCTCCTCAAGTCTTTCGTCGACAAGGAGCTGCCGGAGCTCTCTGTCCTCCGCCTCGAAGCAACCTACCTCGCCTGGATCGACATCCGCCGCACTGGCATGAGCTCCTCCCTGATGTCGAAGAAGCTCCTGGACAATGGTCTCCGACTCTCCCCAGGCAACATCTACGGCAACGCCGGCGAAGGCTACATGAGGATCAACCTCGCAACTCAGCGTTCCCGTGTCGAGGAGGGTCTCCGCCGACTGAAAAAGGCTCTGAAGGGCTAATTCCTAATTGCACATTGCTAATTGAAATCGCCGCAGCCAGGATGCTCTCCCGACTGCGGCGCTCTTATTCTCTATGAGAGGTCTCCCCTCTCTCTTTCCTACCCTCTGATTATGCCTCTCTGAGACGACTTGACGAAATCGACTATCTCCCCGACAAGCTCGGTCCTCTCCATGTTGGCTGTTATGGCCTCCAGCGCCTGGGTAGTGTTGAGTCCGCTCTGATAGAGGTACTTATATACTTCCTGAGCCTCACCTATCTGTGCCGTCGTGAAGCCCCTGCGCTTGAGCCCTATGAGGTTCAAACCCTCAAAGGCCGCCGGCTCCCTGCCTATCATGACGTATGGCGGAATGTCCTTCCCAAATCGTGTGCCACCCTGTACCATGACGTAACGTCCGACCCTCGTGAACTGATGCACCAGCGAACCGCCACCGATGACGGCAAAGTCATTGACCTCGACCTCACCAGCGAACTGGCATGCGTTCGAGACTATGATGTTGTTCCCGAAGACGCAGTCATGGCCAATATGAACGTAGGCCATGAGAAGGTTGCCGCTACCCACGACAGTCTTGCCACGGAGGCAGTGCCGAGTACAAGGAGAGCCTGCTGGGAGGAAAGGTTTTCCTAGGCATGGAAGAGCAATCTGACATACACACACGACAAGAGACCGCCCCGGGGGAGCAGTCTCATTAACGCGCATGTCGTCATGCCTTACAGACCTATCCCTCATAGAGTTGCTCCTCAGCAGAGCTCTACTCCGTTTCAACCTGCGACGGCAAACTTAGTCACTGCACTTGGTTTTGTCAACAGGTCTGTTTTCCTTTGCAACGAAATGTCTAATTGGCGGCGGTCCGAAAAATGGGAAGGCGACAAAAATGGGAAGGCGACACTTTCATAATGAAAACAACAAGTGATTAACAATAGCTATTTCTGTATCTCAGACATGGCTTTCGTCATCTTGTTCAGAATCTTGAGGTACCGAGCCTGTTGGGCTGCAGTCAAGTGCCCGTTGGCTTTCGACAACTCTTCGCCAACATTTTGTGCCTTCTCCATCATGCTCGGATACTGAGTCATCGCACTCATGTCACCCTTTGCCATCTTCTTCACCAACGCAATGTACTCGTCGACGTACTTTTCGTAGGAGTCTAGCACTGCATCCCAATTGTGCCCATTCGAGGAACTGCTACTACTCGATTTTAGACTAGGCCTTACAGCGTTGGAGCTAGCATTTGAAGAGCTGCCGCCCTGTTTCTCCTCATGCTCGTCGAATGAACTTGTCATCCTAAACCTGACAGCAGTCTTCGCGTCAGAGGTTATTTGATACCGAATCGTTCCTTTCTCCCCCGGCTTCAATTTTACCAACTCCACACACTCGTCAGAACTGTATGGGCCTCCCATCCCCCCGCGATTCGCAGAGACCTTATCTAGCACGTTGCCATCAGCGTCAAGGAACTCGATTCCGAATCCGACTTGAACGTTGGCAGATCGTCCACTCTGGCTGTACGACCACAATTCCCTTCCGTCCAAATCGAATGGCAATTCTTCGTCTAAGCGTTCAACTTCGATTGTTACCAATCTCCAGACATCACCAGTAGCCTTGTACTCCCTATCAACAATAGAGAAGCACTTGCCCAATTCGCCAGAAATCTGCGTTGTCTCTGGCTTAACAACTATCTCTTCTTGCTTCTTCTTCCCATTGCAAGAGACCATGACAATTGCCATCATAGCAATCGCCAAAAAACTTACCACACTTCTCATAGATTCGATTTTAAAACCCATAATTATAGAACAGATAACCAATCCATAGGACTTCAATAACCGCCCAGAACAGATTGAACTTCGTTCTCAACTGATTAACAAGCAACACAAGTAAGCACCATACGCCCAAAAGCGCATACTCAACTCTTACAACTGTTACCGCCTCAGAGACAGTAGAAGAGTTAAAGATAAAGTAAGCTGCCCCACAACCGATTGCTATCAGGCTAACAAACATGATTAGATTAGCCATCCAAGCTTTTAGAGCATACTGCCCATGATTGAGACTCATTGTCATACGCATTCTATTAATTCCACCTTGTGCTCCTCTTATGGGCGAGCACACTCCAGAAGAAACGTAACCACGGATTTACTATCCTTTCCGTTTCCTCATCAGCAAAATTACATATCATTGCATTTATAATCAACATTTTACAGTAGCGGATTATTCTACGCTACCGCTACAAAGAATTATACTTAATCGTCTAATTTTCCTGACGCTTTGCACTTCTCGTCAGCTATTTCCTCGTCAAGGTGTAAGGAAATGTCTTTCAAAAGGTTCTTCTTTAGCACTTTAGATATCCGACACAGCATCTCGACGCTAACATCCTTACGACGAAATATGTCGTAAATATTTGACCTGTCACAGTCAATCTTCCTTGCCAACCACTGTGGCTTACGTTCTGCTTCCTCCATAGCGAGGCGGATTAGTTCACCGATATCCTCATTCATCTCATTGTAATTACGAGTGCATACAACAAAAAAAGCGTGGGACGAACTTGCTTGCTCGTTCCACCCGTAGAGGCCTTCGCATTACCATTCAGTCGGAACGAGCAACGCAAGGCCCACACTTTGAAACGTACACACGTTTCTGATGACGAATGGCACAAGCCATCCCCACCAGAATGATGAACACATCCAAAGTGCGTCTGCGCTGCTTGACTCCTGACTGAATAAGATAAGGTTGCGAAGCTTTCTACGAGTCAGAATCCAAGCGTCTACAAACGCTTTCATCTATGATGATAGCTATCCGCTATCAGCTGCAAAAATACAAAAACATGGTTAATAACTTATAGTTCGCATGAAAATATTAAGGAAGCCGCGGCACATTTTTGATAATGTGCCGCGGCTCAGGTATTTAAAATCTGCGTTATCAGCCTCTGATGATGCCTCTCTGAGACGACTTGACGAAATCGACTATCTCCCCGACAAGCTCGGTCCTCTCCATGTTGGCTGCTATGGCCTCCAGCGCCTGGGTAGTGTTGAGTCCGCTCTGATAGAGATACTTGTAAACCTCCTGAGCCTCACCTATCTGTGCCGTCGTGAAGCCCCTGCGCTTGAGCCCTATGAGGTTCAACCCCTCAAAAGCCGCCGGCTCCCTGCCTATCATGACGTATGGCGGGATGTCCTTCCCAAATCGCGTGCCACCCTGTACCATGACGTAACGTCCGACCCTCGTGAACTGATGCACCAGCGAACCGCCACCAATGACGGCAAAGTCATTGACCTCGACCTCACCAGCAAACTGGCATGCGTTCGAGACTATGATGTTGTTCCCGAAGACGCAGTCATGTCCTATGTGGACATACGCCATCAGCAAGTTCCCGTTGCCGACTACGGTCTTCCCCCTCGACGCCGTGCCCCTGTTGATGGTGACGCACTCGCGGATGGTGTTGTTGTCCCCTATCTCACACGTGGTCTCCTCCCCCCTGAACTTCAAGTCCTGAGGTATCGCGCCTATGACGGCATTCGGGAATACTCGGCAATTCTGGCCCATTCGCGTACCACTGAAGATGGTGACACCGTTCATGATGTTGCACCCGTCGCCTATGACGACGTTGTCATCTATCTTCGTGAACGGACCGACTGTCACGTTGTCGCCTATCTTAGCTCCCTCAGCTATGATACTCAGTGGATGAATATTGCAGTTGTTACCTATCATGATTTTTGTTAAAGTCAAGCAAGAAACTCTTTTATCAGCATTTGTGCGAAGACGGTGTTCGACCCGTGTCCAGACCGCGTAGCTATAATCCTCCCCTTGATCGGGAGCAACGCAAGGCTGAGGTCTCCTATCAGGTCTAGCAACTTGTGCCGTGCCGGCTCATTGGCATACTGCAGGTCCTTGGCGTTCAAGACCCCAGACGGATGTATGGTGATCTGCTCTCGCCCTAGCTGCTTACGCAACGCGTCCTTCTGCTCGTCGGTCAACTCGTTCTCGACAAAGACTATCGCATTGTCGAGGTCGCCGCCCTTGATGAGCCCCATCTGTAGCAACGGCTGTATCTCGTGGAGGAAGACGAACGTCCTGCACGCCTCGACTTCCTGATACTGCTCACCGAGGCTCTCTATCGCTGCCCACTGGTTCCCAAGGCACCTCGACCCGTCAAACGCTATGCACACGTGCGCCGCAAAATGGTCGTCCGGCATGGCTATGATGCTGATGCCCTTCGCCTTGTCCTCATAGACGACTTTGTGGGTCACTACGAGATACTTGCGCTCCGCATCGAGTGTCCGTAGTCCGACTTTCCTTATCGCCGTGGTGTACAGTAGCGCACTGCCGTCCAATATCGGGACTTCCGGCCCGTCGATGTCTATCTCGCAGTTATCGACGCCCAATCCTCTGAGCGCCGAGAGGACATGCTCTATCGTGGATATCTTCTCTCCCGCAGGCCCCGTCAGGACTGTCCCCCTCTGGGTGTACGAGACGGCTCGAGCGTCGGCCTTGATCTCCGGCTTCCCCTCGAGATCTACCCTCCTGAAGACATACCCGGTGTCCGCCTTTGCCGGACGCAACGTGATGTGTACATATACTCCCGTGTGAAGGCCTTTGCCCTCAAACGCGAGCTCCTGATTCAATGTGGTCTGCTTATCCATTTGGTATCTGTTTGGATAGTCTGCTGAGCTCCTTGTCGAGCTTCGGCAGATTCTTGAAGACTACGTAGCTACGAGTCCACGCCATGTAGTCGAACGCCGGCGAGCCGAACAACGTCTGTCCCTCTTTGCGTACCGACCCCTGTACTCCCGACTGTGCCGCTATGGTCGTCCTGTTCGCCACCTCTATATGACCCGCTATGCCGACCTGACCAGCAACGATGCAGTTCGACCCGAGCTTCGACGACCCGGCTACGCCACTCTGCGACGCCATAACGGTGTCACTGCCGACCGTGACGTTGTGAGCTATCTGGATGAGGTTGTCGAGCTTCGTCCCGTGGCCTATCACGGTCTTCCCCATCGTAGCCCTGTCTATACATGTGTTCGCTCCTATCTCGACGTCGTCCTCTATCTCGACGATGCCGACCTGCGGGACTTTATGATATACGCCCTTCTCGTCTGGCTGAAATCCGAATCCGTCAGCGCCTATCACCACTCCAGAATGTAGGACGCAGTTCTTCCCGACCTTGCATCCTTTGTATATCTTGACGCCTGAATAGACTGTCGTGCCGTCGCCTATCTTGACGCCGTCTCCGATGTACGCCTGCGGATATATCTTCGCACCCTTTCCGATGACTGCCCCGTCGCCAATGTACGCGAACGCCCCGACATACACTTTCTCGCCGACTGTCGCCGACTTCGATATGTAACTGGGCTCCTCGATTCCGACTTTCTGCGGCTGCATCTGCTCATACATCTGCAGAAGCTCCGCCAACGCCTCCCTCGCGTCCGGCACTCTGATGAGTGTCGCCGCGACCGGCTGCTTCGGCTCAAAACTGTTATCGACTATGATGACGGATGCCTGTGTGGAGTATACGTAATGCTCATACTTCGGATTCGAGAAGAACGACAACGTTCCAGGTCTCCCCTCCTCTATCTTCGACACGTCCCTCACGACAGCCTCTGGGTTGCCTTCTACCTGACCCCTGATGAGATCAGCTACCTGTTTTGCGGTAAACTCCATACACAATTTATTATTGGCAAGTTTCGGACTACAAACTTAAGAAAAACTATCGACATAAGCTAAAAAGGCAAAGAAATTCCGATTTATCGCACGATTGAGGGCGATTTTGCGGTCGATGTTTTGTAACACGGCTGCTATTTGTTTCTGTGTGGCTATACTTGGCAATTTGACTTTGATATTATAGTAGCTATCAAAAGTCATGCTTGGCACCCCCGTCCCGCTATCAAGTCTGCTTAAATCAAGAAGCGAAAGGTATCTGTATAGATAATATGGATTAGCGATAGTATCATCTACTATCGTATAATATGTGGTATCTACAGTCCAAAACGGGACATCACAATATTGTATGTTTGTGAGCGAACCCTTACGAGGTAATAAAACACTTGGTTTGTCATACAGATAGCTATCAACGTACCTCATAATCCCGCCACTTCCATATACAGGATACTTACCATCAGAAAGATTCTGGTGGTCTTTGCCATTCTTTATCTCCCGCAATTGAGAGAGCTTATATTTTTTCAATTCCATACTCTTAATCCTCCTTGTTCTTGTTCTCTGCCAAACGTTTTACCTCGTTGACTTCGTCTATCAGCTGCTCGGTGGTAGGCAGATAGAGTTTGTACTCACTGGCAAGAATCGTTTTGTTATCCTCGGGGAGTGTCATACGTACAACAGTATCGTTTTTCTCAGTACAAAGCAATATTCCAATGGTCGGATTCTCATCGGGAAGTTTCTCATTACGGTCATAGTAATTGACATACATCTGCAACTGCCCTAAATCCTGATGAGTCAGTTTGCCGGTTTTCAACTCAATGACAACATGACAACGCAACAGGCGATTATAGAAAACCAAATCTGCGAAGAACTCATCGTCTTCAAGCAAGATGCGTTTTTGGCGTGCAACGAAGGAGAATCCCTTGCCCATTTCAAGAAGAAATTCTGTCAAGTGAGTAATGATTGCTGACTCCAAATCCTTCTCGTAATAACTACTCTCCCTATGAAGCCCAAGAAATTCGAGCACCATCGGATCTTTGATGATCTCAGCAGGGTTTTCGGGTATGCGTTCTTTACGAGCCACAGCAAGTACACTCTCTTTGTCGTTGCTCATCAGCAGACGCTCGTAGAGCATCGAATTGATTTGTCTTTCCGTCTCGCGAGCTGTCCATGCATTATTGACCGACTCCAACTCATAATACTCACGTTTGTTAGGGTCGGGAATGGATATAAGTAGCTTATATTGAGACCAATTCAATTGCGTCCGCACTGTGGACGCAATTGGGTATGTCCTATAAAACTGCCTTGCCCGCTCCAGCTGCCGCACCCCAAATCCGCTGCCAAATTCTGGTTCAAGAAGTTTTGCAAGGCTTTTTGTAAGGTATGAGCCATAGTCTGCTCGTTCTTTACCTTGTTGTTCCTCCTCGAAGATACGTTTGCCCAAATTCCAATACATTTGCACACGACAGAAATCTACGCTGCGCACAGCATTGGCCTGCGCAGATTCTATAATCTGTCGAGCATCATTATACAAAGTGTTCGTTTCTGTCTTGTCAATATCTGTTTTCATAACAATGCTATCGCGGAAGTTCTAAAGTGGTCAAATCTGACCACTTTGAAATAGGGCACTTGTTCACTTGCAAATTTACAAAAACTTCCGCAGTCAGCCTCAGTCTCAGCTATCCGATGTACTTCTTATGTGCCATCTTGACATTTTTCTGATTCACAATGGCATAGCGTAGCTTCGTGTCGATGCGCACATGTCCGAGCAGCCGCTGCACCTGCTCGATGGGCATCCCTTTGTCGATAGCCATAGTGGCAAGTGTGCGTCGAAACTTATGAGGATGGACTTTAGGCATTTGGAGTGACAATCCAAGACGACGAATGAGTTTCTCTACACCATTGATAGTTAGCCGTCCGAATGGTGCGAAGTTCGAAATGAAGAGAGCAGGATTATCATCGGTGCGCTCACTGAGGTAATTCTGCAAATGGAGCTTGGCCCGTGCGTTGAAGTAGACAAGGCGTTCCTCGCCTCCTCCTTTAACATTCGTCGCCCCCACTCCCGCCCGACAAAAAACAGCCCTGCCACCGTTCCCGGCAGCAGGGCTAATATCCTCTAACTCGTGTTCGTTTACTTCTCCATCACAATCCTCGCCTTCCCATTCTCCACAACAACATACATCCCCTTTCTCAATCCTTCCGTCGTCTTTCCCTCATACCTTCCCGACATGTCATAAACCCCGTCTTCACTCTTCGCCCCTGCTACCTCCACCGTCTTTGTCGGGATTCCGCTGCTTATCTCTACGTATATATTATTATTTCCCCATTTTTCTTCATATTTCTCTTTCGTGCCTTGTGGCACATAAATGGTGATTCCACTCACTCCCAGTACACATTCACTTGGCTCCTCTATCAGGCTCGTAATACTCTCAAGCCCACGGCAACCCGAGAAAGCACTCTTTCCTATGCTCGTCACGCTACTCGGTATCTCCACGCTCGTCAACCCGCTGCAACCTTCGAAAGCATACGCCCCTATGCTCGTAACGCTGTTAGGTATCTTTAGATCTCCCGTCAACCCGCTTTCCGCGAAAGCCTCGTCCCCTATGCTCGTCACGCCGCCCAGTATCTCCACGCTCGTCAGCCCGCTGCAACCCGAGAAAGCTCTCTTCCCTATGCTCGTAACGCTACTCGGTATCGTCACGCTCGTCAACCCGCTGCAACCATTAAAAGCATCTATCCCTATGCTCGTAACGCTACTCGGTATCGTCGTCTTCTTACATCCCGCAACCAAGGTGTTTGACTCTGTCTCAATTATTGCGTTACTGTTGTCCCTGCTGTCATATTTTGTATTACCCGTTTCCACCTTTATGCTCTCTATTCCGCCGCAACCTGCGAAAGCCCCGTTCACTATGACCGTCACGCTACTCGGTATCTCCACGCTCGTCAGCCCGCTGCAACCATAGAAAGCTCTCTCACCTATGCTCGTCACGCTACTCGGTATCTCCACGCTCGTCAACCCTCTGCAACCATTAAAAGCATCTCTCCCTATGCTCGTAACGCTACTCGGTATCGTCGTCTTCTTACATCCCGCAACCAAGGTGTTTGACTCTGTCTCTATTATTGCGTTGCAGTTGTCCCTGCTGTCATATTTTGTATTACCAATTTCCACCTTTATGCTCTCGACCCCTGTGCAATCACAGAAAGCACCTCTCCCTATGCTCGTCACGCTACTCGGTATCTCCACGCTCGTCAGCCCGCTGCAACCACGGAAAGCATTATTCCCTATGCTCGTAACGCTACTCGGCATCTCCACGCTCGTCAGCCCGCTGCAACCACGGAAAGCATTATCCCCTATGCTCGTAACGATACTCGGCATCTCCACGCTCGTCAACCCGCTGCGAAGATAGAAAGCCTCGTCCCCTATGCTAGTCACGCTATAAGTCTTCCCGTCACTCGGACTCGTTACTGTCGACGAGATTTTCAACTCTCCCTCAACACTCCCGTTTCTGCTAACACTCACACTCTCCCCATCATCATTCACAGTGAAATTCAGATTCCCGATAGTAAAACTATCAGCCGCCTTTCCCTGCACTGCCACCATCAGCACGCAAACCATCATCAACAATGTCACTATCTTTCTCATACGTTTTCATGTTTTTCTGAGCCTCACTCTCTTTCTTCCCTTTCTTCCCTTTTCTCCTAATAAACCCCACGAAAAAAGACGTAAGCCGTTCGTTTGATTTGATTATTGGAAACTGATGGCTCTGGTAAACCTATGACGACCAATAAGCACGAAACGGCTCTCGCCCAAGGCGTGAACCATCGCTCGCTTATTCCCCTGTCTTAAAATTTACCAGATTTTTCAGTTTGAGAATAAGAGCGTTAAGCTCAAAATGTTATACTTCTTGTTTTCTTTATCTCCTTGTATTTCTTTTATTCAGTTTGCAAATATAATCATCTTTCTCTTTCCTATCCTCCCTTCGCTGATTATCTTTCCACGCCATTCCTCTCGCACCTCCACTTAAATCATCCCCGACCACCTCTCTCTTCTCGTTGGCGCTTACTACGATACGTGTTTCTATGTACTCGTTTTTGGATGGGACAAGTCTGGCTCCCGTCTCCTCACTATCTCGCCTACCTATTTGTCTCCCGTCGGCCCTACAACTGTGCAGACGAGTCTCATGCCGATTTCTCCATCTCTCATCTCCGGAGCATACGCGTCTCGATATGCGCTCCGACTTCTGTCCGCCCGACCGCCGAAGCTGCCCCCTCGGATGACCCGGCTATCTCCCTCCTGCGGCCCCCTGGGCTCCACTACTGCCTCCGTCGGATATTCTCCATACCAGTCCGCGCACCACTCACACACGTTGCCCGACATGTCATAGACTCCTATCTCGTTCGCCTTCTTCTGCCCGACGGGGTGCGTCTCTCCCCCAGCATTGCCCTTATGCCACGCCACTTCGTCAGGCTCGTCCCCCCCGGCATACTTATATCCTTTAGAGCGATTTCCACCCCTCGCGGCATACTCCCACTGCGCCTCTGTTGGCAGTGCGAAGCGTACGCCTTCAACCTGCCCGTTGAGCTTCTCGACGAACGCTTGGCAGTCGCCCCAGAAGACGTTCTCCACTGGCCTTTCGTCGTCACCCCTCATCTTCGACGGATTGCTCCCCATGACGGCGCTCCACAGCGCTTGCGTCACTTGTGTCTCGCCAATATAGTAGTCCTGTGTGAGCGTCACTTCGTGCGCTCTCTTGTCGTCATAATACTGGTCCCCATCTCTTTCAGGCTCTCGCCCCATGACGAACGTCCCATGCTCGACGAGTATCATGTCGAACGAGACTCCACCAATGCTGTATGTGAGTCTCCGCGGGTGTCCTTTCTGTTCCATATCTCCTGCTTTATCTTCTCTTTTTCTCTCTTGCGCGCCTCCACATACCCCCATCCTTCCCTCCTCTCTTCCGTCTGTCCGTGCATAATAATAGCCGAGGCCCTTTCGAACCTCGGCACTATTTTTTAGGGGAGTTCTAGAAAAAGCAATTTATAGAAGTTTCCTTCTGTCACTTGGTTTCTACGCCGCCGTACCTTCCTCCTGACACTTCTTAATCTTCTTATACGTCTCCTCCGTCAGGCTCTCATAACTCGAGTCCTGCCTCGGATACACTGGGTCAAGGAACTCGACCTGTACCCTGTGCGGATGCGGGAACTTGCTGCCCTTCGGCATCGCCTCATACGCCCCCTTGATGGAGACTGGCACTACCGGTATGTTCAGCTCCTTGCTAAGTATGGCAAAGGTCTTCTTGAACTCTCCGAGCTTGCCCGTCAGCGTCCTCGTCCCCTCCGGGAAGATGATGAGGTTCTTCTTCTTCTTCAGCGCCTCGCCGAGCTTCTGTATGCTGTCCTTCAGGTTGCTCATGTCCATGACGATGACGTTGTGAGTCGCCGCCACTGCCTTGATGAACGGCCTCTTGACGTGCTGCTCCTTGGCGTAGAAATAGGTGTTCTTTATCGCCCTCCACTTCAGGAACGACATGACGAACAGTCCGTCTATGAAGCTCTGATGATTCGGAGCTATGATGACTGGCCCGTCGGGTATCTTGTCGAGCCCCTTGCCGGTCAACTTGAAGAACATCTTCAGGAATGGCTTCATCATCGCAACTGCTATCCGACCCGTCGCCCACGTCTGAGGCAACCTGAGGTTGGTATGCTCCCTCAGTATCTTCTTCCAGTCTATCTTCTCTACGCTGGTCTTGGTCTTCCTCTCCGCTACGGCCTCCGCCATCTCCCCGACTGACTTGAACGCCGCTATGTCGTCGGTCGTCATCTGCATGCCGAAACTGCCGTTCAGGAACACCTGTAACCCTACCTTGTCGAGCGAGTCGAACGCGAGGTCGAGCTCTATGTGGTCGGTCGGGTGGACCTTACACTTCTTCTCCTCCTCGATGTACTTCTTGATGATGGCATACTCCTCGTTGAGCTCCGCCTCGCTCTCGGCCTCGACTTCCTCCTTCTTCTCGCCCTCCTCGAGTATCGCCCCGAGCTTGTATCTCTGGAGCTTCTCGAGCTTGGTCCTCGGGAGGTCGCCCCTAAAGACCTTCAGGCTGAAGATCTTCTTATACGCCGCCGCCTCGGCATTGTACTTGTCGAGGACTTCCCACTTTATCTTCTGCTCGACTTCCTCGTCGCTCATCCCGACGACTGCCGCCCTCTGAGGAACGATTATCGCGACGAGCTGGTCGTCCTTGTCGGTGACGGCCGCCTCCTTGACATACGTGTTGTACGCCTCGAGATGATGCTCTATCTCGGTCGGATTGACGTTCTTGCCGTTCGAGAGGACTATTATCTCCTTCCGACGACCAGTGACGACGACTCTGCCGTTATCGTCGATATACCCGAGGTCGCCTGTGTGTATCCACCCGTCAGGATCAAGCACGTCCGCGGTCTCCTCTGGCCTGTTGTAATACCCGAGCATGACGTTCCGTCCCCTCGCACATATCTCGCCGTCTCTTATCTCGACTTCGACGCTCGGGACAGGCTGCCCACTTGCTCCCGGCTTTATGTCGTCCGGCCTCGTGAACGCTATCATCGGCGCACACTCGGTCATTCCATATCCTTCGAGCACGTCGAGACCCAGCGTCTTCATGGTCTGCGCGACGACTGGGTCCAGCGCCGCTCCGCCACTGACGAAGTACTTGACACGCCCGCCCATCTTCTTCCTGACGGACCCGAAGACGAGCTTCGACAACTTGCTGCTCCCGACTTTCTCACACATCCTGTATAGCATCGACGCGACGCCGCTCTTGTCTATCTTGCTCTTGATGCCCTTCGCAAGCATGGAATACAGCCTCGGGACGCCGACTATTATGCTGACGTGCGCCCCCTGCATGGTCGCCATCAGATCCGGCGCACTCATGCTCGGACATATCGCGACGGTGCCTCCCGTGAAGAATGGCGCCATCGCCGTGCCTGCCAACGGCAATACGTGATGCAGCGGCAGCAGGATCATCGTCATGTCCTCTGGCTTGAATATCTCGACCTCGACACTGACGGCCCTGACGTTGACGCGCAGGTTCTCAAACGACAGCATGACGCCCTTCGGACTGCCCGTCGTCCCACTCGTGTATATGATGACTGCCATGTCCGAGTCCGCCCTGTCAAAGGCTGAGACGACGTCTCCAGCCTCGCCGTCCTCGACCGCGCTGTCTATCTCTATGACTTTGCACTCCCCGCCCTGCTTCTCTATGGCCTGCCTGCCCGTAGACCCCGTCACCTCCGACAAGACTACGACGTTGGGCTTGCAGTCGTTGAGTATATACGAGAGGTCACTGACGCCAGACGTGCTGTCAACCGGCACGGCTACTGCACCAGCCTCCCATATTCCGTACAAGGCATACAGCCACCCAGCCCTGTTCTCGCTGAATATGACTACCTTGTCACCAGCCTTCACACCCTCTGCCTTCAGTCGCTCGGCAAACGTGTGTATCCTGCAGAGCATCTCATGATACGTTATCTGACGCTCCGCAGTCCAAATAGCAGTTTTATTATATTCTTTGATCATAGTCTTGACCTGTTGCACCCTCTCTATCCGAGCAATAGCGCACTCTCGTCCGCAAGAGTCGTGCCACCACCACTCTCCTGCCACTTGCCATTGTCTATCAGGTGCTTCTTCAATATGAGGAAGTATGTCAGTGGAAACTCGTTGGCCTGCCAGACCTGCTGATAGTTCAGCAACCCTGAATCTTTGATGAATACGTCTAGCGCGCCAACTATCTTCGAGATAAATAGGTCCTCGTCACATTCCCCCTTGACGATCTCGACCTCGTCGTCACCAAAAAACTCACAACTCTGTGTTATGCGTATCTCGAGCCGCCCCCCCTTCTTGGCTGTCAATGTCCAATTGTAACTCTCCGACTCACAATACCAGATAAAGCCCGCCGTGTTCTCGCCCTCCCATAGCTGGGAAGGATTCGTGACCATCGCCGCCATCGCACTCAGCATGTCCCCAAGCGGATTGCAAACGTTTGTCAGCTCGAACTCGTTCTCTACGCCATCAAAGACGAACACCGCCAGCGCCGCCCCAGGCTGCGTCAGCTCGAACGAGAAGGTTATTGTTTCTCCTGACGTCATCGGCTTTCCTGTTTTCTTCTGTTCACCCACCTATCGGACGGGCATAGTCCCTGACATCCCCTGCCGTGATGTCACCGCTGGAGAGTATCGTCAGTCTTTCTATTACGTTCCGAAACTCTCTTATGTTTCCCGTCCAATTGATTTTTTTCAGCTCCTCTATGGCCTCTCCGCTGATGCCCTTCCTCTGGACATTCAACTCCTGTGCCACTACGTCCAAAAAGTAGTCCGCCAACTGCGGTATGTCGTCCACTCGCTCGTTCAACGACGGGACGTTGATGATTATCACTGTCAACCTGTGATACAGGTCCTCCCTGAAATTCCCTGCCTTGATCTCCTCTGACAGGTTCTTGTTCGTCGCCGCTATCACCCTGACATCGACCTTGATGTCCTTGTCCCCGCCGACGCGCGTGATGGTGTTCTCCTGTAGCGCCCTCAGGACTTTCGCCTGAGCCGAGAGGCTCATGTCGCCTATCTCGTCGAGGAACAAGGTCCCACCATCGGCCTGCTCGAACTTGCCTATCCTCTGCTTCACCGCACTGGTAAAAGCTCCCTTCTCATGCCCGAAGAGCTCGCTCTCTATCAGCTCGCTAGGTATCGCCGCACAGTTCACCTCGATGAACGGCCGCCCGACTCTCTTGCTCTGCTCATGCAACGCCCGTGCGACAAGCTCCTTGCCCGTGCCGTTCTGACCGAGGATCATCACCCTCGCGTCGGTAGCAGCGACTTTCTCGATCATCTGCTTGACCTTCATCATCGGCGCCGAGTCGCCTATCATCTGACCGCCCTGACGGACTCGCTTCTTGAGCGCCTTGGTCTCGACAACGAGGTCGCCCTTCTCGATGGCATTCTTTATGGTGACGAGCAGCCTGTTCAGGTCCAGCGGCTTCTCGATGAAGTCGTACGCCCCCTTCTTGATGCACTCGACGGCGGTGTCTATGTTCCCATGTCCCGATATCACTATCACCGGGCACTCGGCATTGACCTCCCGCACCTTGCCGAGGACTTCGATGCCGTCCATGTTCGGCATCTTGACGTCGGTCAAGACGAGGTCGAACTTCTCCGCTCCGAACTTCTCGACGCCCTGAAGCCCGTCCTCCGCCAGCTCGACGGTGTGTCCCTCCATCTCCAGGATGTCTTTGAGCGTCCCTCGGATGCTTCGCTGATCGTCGATAACTAATATCTTTGCCATCTGTCTCCTTTTTCTTGACCCTGAACTCCTACATCAGCCCATTCGCTATGCGGTATATCACCCCCTGCTTCAAGGCAAATCCGCACTGGAACAACCGCTCCATTCGCATCTCGCTGATGACAAAGTTAATAAAAATTACGCCCATCACGATGAGATCGACCCTCCCCGGGTCTATGCTCACCATCTCCTTTCGCTGCTCCCTGCTGCTCGAGATGATCTTCCTGTATACTTCATCGAAGTTCGCCAGGGGTATCTCATACGTCGTCGTCAGCATGGTGTTCAACGACGGATGATTCCGCTTCGCTACAAGATACGCCGATATGTCAAACGACCCCGACGTACCGACCAGTATGCTCGTCGGATACGCCCGCAGCGCCTCATACAGATCCTTCAGCCCCGGCCTGATGTATGCCTCGATCTCGCTCACCTGCTTCCGCGTTATGGGGTCCGACGGCGTGAATCTGTCGAGTAGTCTCGACATCCCGAGCTCGAAACTCTGAGACCACTTGACGCCGTCCTTGTCCGCTATGATGAACTCACAGCTCCCTCCGCCTATGTCGAGTATCAGCACGCGCTCCCTACCTATCGGCATCACCTGCTTCGCCCCGTCATATATCAACGACGCCTCCTCGAGTCCGTCTATGATCTTCACGTCTATCCCATACTGGCTCTTCACTCGGCTCGTGAACTCAGACGAGTTCTCCGCCACCCGAAGTGCACTGGTCCCTATCGCTACGATCCTGTCTACTGTCCCATAAGACTTCAGCCGCTCGACATGCTGACCTATCGCGTCTATACCTCTCTCTATGGCCTCTGCCGTCAACCGCCTGTCATTTATCCCTCCCTTGCCCAGCCGTGCCGTCACCTTCGAACTGTGGATGATGCTATACGCCCCACCCTCGCCAGCGTCCGCCACTAGCAGGTTTATGGTGTTCGTCCCTATATCTATGATTGCTATCCTCATCTGCCTGATTTCTTTTTATTCGCCCTCTCCGTCCGCTCCGCTCTCCGCCGCAAAACGTATGTCCTTGATCATCAACGTCAACTGCTTCCGCCCGCGGAACTCGACGTCGTCTATGGTGTAATATATGTCAAACGGCTCGCCACTGCTGATGCGCTCCGCATAATGCCCGAATCCGAATGCGACTCCGGAGCGCACTGTCCTGTCCTCCGCGTCTATCATGTCGAGCTTGATGTGCTGACGCATCTTCCCGAACGACTTGGACGTGCTGTAGTCATATACGCCCCTCGTCACGAAGACTGGCTTGGTGTTCATGGTCCCAAACGGCTCCATCTTCCTCAGCTCGTCGAGCAGCTGATAGCTGATGTCCTTCAGCCGCAGCTCCGCATCGGTCTCGACTTTCCTGAATACCTGAACCTCGGATCCGACACCGGCTCCACTGTCATACGCCGCGAGCGCCGCCGTCATGATCTCCTTCTGCTCCTCCGTCAGGCTCTGCGAGACGACGTAGTCGAACGCCTCTGCAAAGGTCTCGACATTGCCCGTCTTCATCGTCAGCCCAGCCGCATACGTGTGTCCTCCGAAGTTCTCCAGCAGGTTCGAACAGCTGTCTATCGCCCTGTACAGGTCGAACTCGTCTATCGACCGCGCACTGCCCGTCGCAAACTCTGGATTGGCCTGGCTCCGCGTCAATATGACTGTCGGCCTGTGGAACATCTCCGTCAGCCTCGACGCGACGATGCCTATGACGCCCTTGCTCCACGTCGGGTCATACAGGACTGTGCTATGCCGCCTCCGCCACTCCGGCTGGCTCTCGATGCGCTCCGTCGCCTGCTGTGTGACGACTCTGTCGAGGTCCTTCCGCTCGTCGTTGGTGTCGTTGATCTGTCGCCCGAGCTCCTCGGCCTCGGCCTCGGTCTCCGAGAGGAGCAGCCTGACGGCATCCGCCGCACTGCCCATCCTCCCCGCAGCATTGATTCTCGGTCCGACCTTGAAAACGACGTCCGACATGTCTACACTCCCGACAGTCAACCCCGCCGTCTGCATTATCGACCGCAGCCCGACGCACGGCGCCTCGTTCAGATGCCGCAATCCGTGATATGCCAGTATCCTGTTCTCCCCGATGACGGGGACTATGTCGCTCGCTATGCTGACCGCCACGAGGTCCAGCAGCGACTTCAGCTCCGAGAAGTCCCGACCGTTATGCGCATACAGCGCCTGCATCAGCTTGAATCCGACTCCACAGCCCGACAGGTTCTTGTCGGGATACTCGCAGTCGCTCCGCTTCGAGTTCAGGCACGCGACGACCGCCGGTATGACCTCCCCAGGATTATGATGGTCGCAGATGATGAAATCGACCCCGAGCTCCCGTGCCAACTCCATCCTCTCGACTGCCTTGATGCCGCAGTCCAGCGCTATGACTAGTTTGTATCCGTTCTCCGATGCATACCTGACTCCCCGCTCCGAAATCCCATAACCTTCTGTGTATCGGTCCGGTACGTAGTATGCCAACTGCTCCTTCGCGTTCCCGCTCAGCCTCGACAGCGCCTTATATACGAGCGCCACCGCCGTAGTACCATCGACGTCATAGTCACCATATATCAACACCTTCTCCCCCTGCTTCAGTGCCCTGTCGACTCTCTCGACAGCCGCTCGCATGTCCTTGAAGAGATACGGGTCGTGCAGCTCGTCAAGAGACGGACTGAAGAAAGACGCTGCCTGCGCGGCATCCAAGACACCACGCTGCATCAGCAATCCCGCAAGTATCGGACTGACACCCGCCGCCACACTTAGCTCTCTGACTCGCTCCTCTCGGGATCTCATCTCTATCTCTTCCCCTGTTTCCATCGCCTACGATAACGCAATATTACAAAAAACTTCCCACCGTAGCAAAACCTTTCTCACTCTCCTCCCTTTTTTTCATTCTCTCTATCTCCTCCTTCTCTCCTCCTCTTTGGTTAGACCTCTATTAGTCTCGTCTCTCGTTCCTCACTCTTCCTGCACTAAAAAAACGGGCTGCCGCACCTTCGAGCTGCAGCCCTATTTACGCACGTATTCTTCTCGTCTCTTTACTGACCTCCTTCTCTCTTCACACGATTTCGCCACCTCAAAACGGACTCTGCCGCACACCACTGACACTTCTCTGCAATGTCATCCGCTATCGTCCCCCCGTCAAAATGTCTCTCTGTGTTCCCAACGACTCCTACTCCAAACACTGGCGCTATCAACGCCTCATACCATGTACAAGCTAACAGATAACGTCCCTCCCCTATACGGATGTGACGCCCATCTTCCGTCAACGACTTCTCCGGGGATATCTTCATCCGCCTCGCCATCTGCACTGCCTCGCACGACGGAATTATTATGTCTATCCCGTCCTTCTCCATCATCGTCAAGACGGCCTCCTCTATGGCTGCCGCCCCGGCCTCCTCCTTCGGCCCTTCGTCAGGATTTCCTTTCCACCAGCTCCAGGTCTCCTGCCACACCATCGCAACCGACTTGTTCAGACAATCTCGCTTTATCATCGCTATCAACTTCCTCAACGACGGGTTATACGTGCTGTAGTCCGCCGACTTCGTCGACAACTGCTGCAACACCACAGCATCCCAGTCCTGATGCACTATCTCCTCCAACGTCGCATCCCAGATCTTAACCTCGTCCTCCCCGGCCACCCGCCGAATCTTGCACTCCGCCCCCGTCTCATAAATCCAGCACCAATAGTCAAGATCTGTCCCCCCCGACTGTCAAAGCATACACGCAAACTCGCTTCTGGTCTATCCCCGACGCTCCTACGACACCTCCAAGATAAAACGTCGGGTCATCTGTAAACGAGTTACCGATAGCTAAAATCCTCAACGTGTCAGCACCCTCCTGCAATGCGCCATTCTCTATCGGAAACCGCAGACCTAAATACTCCTCCGGCTCCTGGACATCGCCACTCTCTCCTCCTCCATTTCCATTCCCCGATGCCATCTCCTCCTTCATCTCTGCTATCTGACTCTTGAGCGCATCTATCTCTTCTTTGAGCTTCGCTATCGTGACGTACTCTGTCAGAATTGTCTCTACCTCATCCGTCTTAGCATACCCCGCGAGGCTCGGCAAGTCCTCTGTCTTCGCATACTCTGTCAACTTCGTCTCTACCTCACCTGTCTTCGCATACTCTTCAAGCGTCTTCTCTACATCCTCCGTCTTAGCATACCCCGCGA
>JAFPZF010000070.1 GCA_017417385.1 Bacteroidales bacterium
ACAAATACAACAGAAGATACTTCTACAATGACAGTCCCACAAACCTGAAAGAAAGGTTGGAAGTGGCATGCGTTGAGCGAGTGTCTACGTTTAAGCACAGAACTTACAGATAGTATTCACTTGGTTGCGGATATGCATTTTCGTCTTTTGTGCAGTACTTAGTCAACTTATCCTTGGCGGAGCCCCACTTGTAGGTTGTCCAATTGTAGAGGTCCTTCACCTCTGTCTCTCCCCAAGCGAAGTAGTCACCGATCTCCTCAGGCTTGGCAGCGCCGAGGTTGCAAGAAGCCCACTTGACAGAGAGGCCGAGGTCGACGAGACCATCACCTTCCTCGACAGCAACAGAAGAGAAGCTGATGCTATCGACCTCTGTTGCGATCGACTCCATAAGGTTCACGCCACGGCTCCAGACGCAGGTGGCCAAGGTGCCAGACTCGTCGGCTGAAGGAGATGGAGAGCTTTCGGCAGCGGTAGTGACGGGTCGGACAGAGGTCCCGAGACATCTCATTCCGTAGCTCAGGTACGTTCCACTCTCAGAGAAATACAGACCACTTGCCGACTGAGGCTCGAAAGAGAGGGAGGAAGACGCATAGGCGCCATCGTGGCTAGAGGTGTTGTCTCCGGGGAGGAAGATATACTTGTCCTCGAAGCCCGTCTTAGTAGATGTCACCTTGTAGCCGTAGATGCCATTAAGCTGCGTCCACTCCCAACTGCTGTTATTGAGAAGCTCCCGCCAGTCGTCGGCGGTCGGGATACGCCACTTGTCGCCGAGTGCTGCGGTAGCGGCATCGTCGTCGGGGTCGAGAGTCGTCTTATCGTCGAAGAAGCCATTGTAGCCATAGTCGGCAGCATGCTTCTCGCGGACATACTTAGTCAGTTTATTGTAGCTACCATTGCAATACTTATAGTCGGACCAGCCGTAACTGGTCTTAGTAGAGGTCTCGCCCCAGGCATAGAGGTTGCCCAGCTCTTCAGGCTTAGAGGCGCCGAGGTTGCAAGAGGCCCACTTGACAGAGAGACCGAGGTCGATGACATCAGCGGACTCCTGAGCCTTCACGTTCTTGTGGAAGGCGATGCTATCGACGAAATAGGAATCGATAGAGAGGAGCTTCTCACCATTTTTCCAGACAGAGACAGTCTCGGCGTAGGCAGAAGAGAAGTTGAGAAGGGAGACGAGGAGGATAAGCCCTTTTAGAATAGTTTTCATAAACGATTGATAGTGTGTTTATTTAACGATAATCTTGGCTGCCTTGCCACCAGAGACGACGATGTAGACGCCAGCTGGGAGATCAAGAGTAGAGACGCTGCCGTATGAGGAGGTGCGGACGAGGGCGCCACCGAGAGAATAGACGCGGACCGTAGCGTCAGTAGTGTTGGAGAGCAGGCTTCCATTCTCGACAATGAAGGCGTCGAGAGAAGACGGACTGGCAGGCTTGAGGTCCTCGGCAACGAAGCTGATGCGGGAGAGGGAGGCGAGGCTACCCGAGGCGAGTATCGCACCGTCCTCGCGAGCGACGAGGCGATAGGCAGTGCCACCATCGGTCAGTTCGAAGCGGCCGACGAGGCTTAGGTCGTAGACGGCACCAGTACCGTCGAGATTGACGAGCGTCACATCGGCAGCCGAGGCGGAGCCCAAAGCGAGCCAAGAAGCCGCGACGAAAGCAAAGATTTTAGTTCTGAGCATAGTTAATTATAAAAGTTCAACGAGAGCAGTGGGAAACTGCGTGACACAGAGACATGTGGCTCGAGAGAGCCGATGAATCAGGTCTTTATCCACAAAGTTTCGCACATGCAATAACATGAGGACAAATGTAGAGAAAGATTGCCAGATGGCTACTAAAGAACTGTTAAAAGTCGGTGCGAATTGTCGAAATACATCTAAAACGAGAGTGGCAGGCGATGAGAGATAAGAGAGGGGGAAAAGGGGGAAAAAGGGTATCAGCTCTAATACAGGTCTAACCCAGAGACGTAAAAAAGTGGGTCTCGGGCATGGGGATGAGCGAAAATGTAGTCGAGGGAAATGAAAAAGGAAAATGGAGAAGAAAAAAGAGATGGGGGAAGGACTATGGAATAGGAGTTTTAGTATCTTTGTAGATGTTCGGCACTAGGTGCCGGCGAGAGAATAAAGACATAGTAAGAAACATAAAGCAATCGCTATTATTTCGCGTTTAGCCAAGAGCCTCGGAAACTCTATTTGGATATAACAAGCACGGAAATAATATGTGACAGGTAGTCTCTGTAAGGTGGCTTCTGTTCCATCGTTGATAGCGATGTGCTACGCTCAAAAAGCGTAGTGCATCTTAGCAGATGGACAGAGGTTTCCGTTCCGAGGCCACCTCTTGCTAAACGCGATAAGAAGGCACTACGCCCTTTTTATGTGCGGACACCGATGCAAGCGACTGATAGTGAATGCAAAGGCAAAAACTATCTATCGCAATGGCAAACAAGACATTGGGAAAGGCAAAGAGTGCAAAGAACGACGAGTTCTACACCCAGTATGCCGACATACAGAAGGAGGTCAATGCCTATCTCGAATATGACGAGAACGCATTCAGAGACAAGACGGTTCTACTGCCGTGTGACGACCCGGAATGGAGCAACTTCACGAAGTTCTTTGCTCAGAACTTTGAGAGCCTCGGATTGAAGAAGCTGATCTCGACGAGCTATGCCATCGAGAGCAAGAACTACAAGCTGCAATGGCAGCCGACGCTCTTCGAGCAGGAGAACCCGAACTACGACATCAGCAAGAGCAAGACCAACGGGAAGATATTTACACTCGAGAGGGATACGAACGGGAACGGGGTGATAGACATTGACGACCTCGAATGGGACTACTTGGAGGGTGATGGTGACTTCCGGTCAGACGAGGTAAGGAGGCTGCGGGACGAAGCAGACATAATAGTGACGAATCCGCCATTCAGTCTATTCAGAGAGTTCCTGCCGTGGATAATGGAGGCAGGGAAGAAGTTCTTGATAATAGGGAACATAAATGCAATAACATATTCATGTACATTTCCTCTCATCAAAGACAACAAAGTGTGGATTGGAGCAACAAACTTCAATGTCGGCATGTTCTTTCGCGTACCAGACAACTTCGCTTATGCAGCAACATACAAGTCAGCAAGGGAGATAGATGGGGAGAAGGTGAACAGGGTTCCAAGTTGTTGTTGGTATACTAACATGGAACATGGAAGAAGGCATCAGCCATTGCGGTTGATGACTATGGAGGACAATAGGAAGTTCAGCAAGCACGAAGAAGTGAAAGGTATAGGCTATTTTAAGTACGAGAATTACGATGCCTTAGAGGTGCCGTATTTTGATGCCATACCATCGGACTATGATGAAGTGATAGGAGTCCCTATAACATTTCTCGACAAATATTGCCCAGAGCAATTCGAGATAGTAGGGGCGTCAGAGAGCGAGGGTGTAGGCTTTTCGAATGGGCTTTGGAAAGAGAATTCAACAGTAGCACAACCGCTACTAAATGGAGTGAGGAAGTACAAAAGATTGTTCATAAGAAAAAAGAGATAGCAATGGAGACGACACTACACACAGAGATGACCGTTGCAGAGGTATGCAAAGGGTTTGCGTACAACGAGCTGGAGGGCAAGGGGCTGTATGGGCTATCGGGGAAGCTGACGATACAGCCGGAGTATCAGAGGAACTACATCTATGCGGACGGGAACAAGGACGTGGCAGTCATAGAGAGCATCATCAAGGGCTACCCACTCGGGCTCATATACTTCAATGAGACAGAGGAGGGGCGATATGAGGTGCTAGACGGGCAGCAGAGGATAACGAGCATCGGGAGATTCCTGACGGGAAAGTTCTCCGTCATGATAGACGGCAAGCCAATCTACTATAATACATTGGACAAGGAGATCAGGAAAAAGATAGACGAGACGCGACTGCTCGTATACATCTGCAAGGGGACAGAGCAAGAGATCAAGGAGTGGTTCAAAACCATAAACATAGCGGGAGTGCCGTTGAACGAGCAGGAACTGCTGAACGCAGTCTACTCTGGACCATTCGTCACGGCGGCGAAGGCTGAATTCAGCAATTCGAGGAACTCGAACGTACAGAAGTGGAGTGCATACGTCAAGGGGAACGTGAAGAGACAGGAGTTTCTCCAGACGGCACTCGAATGGGTCAGCAAGGGACAGAGGGCCGACTACATGGCGAAGCACAGGGCTGACGGCAACATAGACGAACTAAAGACATACTTCGGGAGCGTGATAGACTGGGTCAGCACGACATTCAAGGGGATAGAGAAAGAGATGTGCGGGCAAGAATGGGGGAGCCTCTACGAGAAATTCCACACGACGGCATACGATCCGGACAAGATATGGGAGAAAGTTCAGGAGCTGTATCGCGACCCGTACGTCAAGAACAAGAGGGGCGTATTTGAGTACGTGCTGGAAGGGTGCATGAGGCCGGAGCTGCTGGACATCAGGATATTCGACGAGGCGACGAAGAGAACAGTCTATCAGAAACAGACCGAGGAGGCGAGGTCGAAGGGAGTCAGTAACTGTCCGCATTGCGCTATGGCGGAGGCAACGAAGACAAAGATATGGGAGCTGAAGGACATGGATGCAGACCACGTGACGGCATGGAGCAAGGGAGGGGCGACGACGAAGGACAACTGCCAGATGCTATGCAAGACACACAACAGGGCGAAGGGGAACAGATGACGCAATAGAGAGAGACTACCAGACCTTTAGTTCGGCGAGAGACCAGCCACGGAAGACCATAGCGGCGCGGTGGAGCGTCCAATTACGGGCAGCAGCACGAGAGAGGAGGGAGTGGTCCACAGCATAGCGGTCAGCCTGACTCACAGCATCGTCGAGGAGAGACTTGACCTCGGAGTCGGGAGCAGAAGCCTTGCAGTATTTCAGTTCGATGATGACACCGTGGTCGACATCGGTACGAGGCTCGAGGAAGATGTCCATATAGCCCTTAGAGGCCTCACGCTCGGACTGAGCATAGTAGCTGGAAGTGCGGCATAGGTGGCTGAGCATGAAGCCCTTGACGAAAGCCTCACCCTCTGGGCCAAAGTCGCGGACAGAGCTATTCTCCTTAACAAGAGAAGCCAGATATGCGAGGAGAGCCTCGCAGTCTCCATCGTAGGCGAAGCCACTCCACAGTTCGTCGAGGACAGCCACGTCTGGCTGCCAGTCGATAGTGTGGGCGTAGCACTCCGTCATGTAGTGGTAGTATTGCTGACGGACGACCTCGTTAGGGATGACAAAGACGGCACGTCCACGCTCGTCGGGCCCCCAGGAGAGGAGGCCCATATAGTAGAGGAGGCTGACGACGTTGGAAGGTTTGAGGAGGTCTCCGAGACTAAACTCGCGGACAAGTTCGCTACGCCACCAGCCTTGCAGAGTTATCTTCTGAAGGAGACGGCTCTTCTGCTCAAAGCGACGCTCGAAACGCACGAGCATCTTCATCTTGTTGTAGTCCGTAGAGATATTAGTGTCGATCATCTGGTCTGGGAGGCTGCCATTCTTTCTGACGTACTCCTTCAAGAAATAGAGAGCCATGTCAGAATTGAACATGCGCTCGTCGTTGACACATTCTACGGCGAAGCAGTTGCTGTCGTAGTAAGGTTTCATGATGCCAACAAGCTCATCGACAGAGTGCTTGAAGACGCCTGTCTCGTGCTCGTAGTAGGCGAGCATATTGCGGACCTCGGTCTCGGAGAAGCCTATGGCGGAGTTAAGGCGGAAGTCCAAAGAATAGTTGGAGCCAATATTGAAGCCGCTCGTCACGTCACTGAGGCAAAGGGGACTCACACCAGTGATAAACATACGGTCGATAGGGGCATCGTTCATCGTAGTCCCCGCCTTAAGGATATTAAAGAAGAGACGGAAGAAACCGTCTGCATGCGTCATGTCCGTATAGCCTTTCTCGTCGTAGGAGAGGATAGTATTGGCGAAGTTGTCGTACTCGTCGATCATGACGTACATACGCTGGTGGGCTATATGGATAACCTTTATCAACCATTTCAGATAGGCATCTGAGCGTTCACGGTTACGGATACGGTCCGATTCGTCGTAATCAAAAAAGCCAGTATAAGTCTTAATAAACTCATCGATAGTATTTATCACAGAGTCGTTGAACGAAGGCTGTACATTATTGGAGTTACAGCCAACGTCGGAGAAGTTGAACTTCAAGACGAGGTAAGAACTGTGAATCGAAGTGGGGTCGTGAGCAATGGCGAGACCGGAGAAAAGAGAATCGAAATTATCCTTCTCAAGGACGTCATAGTAGGTGGCGAGCATATTGAGAAATAGGCTCTTACCGAAACGGCGAGGGCGGAGGAGGAACACGTAACGATCCTGCTCAACGATAGGTATAGCCCAAGAATGATCTACAAAATAGTAGTTCTCCTTTCTGACGACTTTGAAGTCAGAGACTCCATACGGTATCTTTTTCATGACGCCCTAATTGATTTACAGTACAAATATAAGAAGATTTATAGAGAAAAGAGAAATGGGGTGAAACCGAACGGAAGAGGACAGAGACAGAGGCACGAGAGAGGAGGGAGTGGTCAATCAGGGACGGCAGTCTGGGTCGGGTGGAGGCAGGAGTCGCGGAACTCCTTGGGGGAGAGGCCATAGTTCTTGCGGAAAGCGGTAGAGAAGTGACTCTGGGAGGAGAAGCCGAGCAAGGAGGCGATATTGCTGATAGAGTCGGAAGTATCCGAGAGGAGGCGGGCGGCCTTGTTCATACGAAGGTCGTTGACATAGTCGAAGACCGTCATGGAGAAGACCTGCTTGAAGACCTTCTTGAGAGTGCACTCGTTGGTGCCGACGGTGGCGGCGAGCTCACGGAGAGAAGGAGGGTTCTGGAAATTCTCGTTGAGGACATTGCGAGCCTGGAAGATCTTGCGGCAGACAGTGTAGCTATCGGGCAGAGGCTTATGGAACTGCTCGTAGTAGTAGTTGACGAGACACTCGACGACTAGACCTTCGACGAAGAAAGGGTTGACAGACTTGGAGAACACAGAGTTCTGGATATCTCGTGCGGCCTCGAGAATCTTACCTTTGGTATCGATAACCTCGTCGACGAAGGGTCGACCGGAGTCCAAGAGCCCCTTGAAGCCGGAGAAGATAATCGGGTAACGCTCGTTGTAGATATTAAAATCGGACTCGGAGATCATGATAGTAATCTTCTCGAAATGGCTACCGGCGGCGAGCTGAAGCATGTGAGTGTTAGAAGAAGGCACAATACCCATATTGACAGCGCCCTCGCCATGCTCGACGTGCTGATTGCCAATAATCTCGCAGGCGGAGCCGCCTGTCACGACAGAGAAGACGAGGGCACGCTCGTCGGTCCGATAGTTTTCGATAGTGCAATCCTTGAGGACATTGCAGCTGCCATACATAATGATACTATTGTCGTGAGTGCAGAGGTGCGTCGTAATCTCGCAATGGTCTCGGACAGTGACGGAGGAGCGGAAAATAGAATCAGGGTTGCCCCTTAGCTCAGCCGGAGAGGGCAAAAACATAGATATGGGAGAGCCGGAGGAGCAGTTTATGGTAGACTTGAGCATAGTAGTAGTCAGAGAGTTTATATCAAAGTTAGTATTTTTCGCGTTATTACACAAGAAAGGGAGGGCAGGAGGAAGACGGGAGAGGCGAAAAGCCAGCGAACAAGCGGCGGGAGGAGGAGGGGAGAGAAGGGAGGGGAAGGGAAGAGAAGGGAAGAGAAGGAGGGAAGAGAGGAAAGAAGAGAATTCCCCCAGATGAAAAACAACGGCAAAGAATTCCGCATTTTGCAACATAGTTGCGATAGAGGCATAGTAGATTTGCAGCCAGAAAAAACACACGATAGTGAAAGCGTTACTGACAACAATTATGGCATTTGTAGCAGTATTGGTTACTGCACAGACGAGAGTCACAGGGATTGTGACAGGGACAGACGGGAAGCCGCTCCCGTTCGTGACGATATCAGAGAAGGGGACGACGAACGGAGCAGTCTCAGAGCCGGACGGGAGTTTCACAGTCAAGGTGAAGAAGATGCCTGCGACACTAGTATTCAACTGCCTCGGATACGTGAGCGTAGAGAAGGTTGTCGCGTCGGGGAGCGAGAGCGTGAGCGTCACGCTAGAGCAGGCGACGGAGGAGATAGCGGAGGTCAAGGTGACGGGGAGAGGACGCAGCAGGACAGACAACGTCATAATAGGCGTCGAGAACATCCAGATGTCAGAGATGGCAAAAGTCCCGGCGCTTATGGGCGAGAGGGACGTCATCAAATCCATCCAGCTACTGCCAGGCATCAAGAGCGAGGGAGACGGCTCGTGCGGATTCCAGGTGAGAGGTGGGACGGCGGCACAGAACGCCATATACATCGATAATGCGACCATATACAATGCGGGGCACTTGATGGGAGTGTTCTCGACATTCAACGACGAGGCGTTGACGCAGGCGTCGCTGTACAAGGGTGCGATACCGGCACAGTTTGGCGACGCGTCGTCGTCAGTCTTCGACATCAAGACAAGATCTGGCGACATGGAGTGTTATGGGGGCAACCTGTCGATAGGGCTACTATCGTCGAAGTTCTCGTTTGACGGGCCGATAGTAAAAGACAAGGCGTCGTTCTTCGTAGCGGCGAGGCGGACATACTTCGAGATATTCCTAAAGCCGACGAAGAAGTACAAAGACAAAGTCTTGAACTTCTATGACGTAAACTCGAAGATAACGCTGAGGCCGTGGAAGAACGGGGAGCTGAACGTCATGTTCTTCAGAGGGAGGGACAACATGGAGATGGACAACCACATAGCAGAGATACACTGGGGGAACATGGCGGGAGCCGTCGACTACAGGCACAGTTTCGGAAACATGGTGAATGCGAAGACCTCGTTCGTCATGAGCAAATATGACTTCGAGGAGTCGATGAACGTCCTGCAGATAAAGGAGAGCTTCGACGGGTACCTCAAGCACAGAGTCATCAGGGAGGACATAACCATCGCGCCGAGCGACAAGCAGAGGATAGACATCGGCGGGCAGATAGACCACATAGACATCAAGACCGGCGAGCTCGAATCCAGCAACGGGCTGGTAGAAAAAGAGATACGAGAGGGAAACGAGATCTCGTTCTGGATAGGGGACGACATAAAGACCGAGTGGGGGCTGGAAGTCATGGCGGGCGTCAGAGGCGTCGTCTATAACGCACTAGGCGGGAACCCATATTACAGACTGAACGAGGAGAGACTGATAGAAGATACACTCAGATATAAGAAAGGCGAAGTCGTCAAGCAATATAGCGGGATAGAGCCGAGGCTGAGCATGAAGTATCAGATATGCGACCATCAGAGCGTCAAGGCAGGATATTGCAGGACGTCGCAGCACGTCCAGAACATACTGAACGACGGGATGTCGTCGCCGATAGGGCGGTCGGTTCTCTCGAGCAACAACATAAAGCCCCAGACGGCAGACCAGGTGAGCGTCGGGTACGTCCAGGAGACAGACAACAAGACGTATGAGTTCTCGATAGAGGCGTATTACAAGAAGATAGACAACGTCTATGACTACAAGGACGGGAAGAACCTCGTCTCGGCGATAGAGATGGAGAGCCTGCTGCTGAACGGCAAGGGGAGGGCGTATGGAGTCGAGCTATACATGAAGAAGAACATAGGCGACCTGACCGGATGGCTCTCGTACACGCTGTCGTGGTCGGAGAACAAAGTCGACGGCATCAACGGAAACAAGTGGTACACAGCGTCGAACGACAGGCGGCATGACGTCTCGATAGTCGGGATGTACAAGCTCAGCGACAAGTGGGACCTCTCGGCGACGTGGGTATACACATCAGGGCAGGCGTTGACGGCGCCGAGTGCGAAGTATGACATCGACGAGTGGACACACTACTACTATGCAGAGAGGAACGGATATAGGGCGCCAGCATATCACAGGCTGGACGTCGGAGTCAACAACACCAAGGAGCGGAAGTATTACACGAGGATATGGTCGTTCGGAATATACAACCTGTACAACCATTACAATCCTTACGTGATAGCATTCGAGAATGACGACACGAAGGCGACGGGGACCAAGACAGAGCAGGTGTCTCTCTTCGGGATAATACCGTCGATAACATTCACAATGAAATTCTAAGTCGATAACAGAAGAGGAAATGGGAAGGATAGCATATATAGCAGCGATGATAGCAGTTCTCTGCAGCTGCACGAAGGAGATAGACATCGACTATCATGAGATAGATGCGATACCGGTGATAGAGGGACACCTGTCGATGGACAGTGCGACAGTCAAGATCACGACGACGAGGAACATGGACGACTCCGTCAAGACGGCGGGGAAGAGAGTCGATGACGTCAGGATAGTAGGTCCGGACGGGAGAGCGACGCTGCTCGACTACTGCAGTGACGGGACATACAGGCCAGTCGAGAAGATAACGCCGGCGGAGGGGGAGACGTATCAGCTACAGGTCACGATAGACGGGGTCGTGTACAGCGGTTCGTCGACGCTGATGCCGAGGATAGAGATCACGGAGCCTCAGTTCCTATGGGTGAACTTCATGGACTGGATGCAGGTGATGGAGTTTGAGACGACGAACGTCCCGATCGGGAGCGAGGTATATGGATGGGTGAGGATACACAGGAACGGGGAGATATACTTCTCGGACGCCGGGCGATGCAAGGGCGACTCGCCGTTTGACATCGGTCTGTATTACGACAGCGACATGGAGAATGACGAGGAGATGATATTATACAACGGTGACAAGCTGAGGCTGGAAGTCAGGACGATAGACGAGAACGTCTATTATTATCTTGCGGAGTACAACAACACGAAGAAGAATCCGAAGCAGTTCTTCACGCCATCAGTTGACGGCAAGGTGTGCCTAGGGTTCTTTGCAGTATATGACAGAGTAGTGATAGACATGGTATATGAGAAGACCGCACACGAGTAGATAGGAGGGCTCCTATAAATTGCTTATTTCTGCGTTGCACTTCGGACTTTGAAATCCTCATGTAGCTACAGTACACTCCGGTATTCAAAGCCTTGTGCGCCTTGAAAAACCTAATTTATAAAAGCCCTCACAATTATTAGGTTTGTTTGTAGGGTTAGTGATGCCCAGCGTCGTGGTGACGCTGGGTGTTTTTTTGCTATAATGAGAGGGGAAAAGAGTATAGCAGGGCTAATACATGGCTAACCTAAGAGGGAGAGAAGAAACAAATGATCATTCTATACGTAACACACTGAACACTCAATGACAAAAAAATGATACAATACCTATTTGCTAAAGATGATAATGATAATCTAGTTTGCATTAATGATGTAAGAAAAGAACAAACGAAACCTCATCATTATTGCATCGAATGTGGTGCGGAAATGACTGCAGTTCAAGGCACCCAAAAACAATGGCACTTCCGTCATAAAGGCGCACATTGCAGTAGAGAAAGCTATTTACACAAGTTAGGGAAAATGGTCGTAGTAAAGCGATTCAAAGAATGTGACAAGTTAGTTATAAGATATAAAGCCACACGTACTTGTGAACATTCAGAGGAATGCTTGTTTCGTCGTAAACTAAACTGTTGTCCTGAAACCCCTGTAGACGTCGACTATGATTTGAAACAATACTACACTTCATGTCAAGAGGAGGGTTGTTTCGGCAAAAATAATTGGCGAGCTGACGTTCTGCTTTCGAACGAAAGCTACAAATTAGCGATAGAAATTGACTTTACTAACAAATGTACTAAAGAAAAAGTCGATAGTGGATTTAAAATCATTGAAATAGCAGTCAATAGCGAATATGATTTGGTCAATTTATATAAGAGAAGCATATGGGAGAAGGGGAAAGGAATGACATTCTATAATTTCAAAGAAAAATGTAAGCAAGAGCCACAACAATTAATAAAACTCACCTTCAACCAAAGCGAAGATGGTTACATCATTTGGGAGTTCACTCATGTCAAGTGTAACAGTTTTGAGCAGAATAAGAATTGCTTATTAGAAATTGTTGCTCTTATTGAGAACGCAGAAGACAGATTGCGATCAGAACTACTAAGATATGCTTGGAGTATCGGGATAAGACGAGGTGTTTTACCAAACAATTGCAAATTATGTTCTAATCGTTGCCGGTATGTAGTCAAATTAAATGGGATTGAATACGAACCTAGAAGTCTTAATTGTCGGTCTTGTATTGAAATAGGGAAACAATGTAAGGGTTTCTGGTTGAATACAAGAGAATATTTTGAAATTGAAAGAAAACCACATTGGATATATGTCAATAGTCGTGAAGACTAAAGGTACATGAAACGAAATAACTTATGCGCTGTTGAAAGAAGTAACAGAAGTAGTTATGGCAGAGATAAGGATTCGATTTTGCCGCTGGAGTTGATAATGAAAGGGCGGCGGCAGTCGAGGTCGGCGTAGTGCTTCTTGATGACAGGTCTCTTCCTCTGCTGGGAGTGGCCGAAGACCTGATAGACGTGAGGGGGGAAGGAAGGTCTCCGTTTATGCTCGACGAGGTCAGCCCAGAGGCAGGAGCCAGCATCGGCCTTGCCACCACGACGCGGTGTCACCTCCATCAGGGCGTCGTCGATAAAAGAGCCAAGAGTAATCATATCCGCCATCTTAGCGTTGAGGGCGTTGCAGATAGAAGGGGCGTCGGCGGGAACTGAAGGGAAGAACTTGCGCCACCAGGGCTCCAGAACGCCGGCGTGAGTAAAGAGAAAAGACTTGCCAGCGACGACAGAATGCGTGGCGAGGGAGAAGAGCTGCAAGTTGTCGACAAGCAAAACGTGAATCAGCTCAGCGTTGACAGTATCCTTCCTACTGAAGCGGTAGGCAGTGTCGAGATAGTGAATCTCGTGGTTGCCGAGGAGGAGAGTCACCCTCTCCATGTTAGCACGCTTGAAGTCGAGAATCTCCTTGAAATTAGCGAGCGCCTCGCTGGGCGAGATACCCTCGCGGGAATAGGGGTCCAGATAGTCGCCCAAGAAAATGACAGGGATGTCGGGGTGGGCGGCAGTAGCAGACTTCCAGAAAGGGCGGCCATGAACATCGGGGATGACAAGGATCTGCGCTGGGGCGTAGGTTGAAAGGCCCGTAAACGTAAAGAAGGCGCACAGAGCACGAAGGAGATACCTCTTCATAAGAGGGAAAAATGAAGCCGAGAGGCGTTGCGACGAGAGATTCATAGCCATATCAAAGAGATTATTTAATTCTGAGAAATCGGACGATTGGAGAGGGCGGCCGAGAGAAGGTCCGGGAACTTGTCTGGCGAGCAGGAGAAGACCGGGCAGCCGAGGGACGCCATGTAGCGCGCGTTGGCATGGTCGTAGGAAGGCGTTCCGTTGTCGGAGAGGGCGAGGAGCCCAATAAGATTGACGCCAGAGGCTGCGATATCCGCCATAGACTGCTGCATAGGACGGTCGTCGCCACCCTCGTAGAGGTCGGTGACGAGGATGAGGACAGTATCTGAAGGGCGGTGGATAATCGACTGACAGTATTTCAGAGCCTGGTTGATGTCCGTACCACCGCCGAGCTGGACACCCATAAGAAGTTCGGCAGGGTCCGACAGCTGGTCGGTCAAGTCGACAACAGAAGTGTCGAAGACCACGAAAGAAGTCGAGACAGAGGGGATAGCCACCATGACAGAGGCGATGACAGCCGAATAGACAAGAGAGGACGCCATAGAGCCACTCTGGTCGACACAGAGAATCACGTCTTTCAGCTGACGGCGGCGGCGAGAGCGACCGATAGTCACTTCAGGGATGATAGTCTTGTAGTCCGGCTGATAGTTGCGGAGGTTGCGATGAATAGTAGCGTTCCAATCGACATCGGCGAGACGGGGATTGCGGCGGCGTGCGGAGGAGACGTGGGCGCCAGAGACAGCCTGAGCGATGGGGAGGGAGAGACGCTGGAGAACCTGGTCGATGACAGCGCGGGCAATATGGCGAACCACCTCCTTGTTCTTGGCGGGGATGGCAGTCCCGAGAGACATGACAGTCGTCAGGAGATTCATATCGGGGACGACAGAGTCCATAAGTTCTGGGACGGAGAGAAGCTGCTTGATATTCAGTTGCTTGACGACGTCCTTCTGAATAACCTCTGCGACAGACTGGGGGAAGAGCGACTTAATCTCGCCGAGCCAGTAGCATATCTTAGGGGCGGAGGCTTCGAGCCCGCCCTTAGAGTTGGCGTCGTAGACCGTAGAGAGGGCGGAGTCGATACGCTGTTCCTCGGCAGAGAGAGCGACGCCAGTAGCGTCGGCATCGTCGCCACCGAGAATCAGGCGCCAGCGTTTCAAGTCGTTGTCAGTCATAGCCACTAAGATTGAGAATTATTAGAGGGCGAGGTGCCGAAGAAAAGTTCGATAAGAGGGAGGACAGCGGCTGCCGAGTCGTGGCAGACATTCCACTCCGAGGAGCCAGCCGAAGAGGAGACACGAGACGACGAGGACAAGGAGGAAGACGACAGCAGCGACTTAGCCTTCTCGCCAATACGTCGACGCTCGGGTGAAGAGAAGCGATGGAAGGAGCGACGGAGGACAGGGAGGACATAAGTATAATCCTCGTCGGATAGGGAGTGCAACCAAGAGTTGACAGCGTCGAAGAGGTCGTCGTCGATAAGGAGAGTCGAGGCGGAGCCATAGAGGAAGCCGTCCAGAAAGAGGGCGAGGTCGAGAGGTGGAGTCCCGACAGAGGAAGCGACGGAGAGACGGCGGGAGACCTCGGAAGTATCAATAGAATGATGATTGTAGAGGAGGCGGGAGGAGTAGCCGAGGATAAGGGGATACACCTCGTCGGTAGAAGAGAGGCGCGAGAGGAGGTCGAGCCATTCGGACGTAATATCCTCATCGTCGAGGATAGAGACAGAGTAGTCGACAGGGGAGAAAAGGTCGAACATAGCATCGACGGAGTCGACCTCCGGGTTGATACAAGCCTTGACGCCGCCGGCGTTGATACGGGCGAAGAGGACGTCGAGCATACGGCGGACAGAGGAGTAGTCCTGATTGCGGACCGTCCCATATCGGACGATGCGGGCGAGGTGGGGGACAGCCTTCATCATATCGACAAAGTCGGAAGAAGTGGCGGCGAGACTGTCAATACACGCCGTCAGAGTATCGACCGCAGAGGGGAGGTCGGCAGCCATGACAGACTCCAGAAGGTCGGCGAGAGAAGCAATGTCAGAATCTGAAGCGAGACAGACAGCAGAGACGAAGGAAGTACAGGCAGTCTCGAGAGTATTGCCGTAGGCAGCACGTTCGACCATACGGATAGCGATCTCCGGGCTATAGTGGAGAGTCCAGACCTCCTTGAAAGTACCGGCAGCGTTGGCGATCTCCTCACGAGAAGCGAGATCAAGACCAAAGAGTTGGCAGCGGTTGAAGAATATGCTGCGCTGCAGATGGAGATCCGTACGGAGGTCGAGCGTCAGTTGCTTATCCTGTTCGGAGAGGGAGATCTTGAGACGCTTCAGCTGTGCGTAGAAGTCGGCGAGGAGGGGGACGTTAGTCATGTCGTCTGGGACAGAGCCGTAGACAGTGCCTATCGTCAGTTTCTTGCGGACGAGAGAGAGGAGAGTGTCGTCGCCGAAGCCCATGACCGTCGTGACAGCCTCGTCGAACTCGGCGAGACCTGGGCGGCTGATGCCACGGAGTGCGGCGAGAGACTTGGCGAGGTTGAGAGCCTCGATGACGTGGGCGACCGAGATGTCGTTGCCATTATCACGGAGCACCCGAGCGACGTGGGAGAGCCAAAGAGAGCCGTCGTCGGAGGGGTTGTCCCACTGATGCTGGTAGAAGCCCGGGGAGACGATACCGGCGCCATAGCCGCTATACATAGAGAGACGGGAGAAAGCCCATGGCACCCAAGTCATCTCGGTCATCTTGACCTTAGGGAGACCACGGAGGAGGTCGTTATCGTCTTTCACCTTGACCTTAGCGCGGAGGGCTGGCACGTGCCAAGCGCCACAGACGACCACAATAGTACCATCGGGGCAGTCCTTCTCAGCCTCGCGAAGGCAGCGCCTCATCCAAGCCTCGCGGATAGCGAACTCGCGGGAGGAAGTCGTCAGGGAGTCAGAAGAGAGACGGAGAGCCGTGACAGCCTCCTCGATAGCGAGGAACATATCGAGAGGGTCGTCAGAATGCGTAGCCTCGACACGGGCGTCCCACCATTCGTCGGTGTCTGCCATACCATCGAGACATGCCAAGGAGTCGAAAGAGTCGCCTATTGCGGTGGGGGCGTCATCTCCCCTACCCTCTTCGGCGTTATCACCACCAGACTCTTCGTTGTCAGACTCCGCCTCGGCTGGTTTATCGTCCTTATCGTCAGATTCCTCCTTGTGAAGGGCGAGCATGTGAGCGAGGGGGAGGTCGAAGGGGCGTATCTCGACAGAATGCGACTTAGCAAAGAGCATAGTCTGCCATTCCGGGGAGAACTCGGCGAGCGGGTAGAAGGAAGCATTCTTCGGGTTGGCGGCCTCGAAGCCCATCATAGCCACAGGGGGGACGAGCTCCGGGTTGTCCACGTGTGGCATAAGGGGGGCAGTCTCTGCTGGCCCTTCGAGGAGGATAAGGTCAGGGTTGAGAGCCTCGAGAGCCTCGACGAGACGTCGGGCAGTGCCGTAGCCGTGGTGGCGAATACCGAGAAGACAGGTAGGCATAGAGAAGTCAGATTATATCACGCTGAGCGCGGTAGAGGTCGGACCAGCCGTCGCGGTGCTTGACGACAGACTCCATATATTCCTGCCAGACAATCTTGTCCTGGACAGGGTCCTTGACGACAGCGCCGACGATGCCACTCATCAGGTCGGAGGCGTGGAGAGCGCCGTCGCCGAAGTAGCCAGCCATAGTGAGGCCGTTGTTGACGACAGAGATAGCCTCGGCAGTCGAGAGAGTCCCGGATGGTTGTTTCAGTTTCGTCTTGCCGTCCTCGGTGAGCCCTTGGCGGAGTTCGCGGAAGATAGTGACCACACGACGGATCTCCTCGGCGGCAGGCTTCTCGGCCGGGATGTTCATAGCCGAGGAGAAGTCGGACACACGACGGCGGACAATATCCACCTCCTCGTCGACAGAGTCTGGGAGTGGGAGGATGACAGTGTTGAAGCGACGCTTGAGGGCCGAGCTAAGCTCGTTGACACCCTTGTCGCGGTTGTTGGCAGTAGCGATGACGTTGAAGCCACGGACAGCCTGCACCTCAGTGTTGAGTTCGGGGATAGGGAGAGCCTTCTCGGAGAGGATCGTTATGAGAGAGTCCTGGACGTCGCTGCCGATACGGGTCAGTTCCTCGATACGGACAGACTTGCCGAGGCGCATAGCCTTCATGACAGGCGTCTCGACGAGAGCCTTCTCGGAGGGGCCTTCGGCGAGGAGGCGGGCGTAGTTCCAGCCGTAGCGAATAGACTCCTCGCCAGTGCCGGCAGTACCTTGCACGATGAGAGTCGAGTCTCCACTGATAGCTGCGGCGAGATGTTCGCTGACCCAGCTCTTAGCAGTACCTGGGAGACCATAGAGGAGGAGGGCTCGGTCCGTCAGGAGAGTGGCGACAGCGATCTCCATCAGACGGCGGTTGCCAATATACTTAGGGGAGACCTCGAAGCCATCTTTCAGTTTGCCACCCATGAGGTAGGTGACGACACTCTGGGGGCTCATCTGCCAGTTGTCTGGGACAGCGTTTTTCTCGTTGCGCTTGAGGGCGTCGAGTTCCTCGGCATATTGTTGTTCGGCGTGGGCGCGAAGAATAGAAGACATAGGGTAATAATATTTTAGGAGATAATAATTTCAAAGGAAGTCATACACATAGAGCATTGTAGACAGTGGTTCGGACGAGGAGAAGTTGCCTGAAGAGATTGGTAAACTTGTTAGGTCTCTCGTCGGCGGAAGCCGTCAGTATATCGTTGCTACAGGAGACGTTGAGTTTCAGCAAAACAGACTCGAAAGCTCTGATAGGGCAAGTAAATGAATACTCGCCTTGAGTCCAAGTGCCATAGATATACTCTGCCATACACCCAGAAAAGTTAGGTCCCCAAGGACCTTGCAGTTTCGCCATCTGTTCGGGCTCTATTCTTGCTCCTCTAGGTGCCAAATTACGAATGACCTTGTAGCCAACAGTCTCGAGATCGGAAGGAGGCAAGAGGGGGAGCAGCCTGAGACATTCGGGGCTATCGAAATCATGACTGATGATAGCGCAAGCCCAGCGGGAGTCTCGGTTGTTGATGACGCCAGTAGAGAACGGAAGAGGGTGGCGGTTGTAGGTCGCACTGAGCATACGGGAGGGGGCGTCCTCGGGCTTACAGTCAAGCATCTCGACCCAGAAGGAAGGAGGCATCATGTCAGTCATCTGAGCGAGGAGATAGTCAGGGTCCACCTTCTCACGTGATTCGAAGGCTGTGTCGAGACCATAGTCGCGGAAGATGTCGGCAGCATCTGGGGAGGGGGAGTATTTCCAATGGCGGAAGAGGCGGCTATAGGAGAGGTGGGAACGGAGATAGTCTGCGCAGCGGAGGACGAGGGAGGAGTCTGGGATGAGGAGAAAAAGCTCGCGAGCGAGGGCGACGACCTTTTCGCTCTTGTCGGCACGCATGACGTCGAGGAGGAACGGCTCGTCGGCCTTAGATAATTTCTCGCGGAGACATTCGAGGAGAGAGAAGCGAGAGTTGACGCTATCCTTACCGAAGTCCGAACGGAGGAGGTCGAGGGCGGCAGAAGGGTCGTTACTGCGGAGGACGGAGAGAAGTGCGACACGCTCGGGGAGAGAGGACGTATGATAATCCTCGAAGGAGCAGGAGACGACAGAATCGGCGAGGACAGACTTGAGCCAAGCGACGCGGTTGCCGCCAACAACGTCGAGGAGGACGCGGAGTTTGTGGCGGAACGTGTCGACAGGGCGTTGACAGTAGGCGAGAGAGAACACGTCGTAGAGGACGTGGTAGGGAAGGAGGAGATCTCGAGACTTGAGCTGCCTGAGGATAAAGAGAAGGAGCTCGTAGTACTTTTCAGACAGACATAGGCGGACTGCGGCGCATATTTCCTTAGGGGCGTAGGGGCGAGACTCCGGGGCAGACTGCGAAGGGGAGGAGACGCTACCTGGCAGGCGAACAGAGCGGAGACCAGCCATGTCGTAGGCATGGGCAGCGGAGAAGAGACGCAGGAGAGAGTCTTCGGGAGAGGGGGCGGAGGCTGCAAGACGGGAGAACGAGTCGGCGGCAGCAGGAGGCACAGCAGAGCACAGGGCAGAGAGTGCGGACTCCAGCTGCGGGGCAGAGGAGGCAGTCCCGAGCAGAGCGACCTTAGTCAGGGAATCCAGAGGTGTAGACATCAGATAGCAGGTTGAGGTTGGTGAGTCGTGACGACACAGACAGACCATTCGTTTCCGAGGTGGATAAGGAGACCGAGGAAGGGGAAGCCGCCAGTCCAGGCGAGGAGGTTGTCGTAGCTCTCAGGCTCCATGCTAACCGGGAGAGCGTTCGAGTCCTCGTCGAAAACGTAGAAAGAATCGGAGGTGCGGGCGAGGCGGAGATTGTCGGCGACCATGAAGGGGGAGGAGAAAGGGTTGGCGGACACCTCTGCACGCACCTCGGCGAGAGCCTCTTCGAGAGAGTGCTGAGGAGGGAGAGAGACGTCGGTGACAGGCGTGTAGGAGCGGGCCGCCGCGCGAAAGCGGCTGACGCCGGGGTAGAAGCAGAGGTCGGCCTCGTAGGCATAGCCCGGGACGAACTGTTGTTCGCTCATAGAGCCTTGAATAATAAAGTTGAGGATCTGCGCCTTACGGCCAGAGTTTACGCCGAGGAGGTAGTAAGTCTCCGTCGTCATATTGTTGTCGTTCTTGGCGATAGCGACACCGAGGACGAACCATAAGTCGTGGACAGGAGTGCCAGCGAGAATCTCCTCACGGCGGACAGTCACCCCTATTAGAGTGCTAATCTCAGCCTGCCAGTCGGGGCTGAGGGTGTCGTAACGGCGGTAGGCCTCGGCGATAGTGCAGGACGAGGCGAGCGCGGAGAGGAAGGCCCGAGAGCTAGCGACATCGGAGAAGAGGAGAGACTGGTCGGAGAAGTCGAGTCGGGAGGCGAGACCGGAGGCCTTGGCGTCGATAAGACGGCGAGACATATCGGAGATGGAGGACGGGGCGAGGGAGGAGAAGTTGACGAGACCGCTACGGACAATATCTCGCGCCCAGTTCTCGAAGTCGTCGAGGAAGGCGACAGTCTGCCGGCGGCGGTTGGCGGAGCGTTTCTCACGAGCAGCGGCATCTGCGGGTGCAGTAGCGGCAGCCTTCTCCTCTTTCTTCTTAGCGTTAGACTCACGCTTATTGAGCCACTCAGAGACCCAGTCCGGCTCAAGCTCTGGAGAGAAAGATGAAGGGTTGCGAGCGAGGATGAGGTAGAGAGCGAGGGCGTGCTTACAGGGGAACTTACGACTCGGGCAAGAGCATTTGAAGGCAGTCTGCCGGAGGTCGATAGCGACCTGGTAGGGCTTGGAGCCGCTACCCTGGCAGAGGCCCCATAGGGCGGAGTCGGAATAGGAGAGGGAGAGCCAACGAGAGGGTACAGCCAAACCATTGGCGGCCTTGATAGAAGCGTCGTCTGGTGAGAGGGAAAGGACTTGTTGCTCTGTGATCTGAATCATAGAGTCAAAGTTAGGGAAAAAAGGGGAAAGAGGGAAGAGGATTTTTTAAGAAATGAGAGGGAGGGAGGGGGAAGGAAATGAGAGAAAGGAAGTTATACTTCAATTTTTATATTCAACTCTTTTTCAGCCGTTTCTTTTAGGCGTTTTAGTTCTTCGTAGTTACTCTTGTTCTTGGAAATCAGTTGAAAAAGCTGGTTAGCAATTTCAGTTCGTTCATCGCCATCGGGGAATCTGTCCGGGTGCACAGCCCTTGCGAGCTTATCATAGAGAGCTTTTGCCATGAACATACTATTGATGACGTTAGACATGTCGACTTCCTTATTCTCGCTGGCGACACGCACTTGTCCTTGCTTGCGTCTCTGAGCAACGTAGATCAATGCCAGGAGAGCAAAGACAACAAGAGTTACCCCAATAGAGATGAGAAGCCATGTAGAAGTACCACCCTCTGAGTCTTTAATAGTTTCCGCAATAGAAGCGTTAAGGTTCTCACTATCAGTCAAAGCGCCGAACGCAATAGTCGCCAATATACCGTATCCCATACTATTCAATCATTAAGAAATCCTTCAAAGCCCAACTGCATCCAATATTTCCGACGTCGCAATGCACTTCGAGAGTGTCAAAGCCCAGAACGACAAGTTTTCTCGTAAGAGTCGCGTCGCTCAATATGACACTGCCGACGAAGACCATTTCATCCTTAGACAATTGCTTGCCAGACAACACCTTGATTCTGAATCCACTGCTGAACCAGTCGGAGAATTGATGTTTATAGGCGCTGTTGCCTCTTGACACTTTGGCTTCGAGCAGCGTAGGCACTTTACCAGAGATGAAGGCCATTCTTGCAGTCGAATTAAAGTCTCTTAGCAGATTCTGACGATCTTTTCTGTCAGAAAACCACTGCTTGATAGTATACCAAATGTTGCTAAACATGATTGAGTTATGATGTCTTATTCTCCACGTTCAGATTTTCGAATATACAACTCCAACCAAATAGCTAAAGGAGTCGTTATCAATAAGGAAATAATGGGCGGGGCTGGATATGGCATTCCCATTTTATACAAAATCAAATTGATAGATAACAGTCCAAACATTCCCATCATCAAGATAAATATTATAAGCCTAAAGGTGGAAAAACATGAATTCGTCACCTTCTCCTTTTCCTTTTCTATCCGTTCACGTTCCTTCTGCCTATGTTCCTCTATTCTTCTTTGCCTTCTCTCTTCCCTTGCCTTCTCCTCTTCGCGTTCTTTATTCCTCTCTTGAATAAATGTTCTTGCCTTCTCCTTTACCTCTTCAAGAGTTTGGATGTTGGTGGCGTTTTCGATTATTAAGGCGTAGAGTTCATTAGCGCGACTGACCTTTGCTGCGTCGTAGGCACCTTGCTTGGTGTATAATCTCGGGTCGCAATACCCCATCAATTCGTTGTATAGTGCTTCAGTAGAAAACACTATGCCTAATTGCTGTATAGCCTGATTTCTAAGTTGCTTGACCCAACTGGACTCAGCGTTCCCTTTGGATCGCAAGTTCAGAGCTTTTGAATACAGTACATTTGCCAACTCAACCTTAGCCTTATCGTAAGGGTCCATGAAGTTAGAGGGATTGCAACGAAGAAGAACCTCGTCGAGGGTCGAGTTGCAGCCGGATGGTTTCGGGATGTAGTTGACTTTAGGCATCACAGGCGCTGACTCACCAGTGCCTTTGTAATCATTAGGAGTGACAGGGATAAATCGAATATCGTCTTCGCTCATATTAGTAGTTCAGACCATCATATTCCTCAATGCCCCGATAAGGATAATCGTTACCAATAAAGAAAGCGAGGGCATCTACCTTAGCTTGCTCGAGTATCGAGGCCTACCACAGCCCTAAAAGTCAAACAAGCAAGGAGATGCCGACGACTAGAGGTATTGACACCCATAGAGCGTGTCTGAGGTTCTAAGACCTCAGCACGCCTACGGGAAATGACTATACCACACCCGTAGCATCTACCTTCGCAATGTTCTTGACTTTTATTCAGAGGTGGTAGTTCCGATACTCAAGATACAAAGCTCCAGCAAACGCTTTCCTTTGTTAATATGTATGCTACGACAAGCGTAGCGAGTCAAAGTTAGAGAAATAATCTGAAAAGGAGAAAGAGAAGAGATAGAATTTTAGAAATGAGAGGGGAGGGAGGGGGAGAGAATGGTGATAACTGTCAATACTTGATTCGGAAGTAGTCGAGGATGGCTTTATAGTTGTCCTGGGCGGAGAGGCAGGTGTCAGAGAGGAAGCCCTTGATCTTAGGCCAGTTCTGGAGGCCGCGGTAGTAGAACATTTTCAGTTCGTCGGTAATGATGAAGGGCACGACATCGTGGTTGAGACATTCCTTGAACATAATGAGACGGCCGATGCGACCGTTGCCATCCTGAAAAGGGTGGATAGATTCAAAGCGATGGTGGAAGTCGATGATGTCATCTAAAGACACGTTTTTGAGAGCCTTGTAATCTCTGAGCAGTTTACGAATCTCCCTTCCGACCAATTCAGGGGGGACAGTCTCCAGACCGCCGACCTCGTTGGGAAGCTGCTTGTAGTCACCGACGGCGAACCAGGGCTTAGAAGCATCGGAGGTAGCGTTTTTCATCATGGCATGTAGATGCTTAATCATGTGCTCAGTCAGTTGGTCCTTAGCGTGGTCGATGATAAAGTCGATACAACGGAAATGATTGGTAGTCTCGATGATATCGTCGACACAGATAGCAGACTCGGAGACACCGATAGTGTTGGTCTCGAAAATATAGCGAGTCTGATCCTTTGACAAGCGGCTACCCTCGATATGGTTTGAATTGTAAGTGAGGTCAATCTGAGTGCGGTGATATATTCCGCCTTTCATCTTAGACTCCTTCTGTTCTTTCAAAGCCTGGAGCAGAGGCGAGATATGAGATAAGGCGTTTTTACGTTGAGGGAGAGGAGCGTCGGCGGGGATACTCCAAGTCTTACCGACAAGCCGAGCACCGGAAATCTTGCCTTCGGCACAATAGTTCCGTATAGTTCTTTCAGCCAAACCATGCTGCTTGGCGTAGTCAGAGACAGAGATGAAATCCATAAGTATCGGCATAAAAGGATGAGATATGCCACAAAAGTAATCATTTTCTTGCCGATAACGGCAAGAAAATGCAGAATGGAGGGGGACGAGTAAGGATAAGAGGAGGGAAAGAAGGGTGGAAGAGTAAGGAGGGGAATAGAAAGAGGGGTGTTGCCCGAAGATGGACGACACCCCTCTATGAGAGTTCTCTTAGGTAGAGGCTTACTGCTGCATAGCTGCGTTAGTCGTAGCAGCGAGCTCCTGCTGGAAGTCAGCGTCCTCTGCGATAGCCTGAGCGGCGCCAGTCTCGTTAGCGACAGCCATGAAAGCCTGCGTCAGCTCCTGATACTTCGGGAGGAACTCGGCGAGCTCCTCAGCAGCCTTCTCGTACTTCTGAGCTGCGGCAGCAGCGTCAGCCTGCGTCTCCTGCAACATCTGAGCATTGAGGCGGAGGTAAGGCAGAGAGAGCTTGTTGAGCTCCCTGTAAGCGTTCTTCCAGTCGTCGAGTTCCCAGCTCTCGCCATTGGACTTAGCTTGCTCGATGATCTCGGACATGCCCGTAGTGATAGCCTGAGTATCAACACCGTACTCGCTGAGAGATGGGCCAGCGGCGCCCCCACATGATGTCAGCAGAGCCAAAGCAGCAGCTGCTGAAAGGATAAATTTCTTCATCTTTATAGTAAATATAAAACGTCTGAGTGCTTCACACATAGAGCACACAAATCGGTCACAAAGTTATGAAGAATTTGTTACAATAGACAAAAAACCGTCAAATATATAGAGAATAGTTATTTGACGACGAGCTTGTCTCCGGAGAGGTCGACCTCGAAGAAGTGAGGGATGCGGACGGTGCGCCCCTTGTCGTCCTTAGCATGACTATGGACAGACATCATCCACTGACCGTCGAAGCGCTGGAAGAGCATCGAGTGGCCGAAGTTAGGCGGGGTGACCGGCTGAGGGTCCTGAATCCAAGGGCCGTCGAGAGTGCCGCTCTCGCTATAGGCGACGCCCTGAGTGTAATCGCCGAAGACCCAGGAAGTCCAGAGCATGCCGAGGCGTCCCGTGCCAGTACGGAAGAGCCATGGTCCGTCGGTGACCTTGTTCCACTTAACATTACCCTTGTCGTCCTTCTCGCGGCTCCAAGGGGAGTCGCTGGCGCGGAAGAGCACCTTAGGTTCGCCGACCGTTCCGCTCAGGTCGGGCTTGAGCTCGATCTTCTCGATAGTTCCGTTCCAGTCCTTGAGCCATTCGCCGCAGAAGACCATGTAAGGCTTGCCGTCAGAGTCTCGCCAGAAAGTGCCATCGAGCGTAGGGCGGTCAGCGGGCAGATAGGTAGAGTCGCCAAAGGCACGGTAGGGACCCATAGGGTTGTCGGCGCGGAGGACCTGAGAAGCGCGGCGCTCGATGACGTTGCCACGGACAGAGTCGATACGCACGGCGCGATTGGTGAACGTCGCGAAGTAGTAATAGTAGTTGTCGCCGGGGTTGCGATGGAGCTCGGCAGCCCAGATCATCGGACGGGGCCCCATCCAGGAGTCGGCGTCGAACTCAGTGACACGGAAAGGGCCGTCCCAGAGCTTGAGGTCCGAGCTGCGCCAGAGGAGTCCGGAGGTGCCCGTCATATAGTAAGTATGCGAGGCGCTGTCGGCGAGGATAGCGGGGTCGCTGAGGCGGATAGAGTCCGTCGGGACGCCGGTGCGGGCGAACCTGTTGCGATAGTTCTCGCTCCAATACTGTTCGAGACGGTGAGCCTCGTCGAGAGTGATATGGATGACGCTGCCGTGCTTAGGGGAGGTGAAGTTCTTCATCTTCATGACGCCCTCGTTGAAGCGGCCGAGCGGGGTGAAAGTCTTGAAATCCGAAGTCTCGACGAAGCCGAAGTTGTGAGGGTGGACGCTATAGATGTCGTACATGACGACCCACTTGTCCTCGCCGATACGCTTCCAGACGTTAGGAGCCTCGCAGCCCTTCGGCTCCGTATCGATCTGCTCGTCGTGGTAGTCGTCGAAGTGGTTGATACAGTCAGAGTACATATACTTTATGCCGCCGGGGTTCTCCTGCGCGACATAGGACATAAAGTAGCGGCCGTCGGGCATCGGGCAGATATCGGCGTCGAGCACCTGGATAGTAGTGTCGGGGTATTCGAAGAGGAGCTTAGGCTCAGTCTCGAGCGTCGTGAAGGCCTCGTCGGCGTAGCTGTAGTACATCTTAGTACGAGCGCCGGGCTTCTGACGGATCGTGAAGTAGACCATAGGCTTGCCGACCTTCGGGTCCCAGATAGTCTGAGGAGCCCAGGCGCAGCCGAGGTCGCCAAAGTTGTCTGGGAAGAGGAGGTCGATACGGGCCTCGTTGTGAGTCCAGTGGATAAGGTCGTCGCTTGCCATGAGGACGAGGCCACGGTTGTTGCCCCAGCCGTACTCGTCGGGGCGCTCCCAGCGCGTCGTGCGGAGCCCCCTCTCGCGTCCGAAGACGTGGAGGTCTGTCATAGCGATATAGAACTTACCGTTAGGGGCGCGGTAGATGTGAGGGTCGCGGATGCCACGCTGGTCGGCTATGCTATCGCCGGAGATGATAGGCTCGCCACCGTTGAGGGGTGTGAAGTTGTAGCCGTCGTAGCTGACAGCCATGAAGAGCGAGTGCGTCGGGTCGCTGAAGTAGGTGAAAAGATATGCGCCCATATCTTTCTCGGAGAGTTGGTGTCGGTCGGAGCACGAAGACAGAAGTGCCACGGAGGCCGCCAGGAGGACTGATAGCTTTTTCATGATAAGATGGTTGGTTATAACACAAGGGAGAGATGGATATCAAGACAAAAGTAGCAATAAAAGAGGAGAATACAAGGGGGATGAGCAATTAGGAATTATGAATGAGGAATTGTCGGAGTCGGCAGCCACCTAAGGCGGGTGCCCTAGGCTTGGACTATTTTGCCCTTACAGGGCGATGGTTACCGTGGCACCCATTCCCCAGGGCGAGTGCCCTGGGCTTGGATTGTTTTGCGCTTTAGCTTCGCTGGCTTTTCTCTCGCTCGGCAATTTGCAAGCGAGCTTGCATTGCACTCGCTTAATCGAAAAGTTCAGCGCGACGTTTCCCCGAACACACATTCGTGAAATCAGAGTTTTCGGAGGGGACTGAGGTCAGTGATTCTTTTAACCTCACACAGAGGGCAAGCAATTAGGGATGTGCAATGTGCAATTAGCAATGAGGAATGAGAAATGAGGAATGAGGAATTGTCGGAGGAGGCGGGGAAAGCGGAGAGGGGGAAGAGGGGGAAGAGTAGCTATACGCCTTGCGGGACAAGAGCCGAATGATAGCGACGACAGCAGCAGAGACGAATAGACAGACAGCACCAACGACAATAAAGGAGTCGCAGCGGAAACATTTCTTTAGCTCGGAAGAGTCCATAGCCTCGACATCTTCTTTAGTCTCTTCGTAATAGCCACTACTTGCATTGATTATACACATCACAATCGAGGAAGCAGCGGCAAGGGTGCCTATTGTTAAAATAGAATTATAAGTAAATAAATTACTAAACAACAGACCTATCCACAGAATGACACCCATCACACCTGCCACGACAACAACCATCGCGTAACAATAAACTCCGAACTTATCTTCCAAACGAATACTCTTCAGTTTCTCGGCAATCAAAAGACGACGAATAAAACGCTTTATAACATAATACGTAAATAATTAACTACGCAAATTAAGATATTCATTATCCGCAACTAAATGAGGGAGAACAAGATATGGCAAAGAGAGGTCGATGACTCAACGGAGTCGCCATGAGACAAGAATGAAGGACTCGTCGGAGACATCGTTGCTTGCCAAAAAGTCAACAAAAGGCTTATGCTGTTTGCAGAAAGGCTTCTCCTTGAGGGAAGGAGCTGGCACAATGTAATAGAATTTGTCATTGAGTTTTCCCATAGGATAGTAGAAAAATGGGGACTCCTTACTCTTCTTCGTTTTCCAATAGAAAACATCATGAGTCTTCTTGTTCTTAACACCACCTAAGTTCAAGTTGATAATGCAACAGTAGGCAATCTTCAGAGGGGTGGTTAATAACATAAGAGGGGTCAAGTCTAATAGAGGGCTAATACAATTAGGAATGAGGAATGAGGAATTGTCGGAGGAATCATAGGTCGATGATACCGTTGAGGTCGTACTCGATGTAGAGAGATTCGGGGATATGAGAAAGACACAATAGCTTCTTGCGGTCCTTGTCGTAGGCAATAGAGTTAACCTTCTTGTCGAGGACGAGGCGCACGACGGGAGTCCCGTTCCAAGAGTAGACTAAGACATCCTTGCCGATACTTGTTTCGTCTGACTCATAGCCTGCACCACTATACAGGAAGACAGCATGATTATCAGTACCAATAGCATCGGTGGCGTTTGCTCGGCTATCATCGGCTGGGAGAATGTAGCCGTCAATAATGTCTAGTATCTTCATGTCGCTATAGACATATCCCTTATCTATAAGCAAACTATCATGTTCGATACGCCCAAAGCCATATTGCTCGGAGTAACACACTCCGTAGGCAAACTTAGTGGCATCAGGAGAGTTCGCCACACACGTATTCATATATATGCTCCTCTGGACTTGCTCGTCAAAGCCAGACAAGACAGTGTTTTCAGGGAATGGTATTGATGACAGAGCTCTTCCCTTCTTGTAATCAACTATATTAAGGAAACCGGCAGTATCATAATTAATTGCCAAAGCCTTATTGTCGCCTAACAAGCTGCTACAACTACAGAAACAATTGAACGGATCTACTCTGACGACCTTCAGAGAATCATTCTGGACATCAAGTTTCATGCTTCGTCTATAGTTGACATCTACATAATATAAACTATCAGCCAGAACGTACAAACGAGGAACACCATTAGAAATTTCATTAGGTCCTTGCCCTTTTGATAGACCTCTGTAGATATGATCAAAAGACTTGTCTATCAAAGCAATACAACCAGTATTTGTTGCCCCTTCAAATAAGCCAATTCTGCCCCGAGAAATGACAATGAGCCACGGATTCAATATATCATAATCCTCTAAGTCGACAGTCTTAGAAGACGTCAGTTGAATAGTCTTGTCGAAATGGGTTAAAGGACCAGAATTGTCGTTACAGGAAGAGAGAACAAACAGCAAAAACAAATAGACAAATAATCTTTTCATACATTATCGTTGATAGACGTTACTCGTCGAGCTCGATAGTGGCGAGGCCGCCTTCGCTCGTCTCGCGGTAGATAGAAGGCAGGTCTCGCCCCGTCTTCTTCATAACCTCAACGACGTGATCGAAAGAGACGCGGTGGCGGCCATCCGAGAAAGTCGAGTAGAGATTAATATCGAGGGCGCGAGCAGCGGCGTAGGCGTTGCGCTCGATACAGGGGATCTGGACGAGGCCGCAGACAGGGTCGCAGGTCATTCCGAGGTGATGCTCGAGACCCATCTCGGCGGCATACTCAATCTGAGTAGTAGTACCACCGAAGAGTTGATTGGCTGCAGCGGCAGCCATGGCGCAAGCGACGCCGACCTCGCCCTGACAGCCGACCTCGGCACCCGCGATAGAGGCGTTCTCCTTGACAATATTGCCGACGAGACCGGCAGTAGCGAGGGCACGGAGGACACGCTTGTCGGAGAACTCGCGAGTCTGGGCGAGATGATAGAGGACGGCGGGCACGACGCCACAGGAGCCACACGTCGGGGCGGTGACGATAATACCGCCGGCGGCATTCTCCTCGCTGACAGCGAGGGCGTAGGCGAAGACCAGACCACGAGACTGGAGGGAGGGCTTGGAGCCTGAGGAGCGATAATAGTAAGTAGTAGCCTTACGGCGGAGGTGGAGGACACCGGGGAGAACGCCCTCGTTCTCGTGGCCGTTGTGGATAGCGTTCTTCATCGTCGTCCAGACATCGGCGAGATAGTCCCAGACGTCAGGGTCGTCGAAGTCGTCGACATATTCCCAGAAGCTCTTTCCCGTCTTGGCGCACCATTTAAGGATATCCGTCATCTTAGAGAGTTCGTAGACATCCTTAGGTTGCCAATCGGCCTCGGAGGGTTTATCCTCCTTGAGAGCACCGCCGCCGACGCTAAAGACGCGCCAGGACTCAGTCGGCTGGTCGGAGTCGGCGTAGGCATTAAACTCCATGCCATTAGGGTGGAAGTCGAGAGTGACGTCTGGGCGCCAGACAATCTCGGTAGGAGCGACAGCGTTGAGAACTTCGAGAATAGCGATATCCGTCAGGTGACCGCGCCCGGTAGCGGCGAGACTGCCGAAGAGAGTCACGGAGAAGCGCTTAGCGTCCTTGTGCCGATCGGCGAACATCTCGGCTGCTCGTCGAGGTCCCATAGTGTGGCTGCTGCTCGGTCCGTGGCCGATGCGGAATAGTTCTTTGATACTTTTCATAGTCAACGAATGAAGGGAACCTCTATAAATTGCTTTTTCGGCGTTGACGTTGCCTTCATTCCTCACGCTCGGAAATTGGAGCAAGCTCCATTTCTCTCGCTTAATCGGAATGTTGCAATCAACTTTGAAATCTAATTTCTAGAGCTTCCCTAACGTAGTAGGGAGGAGGATTGGGGGGCTTAGCAGACTCAAAGATGGAAAAATTTCAGTAAAATTACACCATGTATTCAAAAAAAGATTAATTTAGCGGCGACAAATGGCACAGATAGTGCTGTAAGTTACGCAATGAGAATAACAATTTCTATTAAAAACCGAAGGAAGATGAACATCAAGAAATGCTTTGTATCGGCCATCGCCATGGTAGCAGCAACGGCTTTGAGCATTCAGAGTGTTGACGCGCAGGGGTTTGGCAAGAGCCTTCTGAGCAAGGCTAAGAGTGCAGTCACGACAGGATCGTCGAGCAGTTCGGCGTCGTCGTCGACACCATCGAGCAGTGCGTCGTCGAACAGCAGCAAGAGCAGCAGTTCGACAGAGGTAACGTCGAAGGGCAAGAAGCAGGCATCGAGCGAGATGGCGTCGAGCAGCAATGCAGGAGCAGGTGCAGGCGTCACGTATTACGTATCGATGAACGGAGGGGCAAGGGCAAACGGACTATCACCGGAGACGCCGATGAAGGACATCCAGAAGGCCCTGAACAAGATCAAGGAGAACAAGGAAGACGGAGCGACCGTCAAGGTGGCAGAGGGCAACTATCTCGGCTCGATGAATGCGGGCTACATAGAGGTCAGCAACTTCATCACGCTTGAGGGTGGCTACAGTGAGGACTTCAGCAAGAGGGATCCGCAGAAGTACATCACGAGGATACAGCCTACGCAGGAGCAGAACGGCACGAACGGCAACAAGGCGCTCATCACGATGAGCGGACTTGACGACGTAACATTCGAGAGCGTAGTACGTGGCACGATCATCATCGACGGCTTCTGCCTCGATCATGGACTGCAGAACTTCTACCTGCCGGCAAAGCCAGACGACCCAAGGAACGGATGCCCGAGTGACAAGTTCGAGACTGGTCGTATCGTCGACGACGGCAGCAAGCAGCTGAGCCATCAGTCGATCCACAGTGACGCAGCGGTAGCGGGCAACGTCATCATCAGGAACTGCCTGATAGCTAACAGCCCGTACTTCGGCATACAGTTCAACCAGAGGAACGGCAAGGTCGAGATCTACAACAACGTCATCATCGGCAACAGGTTTGGTGGTGTACGCATCGACGGATGGGACAAGACGGCCGAGAGGTGCAAGGTAGACTTCCATCACAACACCGTAATCTTCTCATGGTGCCGCGACAAGGAGATGGGCGACATGGGGTATGGCTATGAGTTCATGAACAACATCAACGGAGACCTGCACCACAACATCTTCGCTTGCAACAACTACGCAGCAGTAGCACGTACGCGCATCAACAGCGACAAGAAGCTGGAGGCCAAGAAGGTGACAAACCTGCATCACAACGCATTCTTCATGAACGCAGCCGACCTTCAGTTGCCATCTAAGGGAGGCGGGAAGTGGACGAACGTCAAGTGCGCAAACTTCGAGGATCTCGACGAGAGCCTGATACCAGAGGTCGATGGCAACTTCGAGTTGCAGAGCGGTGACCCATTCATCCAGGCGATAGACCAGGACTACCTTAAGGGTTTTGCAACGCTGAAGGTCGTCAGCAGCCAGTCGTTCAACGGCAATTCGGCAGCAAACCAGTTCCGTTCGGCGATGGGCATGAACCAGCAGGGCACGGAGACCATACGAGTCTCAATGTATGGCAACCGCTACAACTTCGACAAGGCCATGAAGCTCTTCGGTGCTAAGGAAGGTTACGGAGCACAGAAGTTCAGCAAGTAAGAGAGGAAGATTTCTATAACAGAGAGAAAACAACACATAGAGGCGTAGCGGAGAGCTACGTCTCTATGGTTGGTAAATAACCAAATAGAACAACAATACTCTGCACGGAGAAAAGTGTGTGGGGGGCAAAAACACGAAAGAGATGGCAGTAACCGAGACAGAGACAATAGGCTACGGGTCGAGAGTAGGAAGCTCGTTCAAGGCGATGGGCTTCGGTGCCTTGCTAGTATTGGCGGGCATCGTCCTACTATGGTGGAACGAAGGGCGGACAGTGCACAGGGCAGACACCATAGCCGAGGCGCAGGACGCATACGTAGAGATGGACAACATCTCGACAGTAGATCCGTCGTTTGCGGGGAAGCTCGTACATGCTACGGGCACGGCGACTACGAGCGAGACACTGAACGACTACGCATTTGGCATCAGCGTGAATGCAATCGCCCTTGAGAGGGAGGTCGAATACTATCAGTGGGACGAGACCAAGAAGACCGAGACGAAGGACAACCTCGGGGGCTCTCAGACAAAGACCACGACATACGACTACAAGAAGAGGTGGTGCAACAACCCAGTCAAGGATGACGAGTTCAAGGACGAGGCGTACAGGGGAAAGAACTTCACGCTGAGGGACTACAAGGACGAGGCATGGACGGCGGAGGTCGTAAACTTCGGCGCGTACAAGCTCTCGAAGGCGCAGATCTCATCCATCGGCAATGCGGAGGACTACAACGTCGAGCTGAAGGGCGAGAAGAGGCAGCAGTGGAACGAGGAAGTAAGGAACAAGTACAAGAAGGTGACCGGTGCCGAGGGTGTCGAGGTTGACGATGCAGAGTGGGTACACACGGCTGGCAACGTCGTCTATTTCGGCAAGGACCCGGAGAATCCTCAGATAGGTGACGTCAGGGTAACATTCACGTATGTAAAACCGACGACGGAGCTCAGCACGATAGCAGTCGTCTCTGGGACAACATTCGCAGCGTTCCACACGAAGACGGGCGACTTCATAGAGACGTCGGTCGGCATACGCAGTGCGGGCGAGATGTTCACGAGTGCTGAGGAGAGCAACAACTTCATCAAGTGGTTGTGCAGACTTGGCGGCTTCCTGTTGATCTACTTCGGATTGAAGAACCTGTTCGGCCTGCTCGTCACGATACTGAAGATCGTCCCGGCATTGGCGTCGATCATGAACTTCGGCGTAGGCATAGTATGTGGCATCTTGGCGGCAGCTATTTCACTCGTCGTCATAGCAATAGCATGGTTCTTCTACAGGCCGATACTTAGCATCTGCCTGTTGGCGGTAGCAGGATTCCTAGTATGGGTCTTTGCGTTCAAGGGCAAGGACAAGCTGAAGGAGCTAGCCAACAGGGGCAAGCAGCCGGCGGAGGCGCCAGTCCAGCAGTAGACCACTGAAGGCAAAGGAAGAGAATACGAAAGCTATGAAGCGAGTATTTCAAGCACTTACTCTGTGTGTGTGTTGCATCTCATGCACACAGACACAGAGTAATGTTTCTAAGGAAGAGGGCCAGAGCGAGGTCCAGGCAGAGAGCAAGGCTCCGGAGAAGCCGTCGCTAGAGGCAGAGGACCCGGCAAAGTATGTCGAGGAAGTGTACAGACTTGTCGGAGTCGCATATTCAGAGTTTCCGCCCCAGACATCGGAGTTCGAGGGGAAAGTAGTCTCGAAGGGATGGAAAGAGGCGTGCGACCTCGTCATGAAGCGAGACGAGGAGATAAGTAAGTATGACGAGGACTACATAGGGTTCTTCGATGCGGACTACTGGATCATGGGACAGGACATAGACCAGGCGTTCGGAGTCAGGGACATCAAGACCCAGATGGTCCAGAAAGACAAGGCAGTCGTAAGCATCATCGTCCACAACTTCAGCGACACGGAGGTAGAGGTCACACTCGTCAGGGAAGATGGGAAGTGGAAGGTTGACAACCTGAAGGACGTGAAGGCCGACATAGACTGGAGGAAAGGAATGGCGGAATATACGCACGAGATGACGACGAATCCGAGGGGAGAATAGGGGAAGGGGAAGAAGGAGTGAGAGAAGAGAGAGGAGGGGAAGAAGGTGAAGAGAAGGGGAATAATGTAATAGAAGGAAGTGAAGAAGGGGAAGAGAAGAGAGAGACAGTAGATGTGACGAGGGGGTGAAGGCGCAGACTGGTCTCCCCCCCGAAAATGAGAAAGAGCAAAATCAGACACCATGAAAACTCTAAGAATAGCAGCGACGGGAATAGTAGCGTTGATGATAGCGAGCTGCGGAGGCGGAAGTGGAAGCCAACAGCAGAGCACATCGACAGCGGAGCAGACACAGGAAGGGACTGCGGCGGACATGATGCAGGAGAGCGGCGTCGTGCGTCGGGTCAACGAGATGTATGATGACATCATAGCCACATACAAAGGAGACTGGAAGAAAAACAACGACGGGAGACTAGAGAACAAGTACCTGGCGGAAGAGACGAGGCAGCTCTGGAGCAAACATACAGAGCTCGAGCCGAGCTACATATTCCCGTGGTTCGTAGACAACAACTACGACTATGAAAGCTGCAGGGAGTTCGCCATAAAGTTCGTAGAAGTCGAGGAGCTCAGCATAGAGCCAGCGGCGGCGACCGTCCGCCTCACAGTACGCCCCGAGTGCAGCACGAAAATGACAGTCGGGCACCTGAAGCTCGTCGTCGAGGACAACCAGTGGAAAGTCGATGACATAATCGAAGAGAACGACTACAAGTACATACGCAACGAGAAGGGCAGACTCGAGAAAGACGTCGAAGTCCTGACGAAGGTGAAAGAGATGTATGGCGAATACATCGAAGGATATAACAAAGGGAAGAAGTACGGAGAAGCAGAGCGGAAGTTCTGGTCGGAGGAGCTCAACGGAGAGTTCACCACGTATGAAACCACAGTAAGCCAGGTAGAGACAGGCTGGACGTGGGGAGTCGAAGGCGAGAGCATCAAGCAAGGGCTCATGCATATACTCGTAGGACCGAACGAGGATAAGCCCTCGTATTACGAGATAGGAGTAATAGTCGAGGGGAGCAAGACGAGCGCAGAGAACGTCGTCATAATGGACAAGGAGAATGGAGAATACAAGATAGTCGACTTTGCGGAGCTCGAAGGAGTCGAAGGAGAGTGGACGACGGGCGAGCGGTTCTCTCAGTACATGCGGAACGAGGTCAGCAAGGTCCAGTATGAGGCAGAGGCGAAAGAAATGTGGGCTCGTCTTGACGAGAGGACAGACGAGGACGTCTCGACAGCGCGCGAGCTCGTAGAGGCGCTGACGAGGAACATCAACAACATCGTCATAGCAGAAGGGGCCGTCATCAACCTGACAGAGATATTGAACGACAAGGAGTTCTTCCAGGAGGACGGCAGATACTGCAACGACGAGTACATAGACCCGAAAGACATCGATGCGAACGTCATCTGGCAGGGACAGAGCGACGGAGCGGAGCTCGTCATAAACAAGCTCGAGAGACTCGTGATACGCGGACAAGGGAAGGGCGCTACGATACTGATAGACAGTCGATATGCGAGGATATTCAGGTTCACCAACTGCCAATATGTCGCGATAGACAACCTGACGCTCGGACATACCCAGGGAGGCTATTGCGAGGGTGAGGTCCTTGGGCTAGAGGACGTGACGGGCTTCCAGATATTGAACTGCGGACTGTATGGATGCGGTACGTGCGGAGTCTATATGTGGAACTGCACAGGAGTCGAGGTGAAGAACACGGCGATATATGACTGTTCGGAGGCGATAGCGAGGATAGACAATAGCGTCAGGACAAAGTTCACGAAATGCGACATGTATGGCAACGGCAGGGAAGGCAGCTGCATGCTCTATGCCTCGGGAGGAGAACCGGTAGAGATGACAGACTGCCACATCTTCGACAATGCGGCGAACATCCTATTCTGCCTCCATGCAGGGGCGAAACTGAAGGACTGCAAAGTGCAGCACGACGAAAATAACATAGGCGAGATAGAGGGGTATGAAATAAAGAACTGCGACATGAACGCCTCGGGCCTGAAGAAGAGAGAGGACGTCGGACCACATCAACACATACTCATACCATGGGCAAAGAGATAAAGTGGCTGTTGACAGTCTCGGCAGCCGCACTATTCGGCTGTGCAGGAGGCAACACCCAGCAGGGAGAGAGTGCGACGGGCAGTGGCGAGCTGATGAACGAGACATCCGTCACGAACAGAGTCCGCGACATATATGCAGATGCCGTAGCCGTCTACGGGAAGAGCGAGGAGAAGAACGGAGAGCTCGAAAAGAAGTATTTCTCGGAAGAGTATCGGAAGCAATATGAAGAGTATAAGAGCTACGACAAAGACTATTTGCCGGAGTGGTTCGACTTCTATGCGGACGGGTATTGCAAGAATTTCACGGTCACCGGTATCAAGATAGAAGAGATGAGCGAGTCGCCAGCAGAGGCGACAGTCAGAGTCGACATCAAGCCGGAAGTGTATGAGAGCACAGGCTACATGAAGTTGAGACTCGTCGAGGAAGGCGGGGAGCTGAAGATAAGCGACATGATCAACGACCGGTGGACACAGACGGCAAGAAGTGCGAGGGAACAGCTCCAGGACAGACTGAAAGTCTATAAGCGAATCGGCGAGATATATGCAGACTACAGCAAGGGAGACCGGGCAGTAGGCGCATACGAGACACTGTATTGCACAGACGAATACAACAAGGCATACAAGGAGTACATAGACGCCGTCGGGCTGGACGAAGCCGACTGCCCATGGACAGGAATGGCGAGCAACGAGGCCAAGATAGAGAACATGGCCATCATGATAGAGCCGAGGAAGTATAGCACCGAGGAAGAGAGCGACGGAGAATACACAGTCATGGTACAGTTCGGTGGTGCGAACGGGAAAGACGGGGACAGAGTGTGCGTCATGATGGCGCCGGCAGGAGACACCTATAAAATAGCCAACTTCGGAACCGTCGATGAAGAGGAAGGCGGCGGATATTACGTCAACGAAGCGTTCACACAGGTGATGGAGGTTGCAATCGACGAGAAGAAGATGGAGAAAGAGGGTGAGGAGATGTGGAGAAGGACGAACGAGAGGGGAACAAAGGAAGTCAGCAACGGGAAGGAGTTCGTCGAAGCGTTGACAGAAGGAAAGAGCAACATAGCCATAGCAGAGGGGGCCGTCATCAACCTGACAGAAGTCCTAAGCGACGCAGAGTACTTCAAGAAAGACGGGCGATATGACCTCGGAGATGACGAGACAATAGCAGAAGTCAAGGCGAGAGTCATCAGGGAGGAGATGCCCGACGGGAGCCAGCTGACGCTGAAGGGGCTGGAGAGGTATAAGATAGAGGGACGAGGGAAGGGTGCTACGCTACTGATAGACAGTCGGTATGCGCGGGTACTGAGCTTCGTCGACTGCCAGTACATACAGATAGAGAATCTGACACTCGGACATACACAGGGTGGCTCGTGCCTCGGCGAAGTGCTGAGCCTACAGAACGTCAAGGGTTGCAAGATAGACAACTGCGACCTGTACGGATGTGGGACGTGCGGCATATATGCAGAGGGCGGAAACGGGCTTGACGTCAGGAACACAGCTATCAGGGAGTGCTCCGAGGCGATAGTGAACCTCATCGGGAACTACAGGCCGAAGTTCACCAGGTGTGACTTCTACAAGAATGGCGAAGAGGGCGGACATCTGTTCAATGCCATGGAAGGCTGCGGAGGAGTAGAGGTCGAGGACTGCTATTTCTTCGGGAACAGCAACGAGCTGTTCGGAATGGAAGGCCACCTGAAGCGATGCAAAGTCTCTCATGAAGTAGATCAGCTCGGCGAGACGTACAGCATAGAGTTTGAGGACTGCGACATGAATCCTGGGCAGTTGACAAAGCGGAGCGACGTCGGGCCTGGGGCGCATTAAAGACGAGAGCTATGGGAAAGAAGTTGGTGATAGGAATAGCCGTGGCGGCAGTGCTGGCAAGCTGCACGACGGGAGGTGGCGGACAGCCGCAGAAAGAAGACCCGATGGCGAAGTTCACGGCTGCAGACAGCATGAAGGCCGAGTACGTCGAGACGTATGCTGAGAAGATGTATAGCGACGTCATCGAGGCATACACAAAGGGCGATGAGGGCCGAGTGAACACCATCACCAACAAGGACAAGCAGTACCTCTCAGAAAGCCTCCTATATCTAGAATCCAACTTCGGCGGTGAGGGAGACTCGTACAGCAGATGGTTCTTCAACGAGAAGTGTGACAGCATCAAGGTCAGGAACCTAAGAGTCGAGACAATGTACCCGACAGACAGGCGAGCCATGGTGATATTCGACGTAGAGGGTTGCACGAAGGGGGTACAGAAAGACTGCAGGATAATGATGAGGAGGGAAGGCGGAGAGTGGAGAGTAGACAACTTCATCTGGGAGCTGACAGACCAAGACGCCAACTACGGTAAGTACAGGTATATCATGAGCGAGAAGCAGACATTGCAAGACATCGAGCAGCAGTTTATCGACCAGGAGCGAGCAGAGATAGAGAGAGAAGAGGGCGGAGTCGAATGGGAAGATGGGAAAGAAGGAGGAGAAGGGGAAGAAGGCTTGGAAGAATACAAGAGCGAGATAGGGATGACGTGGGACGGGACAGCAGTCACGACACCAGGAGCGTTACTGGCAGCGATAGAGACTGAGCCGAAAGTCGTCGAGATAGCAGAGGGCGTCACGCTCAACCTCACGGAGTTACTCGAGAAGACGAAAGGCGTCTTGTATGCAAGAGTACAGAGCACAGGGACGGGGCTCGTATTGAACGAGATGGGGGCGATAACAATCAAGGGCCTCGGCAAAGGTGCGAAGATAGTCATAGACGACCAGCAGAGTGACGTGCTCTACTTGAGGAACTGCACGGGCATAAAGATAGAGAATCTGACCCTCGGGCACACAGGAGGAGGAGCAGAAGAAGGGGGAGACGGAAGAGAAAGGAGAGGGACAGCCATAAACATAACAGACAGCAAGAACATAGAGATAGAGAAGTGCGAGCTAAGCAGTAGCGGGTCGGTAGGCGTCTCGGCATACAACACAGAGAACCTACGGGTCAAGAACACACTGATAAAAGACTGCGCTGACGGAGGGACGATAGCCATACACTGCAAGCATGTCACGTTCAAGCACTGCGAGATAACGAAATGCGGGAGAGCCAGCAGGTACCTAATAAAAGCATACGAAGGCGAGGGGCTGACATTCGAAGACTGCCTCATACATAGAAATGATAATGACGAGGTCGTGTTCGACGTCAACTACAAGACAGAGCTTGAAAACTGCGACGTCGGGACAGACGGGATGCTAACAGATGGAGAGTCCGTTGAGTTCGTCAAATACAACGAGAACAGCATGTTCGGTTGCAACAATTGTCCGGGAGCGGGCGGAAACGGAGCAGGCCCAGGGCGGTAGCGTGGCGGAGGGAAGATGAGCGAAAGAGGGCGATACATGACAGCAGCCATAGTGTTAATCGTAGCAGGCGGCCTGTTGTACCTCCTATTCAGGACTAAGCACGTCTTGTTCATAAAGCTACTCTGCGACGGAGGGCTGGAGTGGGCAGTTGACGCAGTACAGTCTGAGGAGATGCAGGAGTGGATGATGAAGACGGCGGCAGGGCGGTTCGTCGTCGAGTCGTTGCCTGGGGGACTATGGTCGGCGGGGTATGTCGTAGCATCAGTGCCTTACACGCGAAGTGATAGGACTGGCGAGAAGCTACTGTGGGCCAGCGTGATACCCTGCATGGGAGTAGGATCCGAAATCATGCAGTACTACGGGATGCTGCCAGGCATGTGGGACGTCAGGGACATAGTAAGCTACGCGGTGCCGTGGATAGCATTTGCGGCAGTCGAAATATACAGAGAGAAGGGGGATAAAGAGAGAGAAGAAGAAGCGGGAGCGAGGACGTAGAAAGGCAAGAAATGAAGAGAAATATATACGAGCAGATAGAAAATTAAAGAGAAATAAATATCTTTACATAAAACAACACAAAGAGACAAACCATGAAGATAGAATTGAGCAAGAATGCGCTGATAGCCATAATAGTCGTATTTGTAGGACTTGGGGCATTCACTGTCTACATAGACAGGAAGGGGGAGAATGATTCAAAAGAATTTGTCGAAGAGGCGAAGAGAGAGGCAGAGAACCAGCTCGCCAACCAGAACAATAGTGACGGGACATCGAAGAAAGGAAGCGGGCTCGACAAGCTACGCCAGGGAGTAGAAGAGGAAGAGGCGAAGAAGAAGGCAGAGGCGCAGAAGCCACAGGAGGAAGAGACAGACCCATACGAGGAGCTCAACGAGCTGATAGGCCTCGGGAGCGTAAAGAAGGAAGTGATGGAGCTGGCGAACTTCGTCAACGTACAGAACGAGAGGCGGAAGCAGGGCATGAAGACTCCGAAGATGTCTTACCACCTCGTCTTCACAGGCAATCCGGGAACAGGAAAGACGACAGTCGCGCGAATCATAGCGAGGATATACAAGGACCTCGGGATCCTGAAGAAAGGCCACCTCGTCGAGACAGACAGGGCGGGACTGGTAGGCTCGTACGTCGGGCAGACAGCGCCGAAGACCAACCACATCTGCGACTCGGCATTAGGAGGCGTGCTCTTCATCGACGAGGCATATTCGCTGACGCCTGAGCATGGAGACTCGTACGGCGAGGAGGCAGTCTCGACACTGCTGAAGCGCATGGAGGACGACAGGGAGAACCTCGTAGTCATCGTAGCGGGATACAACAAGGAGATGAAGAGGTTCATAGAGTCGAACCCAGGACTCCAGTCACGATTCACGAGGTACATAGACTTCCCGGACTACTCGGCGAGCGAGCTCGTCGGTATCTACAAGATGTACATGAAGAAGAACACGTATGAGTTGACGGCAGACGGCGAGCAGAAGCTGATAGAGAAATTGAACTATGCAGTAGCACACAAGGACAGGAACTTCGGCAATGCGAGGTACGTCAGGAACATATTCGAGAAGTCGGCACAGTTCCAGGCGAACAGGATAGCGCAGGTCAGCAGTCCGACGACTCAGCAGTTGAAGGAGATAACCGGAGACGACATCGAGAAGGCCTTTGCATCCGTCAAGACCTCGATGTAGGGTAAACAGAGAAACCAGACAAAACACGGGCAAGATGAGAAGCAGACTAGTATACATAGCGCTGCTCGGGGGATTGTTATCCTCGTGCAACGCAGGAACAGGGAGTTCTGACAACAGTCAGGCGACAGAGACAGTAGCTGGAGACAAAGCAGGAAGCGCAGTGGAGGGGAGAGAAGGGGAACAGGTAAAAGAAGGGGGAAGCGAGATAGATAAGGCGAAGGTTGAGAGCGAGGTAAAGGAAAGAGTCGAGGCAATATACAAAGAACTCGAGACGAGCAGTGACGCCGAAATAGACGCGAAGTACATGAGTCAGGCGCTGCTGAAGACATACAGGGCAGCCAGCGAGGCGAGCAAGGTTGTCGGAGGGATATTTGAAGACGCGAGCCACTGGAAGGAGTGCAATGACATGCCGGAGAGAGTGAAGAGCGAGGTAGGAGACGTAAAGATAGAGACGGGGGAGAAAGCAAAAGTAGAGGTCAGGCTCAGCGTAGAAGGAGAGAGCGAGAAGAAGATAGAGCTCGAGATGACGAAAGAAGAGGGGAAATGGAAAGTCTCTGACATAGTGAGGACAATAGAGGGCGAGGAGTACAGCCTCAGGGAAAGCACGGAGAAGATGGTAGAAGTCGGGAAAGCCACGGACAAGATACTCGACAATATAGGAGGAGAATGGGGATGGGCGACGAAGGGAGCACCAGAGCTCATAATAGAGATAGGAGTCGAGACATACGGGGAGATAAGGGAGGCGAAGTTGAAGAGCTGTTACCTATATAGGGACATAGACTTCAAGAATACGAACCTATTCATGAACGCAGAGGAGGGGACAATAAACCTTTACACGCCGTCGAACATGACGAACAGAGTAGATGCCAAGTTGAAGATAGAGAGGGACGGAGTCATGAAGGGGACGATAAAAGTAAAAAGAGGGGAAGAAGGGGAAGAAGGTGAAGGAGGAACCTGGAGTGAGGAGAAAGAAATCGAGATGAGACGGGATTACAACTTTTACGACGAAGCAAGGTAGAGTGCAAGAGGGGGAAAGGATAGCGACAACGTCACATAGAAAAGGGAGACAAGGATAAAGAAAGAGTAGACAAGAAGGCTGAGGGTAAAAAAACAGAGGGAGTCTGGTGTACGGGATTGAGGCTATTAGAAAACGGGCACAGCACACAAAGCAAGTCAAACAAGGCTAGCAATCAAGACATTAGGAGATTTAGCATGATTATCAAAAAAAGGACATGTCCTTTTTTTGATAATCGTAAGAGAGACGAAAGTACGAAACGTGATAGAAATTGTCCGAAATATGAAACTGCGAGAAATCAAGTCGGCGTAACTTTGCAGTCGAAAAAGGAAGACAACCGCTATGACCTAAAGATATAGGGTCGGCTAACGATGAGAAATCATAGTCCGGGTTTCGCACACATGGAGATTATGGTAGCACAGAGTCCGAAGGGAGTCTGTGCTACCATTTTTTATGGGGTAAAGAGAAGAGGGAACGCTAAGAAGGGACGCAAAGGGAGGAGAGGGCAAGGAGAAGAGATCTATCAAGAAAGAGGGAGGAGAGCGTATGTCTGGGGGTGGAGAGTAGAAATGAAGGGGAGTGCGACAAGAAAGAGATGTGAGAGAAACGGTTGAAATGAGTATAAGAAAAAGGAGAATGTACCAAAAGGGATAGGGAAAAGGCGAAGAAAGTCCGAAAATTGATAGAAAATGTACGAAACGTGAAATAGCATGTCGGGGAGGCGGGGTAACTTTGCAACAAGAAAAGATCATAACCGCTATGACCTAGACAATAGGGTCGTCAAACACGATGAGAAGTCACATTCCGGGTTTCGCACACATGGGAATTGGGTAGCACTGGGG
>JAFPZF010000071.1 GCA_017417385.1 Bacteroidales bacterium
AAGTTACAACAGTCTATGAATCAGTTGCTCCGTATGGAGGCTACTTGTCGAAAGTATGACGGAATCAAAGGATAGACAAGAGTGATGTTTGACAGTTGATGACGGAAGACAACAAGATGCACGCCCTCGGAGGTGTCAAAGTGCGGAACCGCCGTATGCCGAACGGCACGTACGGTGGTGTGGGAGGTCGCATAGGGAGTTAATCCCTATGCTCCTACCCGATTAAGAAGAGAAGAGGGGAAAAAGGAAGCAGCCTTGCAACTTAGATGTTGCAAGGCTGCTTTAGATCTTAGAGAGAGGCTTAGAAGTTCAAGCCAAGAGTGACTATGTTGCTACCAGTCTTAACTTTGTAATCACCATCCTTGACGAACGGCATGAAGTCAGGCTGGAAAGTGTAGCCGATGTAGAGCTTGTTGATATTGACGCCGACGCCCATATTCAAACCAAACTGGAAAATCTTAGCGTCACCGCCTCCGTCGTTCTTGTCCTTGAGCCACTTGTACTTCTCCTTCTTCTCTTTCCCTGCTGCTGTGGTCTTGGTCGTAGACTTGGCGAAGAAGTTGAACTTGAGGTTAGGGCCGACGAATGGGACAACGCTAAAAGAGGAGCTGCTGAAAGTCAGCTTGTAGGCAGCCTGGACAGGGATAGAGACGTGCATGAAAGTATTCTTATATTCGTACTCTACGACAGACTCTGACTCCTTCTCCTTGTTGTGCAGCCAAGCGACGTTGCCACCGAGCTCGAGGAAAAGCGGCAAGTTGGAAGTGATGTTGATGCCCTTGATGAAGCCGACAGAAGCACCCTTAGTCTTGATAGTTCCATAGTGATGTCCCTTGTCGAACTCCTTAGTCTTTTGGGCGTTGAAGGAGAGCTGGAATCTCTGGTAGCCTTCGGTGTCCTGAGTCAATTCAGCGTTAGCATTGCTGCTCAGTGCTGCAACGGCTGCGATGGCAGCCAGTGCCTTAATCACTTTCATAGTTAATCGTATTATAGTTTTTATTGTGCACAAAGATATGTAAAAAATCACTTGATTGTCATGGTAATTCATGGATGAGCTTGTTAATCTCCCGTTTTTGAGCGATATTTGAGTTGATTTTAAGAAAAGGAAGGCATGAAGACAGTGAAAACCAACGTAGCGCGGTTGTTGGACAAGGCGAAAGTGCAGTATACACTGCGCACTTATGACTTTGACCCTGACGACCTCAATGCGACGCATGCGGCTGACAGTTTCGGGTATGAGTATGGGCGGGTGTTCAAGACATTAGTCCTGAGAGGGAATAAGACAGGGCTATTCGTCTGCGTAGTCCCGAGCAACAAGGAGGTGGACTTGAAGAAGGCTGCCAGGGCGTCTGGTAACAAGTCGGCGGAGATGCTTCACGTCAAGGAGTTGCTAGAGAACACAGGGTATATACGAGGGGGTTGTTCGCCGATAGGGATGAAGAAGTCATATCCGACGTATGCGGATAGTTCGATTATCAACTGGGAGACCGTCACGGTGAGTGCCGGGCAGCGAGGGATGATGGTAGAAGTTGTGCCGATGGACCTTTTGCGAGTTGCCAATATCACAACGGCGGACATTTGCAGGGAAGAGGAGGCGTAGAAGAAAGCATTAGGGAGATGAAGATACATTTTCTAGGGACAGGCACGTCAACGGGAGTTCCGGTCATCGGGTGCACATGTCCGACGTGCACATCGACAGACATGCGTGATCATCGTCTTCGCACGTCGGCGATAGTAGAGTATCAGGGCAAGACAATCTTGATAGATGTAGGGCCTGACTTCCGTCAGCAGATGTTGCGGGCGCGAAATTATGAGATAGATGCAATATTGCTGACGCATCATCATTATGACCATGTAGGCGGCATAGACGACATAAGAGGTTTGAACTATTCGACGCGACGGCGTTTTGAGATATATGCCCTCAGTTCGACTCGGGCGTCGCTGCAGAAGAGCTTGTATTATGTATTTGAGGCGCATCCGTATCCAGGGATACCGAGGTTTGACATCAATGTCGTCGAGTATAACATTCCGTTTATGGCAGCAGGAGTGGAAGTAGTTCCGCTAGAGGTCATACATGGGGCAATGCCAATAGCAGGATATAGAATAGGACCATTGGCGTATATAACAGATGCGAGCTCGTTGCCAGAAGAGACGATAGAGGCTATACGAGGAGTGGACACGTTGGTGTTGAATGCGTTAGGAATGTTTGAACATCCGTCTCATTTCTCGCTACCTCAGTCGATAGAAGTAGCCAGGCAGGTTGGGGCTAGACAGACATATTTCATACATGCGTCTCATCACATGGGACTTCAGAGCGAGGCGGAGAAGATGTTGCCGGAGTCGATGAACATAGCGTATGATGGGCTGGAGGTAGAAGTGAGAGAATAGGAAGAATATAGGAGAGTAGAAATAATGTGAGGGAGTCGGTCTGAAGAGTTGTGTAGGAAACCGAAAAAAGACATAATAACGAGAGACGTAGCTGTCTAAATGTTAAAAAAGTGATGGTTATGCGTCTTTTTTGTTGCTAAATTGGAACATAATTAAGGAATATACGTATATTTGCGGGTTGTAAGTTAGCTAACAATGCCGACGATATAAAAGGAGGCGAAAAACGGAAATAAAAATGTCGAAGAAACACTACAAATACGACCCAGAAAAGCTAGAGTACGTGCCGGTAAAGCATGGGTTTCTCCATTATGTCAAGCGTGGACTGTTCCATACGTTCTTTGGGTTGGTAGTGTCGGTGTGTCTGTTCTTCACCTATGTCTATGTCTTTGACAGCCCAGAGGAGAAGAGGCTGAAGAGGGAGAAGCATGATCTCCTGACGCAGTATGACCAGTTGAATCACAGGCTGAGTCAGATAGAGAACGTGTTGGAGGACATACATCAGAGGGACGAGAACATATACAGAGTGATATATGAGGCAGACTCGATACCGGTGTCAGTCAGGAAGGCAGGCTTTGGTGGAGTCAACAGGTATGATGATTTGGAGGGCATCTCGAACTCGAAGTTAGTGATAGCGACGGCGAAGCGGTTGGACGTCATAGCAAAGCAGCTCTACGTCCAGAGCAAGTCTTTTGATGAGATCATCGACCTCGTCAACAAGAACAATGAGATGATAATGTGCATACCGGCGATAATGCCGATAAACAACAAGGATTTGACGAGGACGGCGTCTGGCTGGGGCTGGAGAATACATCCCGTGTATAAAATCAAGAAGTTTCATGAGGGCATGGACTTCACAGCGCCGACGGGGACAGAGATATATGCGACGGGAGACGGAGTAGTGAAGGAAGTCACAACGAGTTTCAGTGGATACGGGAAGCATGTGAAGATAGATCATGGATTTGGGTACATGACAATCTATGGTCACATGAGTGCGTTCAATGTCAAGCAGGGGCAGAAGGTGAAGAGGGGAGACGTGATAGGTTATGTCGGGAGTACAGGGTTGAGCACAGGTCCGCATGTGCATTATGAGGTTGTCAAGAAGGGTCAGAAAGTGAATCCGCAGTTATATTACTTCCAGGAGGGTCTTGATGCGGACGACTACGAGCGCATGATTGAGATCTCGACGAACAGCAACAGGACGTTTGACTGATGAAGGCATATCTGAAGGACATAAGAGATGCGTTTGCGACGCTCCTGAACAGCAAATATATGCTTGTCGTGATAGGCTTTCTGCTGTGGATGGCCTTCATGGATGAGGACAACATATTCGTCCGGTACTCATACGGGAAGAAGATAGAGGTGCTGGAGAAAGAGAAGGCGAAGCTCGAGAGCGAGATAGAGAGCGACAAGAGGAAAATGAAGGAGCTTAAGACTAACAAGGAGTCGCTAGAGAAGTTTGCTCGCGAGGAGTATTACATGAAGAAAGATAACGAAGTAATCTTTATAATCAAGGACTGATGGCTTGGAGGGATGTCGTCGGAGCGATAGCTATGGCTGCCATACTGGTAGGTGTAGTAGGAAAAGTTTACAGCAATGCAGAATGGTCGTGGATGGTGACGATAGCTGGTGGGCTTGTCATGTTCCTGATTCGACTCAACGAGAGGATGACGGCGGGGAAAGACGTAGAGGTTGCGGAGCAGCGTCGGATAGGGATGCAGATGTTTAGCATGGTAATGGTCTGTGTGTCAGCGTATCTGATGTATGCGATGAAGGGATATTGGTTGTTGCCGTTAGTAGTCGGAGCGGTATTGGAATTGTATTGTGCGTTTAGGAGAAAGTAGTCGAGAAGGCGAATAGATTGCTAGCGGTTTCGAGACTTTTGCGGACGGGAAACAGAAGTTTTAGTTAAATCCGCATCGGAAGTGAAGAAAAGAGGGAGAGAGGAAGTGTGGCAGTTAGCGATAAAAAGATTAATTTTGCGGCTGACAATCGGGGAAGAGTTTTGACTTTCTACAGAAAAAATAGATTAGCGAATAGACTTCTGGTCGTATTGTTGTGCTTGATATGCGCGACAAGCGCATTTGCGCAGCAGAAGGTAGCGACGGATGTTCGTCAAGTGGCTTCGGATAAGAAGTCAGTTGAGAGTGTTGACAAAGGTCAGGGGAAGAAGGAGGCTAAGACTTTGGACGTCGGGAAATCGATGATCGACACGGAGGTGAAGTATCAGGCGAAAGACTCAATGTTTTTTGACTTCGAGAGGAAGAAGATGTATCTTTATGGAGATGCAGAAGTCTATTATGGCGACATAAGTCTGTCGGCGTACGCCATAGAGCTCGACATGGACAGTTCGATAGCATACGCGTATGGAGTGGTAGATACGGCGGGAGTGGAGTCAGGGTTGCCAGTCTTCAAGGACAAGAGTGGGGAGTACACGATGAAGAAGTTGAAGTATAACTTCGAGACCAAGAAGGCGATAATCACACACATAGTAACTGAGCAGGGAGACGGATATGTAGTCGGAGACAGGGCAAAGCGAGTCGACGAGAAGACATACTACATGAAGGATGCAAAGTACACGACATGTCAGAATCATGATCATCCGCATTTCTATCTCAACTTGACGAAGGCGAAAGTCATCCCGGGGAAGAAGACAGTGACAGGACCGGCGTATCTAGTGTTGCTGGACGTCCCGTTGCCGATAGCGCTGCCATTTGCAATCATACCGAATACAAAGTCATATAGTTCGGGTATCATCGTGCCGTCTTACGGAGACGAGTCGACACGAGGTTTTTACCTAAGGAACGGCGGATATTACTGGGCGGCAAACGAGTATTTCGACTTGAAGGTGTTGGGTGACATCTACACGAAAGGGTCGTGGGGACTGCATGTGTCGTCGACATACAAGAAGAGGTACAAGTTTGCGGGGAGTTTCTCGACAGACTTCATATCGAACATAACGTCGGAGAAGTCGCTCCCGGACTATCAGAAGAACAACGACTTCTCGGTCAGGTGGAATCATTCGCAGGACTCGAAGATGAATCCGGACATGACGTTTTCGGCTAGCGTAAACTTCTCGACGAGCTCGTATAACAAGAATAACGTCGGGAACGTAGTAAATCCGACAGTTCTGGCGACGAATCAGAAGAGCAGTAGCGTATCGTATAGCAGGAAATGGTCTTGGAATCCGTTCAGAGTGACAGTATCGCTGCTACATTCGCAGAACAGTCGAGACACGTCGATAAACCTGACAATCCCGGATCTCTCATTGACATCGTCGAGACGATTCTATCCATTCAAGCCGAAGAAGATGGTCGGTTCGAGCCAGAACATGCTATACAACTTGAATCTCGGCTATTCAATGTCGATGAAGAACTCGACGTCGTGCAAAGAGAAGGACCTGACATTTGCGCCGAAGGATTTCTCGACGATGTGGAAGAACGGAATGAAGCACAGCATACCGATATCGACGAACATCAAAGTGCTGAAATACTTCTCGATGACGCCGTCGTTCAATTACACAGAGAGGTGGTACTTGACGAAGACGCGGAAGGAGTGGGACGAGGAGAACCAGAAGCTAGTGAAAAAAGACCCCGATCATGGGTTCAGCAGGGCGTACGACTACAGTTTCTCGGTCGGGACGAGTACGAAAGTGTATTCGTTCTACAGGCCGATAAGGGCGTTGTTTGGGGACAAGGTAAATGCGATACGACATGTCATGACGCCGTCTGTCAGTGTATCTTTTGCGCCAGACTTCTCGGAGGCGAAGTATGGAGTGTATGACAGATTCCAGTATTACGACAAGAAGAACGACAAGATAGTCGACTACAAGTATTCGATGTTTGAGGGGTATCTGTATGGCTCGCCAGGCTCGGCACGTTCGGGACGTTTGTCTTACTCACTCGGGAACACAATCGAGATGAAGATAAAGAGCGACGAGGATACGACAGGATTCAAGAAGATACAGCTGGTCGAGGGACTCAACTTCTCATCGGGTTATGACTTCATGAAGGACTCGATGAAGATGGACAACATATCCATGTCTGGGCGAACGAAAGTATTCGGGACGAGCGTCAATTTCAATGCGAATTTCGACCCATACGGCATTGTTGCGTCGAAGTCAGGTTCGGCAGTGAGGATAAACAGACCCGCCATCAGGCAGAATCATAAGCTCGTCCGGTTCACGTCGGCGAGCCTAAGTTTCGGTTTCCAGTTGTCGCCGAACACATTCAAGAAGAAGGACAAGAAGGAGACACAGACAGACAACATGAACATGGATGACGGGTATGATGACGACTGGGCGATGAAGGCGGCGGAGAGTGACACGCCACAGCCAGGGGCTCAGATGGATCCGGAGACTCAAGGAGGGACAGATGGAGAAGATGGGGACAACGACGGATATGCGAAGTTTGACATGCCGTGGAGCCTATCGTTCAACTACAGCTTAAACGTCTCTCAGGGAACATTTGATGCGGAGAGGTGCAAGTATAAGTATAAAGTCTCGTCGTCGTTGAATATGAATGCGTCATTGTCGTTGACGCAGAAGTGGAAGTTCTCATTGTCATCGGGATACAGTTTTGACGAGAAGAAGCTATCGCAGACGTCGATAGGAATCACACGAGACCTACATTGCTGGACCATGAGTTTCAACGTAGTACCGGTCGGCCTTTACAAATCCTATTCGTTCAACATAGCAGTAAGCAGTTCGATCTTGCAAGACTTGAAGTATGACCAGAGCAGCAGTCCGCGAGACAATGGGCGTTATCGATGAATGGGCTGCTAACGTCGCGAGACAGGGAGATATGGCGGCTGACGTTGCCGAACATAGTATCGAACATATCAGTCCCGCTGATAGGGCTGGCGGACACAGCGATAGCTGGGCACGTCGGGGGTGATGCGGGGATCGGAGCAGTCTCGATCGGGACGACAATTTTCAACATAATATATTGGAACTGCGGCTTCCTGAGGATGGGCTGCAGTGGACTGACGGCGCAGGCATACGGGCGTGGTGACCGTGAGGAAGTCGCATCGATATTGACTAGAGGGCTGACGATAGCACTGTTTCTGAGTGCAGTCTTGCTGTTGTCGTCTGGCGTACTGATAGAGTGGGTGATAGGACTGTTCTCGTCGCCAGAGAGAGTCGAGGCGCAAGTCAGGGAGTATGTGTGGGTCCGAATATGGGCGATACCTGCATCGGTGTCGCTATTCGCATTTGCGGGGTGGATGATAGGTATGCAGGACCCGAAATCGGCGATGATAGTAACAGTCTCAGCGAACGTCATAAACGTAGCGGCGTCGGCAGTGATAGCGATATGGATGGAGAAGGGGATAGCAGGAGTCGCCATTGGGACAGTCGTAGCGCAATGGGCGGGAGTCGTGATGAGCGTAGTAATAGTGAGGAAGAAGTACGGGAGAGAGTTTGAGGGGTATAAACTTGTGAAGAGCCTCAAGGTCGAGCCGTTTCGGAAGTTTCTGAGAGTCGGAGGGGACATATTCGTCAGGACTCTTTGCATAGTCACGGCGTTCACACTGTTCACAGTAGTGTCGTCATGGGGAGGTGAGGTCGTATTGGCGACGAACACACTGATGATGCAGCTATTCGTCCTTTTCAGCTATATAGCGGACGGGCTGGCATATTCAGCGGAGAGCATAGTCGGGAAGCTGATAGGTGCGCAAGACCGGGAAGGACTCAGAGACAGCACGAGGCGGCTGATGGCATGGGGAGTCGTCGTAGGACTATTGTACACAGGAGTTTACCTCATGTTCTGGAGAGAGATATTGACGATGTTTGGGCCGTCGGAGGAAGTCTTGGTGAGGGCTGGAGGCGAGATAGGGTGGGGGATAGCCATGCCGATGGCCGGACTGCTCGCCTTCATATTGGACGGAGTCATGATAGGGGCGACTCAGACGCGATGGCTGTTGTTCAGCGTAGCGGGCGCGTTGCTGTCGGCCGTAGTCGTAGCCTTTTTGATGCAGCTATCGGGGAGCGAGCAGTGGTTGTGGCCAAGTTTCAGCACATTTATGGTGATGCGAGGTGTCCTGCTGGTACCGGGGTATAGGAAGATAGTTAGTTGTCGAACTCAATAGTAATATCATATTCACCGTCGACCTCCTTGCCGTCGGCGAGAGCTGGAATCCAGCGCCAGTTGCGGCTGCTAATCTTGTCGGCAGCCTGGCGGACCACGCGGGCGAAGTTCTCAGAAGTAGCCTCCTTGATCTTGTAGCCCTTCATTTGACCTGACTTGTCGACAAGGATAGTCAGGACGACGCTGCCACCGCTACGATTGTTTTCCTCGGCCTTAGGGTAGTAGACGTGGCTAAGGACGAAGAAATAGGGGATGACGGGGCTCCCGAGGAACATGCAGGGGTAGTTGTTCTGGTCGTAGGTCTTGCCGAGATGTTGGAGAATATGCACAGGTTGTCTGAGGGTGTAGTTGTACATCAGTTCAATCTGCTTGTTGTAGTTACGGTAAGTCCAAGTGCCAACCTTCTTGCCGGAGCGGTAGGAGCCGCTCTCGATAGTCCAGTTCTTGTATTTCAGCTCGTACTTGCCGTCACGGACAGAAGTGTCAGATTTAAGGACGGAGAAAGATTCGACGAAGAGACCATTCTTCTGCGTCCGCTGAAGGTGAGCCTTGTTTTGAGCGGAGGCGAAGAGAGGCAGGAGGAGGGACAATATCAGTAGAAAAATTCTCATTTTAGATAGTTATAACAGTCCTAAGTTAGCAAAAAAGAGTGAGACGTCAAAGTCCAAAGCGAGGAGACGAGACGTTTAGGGAGGTAGGAGCAAAGATTGCGCCAAAAGAGAAGGGCAGAGAAAGAAAAGGGGGTTGAAAGATTCAGGGACGAAAAAAGCCGATGTCAGAGAGACACCGGCTGGAGAGCGGGAAACGGGGCTCAAACCCGCGACCCTCAGCTTGGAAGGCTGATGCTCTATCAACTGAGCTATTCCCGCAAGAAATAACGACTACGTGAGTCGGAGGGGAGGGGTGTTTTAGGAAGAAAAAAGCCGACGTCGATTAGACATCGGCGAGAGAGCGGGAAACGGGGCTCAAACCCGCGACCCTCAGCTTGGAAGGCTGATGCTCTATCAACTGAGCTATTCCCGCAGCAGCTTGAATTGAAAGTAGTGGGAGGACAAGGATTCGAACCTTGGAAGCCGAAGCAACAGATTTACAGTCTGCCCCATTTGACCGCTCTGGAATCCTCCCAGAGAAACAATTCTCGCTAAATGCGAGCCAGCAGAGGGACTCGAACCCACGACCGGCTGATTACAAATCAGCTGCTCTACCAACTGAGCTATGCTGGCAAGGTGGGTAAGCTATCTATATCGCACCGCTCAACCTAATACCTTTGCTGCGGTCAGGCCCTGGAGGGTTCAAAGGGAGCTGGTCGCATAGGACTTACCCGTTTTGCTTTTGCGAGTGCAAATTTAGGGCGAATTTTTCTAACTCCAAACATTTCGAGCGTTTTTTTTCAAGAAATTTTTAGGCGTCTGTCTAATCAGTTGATTGACAGACGTGTGTGAATGGAAGTTTTTTAGGGTGATTTAGGGAGGTGAGTTGAGAGAATGGGAAAAGCAGGCTATTTGGAGTCGATTTGTGGCTTTTCGGAGGGTGATATGCCAGAAAGTGGTGGGTGAAGAGGTGGCGAATTGGTGGCGTCTAGGGGATTATGAGGTTGTTAAGATGTTGGAAAATAGAGAGTTTTGAGAGTGGCGGTGGATAAGGACGGAGAGTAGTGCGGCACATAAAGAAGGAATAATGAATGCGGGGGCGAGTGAGAACTGGGCAGAATGAATCGACAGGATGGTGCAGAAGGCAGGAGTTGAATGGTGTTTGGCGCTTGAAGTGGAGGCATGGACGTGGTTAACATAAGTTGCGACAAGTCTAATACAGGTCTAACCCAAGTCCATGATAAGTCGAATGTAGGTTGAGGGTAGGTTCAAGGTAGGTTCAAGGTAGGTTGAAGATAGGTTCAAGGTAGGTTTGAGTGAAGACGGGAAAAAGGGGAGAAGAATTTATGAACGGGAGCAAGATGGAGGAGAGGAGGAAAGGGTAGGAGAAGGGTAGGGGAAAAGTGGCGTCGAGGATGGGCAAAAGGTATGTGGACTTTATTTAGGAGATATTAAGAGACGGCGAATGAATAAATAATTAAATTTGCGGTAAGGTAAAACAAAACATAAGGAAGAGGTAAAGATGAAAAATACATTGATAGCAGTGATGTCGGCATGCTTCGTCATGTTGGTGGCATCGTGTCAGGGCGGGAGTCAGGAGAAGGCTGTCTCGACTCCGAGCGTAAACAATGGCAATGCCGTCATAGAGACGATAATGACTCGGCGGAGCATCAGGAAGTATAAGCCTCAGAAAGTAGGCAGGGACACGGTAGAGACCATAGTCAGATGTGGCATATATGCGCCGAACGCGATGAACAAGCAGGAGTGGGAGATCAGGGTAGTCGACAACAAGGCGGACATAAGCAGATTGACAGAGATATACAAGCGATATAACGAGAAGGCTGCGAAGGATCCGAGTATGGTGACAATGTTCAGGAATGCGTGGACAGTAGTATTCGTTGCAAAGACCGGTGGCAGCGACATCAACGTAGGGCTTTTGGGTGAGAACATGGCGCTAGCGGCATGGAGCATGGGAGTTGGCTCGTGTTTTCTCGGCGGACCGATAGAGTTTTTGACGAGGACGGAGGAGGTCAGGCCGTTCATAGACAAGCTAGAACTGCCGGAAGATGCGGAGCTCGTCTACTGCCTGGCGTTGGGATATCCTGACGAGTCGCCAGAGGCGAAGCCGAGGGACGCAGACAAGATTAGGTTCATCGAGTAAAATCAGTAAGGAAATCGGAGATAAAAGCAGATAGCAGGGCGAGGTGAGAGTCGTTCTGCTATCATTTTATTATGAAAAGCGAAAGTAAATAGATAAAAGAGAGAGAATAGTGATAGCATGTCGGTTAAATTAGTAATTTTGCGAAAGAAACAAAAAGTAAACAATACAAAACAGGACCAATTTAAGGACGAGAGATGAAAAGGAGAGTAAATCTGACAGTGATATTTGCGTGTGTGCTGTTGTGTCTGATAGCAGCTGTGATACTGGTAGGACTAAGCATACCGGAGAAGCTAGAGACTATACAGGGCGAGGTAGAGATGACCGACTACAGGATCAGCAGCAAGGTGCCTGGACGAGTAAAGGAGATACGAGTCGAGGAAGGTGACAGAGTAAAGAAGGGAGACACTCTGATAGTATTGGAGGCGCCGGACGTCATGGCGAAGCTGAATCAGGCGAATGCTGCACTCGAGGCGGCGGAGGCGATAGAGCAGAAGGCGAAGAAAGGTGCAAGGCAGGAGCAGATACAGGGAGCATACGAGATGTGGCAGAAGGCGAAGGCAGGACTTGAAGTAGCGCAGAAGACATACGAGAGAGTCGCAGGACTATATGCAGACAGCGTAGTCAGCGCACAGAAGATGGACGAGGTGACAGCTCAGCTGAATGCCATGAAGGCGACAGAGAGGGCTGCGAAGAGCCAGTATGACATGGCAGTCAATGGTGCTCAGAAGGAGGACATAGAGGCGGCAAAGGCACAGGTGAATCGAGCAAAGGGAGCAGTCAGCGAGGTAAGCTCTTACATAGACGAGACGCGACTGACAGCACTTGAAGACGGAGAGGTCACAGAGATATTCCCGGAGCTAGGAGAGCTCGTCGGGACGGGGTCTCCGCTGATGAACGTAGCGATGACGGAGAAAGTATGGTTCACGTTCAACGTCAGGGAGGATCTGCTGAAGGGACTGACAGTCGGGGCGGAGGTAGAGGCCTACATGCCAGCCACAGACAAGGAGATAAAGGTCAGGATAAGCAAGATAAAGGATGTCGGGACGTACGCTATCTGGAAGGCGACAAAGGCGCTGGACAAGTATGACTTGAAGACGTTCGAGGTGAAGGCAGTGCCAGTCGACATGGCTGACGTCAAGGACGTGCGTGAGGGAATGACCGTGATACTGAAGAAGTAATGCTAAGCTACGTCAAGAGACAGGGTAAGCGCATCTGGATGCTGACAGTCAGGGAGCTGCGGATATTCATTCGCAGGCCATTGCTAGTGTTCTGCATGCTGATAGCTCCGATATTCTGTGCGATATTCTTCTCGACGATGATGTCGGAGGGGTTGCCACAGAAGTTGCCGACGGGCCTTGTCGACGAGGACAACACGTCTACTACGCGTCAGATAGTCAGGATACTGGGTAGTATGAAGACGACGGACCTGAGCAGACGCTATCCAACATTTGAGGCGGCGAAGGAGGCAGTCCTTCACGGGGAGATATATGCGTTCATGTATATCCCGAAAGGGACGACACAGGCGGCGATAAGCAGCAAGCAGCCACAGATCTCATTCTACACAAATGACGCATATTTCTTGCCGGCGAGCCTACTAATGAAAGACTTGCGGACGACGAGCGAGATGACGGGACTTGCCATCACGCGCGAGACATTGCGAGCGAAGGGCTTGACAGACAAGCAGATCATGGGAGTGCTTCAGCCGATAGTCATCGAGTCGCATCCGATAAGCAATTCGACATTGAACTATTCCGTGCTGTTGACGAACTGCATAGTCCCGGGCATAGTCATACTGATGATAATGCTAACGACGACGTATGCGATAGGCATGGAGTGGAAGAAGGGTACGCAGAAGTTCGTATATCACGACATGGCAGGAGGGTCAGTTCCTATCTTCATAACCGGCAAGCTGTTGCCGCAGACCGTGCTGTACGTACTCCAGTTCTGGATGATGTACGTGTACCTGTACAAGGTGCTATGTTTCCCATGCCAGAGCGGGTTGTTCCCGATGATGTGTATAGGAGTGTTGACAGTGCTTGCGGCTCAGGCTTTCGGGCTGGTGATGTTCGGGATATTTGCGGGACAGATGAGAATGTCGATGTCGGCGAGCGCATTGGTCGGAGTGTTATCTATATCTATGGCCGGCTTCTCGTATCCGACGACGGCGATGAGTCCGTTGTTGATAAAGCTGTCGTGGATATTTCCGTTGAGGGACTACTTTCTCATCTACAGCAATCAGGCGCTGAATGGATATCCGATAGAGTATGCGTGGCAGCCGATATTAGCATTGTTGATAATGATGGTAGTGCCGTTGCTGTTTATCAAGCGGTATGCATACGCGATAAATCACATAGACTACGTCCCATAGGAGAGAATAGAACAAGGAGGGTGAGAGATGTTTAGAGAGTTGATAGAATCGTGGTGGCACGACATGAAGGAAGTATTTACCGACATAGGCGTGCTCATATTCGTGATAGCGGTGCCGTTGGCGTATCCGTTGATATATGCCTACGTTTATAACACAGAGATAGCGAGGGACGTGACGGCTGCAGTCGTCGACGACAGCCAGAGCAACATGTCGAGAGAGTTCATCAGGAAGATAGATGCTGCGCCAGAGATGGCGGTGTATGCCAAGTGCACAAATATGGCGGAGGCGCAGGACCTGATGATGAAGAGGGAGGTCTATGGGATAGTTCACATACCCAAGAGCTTTGAAGACGACCTCAGGAAGGGCAAGCAGACGAGAGTAGGAGTGTATTGCGACGTAAGTTCGATGATATACTATAAGAACTTGTTGTTGCCGTGTACGAATGCGTCTCTCGAGATGAACAAGCTGATAAGAGTCGAGAAGTTCAAGAACCTTATCACAGACCGGGAGCGGGAGGTTGCGATGCAGCCAGTCAAGTACCAGCACGTCCAGTTGTTCAATCCTCAGGGAGGTTATGACAGTTTCCTATTGCCGCCGGTCTTGATGCTGATCATACAGCAGACCATGTTGCTTGGGATGGGCATGGCGATGGGCAAGACCAGGGAGAAGAACAGAGGATATGCGTTGGACCTGAACATGCACTTGACCCATCCAGTCAGCGTGTTGCTGGGCAGGATGATGATATACGTCCCGCTATACATATTGCTGGCGTTGTACATGTATACCGTTGTGACCCAGATGTTCACGTTCCCTCAGCTCGGGCACTATTGGGATTTCGTAGGGTTCATAATACCGTACGTGATAGATTGCTGCGTATTCGGGCTCGTGTTGGCAAGCCTGTTGTATCGCAGGGAGGACAGCATACTGATGTTCGTATTCATGTCAGTCCCGCTGTTGTTCATGAGTGGAGTGTCGTGGCCGGGTAGCAATTTGCCGGACTTCTGGTATTATGTCGGCCGTCTGTTCCCGTCGTCGTATGGGATAAACGGATACGTCCGACTCACGTCGATGGGAGCCTCGTTGAAAGACCTACATTCCGAGATGACGGGCATCGTAATACAGACAGCAGTGTATTTCGTGATAGCGATGCTCATCACGCGCCTTCAGATAATCAGAGTCGAGAAGGGCCGGAAGCTGGGAATCGACAATGCTCGCTTGAAGTATGACAAGAAACTGTTAGAAGAATAATGATATTAGGAAGACGCAAAGAAGTTGAGACTGGGAGGTGGAACACCTTGACAGTCGTCAAGAAGTTAGACTTCGGCAGTTATCTGGACGGAGGGGTCGAGGGTGAGATACTGTTGCCGCGGCGATATGAGCCGGTGGGGCTGGAGATAGGTCAGGAGCTAGACGTATTTCTGTACTTCGACAGTGAGGACAGGATAGTAGCCACGACAGAGACGCCTAAGGCACAGGTAGGCGAGGTCGCCTATCTCGAGGTGAAGCAGTTGACGAGTCCGGGAGCATTTCTAGACTGGGGATTGCCCAAGGACCTGCTAGTCCCGAGGAGGGAGCAGAGGACGCCGATGGCAGAAGGGAGGCGTTACATAGTATACGTCTATAGAGACAGGGTGACGGGGAGAATAGCGGCGACGACGAAGATAGACAGGTATCTCGACAACACGATGCCGAAGTACGAGACGGGCGATGAAGTCGATGCCATAGTGACAGAGTTCACGCCACTCGGATACAAAGTAGTCGTCGACAACCTACATACCGGCTTAGTCTATGAAGGAGACGTGTATGAGCCGTTGACGATAGGTCAGCGGTTGAAGCTGTACGTCAAGAAAGTCCGTGAAGACGACAAGATAGACCTTCAGCCTACGCCGATAGGATATGCGAAGGTCGGTGACCTCGGAGAAAAGATAATGAGCAAGCTAGAAGAGGCTGGGGGCGAGTTGCCATACGGAGACAAATCAGATCCGGAGGACATCAAGAGGGAGTTCGGTTGCTCGAAGAAGAGTTTCAAGATGACGATAGGGACGTTGATGAAGAGTGGTAGGATAGAGTTGACCAGCAAAGGAGGAATCAAGCAGAAGCGATAGGAGGAGGGAAAAGGATGGCAAAGGCACTATACGGGTTGACATTGGTGGAGTTGCAGGAGATAGCGCTCAGCGTAGGCTTGAAGAAGTTTGCGGGAGCTCAGATAGCAGACTGGCTATACTCCAAAAACGTCGAGAGCATAGACGGAATGACGAACCTGTCGCTGAAGGCGCGGGAGGCGCTGAAGGAGGGCTATGAAGTCGGGAGGACAGCGCCAGCCGAGGTGTTGACGTCGAAAGACGGGACGCGGAAGATGCTGTATAGATATGGAAGAGAGGGAGGAAAAGAGATAGCGGTCGAGACAGCATATATACCAGACGGATATGGGGAGCGGAACACACTCTGCGTCTCATCTCAGGCTGGATGCAAGATGAGCTGTGAGTTCTGCATGACAGGGCGGCAGGGATTCGGAGGAAACCTGACAGCAGGGGAGATATTGAACCAGATGGCGTCGACAGAGGGACATGAAGACCTGACGAACATAGTGTACATGGGGATGGGTGAGCCGATGGACAACCTCGTGGAGGTCTTGAAATCCATAGAGATCATGACGTCGAAGTGGGGTTATGCGTGGAGTCCGAGGAGGATAACAGTCTCGACGATAGGCATACCCGAGAGAGTCAAGACATTCCTTGACAGTTGTGAGGCGCACATTGCGATAAGCCTACACTCGCCGCGGAGCGAGGAGAGAGTTAATATAATGCCCGTCGAGAAGGCGTATCCCATCGAGGAGACGATAGATCTATTGAGAGGATACGACTGGGAGGGACAGAGAAGACTGACTTTCGAGTACACCATGTTTGACGGCGTGAATGACAGCAGAAGTCATGCGGATGCACTGCTGGCACTGGTCAAGGGGTTGCACTGCAGGGTGAACCTGATAGGATTCAACGCTATACCAGATAGCAGATTGAAGGGAACGTCGCTGAGGAAGATGGCGGAGTTCAGGGATTATCTCTGCAACAAGGGGCTGACGGCTACCATCAGGCAGTCGAAAGGCTCGGACATAGAAGCGGCGTGTGGGATGCTAAGCACGAAGCGGAAACAAGTTGAGGGGCAATAAAGACACAATGATATGAGACCAAAGCTCTTCGGGATAGTGATATTGTTGGCAGTCGTCGCATCGTGCCAACCGAGCAAGGAGGAGAGGGCGAAGGCTCTCTATGAGCAGGCCGTCAGTGCCTTCACGGATCACAAGACGGGACTTGCGAAGTCGTTGTTGGACAGTATCACGGAGACATATCCCGAGGAATACAGGGTTTGCAAGGAGGCGAGTGACATGAGGAGGACAGTCGTCACGTACGAGAAGCGAAGGACGATAAGTTACCTTGACAGTGTCTTGGCGGAGCGTCAGAAAGAGATAGAGCCGTTGATGAAGGAAGTAGACATACCGGACAAGCATGCTGCGACGCCGGTATTCGTACACGTGAGCCAGAAGCGGTGGAGGACGTTTGACAGGTGTCATCTGAGAGCTTTCGTCGAGCAGAATGGCACGATGTACATGTCTAGCAACTTTGTAGGCGAGAAGGCACTTCATCATAATCGGGTAAAGATAGAGTCGGGCGAGTCTTATATAGTCACGGACACAGTAACAGATGCTGCTTTCATAAACTCGTTTACGGATGGGGAGATGGTCTGGGAGGTAGTTCGGTATCGAGGGGATATGGCGATGGCGATGGCACAGTTCGTGGCAAACGACATAGAGAACCACATATACGTCAGTTATCTGGGGGAGAAGGCGCGGTATCGGACGCTAATGACAGAGACAGACAAGAAAGCCATAGCTCACATCTGGAGACTCAGCCAGCTACTGAAAGAGTCGGCGATGATAAAGAGCAAGATAAGGGAGACGCGACTCTCGATAAACAAGAAGCATTAGTTATAGGGAAAGAAAGAAATGGGCAGCCAAATACCAAATCCATGTTACGTACTTGAGGTAGATAAGCTCAGGTCGAACCTAGAGAAGATAGAGTACGTCAGGAAGTCGTCTGGGGTGACGATACTATTAGCATTCAAGGCGTTTGCGTTCTGGCCAGTGCTAAACATAGTTAGGGAGAAGTTTGGAGTGGCGACAGCGTCGTCGCTCAACGAGGTGATGCTTGCGAACACATATATGCTAAGCAAGCCTCATACATACGCGCCCGTCTACAGTCCGGAGGACATAGACGAGATAATAGAGAGGAGCAGTCACTTGACATTCAATTCATTAGGGTTGATAGAAAGATATAGAGAGAAGATAAGGCAGAGCAGGAACAAAGACTTGAGCGTAGGGCTGAGAGTAAATCCGGAGCTAAGTCAGGTCGAGACAGACCTATACAATCCGTGTCTGCCGGGGAGCAGGCTTGGAGTGCCTGCAGACGAGCTGCCGGAGGAGTTGCCGGAGGAGATAGAAGGCTTCCACGTACATGCGTTGTGCGAGAGTTCGGCAGCGGAGACAGCGTCTTTGCTGGGGCAGATAGAGAAGAAGTTCGGAAGATGGCTGGGGAAGCTGAAATGGCTGAACATAGGCGGAGGTCACCTGATGACACGGGCAGGGTATGACACGGAGGGGCTGATAGAAGCGCTGAGAGCGTTCAGAAGCAGACATCAGAACCTCGAATTGATATTGGAGCCTGGGTCGGCATTTGGATGGCAGACAGGATACCTGACGTCGAGAGTTGAGGATATAGTCGAGCATGGCGGAGTCAAGACAGCGATGCTGAACGTCTCGTTTGCATGCCACATGCCGGACTGCCTCGAGATGCCATATAAGCCAGTCATACGCGGGGCGCATCATGAGCCTGTAGCTGGGCTACCGACATATAGGATGGGGGGATGCTCGTGTCTCTCGGGGGACTACGTCGGAGAGTGGTCTTTTGACAAAGAGCTGAAGGTCGGCGACGAGATAATCTTTGAAGACATGATGCACTATACGACAGTCAAGACAACCATGTTCAACGGTGTCAAACACCCTTCAATGGCTGTTCAAGACAGCAAGGATAGCGAGATAAGAGTCGTAAGGAGTTTTGATTTCTCGGACTACGTAGGTAGGATGGGATAAAAAGACAAGAGTATGGTGATAACGTTGAAGCTACAGGGAGAGAGTTTTGATGTCGATGAAGGGGCGTATAATGCGCTGAAGAAAGGCATCGAGAGGGCGATAGGCTTTGCGAGTGACGAGATGAAGGAGGTGCTCCAGGCGAATGTCGAGGGCAGATTGGCAGAGTACCTACGTTCAGTCTATAACCCTACACATATCCTGACAGAGCAGGAGGTCGTCTCGGCATTCGTTGCGACAGGACTTACAGCGGAGGGGTCGGCAGAGACGTTGAAAAGTACACCGCCAGAGATGCCCAAGTTTGACCAGCTGACGGACGTCAGGATAGACGTCAAGAAGGAAGAGAGGGAAGATAAGGGAGAAGAGAAGGGAGAGAAGGGAGAGAAGGGGGAGAAGGTCGGTAGGAGTGAGAAGCATCTTTATCGGATTTCTTCTGACGGAGTGCTTGGAGGAGTCTGTGCGGGGCTGGCGGAGTATCTTTCGATAGACGTCATAATAGTCCGACTGCTGATGGCGCTGGCGTTGTTTGTCAGTTCGGGGCTTATGGCAGTAGCATACGTAGTGATGTGGATAGTAATGCCGGACGAGCCGTATGATGGTCAGGCGTCTAACGTCATAGGAGATGCAGAGATAATAGACGGCAGGACAGGCAGGAGACAGGGGCGCGGAAGGCGCATAGGATGTCTGATAGTATTCCTTCTCGGATTGCTACTCATAGGGACATTCCTGGCGTTCCCGTTGATATTTGCACTGATAGTCAAGTTGCTGAAGTTCAGTATGTTCTACTAAAAGGTAGAGACAGAGATAAAAAATCAAGCGGGGACTTAGAGAAAGACTAAGTTCCCGCTTGAATTCTTTTCGATAGCTAAATAAAGAATGAGGTATTATTCGTGTTGCTTAGGGACCTCACGGACGTCGGATCCCATCCATACGTCGACAAGTCTACGACCGTCTCTGACGAAGTAGAAGAAGTCGACAATGTTCAAGATAGGGATTAGAGAGAAGAGGTTTCTCAGGAATACAGTTCGCCAAGTTGCCTTCTCGCCAGTCTCCGACATACAGACTCTAAGTCCGTAGATATGCTTGCCAAAGCTTTGTCCGCCGAGGAGAAGGGGATTGTCTCTCAGCAGGAAGTAGGCGACAGCCGTCACAATCCCGAGAGTGTTAGGGAAGAACGTCAGGACAGAGCAGAAGAGGATATCGACGACGAAAGCGATCTCACGTTCGATGCGAGGCTTAGTCAGCAGACCTAGCAGTATATGCTTTGACGCATTACCAATTTCCTCTATCCTATTCTCGACCATCACCATAGCTGTCAAGTATTCATAACTATTTCTTTCTCATCACGATGTTGATAGGCACTCCGCAGTAGTCCCAATTCTTTCTGATGATGTTCTCGAGGTACCTTCTGTAGGGGTCTCGGACGTACTGAGGCAGGTTGCAGAAGAAGGCAAACGTAGGAGTCGTCGAAGGCAGCTGCGTTATGTACTTAATCTTCACGTACTTACCCTTGATAGAAGGTGGAGGGAAGTTCTCGATAAGTGGTAGCAGGTGCTCGTTGAGTGCAGAAGTACCAACTTTTCTCTGCTTGTTCTCGTAGACTCGGCAAGCTTCTTCGAGGACGTTGAAGATTCTCTGCTTGTTGAGGGCGGAGGCGAATACGATAGGTATGTCAGTGTAGGGAGCGAAATTGTCACGTAGATTCTTTTCCCACTCCTTCATCGTATTGTTGCCTTTCTCGATGAGGTCCCACTTGTTGACGACGACGACGATACCCTTGTTGTTTCTCTCGACGAGGCCGAATATCTTCTTGTCTTGCGCTTCGAGACCACGAGTGGCGTCGACAATCAGGATACAGACGTCAGCGTCCTCGATAGCGCGGATGCTCCTCATGGTAGAGTAGAACTCGAGGTCCTCTTTTTCCTTGTTACGCTTACGGAGTCCGGCAGTGTCGACGAGGTAGAAATCCTTACCGAACTTGTTGTATCTCGTCAAGATAGAGTCTCTTGTAGTGCCGGCGATATCGGTCACGATGTTTCTTTCCTCACCGATGAAGGCGTTGATGATGGACGACTTACCGGCGTTAGGTCTGCCGACAACAGCGAACTTAGGCAAGTTCTCGTCGATGTCGCTACCGCCGTCGGAGGGGAGCAGTTCGAGAACCTTATCGAGGAGGTCTCCTGTTCCGGAGCCGTTGGAAGAGCTGATAGGGTAAATATCGCCGAGACCAAACTTGTGGAACTCGTGCATGTACGCCATCTTGTCGTAGGTGTCGACTTTGTTGGCGACAACGATAACCTTCTTGCCGGAGCGCCTGAGGAGGTCGGCGACCATATCATCATAATCCGTTGCGCCAGTCTTGATATCAACGAGGAAGAGAATGACTTGTGCTTCGTCGATAGCGAGGAGTACCTGCTTGCGGATCTCCTCTTCAAAAATGTCGTCAGAGTTTTGGGCGTAGCCGCCGGTGTCGATGACAGAGAACTCCCTACCGTTCCATAAGACCTTTCCGTACTGTCTGTCTCGAGTCACGCCCGCCTGTCCGTCGACGATAGCTTGTCTTGAGCCGACGAGTCTGTTGAAAAGCGTCGATTTGCCAACGTTTGGACGTCCTACTATAGCTACAATATTGCTCATTTCCTTGTGCTATTAACTTCGTTAACTAAGAGATTACACGTTCCTTTTGCGCCTCTCATTTCACCGACATCGCCGTCAGCCCCCAGCAAACCGTCCCGACACGCACAAAAAGTTGATGCAAAGTTACATAAATTCCACGATTCACGCAATTTACATCCGATTTTAGGAAGAATATGGTGGTATGTTTAGGGGAAAATGATGTAAGAAGAAAGCGAGCGACGGGGGATGTGAGCATTAGCTATATGATGACCACCAAGTCGATTTAAGGAGTATACAACTCTAATACAACTCTAATTAAACGCCTATTTTCTGGTCATTATAGCGTGACCGAAGCGGCAGTGGAGACATCGTCCCATCTCGCAATAGTTCTTGAAGAGGTGAATCAGAGCCTGAGCCTCGCCCTCGTCTCTCGGGGAGATGCCTGAGGACTCCCATTCGCTTATAATGCTGTTCTTCTCAGTCTTCAGACCTTTCAGAAGTTCAATTGCATCGTCGAGACCCTCCGTGTTGCACCTTCTGTAAGCGCAGTGGGCCAAGTAGGGCACCAGAGCGTTGATTATGATGAGCCTTCTCGCGTCGACTCCAAGCCTCTTTTCCACTTTTCGTTCGGATTCGACGCCTAATCTGTAATGGTTCTCCCAGTACTCGCTTGGAGATACGTCGAGCCTCTCTATCAGCGTCTTGGCGTCAGTACCTCTGAAAGTCGACTCGAAGTTGCCTGGAATCTTTCGGACTATCGCCGCTAGTTGCACAATCCTCACATCTGGGAAGTTTACCGGTCTCAGTCTCAAGTATTTCCATACAGAAGCATCTATTGGCTCTACGCCAAACTTAGCCCTTAGAAACTCGTATTCCGAGAGAAGCCTCTTCTCATACTCAGTCGCCTCGCTTTTCTTGATGTTACTCAGAAGTCCCGCCTGTCCGAGAAGCAGAGCCTCAGTCTGGAGTGGGGTAGGGTGCTTGAGCAGAATCCGCAGTGGTGTCGCACGAGCTAGCATCTGCATCTGGTCGGCGTTGATGCTGCCGCCGAGGGCACGTGCCAATAGGACGTAGAAGAGGCTGTCGAGGTCGTCAGTGCTTTCCGTCATGAGGCTCGCGGCCCTCTGCTGCCTCTGCTCGAGCCTCTCCATCAGCAACGTGTCGAGCCACGAGGTCTTCACAATCTGAGGTATGTCACTCGTCTTTCCGCAACACTTGATCGTACCGTTATTTCCGATACCCAGCAGTTCGTTCCTTCTCTCTTTCAGCTGTTCTGAAATACTCAGCATCACTTCCGGAATCTTACGTCCCTTGCTGTTCAGGATGTCCCTGCCGCATGACTTGTAGACGACATGGAGGACAACGTTGTCATAGGCCGGGTCAGTCTCATGGTGATGCTTGTACCAGTCGTCGCTTTCGACGTGCACCTCAATGTTCCCAGCCCATACTATGCCGCCTATCTTGACTTGAGCGTTGAAGAAGTCTGGACCCTGATCAGTGTTCAGTTTTCCGATGTTGACAACCTCAATTTCCTCGCCGTCAGTCGTCTTTTTGCAGTCGGCAAGGCATAGCTTGTTGGCCCAGATATATTGCAGAAAATCCTCGTCCATAGCATTTGTAAGAATAAGTCGCCACCACTCAGACAGAATGATGGCGACCTAAGCGAATCAGTGTGGCATATTTAGAGGGTGACGCCAGTCTTGAAGATAGCAATCTCCCTGTAGCCGTTCTTCTCGTTGTTGACCCTTTCGCCGCTTGCAACGCTGATGACGTAGTCGGCAAACTTCTTCGCCGTCTCATCCCAGCCCTTATCCTCGACGAGGACACCGGCGTTGAAGTCAATCCAGTTCTTCTTACGGTTGTAGAGGCCACTATTCGTCGAGACCTTCATCGTCGGGATGAAAGTGCCGAATGGAGTGCCTCTTCCCGTCGTGAAGAGAACAATCTGGCAGCCGGCAGAAGCCAGAGCTGTCGAAGCGACGAGGTCGTTGCCAGGAGCCTCCAGAAGGTTGAGACCCGTTTTGCTGATGCGGTCGCCATAGCGGAGGACGGCGCGGACGATAGACTTGCCACACTTCTGAGTGCAGCCGAGGGCCTTGTCCTCGAGAGTTGAGATGCCGCCAGCCTTGTTGCCTGGAGACGGATTCTCGCCGACCGGCTCGCCGTGAGACAGGAAGTACTGCTTGAAGTCGTTGATGAGGCTGACAGTCTCCTCGAAGCGCTCCTTGTTCTCGCAGCGGTTCATGAGGATCGTCTCAGCGCCGAACATCTCAGGGACCTCCGTGAGGACCGTCGTGCCACCCTGACCTACGATGTAGTCAGAGAATACTCCGAGGAGCGGGTTGGCCGTGATGCCAGAGAATCCGTCTGAGCCACCGCACTTCAAGCCAATCTTGAGTTTGCTCAGAGGCTGCGGAGTACGCTTGTCCTGCTTAGCCTTAGCATACAGTTCGCGAAGGATCTTCATGCCCTCCTCAATCTCGTCGCCGTCGACCTTCTGAGTCACCATGAACTTAACCCTATCCTGGTCGTAGTCGCCACAGAACTCCTTGAAGACGTCAGGCTGGTTGTTCTCGCAGCCGAGGCCGACGACGAGGATGCCGCCAGCATTTGGGTGGAGGACCATGTCGCGGAGCACCTTCTTAGTGTTCTCGTGGTCCTCGCCGAGCTGCGAGCAGCCGTAGTTGTGAGGGAAGCCGACGATGCAGTCAACGCCTTCGCCCTTCGTCTCCTCCTTCAGTTTGTCGACGAGCTGACCGACGATGCCGTTGACGCAGCCGACAGTCGGGATGACCCAAATCTCGTTGCGCACGCCTACGTCGCCATTCTTACGGGCGTAGCCCATGAAGGTGCGGCCCTCGTTCTTAGCCTCGATCTCGACGAGTTTCGGCGTATAAGTATATTCGAGAAGCCCAGCGAGGTTTGTCTTTATATTGTTCTCGTTCATCCAGGTGCCCGGCTGCTCGTCCTTGACAGCGTGGCCAATAGGGTAGCCATATTTGATGACGTTCTCGCCCTTCTTCAGAGGCTTCAGGAGGACCTTATGACCAGCAGGCACGTCCTCGAGGAGCGTTACCTCCGTCCCGTCGATGCTAATCTTTTCGCCCTTCTGGAGCGGCTGGATAGCAACGACGACGTTGTCGTCTGGGTTTATCTTTAGAAATCTAACTGCCATTTCTTCGTTTATTAGGTTTTTATGAAAAGCCGAGAATTGAGGGCTTCGAGACTCTCAATTCTCGGCAGTGTCAGTTTGTCAGCTGGCTAGCTTTAGAGGATACCCTTGACAGTCTCCAGCATGCCCTTCTTCTGAATCTGGTTCAGGAAGTCGGTGACCATATCGGTCAGTCCCGGAATCTGATTCAGGTTGCCATGCTCCTTCCAGATGAGGTCTGCAGCAGCGAGGACTCCCTCGGCCACCTTGCGGGTATCGCCCGTAGCCCAGAGGTTCTTGAGCAGATCCATGATCTTCGGATCGTCGTTAGGAGTAATCTCAGCGCCATCGGCACGCTTGCCACCCTTGTAGTAGGTGATGATAGCGGCGAGACCGAGGACAAGACCCTTAGGCAGCTCGCCCTTGCGCTCGAGGTAAGTCTTGAGGCCTGGGAGGTCGCGAGTCTGGTACTTCGGGAAGCTATTGAGCATGATGCTCGTCACCTGATGGTCGACGTACGGGTTGTTGAAGCGCTCGAGGACGTCGGCAGCGAACTTCTTGAGCTCGTCCATCGGGAGGTTGAGAGTCTCCATAAGCTCGTCGAACTGCACCTTCTTGATGTACTTGCCGATGACAGCATGGTTGCAAGCGTCGCGCACGATGTTGACGCCAGAGAGGTAAGCAACTGGCGAGAGCACAGTGTGTGGGCCGTTGAGCAGTGTGACCTTACGCTCGTGGTAAGGCTTCTCGCTCTCGGCTATCTTGACCTGAAGACCAGCCTTTTCAGCCGGGAACTCCTTGCGGAGCTGAGCGATGCTCATGTTCTCAGGCTTCTCGATGACCCAGAGGTGGAAGATCTCAGCCTGGACAACGAGGTTGTCGGCGTAGCTAATCTTCTTCTGAATCTGAGCAATCTCCTTGCGAGGGAAGCCTGGGACGATACGGTCTACGAGGGTAGCGCAGACGTAATTGTACTTCGTGAACCAGTTCTTGAACTTCTCGTAGTCCTTGCCGAAGTCGTTCTTCCAGAGCTCGATGTACTGGTAGATACACTCCTTGAGGTGGTGACCATTGAGGAATATGAGCTCGCAAGGCATGATGATGAGACCCTTCTTAGGGTCGCCGTTGAACGCCTTGAAGCGGTGGTAGAGGAGCTGCGTCAGCTTGCCAGGGTAAGAGCTAGCAGGAGCGTCAGAGAGCTTGCAAGCAGGGTCGAAAGCGATACCAGCCTCCGTCGTGTTGGAGATGACGAAGCGGATCTCAGGCTGCTCAGCGAGAGCCATGAAAGCAGCGTTCTGGCTGTAAGGGTTGAGAGCGCGGCTGATGACGTCGATACGGGTCAGCTCGTTGACAGGCTTGCCATTCTGGCGGCCCTGGAGGTTGACGTGGTAGAGACAGTCCTGACCGTTGAGCCACTCGACCATACCCTTCTCGATAGGCTGGACGACGACAACAGAGCTGTTGAAGTCAGTCTTCTGGTCCATGTTGAAGATGATCCAGTCAACGAATGCACGTAGGAAGTTACCCTCACCGAACTGGATGATTCTCTCTGGCATCGTGCTCTTAGGAGCCGTACGCTTATTAAGTGCCTTAAGCATATCTTGTTTGTTTTAAATTGAATTCTAAATAATTACATCTTGACCTTGAAGACAATCTTCTTAGCGACCTTCTGTTCGCCAATCATCATGCAAGGGGCGTGGAGGTCCTGCGGCTCGAGGATGGCAGCCTCGCCAGCGTTGACGACTACATGGCTGAGCTGCTTCTTAGCATGGCAGAAGAAGATATCCTTCTCAGCGTTGTACTCAGGCTCAGCGTCGATGTTAGCGATGTCAGTGTAGCCGATAATCTCCTGACCCTCGTAGATGTACTGAACGTCAGCGTAGTTCTTGTGACCCTCCAGCTTAGCGTTGGCGTGGATCTTAGTGTTGTAGACCTGGAAGATAGCGTAGACGTTCTTGCCGTCGATCTCTACCGTCTTCTTGTCGCCGACGTTCATGCCTGCGAAGACAGCAGCAAGGTCAGTGTTCTTGAGATAGTCGAACACTTTGCCATACTTCTTGTTGCAAGCCTGAGCTTCGAGAGTTGCCGCTTTACCGAAAATAGCCATTTTCTATTGTCGTTATTAGTTTGTTACTTATCTGTTTATATGATGTGGGGAGTCAGAGTATTCTAGTCAATATGCCAGAGATAGGGTAGGGGAGTTCATAAGTGAAGAAAGAAGGGAAAAGAGAGCGAAGCCGCGTGATGCCGTCGGCAGTTGGCGGCTTCGCTCTGATGTAAACTAAACAGCATGAAAATTAGTCGAGAACAACCTGCTTGTACTTCGGTACGAGCGCCTTCATGACGAACCATGCGATGAGGTATGCGAAGGCGCATACGCCGAACATGATCGTGTAGGCCGTCTCTGTGCCGAAAGTGCCGTCGCAGTAGCCAGCGAGGAGCTGGACGAGGACACCGCCGAGACCACCTGCAGCAGCGCCGATACCGGTGACAGTGCCGACAGCCTTCTTCGGGAACATGTCAGAGACAGTCGTGAAGAGGTTGGCCGACCAAGCCTGATGTGCTGCGCCGGCGATACTGATGATAGCGACAGCAGCGATGATGCCAGCTGCGCCAGCGAGAGGTTGAGTAGCGAGAAGGATGAGAGGGCAGACAGCGATGATAAGCATAGCCGTCATACGAGCCTTGTAAGTTTCGAGACCCTTGTTGATAAAGTGCATAGGGAGAGCGCCACCGTAGACAGAGCCGACGATAGCGACACCGAACACGATGAAGTTCGTTATCATGACAGTGTGAGCCGTATCCTCTGGAGACATGCCGCCGCAGAACTGCTGCTTGACGTAGGTCGGGAGCCAGAAGAGGAGGAACCACCAGATACCGTCTGTCATGAACTTACCGAAGGCGAAAGACCAAGTCTGATTGAACGTCAGCATCTTGCCCCAAGAAACCTTGTTGTTGTCCTCCTCCTTAGCAGGAGCGGTAGCCTCCTCGACGTCGCTATTGATATGATCGTACTCAGCCTGGTTGATCTTGCCGTTCTTCAGCATCACCTTAGGAGCCTTGTACATGATACCCCAGAAGATGAGCCAGAGGAAGCCGAGGATGCCCGTGATGATGAAGGCCATCTGCCAGCCGTGGAAAGAGCCAGCGAACTCGCTGCCGTCAGCCCAAGTCAGAAGACACCAAGGCACGAAGATAGCGCAAATCATAGCGCCGATGTTGGAGCCAGAGTTGAAGATACCGGTTGCGAGCGCGCGCTCCTTCTTAGGGAACCACTCGGCGACAGCCTTGATAGAAGCTGGGAAGTTGCCCGCCTCGCCAGCGCCGAAGAGGCTTCGAGCGACACAGTGAGGGACGAGACTCTTGCCCATAAAAGCGCTGCAGATGCCGGCAATAGACCAGAGAATAAGAGATGCAGCGAGGCCTATCTTAGTTCCGAGCTTGTCAATAATCCATCCTGCTACGAGGGTGAAGCCGGCATAGAACAGCGTGAATATTGACGTCAGATATGAGAAGTCCTGGGAAGTCCAGCCGAAGCCATCGGCGGAGCAGAAGTAGTCCTTCAAGAAACCGATGACGTTTCGGTCCATGTAGTTTATGGTGGTGGAGAAGAGGAGCAGGGCTGCGATGGCCCATCTGTATTTCGTCATTTCCTTAGAATTATGGGGAACTTCTATCAGAAGAATAGAACCTCCCTATGAGTATTTGCAATATAGAAAAACTGTTGTCGCCTGCCGCAAGAGGGCGGGCGACAACAGAAAAGCCGATTACTTCAGCAGAGGCTTGATGATATCGAGGCACTCACGGCACTTGTTGGTGACGTAGGCCCAATCGCCAGCCTTAACCTTATCGCTTGGGAAGAGCTTGCTGCCCATGCCGACGCAGAATACGCCTGCTGCGAACCACTTCTCGAGGTTCTCCTTCTCAGGAGCGACGCCGCCGGTGACCATGATCTTGCTCCAAGGCATAGGAGCCTTGAGACCCTTGACCATGTTAGGGCCATAAACGTCTCCCGGGAAGAGCTTCGTCAGGTCGCAGCCGAGCTCCTGAGCCTTGCCGATCTCGCTTACAGTGCCACAACCTGGGCAGTAAGGGACGAGGCGGCGGTTGCAGATAGGAGCGATCTCCGGGTTGAAGAGCGGACCAACGACGAAGTTAGCGCCGAGCTGGATGTAGAGCGCAGCCGTCGGAGCGTCGACGATAGAGCCGATACCGAGAGCCAGTTCTGGGCACTCCTTGTCGGCCCACTTGACGAGTTCGCCAAAGACCTCCTGTGCGAAGTCACCGCGGTTGGTGAACTCGAACGCACGGACGCCACCCTCGTAGCAAGCCTTAACAACGTTCTTGCATACCTCGAGGTCCTTGTTGTAGAAGACCGGCACCATGCCAGTCTCGCGGATCTTGGCGAGAACTGCCAACTTATCGAATTTTGCCATTTCTGTGTTCTAACTAACTAAATGATTTAAAAGGTTGAAACTGTCGCTACCTAGACATTATCTCAGCAGCGACAGTGATAAGAATTAACGTTGTACGCGTCCGTTAGCGTTGCCACCAGCGAGGCTCTCTACCTCATCGACAGAGACGAGGTTGAAGTCGCCGTTGATGGTGTGCTTGAGGGCGGATGCTGCTACTGCGAACTCGAGAGCCTCGCCCTGAGTCTTCTTCGTCAGCAGGCCGTGGATGAGACCGCCGGAGAAGGAGTCGCCGCCACCTACGCGGTCGATGATCGGGTTGATCTCGTAACGCTTGCTCTGGTAGAACTCGCTGCCGTTGTAGATGAGAGCCTTCCAGCCGTTGTAGGTAGCCGAGTAGGACTCGCGGAGCGTCGAGACGACATACTTGAAGCCGAACTCCTTAGCCATCTGCTTGAAGATCTTCTCGTAGCCGCTTGCGTCGGTCTTGCCGCCTTCTACGTCGGCGTCAGGCTTGAAGCCGAGGCAGAGCTCAGCGTCCTCCTCGTTGCCGATGCAGACATCGACATACTTCATGAGAGGCTTCATGATGCTGATAGCCTTCTCAGACGTCCAGAGCTTCTTACGGAAGTTGAGGTCGACGGATACAGTTACGTTGTGTCGCTTAGCGGCCTCGCAAGCGAGGCGAGTCAGTTCAGCAGCCTTGTCGCTAATAGCTGGCGAGATGCCAGACCAGTGGAACCACTGAGCGCCCTCCATGATCTTGTCGAAGTCGAAATCCTTAGGATCGGCCTCGGCGATAGCGGAGTGAGCGCGGTCGTAGATAACCTTTGACGGGCGCATAGAGGCGCCAGTCTCGGCGTAGTAAAGTCCGATACGGTCACCGCCGCGTGCGATGAACTCCGTGTTGACGCCGTAGCGGCGCATGGCGTTCACAGCGATCTGGCCGATCTCGTACTTAGGCAGCTTCGAGACGAAGTAAGCCTCGTGACCGTAGTTGGCGACGCTTATAGCTACGTTGGCCTCACCACCGCCAGGGATGATGCGGAATGACTCGCTCTGGATGAAACGATCGTTGCCTTGAGGTGAGAGACGGAGCATTAGCTCGCCGAATGTTACGATTTTTGCCATGACTTAATTTCTGTTGCTTTCTTGTGTTTTTATAGTTTAAAAGCCAAGTCTAGGCGCTTGAGGCGTCAGACTTGGCCAGGGATTAGCTTAGAAGTTGAAGTAGTTCTTAGCGTTGTTGTAGCAGATGTCCTGAACCATCTGGTTGACGCGCTTCTCCTCGTAGCCGCTGTAAGGGATCTCACCGTTCTCGATGTCGGTACCGAGAAGGTTGCAGAGGGTGCGGCGGAAGTACTCGTGGCGCGGGTAGGAGAGGAACGAACGAGAGTCCGTCAACATACCTACGAAGCGGCTGAGGAGGCCGAGGAGCGAGAGAGCGTTCATCTGCTTCTGCATGCCGTCCTTCTGATCGAGGAACCACCAGCCGGAGCCGAGCTGAATCTTGCCTGGGACAGAGCCGTCCTGGAAGTTGCCGAGCATAGTAGCGAGTACCTCGTTGGCGCACGGGTTGAGGTTGTAGAGGATCGTCTTCGTCAACTTACCCTTCGTGTTGAGCTTGTCGAGGAACTTAGCGCACTTCTTGGCCGTCGTGAACTCGCCGATAGAGTCGAAGCCAGTGTCAGGGCCGAGGAGCTTGAACATCTTCGTGTTGTTGTTGCGGATAGCGCCGTAGTGGAACTGCTGCGTCCAGCCAGCATCTGCGTCCTGCTCGGCGAAGATGAGCATCATAGCGCTCTTGAACTTGAGGATCTCGTCGTTGGTGAGCTCCTTGCCGCCGTAGACCTTGTTGAAGATAGCGTCGATCTCAGCGTCGGTGAAGTCCTCAGCGTAGAACTCCTCGATGCCGTGGTCGCTGAGCTTGCAGCCCATGGAAGCGAAGAAGTCGTGCCTCTTCTGGAGAGCGTCGATGAAGTCCTTGAAGTTGCTGATATTCGTGTTGGCAGCCTTAGCGAGAGCCTCGACATAGGCGCGGAAGTCGGCAGGGACCTCGACGGCCATAGCCTTGTCAGGGCGCCAAGCCGGGATCATGCGGGTCTTGCAGGTCTTGTCGGCAGCAACGATCTTGTGATACTCGAGGCTGTCGATAGGGTCGTCGGTCGTGCAGACAACCTCGACGTTGTAGAACTCCATGAGTCCGCGTGGGCAGAACTTAGGGTCGTTCTTAATCTTGTCGTTGCATTCGTCATAGATTTCGCGAGCCGTCTCAGGGCTGAGGAGCTTGTCGATGCCGAAGGCAGTCTTGAGCTCGAGGTGAGTCCAGTGGTAGAGAGGGTTGCGGAAGGTGTAGGGGACAGTCTCTGCCCACTTCTCGAACTTCTCCCAGTCGGTAGTGTCCTTGCCGGTGCAGAAGCGCTCGTCGATGCCGTTAGAGCGCATAGCGCGCCACTTGTAGTGGTCGCCCATGAGCCAAATCTGAGCGATGGAGTCGAACTTCTTGTTCTCAGCGACCATCTTCGGAATGAGATGGCAGTGGTAGTCTATGATAGGCATCTTCTCGGCGAAGTCGTGATAGAGATGTTTCGCCGTGTCGTTCGTTAGGATGAAATCCGGATTAATAAATGACTTTGACATGCTATTGTGTTTCTTATTACATTACGAAGATAGTTATAAGTTTCTGTTCCTACAACTATTTTGTCGTTTTTTTGCAAAAAAAGACCAAAAGAGGTCGGGAGGGGCAGTTGTGCAAAAAATTCATTCCTTTGCAAAGTGGGATTTTGCCCCATATATGTTTTGGTCTGCACTATAATAATACGCAGGTCTGACTGAAATGGTTACAAAAGAGCGGAGTTAAACAATCACCATACCTGCTCTAATAGAAGGCTAACCGTGAAAGTAGTCAATACACATATATAATATAGGTATAGGGAGAGTAAAGCGTGACGAGTGAGGAGAGGATAAGGATTGGCTGAGGAGACATTTTTGAGGACAGGAGGGCAAAAAGTTGGCATAATGCTTTGCAAGAAATTCAAACGTTTGTATTTTTGCACTTTACAGTATGAAACAAGAAGAGTTATGCCAAAACCAACAATAACCGACATAGCGAAAGCACTAGACATCACGGCGTCGACAGTGTCTCGGGCACTTGCTGGGAGTCCGAAGGTCAGCCAGGCGACGCGCATGCTGGTAGAGCGCAAGGCTGCGGAGATGGGCTACGAGCGGAATGTGCTTGCGTCGTCGTTGCGGAGGGGTGTGACGGACACGGTGGGCATGGTTGTGCCGCGAGTGAACAGACAGTTTTTCAGCAACATAATATCAGGAGCGGAGGCTGTGCTGAATCCGGCGGGATATAATCTGATCATCAGCCAGAGCCATGAGCACTCGGAGGACGAGCGGCGGGCGATACAGACGTTGCTGAGGAATCAGGTGTCGGGCATTTTGATATCTCACTCGATAGAGACGAAGGATGCCGAGGCATTCAAAGACATGCTGGCGTCGACAGGAGTCACCGTGATACAGTTCGACAGGGCATTTGAGGGGATAGGCGACCTATGCGTCGTCAATGACAATTTCGAGTGTGCACGGTCGGCGACGCGTCATCTGATAGAGTCCGGCTATGAGCGTATAGGCTACATGGGAGGAGACGAGAGCAGCAACGTGTATGTCGACAGAAAGGCGGGATATATGGCGGCGATGAGGGAGGCGGGACTCGAGGTGAACGACGACTACATGTTTTCGAACTGCATCACGAGGGACAAGGGATTTTATAATGCGGCGAAGGCCGTCGAGAGGGGATGCGGTGCGTTGTATTGTGCGGGCGACTATGCGGCGCTGGGCGTCATAGAGTATGCTCGGGACAAGGGCATCAAGATACCGGAAGACTTCGGGGTTGTCGGGACAGCGAACGAGAACTTCACGGACGTCGTATATCCATCGTTGTCGTCGGTCGAGCAGAACTCGACGGAGATGGGGACTGCGGTGGCGAAGGCGTTTCTCGACATCAAGTCAGGCAAGGCATTAAACACAGACAAAATAATAATTCCGACGCGACTAATAGTGCGTGATTCTAGCAAGAGAAGAAAATACTAAAGGAAAAGAGATGGAATGGCAAGAGGAGTTGATGGACTTTGACGAGTTTCTAAGACTTGAGAGAGGATTGACAGAGAATTCAGTTAGGGCGTATCATACAGACATAGAGAAACTTGTCTCGTATCTCAGTCTTGACGGTCGGGCGCTGATAGGGCCGGAGGAGTTGACATGTAAGGACTTGCAGGGATTCGTCCGGTGGCTGGCGGACATACAGATAAAGCCGAGGACTCAGGCGCGGATACTGAGCGGGATAAAGTCGTTTTATAAGAATCTGATAATCAAGGAGAAGATAGACGAAGACCCGACAGAGCAGTTTCAGACGCCGAAGATAGAGCGGAAGTTGCCGACAGTCCTCTCGGTAGAGGAGATCAGGAGCCTAGAGGATTCGTTTGACACGGGGAGAGTTGACGGAGTCCGGAACAGGGCGATAATAGAGACGCTGTACAGTTGCGGGCTGCGAGTCAGCGAGTTGACGGAGTTGCGGTTGTCTCAGATGAACTTCGAGGTCGGGTGTGTCGTGATCGAGGGCAAGGGCAGGAAGGAGAGGATAGTGCCGATAGGGGAGCGGGCGCGGGACTACATAAGGGAGTATGTCGATGGGCTGCGTCAGACGCAGAAGATAGAGCCGGGGAATGAGGACTACGTCTTCATAAACAGGAGTGGCACGAAGCTGTCGAGGATCATGATATTCAACATCATAAAGGAGGCGGCGAGCAAGGTAGGCATAACGAAGGTCGTCAGTCCTCACACGTTGCGACACTCGTTTGCGACGCACCTGGTCGATGGCGGAGCGAACCTGAGGGCTGTGCAGGAGATGCTGGGTCATGAGTCGATAGTGACGACAGAGATATACACACATCTTGACGACAGTTACCTACGGTCGACCATGATGGAGCATCATCCGTATGCCAAGAAAGAAGAGTAGGGGAGAGAAGAACGAAATTGACAATCATTTATATCTATTATGCGAGGGGAGTCGTCGAGGCTCCTCTCGTTTGTTTTTGCTATGCAGTAAGGAATAGATAGGTTTGGTGCTGTATAATCGACAGATGCCTTAGATGCCGAAATACCCCCGGGGCCAAACGTCCGAAACGATTCTGAAGTTCAAAAAATAGTAGAATACCGTTCAAACGGCTTTTGAACACTGTTCAACAGCACAAAAAAAAGTGATGTTAACATCCTTGCGGATGTCTTGGGTGTGAAGGTAGATAATAGTTATGAGAATCACAAGGTTGCAAGGCTTGCAATGAGGGATTAGGAATGAGGAATGAGGGAGATAAGGGACAGAGCGGTAGCGGAAGGAGAGAGTCCGAGAGGGGCTATCCAGAGAGAGATGCAGAAGGGGTATTACTGGGCAGGAGATATGCTTGATGCGCTGGAGGCGGAGGACAAGGAGACGAAGGAGAAAATAAAGAGGAGAAGGAGAAGAAGCTCGACGAGACGATAGCGAAGTACGAGGCTGCACTAAAGGATATGGGAGAAGGAGAGAAGAAGGAGGAAAAGAGGGAAGAGAAGAGGGAAGAGACGCCAACCGCAAAGGAGAAAGAGGAGAAGAAGGAGACTATGTTCGACGGGAGCGGAAGGGAGATAGAGAGCAGTAGTTCGGAGAAGCCGAACAACTCAACCGAGGAGGAGGAGAAGAAGGAGACTCAGCCGAAAGCAGAGAGGGAAAGCGTGGCAAAAACAGAGGGAGAGGAAGAAAAAGGGGCTGAAATTGCCACGGAGAAGAAGGAGTCTGGTAGCGACACTGATGTCGCAAGCAAGACGGAAGAGAGTGAGAATGAGGAGGATAAGGCGACTAAAAAGGAGGAGAAGAAGGAGGATGCACAGGGCAACCCGATAGACGAGGAGGGAAGGCTAGTCTTGGAGGAGATGAAGTCGATAGACGAGCTGACGGACGAGGACTTCACCAATCCGACGAGGACTGTTCAGCTACCTAAGATACCTGAGAACGTGGACGCTGCGATAGGAGCGAACGGGAAGCCTGTAATCATCAAGAGGAACATCTTCGAGAAGAACAAGAACCATCACAAGGAACTTAATGCCGAAGACGGTAGAAACATAATAAACAGGGCGTTATATAATCCTGACATAGTTGCTACGAATCAACCTATTACCCGTCCAGACTACAAGGTAGTTATACAGACAGGTGATAAGAATGCAGCTGTCGTCCTTGATGTGTATCAGGGGAAGGACAATGTAGAAGTTGTGGGTTGGAGGCAGATGGAAGCCAACGGGCTTGAAAGGTTAAAAAGACAAGTCAAACGTGAGGGCGGGCAACTCCTCATACTTTCTCCCAGTGATGGGTCGGCGGCAGCCCTTTCCGCTCTTCCGTCTGACTCGCAAGGCAAAGCTACAGAGTCAGAGGGAGAAAAGCAAGAGGAAAAGGAGAAAAAAGAAGCGAAGCCGAAGGCGAAGAGCAAGGGGAAGAAGATAACGCCGAAGGCACAGACGACACGGAAGTTCAAGGAGCCGAAGGACTTCAAGGACTTCGTAGGTCCGAAAGACGAAAGGAGGTTTTTGCGCTCGGTATTCTACGACAAGGAGAAGGGCAAGGTGGTGGCGACGGATGCTCACATCATGATAGCGATAGACCACGACATGAATGGCGAGAAGAACGCCGGGCAGGTGGTTGAGGCACGAACGGGGTGGGTGTTCCTTGAGCCGAAGGAGACGGAACAGCCGGTACTGGACAAGAATGGGAAGAAGATAATAGACAAGGACGGGCATGCGCTGATGGAGAAGAAGCCCAACCCGAACGCAGGCAAGCCGATAGCATACCCGAACTGGGAAGGTCTCATCCCGACGGACAAGCCGACGAACACGATACGGCTGACGGACGAGGCGAGGACGAGGCTAAAGGGGCTGTGCGGCACGGAGCTCAAGGACCACCTCGATGAGCTGATACTCATAAAGGTTGGCGACGCATATTTCAGACCCGAATGGCTCATGAAGGCAATGAAGGGTACGGAGTTCCTGGAGGGCGACGTGCGGATAGAGACGCGCGGACAGACTCATCCTATGGTGATACGAGGCGACAACGGCATCATGCTCCTCATGCCAGCCAACATTGGAGACTCTAACGAGTATATCGACGGGACTACTGGGGATATAAAGGAAACTGCCACGGACAATACTATCTCCACGGCAGCGGAGAAGCTGACGGAGACGACGGCGAAGCTGAGGATGGCGGAGGCGGCACTTGAGGCTACGCACAACGCCACGTTCAACAAAAAGGAAGAGGTAACGAAGGCTATAGAGGCGTACAAGAAGTCATTGGAGAAGAAGGTGACGGCATGGACAATGGCGAATGGCGGCGAGATGGCGGCAGACGAGGACGTAGAGGCGAAGCGGAAGGAGATATACAAGGAGGAGACGAAGGTCATCGACAACAACAACCTCGAATTTGTGCAACTGCTGTACGACAGAAAGAGCGGGCTTAAAGGCAGTGACTGGTCTGACGGCAAGATTGCAGCCAAGGTGATAAACGAATATGGCAATCAAGAAGAGTGGCGATACAGCCGGGGAAGAGAAGGAAGAGAGGAACGAGAAGGGAGAGAGACTGAGGCGGAGCATAGGGCGAAGGAGAAGGCGGAGACGCCGAGGGAGAAGATGAGGCAGAAGATGATAGGGAGAAGGGCGCAGGCGATAGGGGGGAAGCTGGGCGTCAAGGTGAACACGAGACACAGCAAGCCGGGCGAGCCGGGCGTGAGGGCTATGTATGACACACGGACGGGCGAGGTCACGGTACTGACGGACAACATCCACGGGCTGAGGGAGCTGGAGAGCGTGATGGCTCACGAGATAGTGGCGCACGGAGGTATGCGAGCTCTTATGGGCAGGAGGTTTGACGGCTTCTGTGATAGGGTATGGAACGCAATGTCGGCACAGGCGAAGTGGCAAATGGGTGGCTACGCATGGGACGGAATGACGAGGAGGCAGAAGTCGGCGATACTCGGCGAAGAGGCGCAGGAGAAGAAGTGGGACGACCTGACGGGCGAGGAGAAGAGGAAGGCGCTGAGGGACACGGGAGTGCAGAGGATAGCGGCGGACGAGCTGATGGCGCACAGGGCCGAGCGGAAGAGCCTAAAGGACGAGAGCCTTATGGAGAGGATTGTCGGCTGGATAAGGGAAATGCTCGGGAGGATAGGCCTCACGAACATGACGAACGAGGACGTGGACCACTTGCTACGGGAGAGCCGGAGGAATCTGGAGGGGAAGACTAACACTGCAAGCCTTGCAGAGAACGGACTCAGCGAGGGAGAGGCGAAAGAAGAGACAGAGGTCCGGTATTCCAGAGTGACGGACAAGGAGAAGATAGCGGAGCTGGAGAACGGCAAGAAGGTGACGGTATATCGGGCGATGCAGATGGTGGACGGGAAGCTATATCCGCCGATGGCTGGCAAGGTGGACGGCAAGTGGCAGGAGGCGGCCGAGACGGACGTATGGTATCAGGTAGACGAGAGGCCGGACCTTCTCGACAAGAACGGCAAGTTCAAACTGAACAAGGGTAATGGCTCTACGCCTACTCCAGTGGCATACAACCCATATTGGCATACGAGCAGGAGCCCGCTGAACGACCAGTTCTCCAGCGCATGGAAGAGGGGCGAGCTTGTGACGGTAGAATGCGAAGTGCCGGAGAGCGAGCTAACGAGCGGATATAAGGCAGAGGGAGCGAAGGATGCAGTAGGCGAGAGGGAATGGAAGGAAGGTCCGGTCAGTCGTGAGCTTAACAAGCAGGGCAAGCCGAGAAGGGTGATACTATCCCGCTACGTGAAGGTGAAGAGGGTATTGCCGGAGAGCGAGGTGGCGCAGGCGATAGCGGACAGGCTAAAAGGGACGGGGATAGAGATACCGTTCAACACTGTCACGCCGCAGCTTAGAGAGGCTTTGGAGAAAGAGGGTGTAAAGATTGATGCACCAGAGAAGAATAACGCTGGCGACGCTTCGAGGGCTGCATACGAGGAATGGAAGAAAGAAGGGATAAGGTACAGTAGGACGACGGACATTACAAAGATAGGGCTGAGGAAGCTGCAAGAGGGGGAGACGAGCTACGTAGAGCGGAGGTATAG
>JAFPZF010000072.1 GCA_017417385.1 Bacteroidales bacterium
AAAATCTCAAAAAGGTGTATCTTAGCTCCTCCAAAAATCTCAAAAAGGTGTAATAATGACTGCTCAAAAATCTCAAAAAGGTGCAAACAACGTCGTGCTAAGACGTAAAATATACCGTCAACTCCTTGATTGGAAGCACGATAGAAATGGCGAGGTGGCTCTCCTTATTGAAGGCGCACGACGTATCGGTAAGAGCTACATCGTCGAGCAGTTCGCTATGAACGAATACGAGTCATATATCCTCATCGACTTCAACAAGGCTCCACAGATGGTCCGCGACTGGTTCGACCTCTATCTCGAAGACCTCGACACGCTCTTCCTCTATCTGAGCCAGCACTACAAGGTGAGACTCTTTGAGCGCAGGTCGCTCATCATCCTCGACGAGGTTCAGCTCTGCCCACGTGCCCGCGCCGCTATCAAGTTTCTCGTGGCCGATGGCAGATATGACTACATCGAGACGGGCTCCCTGGTTAGCATCAAGAAGAATACGCAGGGCATCGTCCTCCCTTCAGAGGAACGACCTGTCCAGATGTACCCCTTGGACTTCGAGGAGTTCCTCTGGGCTACTGGAGACGACTTGCTCATGGACTTGATTCGCAAGATGTTTGCCGAGTACAAGCCGATGGGCCAGGCTTTCCACCGTCAGGCTATGGACGCTTTCCGCCTCTATATGATCGTCGGTGGTATGCCCCAGGCTGTCTTGAAGTATGTTGAGACTCGCGACTTCGATGCCGTCGACGCTGCCAAGCGCGACGTGCTGACTATCTATCGTAACGACATCTTCAACTATGCCGCCGAGATGGCCGACAAGGTGGCGTCTGTCTTCGACCACATCCCCTCTCAGCTCTCCAAGCATGAAAAGAAGTTCCGGCTCTCCGCTCTGACCCCAGGCGCTAAATATCGCGATTGGGACGACGCTTTCTTCTGGCTCAAGGATGCCAGAGTCGTCAACGTCTGCTACAACTCTACCGAGCCGAATATCGGTCTTAAGATGAACGAGGACCGCACGACGCTGAAGTGCTACATGAACGACACTGGCCTGCTGATTAGTCACGCCTTCGACGAGAAGGGTATCGTCTCTTCTGAAATCTACCAGAAACTGCTCTTTGGAAAACTCGAGGTCAACGAGGGTATGCTCATCGAGAATGTCGTCGCCCAGATGCTGACTGCCTCCGGTAATAGTCTATTCTTTTATAGCAAGGCCTCCACCGAGGCGCAGGAACGTATGGAAATCGACTTCCTGCTCCAAAAGGACAAGGTGACCAGCCGCCACAATATCCGCCCGATTGAAGTCAAGAGCGGTAAGAACTATACTCTGTCCTCTCTGTCAAAGTGTACGAAGCGCTTCGCTGAGTATATGACGTCTCCTACGGTCTTGCATGCCGACGACTACAAGCTCGAGGACGGCGTCACCTATCTCCCCCTCTACATGACCCCTCTATTGTAGCGCCCTCTCCTCTCACTCCTTCCCGTTTAGGTTATCCCTCTATTAGCCCTTCCCCCTCAGCCCGTTCTGAACCCGACGATTCCGCCCCCTCCATCCCTCTTGACTGCTCTGTGTCCTCTCCGCGAGCGCCAGCTCGCCTCTGTGTTCTAAAAAACTCTGTGCCTCCGTGCCCTCTGTGTGAGGCCAAAATAATCCCCTTCCCCCTCCGCCCCCTCCGACGCCCTTGATGATTACTAACTTCCGCCCTGAACTTTTCGATTAAGCGAGTGCAGAACGAGCTTGCTCGTTGTGCCGAGCGTGAGAAAAGTCAGCGAAGCTAAGGGGCAAAATAGTCCAAGCCCAGGGCACCCGCCCTGGGTTAAAGACGTACGGACCCCCCGCCCTGAACTTTTCGATTAAGCGAGCGCAATGTGCTTGCACAAATTGCCGAGCGTGAGAAAAGTCAGCGAAGCTAAGGGGCAAAATAGTCCAAGCCTAGGGCAACCTTTCGATTAAGCGAGTGCAGAGGGAACTTGTTCACTCTGCCGAGCGTGAGAAAGGTCGACGAAGTCAACGCCCTAGGTATAGAGTTTCCTCCGACGATTCCGCCCCCTCCATCCCTCTTGACTGCTCTGTGTCCTCTCCGCGAGCGCCAGCTCGCCTCTGTGTTCTAAAAAACTCTGTGCCTCCGTGCCCTCTGTGTGAGGCCATAATAATCCCTTTTCCCCTCCTCCCCCTCTGACAATTCCTCATTCCTCATTCCTCATTCCTAATTGAAAAAAAGACAACCTAACGGGAAAATGTGTATATTTGCACGTTTTTGTCTATATGTGTGCATTGGGAACGATGACGAACTGTCCACCTAATGTCCTCAGAGACGCTACTTTAAACGTTTAACGTGTATATCGACAAAAGACATATTCTGGCTGTCGTCGCCTCGCTTATCGGCCTGCTCCTCTTCTTCGCTCTCGGAGCTACTGCCGCCGAGACGACCCCTGCTAACTCTGTGCTCCGCTCCGGCGTCTGGCACAAGGTCTCGGTCGCCGCGTCGGGTATGCACGTCCTCACCGCCGCTCAGGCCCGCGAAATGGGCTTCCAGGACCTCTCCAAGGTCCGTATCTACGGCGCCGGTGGCAACCAGCTCTCCTTCACTGTAGGCGCCGACGAACGTGACGACATCCAGCTCATGCCGACTATCCACCGTGCCAACGACATCCTCTTCTACGCCGAAGGTCCCGACGGCTGGACCCTCAACTCCTCCGGCGACTTCATCCCCTACCTCAACGCCTACTCCAAGAAGGCTTACTACTTCGTGACCGAGGGCTCCGACGACGACTCGCCCGCCACGAGAACTATCTCCGGCGATAGCGACATGGTCGTAGAGATCTCCGACGACGCCGTCGAGAGTATTACCGACTACGACTACCATACTTATATGGCAGACCGTGTCGCTAACCTCGACCATACCGGCCGCGACTGGGTCGGCGAGACTTATTCTATTTCGAACAGCACCGCACACCTCCCCGTCGACAAGGAGATTATCTCCGGCTCCCGCATGAGGATCCGTGGCCGCGCCGTCTCCGACCTCAAGGCTGCCAACAAGACTTTCACGGTCAACATCGACGGCACGAAGGTCGCTACCTATTCCGCCCGCGTCGCAACACGCGTGACAGAGACGGAACTGCCCGTCGACATCTCCTGCAGCGTGACGGCTGAGACTGAAAGGGTAGGGGAGGTCACCGTCGACTTCGGCTTCACCAACAATACGGAGAAGATGTACCTGACGAACCTCTCCTTCTGCGCCCGCACGCCTCTCATCTACGAGGCTCCGCAGACTGACTTCCGCAACCGCGACGCTCAGTACTACGAGTTTGTCCGCTACAAGCTCCGTGGTGGCGCCGCCGACGTCCGCGTATGGGACGTGACGAAGCCCTGGGCCCCCGCTGATATGATGGCGACTTCTGCCGATGGCGAGACGTCCTTCTTGGCTAGCGATGCCGACGGCATTCACGAATACCTCGCCTTCGACGCTTCCTTCTCTGGCTACCCCTCCGTAACCTACGAGGGAACGGCTCCCAACCACAACCTCCACGCCGATGGCTCGGTCAACTATCTGATCCTGACGACGGACAAGTTCCGCTCTGTCGCCGAACGTCTCGGCCAGCTCCACGAGGAGCAGCAGGGGCTCTCCTGGCGTGTCGTTGACGTCGACGAGATCTACGACGAGTTCGGCGCAGGCCGCCCAGAGGCACCAGCTATCAGAAACTATATCAAGAGGCTCTACGACCTCGGCAAGGGGTCCCGCGACGCTCTCAAGTATGTGCTTCTCGTCGGCAGCGGCAGCTACGACAACTTCGACCGCTCCGCCGCCCGTAATGTTATCCCGACCTACCAGAGCGAGGTCTCCTATGGCCTCGTATCGTCCTACTACTCAGAGGATTTCTACGGCTGGATGGACAAGGGCGAGGGCGTCAACGATACGAGGGCGACGCTCGACGTCGCTATCGGCAGGATCCCTTGCCAGACTGTCGAACAACTGGAGGCTTTCGTCACTAAGATTGAGAAATATGTCCGCCAACCGGAACTCGGGACGTGGAGACGTCGCGCTATGTTCCTCGGCTGCAGTGGCGACGAGAACGAGCACGTCGGCTACTCTGAGAGTCAGGCCGAGGCCTTCGAGACTGAGAACCCCGACATGGAGGTCATCCGTCTCTTCTCTGAGTCCTATCAGAGGGTGACGACTTCGACGGGCGCCTCCTACCCGCGTGCTCAGGAGCTCTGCGACGCCTACCTCAAGAACGGTCTCGCCGTCCTCCACTATACTGGCCACGGCGGTGCCTCGGCTTTCGCCGACGGCTACGTCAATATGAAGAAGGTCGAGGCTATGACCAACGGCCGTAGGCTCCCCTTCGTCGTCGCTGCGACCTGTACCTTCGTCCCCTTCGACCAGCACGACTCTGGCGTCATGCAGGCTAGTCTCTTCACCGAGGACAACGGCTATATCGCGATCTTCGGCTCCGGCCGCGAGGTCTACGGCAACTGGAACTATGCGATTACTCGTCTCGTCATGGAGCGCGCCTGGGGCGCCGACTCCGATGGCACTCCCTATACGATTGGCGACGCGGCTCTCTACGCTAAGCGCAACGGCCCTAAGAATATCAACTCGCTGAAATACGCTCTCATAGGAGACCCGGCTCTCGTCGTCTCAGGTCCCCGCGACCAGTACTGCACTGTCGACAAGGCTAACGGCGTCGATGTCGGCGCACCGGGCTCCTGCTTCACGGCTATCACGGAGAGCATCGTCGAGGGCTCGGTCCGCAATGCCGACGGCTCTATCGACACGACGTTCAACGGCAAGGTCGAACTGACGCTCCTAGACAAGAAGGTGAAGAAACAGACCTCCGGTGCTGCTAGCGGCACGCCTTTCTACTTCGAGGAGTGGGGCGGCAAGCTCTACTCGGGCTCCGTCGACGTCAAGGCTGGCCACTTCGAGTCGGAATTTGTCCTCTCCAAGGAGATCGACCTGACTGAGGGCTTCGGCCGTATGATGCTCTATGCCGTCGGCGACGACGGACGAGAGGCTGCCGGCTCCAACGACGGTATGCTCGTCGGCGGCATCTCCAAGGAGGTCGTCAGCGACACTGTCGGTCCGCTCATCTCGTTGTGGATCGATACCCCGGAGTTCGAGAACGGCGCATCGACAGGCTCACGACCGACGGTCTACGCTGTCATCGAGGACGAACATGGGGTCAACGTCTCCGGCCTCGGCGTCGGACACGACCTGACGATATGGATCGACGGCAATAGGAATCAGGCTCTGACGGTCAGCGACTTCTTCGACTACGACGCCGGCAGCTACCAGCGTGGCAGGCTCTGCTACCAGATCGACGGCCTCTCCGAGGGGCGCCACGAGATAACGCTCAAGGCCTGGGATAATGTCAACAACTCGAGCCTATGCACTGTCGTCGTCAACGTCGGCTCCGATGCGAATATTGATATATTTAGGCCTCGCCTCAAGGTGCAGCACGGCGTCGCGACGCTCTCCTTCGCCCACAACGCCGGCGACGAGGATCTCGAGGTCGACGCCTTCGTCGTCGCTGCCGACGGAAGGGAAATGGCGCGTGGAAAATTTAGGACAGGACGAAACGGTAACGAAATCAGCGACTTGGACGTCTCGAATCTTATGAAAGGCGTCTCTAAACTGATGGGTAGGCTATATATTTTGCATTGTGAAGTGACTGCAGGCAATAGAAAAGGAAAATTTTCTTGTAAATTTGTTGCTGCGGCACAATAAATGAATAGTACAAACGTTATACGTTAGTAAGGTATATAAAGTCGACTTTAAAAAGCCTGCGGGCGTAGATGAAAAATATGAAGAAAGCTATAGTGACGGTCGGGGCATTCTTGCTCCTGAGCCAGACAGGTGTTCGTGCGGACGAACTGGCTGACAGCTACAACCCGATCCCGAGTAGTGTCCAGATGCTGAACATTGCTCCCGAGGCTAGGGGTACGGGTATGGGTGACGCTGGCGTCGCCTCTACCCCTGACATGAACAGCCAGTACTGGAACCCGGCGAAGTACATAAGGATGCAGAGTATGGGCGGCGTGACGGTCAACGTGACGCCTTGGCTCCGCAACATCATCTCGGACATCAACCTGTTCTCGATGATGGGCTACTACAAGATCAACCAGCGTAACGCGGTCAGCGCCGGCATCCGATACTTCTCCCTCGGTGACCTCGTCATGTACAACGACCGCGGCGAAGAACAAGGCTCCTACAAGCCTAACGAGTTCGCCATCGACGGAGCTTATACCCTGGCCCTCTCCGAACGTCTCTCCGGCGCTATCTCGATGCGCTTCATCCATTCCGACCTCGGCTTCCAGGTCGACGACGATGGCTACTCGAAGGGTAACGCCTTCGCCGCAGATGTCGCCTTCTACTGGAAGAAGCCTATCAAGATTAGCGGCTACAAGGGCGACCTTATGTTCGGCGTCAACCTCGCCAACATCGGTACGAAGATTACTTATGATAATGGTCGTACGAACGAGTACCTCCCTGCCAACTTCAGGCTCGGCGCAGGTCTCTGGCTCGACTTCGACGAGTACAACAGGCTCGGCGTCGCCCTCGACTTCAACAAGCTCATGGTCCCGACTCCTGACTACGACAAGTCCGACGTCACTAAGATGGCCGACGACAAGCGTCTCGAGTACTACGACAAGTCTGTCATCTCCTCTATCTTCAGGTCCTTCACCGACGCACCTGGCGGCTTCAAGGAGGAAATGAAGGAGTTCGATATCTCCGGCGGCTTCGAATATACTTACAAGAGTATGTTCTCCGCTCGCCTCGGATACCACAACAACCCGCCCGACAAGGGTAACCTGAAGTATATGTCCGCCGGCGTCGGCGTACGCTACCAGATGATGGAGGTCAACGCGAGCTACATCTTCGCCGTCGGCAATGCTAACAGGAACTCGGCTCTGGCCAATACTATCAGGATCTCCCTCGGCTTCGACATCGGTATGGTGACGAACGGCCGTTCCGGGAGGGGCTCTTTCAGAAGGTAGAATTGGCTATGGGGCGGATGAGAGTCGGCTTCGGCTACGACGTGCACAGGCTCGAGCCGGGACTGAAAATGGTGGTCGGCGGCGTCGCTATCGACCACGCGAAGGGATGGGTCGCACACTCTGACGGCGACGTCCTTATCCACGCGATCTGCGACGCTCTGCTCGGTGCCGCCAGCCTGCGCGACATCGGGGTGCAGTTCCCCGACGACAGCAAGGAGTTCGAGGGCATCGACAGCCTCAAACTGCTCCGACGGACTGTCGAACTGATTGGTGAAAAGGGCTACCACGTCGGCAATGTCGACGCGACGATAGCTCTGCAGCGGCCTAAACTTAAGCCGCATATTGACGAGATGAGGGCACGCATGGCCGACGTCATGGGTGTCGACGTGGACGATGTAAGCGTCAAGGCGACAACGACCGAAGGCCTCAGTTTCGAGGGCGACGGCACCGGCGGCTCCGCCTACGCAGTGGCACTGATTGAGCGCGATTGAAAAAAAGCGAAACAACTTTTGCTTTTCAGCGTACAAATGAAAGAATGATTTCATAAATTTGCGGCTGAGTCCGTACATGCTATGGGGTCATAATTATAACAGAAACAGAGAACACAAAGATATGTCAACTAAGGTTTCAACTATGATAGGAACAAGAAACATAGTCAGGGGGGCGGTGATTGTAGCTGTCGGGCTGACTATGACATCCTGCTTCGGCGGTAAAAAGTCGGGGCACAGTGGAGACAAGTCGAGTGCGACAGGATGGGCCTACAACGACCCGACGTACGGCGGCTTCGAGTATCAGTCCGGCTACGAGCAGGAGACCGGCCCAGGTCTCGTCTTCATCGAGGGTGGTACCTTTGTCATGGGACGTGTCGAACAGGACGTCCTCTATTCACACAACTCTACCCCACGCCGCGCTACTGTGACCTCTTTCTATATGGACGAATGTGAGGTCAGCAACGCCAACTACCGTGAGTGGCTCTACTGGATCAACCACGTCTTCGAGGAGAACAAGGCGGTCTATATCGACGCTCTGCCTGATACCCTCGTCTGGAGACGTCCGCTCGCCTACAACGAGCCTTACGTCCAGAACTACCTCAGGCACCCGGCCTACGCTGACTACCCTGTTGTCGGTGTCAACTGGGAGCAGGCCAACAAGTACTGCAACTGGCGTACCGACCGCGTCAACGAGAATATCCTCTACGAGAAGGGTATCATCGAGCTCAACGTCAACGAGCAGAAGGAGGAGAACAACTTCAATACTGAGGCCTACCTCTATGGACAGCAGGCTGTCAACCCAGGTCCTAAGGAACTCGACGACCTCGCCAACGAGGGTCAGAAGCGTAGGGTAAGATGGGACGACGGTATCCTCCTCCCTGACTATCGCCTCCCGAGCGAGGCTGAGTGGGAGTTCGCTGCCCTCGGCCTTATCGGCAACACCTACGACGAGCGTATGAGCGACAGAAAGATCTACCCGTGGAACTCTCACGTCGTCCGTAACCCGGATGATAGGGACAGGGGCCGCATGATGGCCAACTTCGTCAGAGGCAACGGCGACTACATGGGTACCGCAGGCTACCTCAACGATAAGGGTGATATCACGGTCGACGTCCACTCTTACTGGCCTAACGACTACGGTCTATACTGCATGGCTGGCAATGTCAACGAGTGGGTCCGCGACGTCTATCGTCCGATGACTTTCGAGGATGCTAGCGAGCTCAACCCGTTCCGTGGCAACGTATTCGACCAGCTCGTAGTCGACGAGACTGGCGCCCCGGTCGAGAAGGATAGTATCGGTCGCCTCAGAAGGCATGTCGAGACCTCCGAGGAGATCGGCGACAGGAAGAACTACCGCGACGCTTATCAGATCAACTACCTCGATGGCGACGACAACTCTAATATCAACGTCTCTCAGACTTGGGACGGCAAGACTTACAACTCCAGCGCGATGTACGGCGGTATGCCGACTTTCGACGGCGAGTCCGACCGCTACAACGAGATCGGTAAGCAGCTCGGTAGCCTCATCTCCGATAAGACACGCGTCTACAAGGGCGGCGGCTGGAGAGACAGGGCTTACTGGTTGAGCCCTGGCACGAGAAGGTTCCTCGACCAGAAGGAGTGCAGGGACGACATCGGCTTCCGTTGCGCAATGGTCCGCGTCGGCGCTCCAGAGCAGGGCGGCAAGAGTCAGAAACTTTAGTTGAACGGTTCTCAATAGTTGAGTCGCTGCGGGTGTAAGTACCCGTGGCGGCTTTTTTGTTAGTAGAGAAATAAATGCGTAACTTTGCAACTCGTAAATAGGTCACTGTGGGGCGAACGATTATAATAACTGGAGGCGCAGGCTTCATCGGCAGTCATGTCGTCAGACTGATGGTCAGGAAATATCCCGACTATCAGATTATCAATCTTGATAAGCTGACCTACGCCGGGAGTCTCGAGAACCTGAGGGATGTCGAGGACGCGGCGAACTACTCGTTTGTCCGCGAGGATATCTGCAACTACGACGCCGTCCTCAATCTGATCAGGGAGAGGGACGTCAACGGCATCATCCACCTCGCGGCGGAGAGCCACGTCGACCGCTCGATAAAGGACCCCTTCACTTTCGCAAGGACTAACGTCATGGGGACGCTCAGCCTCCTCCAGGCTGCAAAAGTGGCATGGGAAGGCTCCGAGTCTGGCTACGAGGACAAGATGTTCTATCATATCTCGACTGACGAGGTGTATGGTGCCCTCGATCTCAACGGCGGCTTCTTCACCGAGGAGACGAGCTACAGACCTCACAGCCCCTACAGCGCCTCGAAGGCCAGCTCCGACCACTTCGTCAGGGCGTTCCACGACACCTACGGGATGCCGACTATCGTGACTAACTGCTCGAACAACTATGGTCCCTATCAGTTCCCCGAGAAACTGATTCCTCTCTTTATCAACAACATAAGGAAGGGCAAGGCGCTGCCTGTCTACGGCGAGGGCCTCAACGTCAGGGACTGGCTCTACGTCGAGGACCACGCTAGGGCTATCGACCTGATCTTCCACAAGGGTAAGGCGGGCGACACCTACAACATCGGCGGCTTCAACGTGTGGAGGAATATCGACATCGTCAAGCTCCTCATCAGGACTGTCGACAGGATGACAGGAATGCCCGAGGGAACGAGCGACCACCTGATAACGCACGTCGAGGACCGTAAGGGGCACGACCTCCGCTATGCGATAGACTCGCGCAAGCTGAGCCGCGAGCTCGGATGGCAGCCTAGCCTCCAGTTCGAGGAGGGAATCGAGAAGACTGTCCGCTGGTATCTCGACAACGAGGAGTGGATGGACAAGGTCATGAGCAGGGTGAATCAATGAGAGTGTTGAGACAAATAGCTGTATTTGTGGCTGCTGGACTGCTGGTGTTGGCAGGTTGCAAAGATAAAGATGTGGAGGAACCAGAGGAAGTCTGGTGTCTTGATTTCCCGATAGACAACTGTAGTTTGCCTGATAATGGCGACACTTTGCGTGTCTTGGCCATAGGAAACTCGTTTACCGATGATCCGACGTTTTATTTAGGCGACATAGTCGAAGCATCGGGCATTGACGAGAAGAAGTTGTGCGTGTATGTTGCGACAGTCGGCGGGACAGACTTGGACTATTGGCGCTCGGTGTATGAGAGTGGTGGTCGGTGTCGCCTGCGCAGGGTGGCAGGATGTGACACGGTGGTTGTCCGGGAAGGGTCGTTGAGTGAGGTCGTCGGTCAGGACTGGGATGTCGTGGTGCTTCAGCAGCTGTCGACCAAGTCTGGAGACTACGTCACCTACAATCCGTCTCTAAGAAGGCTTATGGAGAAGGTTCGTCGTGACTGCCCTAATGACAGTGTCGCTTTCGTCTGGCAGGAGACGTGGAGCTGGTGGAAAGATTACGGAGAGGAAGGTCCAAAGGAGGGAGGCGGTGCGGAAGATATAGCTATGGCGGTTTGCCAGATGGTCGAGAATGAGGGCATAGACATAGTTATTCCGTCGGGAGAGGCTGTTCAGATGGCGCGAGAGGCGAAGATAGACACTGTCAAGTCGATGACGATAGACGGGCGTCATATAGGGAGAGGCGCAGGGCGTTATCTGCTGGCCTGCACGTGGTACGAGTCTTTGGTGGCGCCTGTCTTCGGAGTGAGCGTGTTAGGCAACAATCAGCGAACCTTTAATGACACGACGATAACAGACGAAGTCGCTTTGCGGTGTCAGAAGTGTGCGGTAGAGGCAGTCAACAGGTGGGGAGAACGTAAATTGGTAAAAAGAAATAAGCGCAAAGACAATTGAGAGTAAGGGGAGAAATGGAGTTAGCGGTTAAGTGTTATTAGGATAGATGTATGCATAAAGTAACGATCGTAATACCAGTATATAATGCGGAAGCGTATGTCGCGCAGTGCGTGGAGAGCGTGCTCAGGCAGACGTATGGATGCATAGAGGTGATATTGGTAGATGACGGGTCGAAGGACGGGAGCCTTGGGGTGTGTCGGGGATTGGCGGAGAAGGATGCAAGGGTGAAGGTGCTGACGCAGGCGAATGCAGGGCCGAGTGTTGCGAGAAACAGGGGGATTGAGGAGGCAAGTGGTGAATATTTGGTGTTCGTCGATGCTGATGACACGATAGAGGAGACGTGTGTCGAGGAGGCAGTGAGGGCGATAGAGGGCGTGGACATCGCATATTGGGGGTGCAGGCAGATATATGTCGATGGCCGAGAGAAGGTGTGTGTCCCGAAGGCGGAAATCGCGAGGGGCAGGAGAGAAGTCGAGGAGGTCGTCTTGCATTTGAAGGTTAACGAGGAGAATTACCCGTATTTTGGTTTTACGTGGAATAAGATATTCAGGAAGGAGATTATGGACAGGAACGGTATACGTTTCGAGGTCGGTCTGTCAGCGTATGAGGATCATGTATTTACGACGGAGTATATGAGGCATGTTGAGTCGATCGTCGTATTGGACCGAGCGTTGTATAATTACCGGATACAGGGTGGGGGATTGACGATGATGCGGCGGAGCGCGGAGACGTTTGAGCGGTTACATAGTCTGATTGACGCGGGGATGGGTCAGTACAGTTTGGGGAGTCTGCTGAAGCATGAGAGGGGAGAGGCGGCGTCGATGCTGATATATGCGGCTCATGCGGAGGGGAGTCTGAGGGGGGCGCTGAGGTTGTTGGATGCGGCGCGAGAGTATGTGAAGGGAACGGAGTACGAGATAGGGAAGCGTAATGGGATGCTGCTGAGACTGCCGACGCTTTTGGCGTATGCGGCGTTCGTGATGGACGACATGTACCTGAAGATGGTAGGGATGAAGCGGTAGGAATGTAAAGGACTGGTATAATATATGGTTAACCCATAAAAATGTCTGATGTATTGTCGTAGTTGTTGGAAATGAGTAATTTTGCGCTTGATAGGCTGTGGAATGGGCGAGTGCGAGTCTATGGTTGAGATGAAATATGAATTAAAGAATTATTGATGGAGCAGAGCGGAAAGAGGCTGCTGAGCATACAGCAGGCGCAGGCAAAGGCGTTGCATGCGGGCGTTAAGGCTGTTGATGATATGCAGAGCATTGTGGAGGGTATGGGTTATGAGGGATTCTCGGTGTTGCGGCGTTATGATGGGCGATGGTCGAAGTTGCTAAATGCGATAGTCTCGTGGAAAGATCTGCGGAGGTTGCGGATGGAGTTGGCGTCGAGTGGAGGGTGTCTGCTCCAGTGGCCTTTTTATCTATACGATCAGAACGTTATCAGGACTTTGGGACGGATAGTGGCGGAAGATGGAAGGTATACAGTCTTGTTGCATGACGTCAATCATCTGAGATATGGAGAGGGGTATGAAGACCGGGGCGGCGAGATGAGCCTTCTGAAGGGGGCGCGTCGAGTCATAGCTCATACAGAGCCTATGGCTGACTATCTGGTTGGACTCGGGGTTGAGCGGGGGAAGATAAGAGTACTTGGACCGTTTGACTATCTGACAGACGGGAAGAAGCCTGAAGGCAGGAGGAACGGAAACGAAGTTGTCTTTGCGGGCAATCTGGGGAAGAGTGTATTCTTGAGGGAGTTGACGGCAGAGTTGATGGAAGGTTATAAGTTGAATTTGTATGGGATAGGGGCAGGGAATCTGCCTGCGGGATTAGAATACAAGGGGACGTTTCAGCCGGAGCGAGTAGCGGGTATAGAAGGGTCTTGGGGCCTTGTATGGGACGGGACCTCGGCGGCGACGTGTGACGGCATGTTTGGCAGGTATCTTTCATTGAACTGTCCTCACAAGTTTTCGTTGTATATATCAGCTCATCTGCCTGTAATTATTTGGAGAGGAGCAGCACTTGCAAAGTATGTCGAGGCGAAGGGGCTTGGTCTTGTAGTAGACTCGTTGGGGCAGATAGGGGAGGAAATCGGAAGAGTTACTGATGCGGATTACGAGAGGATGCTAGAGAGCGTGAGGGCGGAGGCGAGGGAGCTAAATAGTGGTGCTCATCTGAAAAAGGCATTAGAGGCATGAACATATTATTTTACACAGACAAGAATGTAGACCCGTCGCTTGGTGGAGTTGAGAGGGTGACTGACATATTAGTCAGGACATTGATGTCGAGGGGGGTGACGTGTGTATCGGCGTATGGGAATGAGGCGAGGCCAGGGTATAAAGATGTTTTTGCATCATCGTATCATTTAATAGACTTTGAGAAGGACTTACGGGACATAGTGCTTCGGCACAAGATTGATGTTGTCATCAATCAGTCGAGGCAAGAGAGGATAATGGCTACTAAGCGAGCAATCGCTGGGCTTCCGTGCAAGTTGGTCTTTGCACATCACTTGGCACCGGGGTGGGAGGAGAATACCTTTGATTATAAGTATTTCATGAACGAATGCTGTCCGTGGAACAGCGTGATGGACTGGATGAAGGCTCCGTATCGTGCTACGCTTGGCTATTGGATGATGAAGAGGCGGATAGACAGCTTGTACAAGCAGAGGTTTTCAGAAGTGCTGCATGAGTCGGATGCAATAGTGCTATTGTCGTCGAGATATAAGGGGGCATTCTTGGATTATTGCGGTAGCCGGGATGAGAATGATGGTGAGAAGTTGTATGTGATACATAATCCTCATATCGTCAAAGCAGAGTGTGAAGTGGAGCAAGAGAAGAAGCTGAAGGAGGTAGTGATAGTATCGCGGATGTATGAGGTGCAGAAGCGGATCTCTCTTGCGTTGAGAATATGGATGAAACTGATGTCGACGGGGAAGTATGACGACTGGAAGCTGACGATAGTTGGTGACGGGGAGCAGAAGGAGGACTATGAGAGACAGATAAGGAGGCAGAAGATAAGGAACGTGGAGATGGTCGGGCATAAGTCTGACCCAAAGCCATATTACGAGCGGGCGCGTATATTCATGATGACGTCTAAGAGTGAGGCGTGGCCAATGACGATAATGGAGACGCTCGAGGCAGGGGCAGTGCCAGTAGTGTTTGATTCGTTTGCGGCGATATATGACATGATAGAGAACGGGAAGAACGGGTTCATAGTGAAGGAAGGTGACATAGATAGCTATATTGGTGTCATGGAGAAGCTGATGGGGGACGAGGAGTATAGGAGGAGTGTGTCGGGAGGTTGTCGACCGTCGTTAGAGAGGTTCTCGGCGGACAAGATAGCGGATGATTGGATTGCTCTGTTTGGGAAGTTGACGGGGAGAGAGGCTTAGGAAGGAAAAAGAAGAGTAGAGATGGGAGGAGAGACGAGGACACAGAACAGTGTTCGCAACGGCATATATGCCTTAGTTTTCTACGTGCTAAACCTAATATTAGGTTTTGTATCGCGGCGTGTGTTCATATTACGGCTTGGTGCGGAGCTGCAGGGTCTCAATGCTACCCTTTCGAGCATATTGGAGTTTTTGAACATAGCGGAGCTTGGCATAGGGACCGTGTTGGCCTCCCTGCTGTATAAGCCGCTTTTTGACAAGGACGAGCAGAAGGTGAGTGAGCTCATCGCGTTGATGGGCTGGGCATATAGGCGGATAGCGTATTTCATCATTGCTGGCGCAGTCGTGGTGATGGCCTTCATGCCACGGATATTTGCGGAGACGACATTGCCGTTGTGGTATGCGTATGCGACATTCTTAGTGTATCTGTTGGCGTCGTTGCTAAGTTATTTCGTGAACTACAAGCAGACGTTGTTGTCGGCAGACCAGAAGGAGTATAAGATAACGGTGGCGTACAGGTTCCCATTGATAATCAAGATGGGGTTGCAGATATTGGCGATATTGTACACGGACTATGGTTATGAGTGGTGGTTGTTCTTGACGGCAGCGATGGCGATAGTCTCGTCGGTCATGTTGTCTCGTACAGTCAGGAAGGACTATCCGTATGTGGCGAAGGTGTCTAGTCGGGGAGCAGGAGTTCTGATAAAGAAGTATCCGGAGGCGGTCAAGAAGGTCAAGCAGTGTTTCGTGCACAGGATAGCAGGTTTCTTTCAGTATCAGAGTGTGCCGATACTGACGTATAAGTTTGCGTCGTTGGTAGTCGTGACGATGTACACGAACTACATGATGATAGTGATGGGCGTGAATATGCTTGTCAATGCGTTGATGAACGGGATACAGGCAGGAGTCGGCAACTTAGTGGCGGAGGGAGATCGGGAGAAGAAGCTGAGCGTGTTCTATGAGTTGTTCAGTTTGAGGATGTTCATAGCGGCGGTGGTATGTTTCGGAATATATACGTTGTCGTCGCCGTTTGTGACGTTGTGGGTAGGTGGGTATCTCGTGATAGACAATCTGAGTCTTGGTCTGATAACGGCGATACTTTTCATAAACATATCGAGGTCGGCAGTGGAGTCGTATCTGTATGCGCACGGGATGTTTCAGGACATCTGGGCGCCAGCGACAGAGGCGGCGATAAACATAGGGTTGGCAGTGCTGCTTGGGTCGATGATGGGTTTGCCAGGCATATTGATAGGGTCGTTGGTGAGCCTGTTGGTGATAGTCTTAGGGTGGAAGCCGTATTTCCTGTTCAAGATAGGGATGAAGGAGAGCCTGTCGAGATATTGGGTGAACTACATAAAGCACATAGTCGTCATAGGAGTGTTGTTTGTCGGAGGGGTGAAGTTGCTTGAGTTGTTGCCGATAGATCCGTCGGTGAGTGTGATAGGATTCTTGGCGTATGGAGCGATAGGGATGACCGTATTTGTAGTGGCGCTGTGCGGGATGTTGAGTCTTGTCTCGCGAGGCATGCGAGATGCAGTAGTCAGGATGAGGCATATAATCTTGAGGCGATAGGGACAGGCATAAGGAAAGCGGCACTCTCTGTGGGGAACAGAGGGGGCCGCAACTTTTTTAGGAGGTCGGCGGTTAAACGCGGACCCATTCTTGTCTGTCGAAGTCGTATCTTTTGATCACTTTTGCTGGGATGCCGGTGGCGACGCTGTAGTCCGGAATGTCTTTCGTCACGATGCTGCCGGCGGCGATGACGCAGTGGCGACCGATAGTGACGCCAGGCATGATCTGGACGCCGAAGCCGAGCCAAGTCTGTGTCTTGACGATGACAGGTCCGGGGCTGACGACAGGCTGGACCGTTATGGACTTCGTCGGGTCGGCGAAGGTGTGGTTGCGGTCAGTGATGTGGACGTGAGGGGCGAGACGGACTTCGTCCTCGAGGATGATCTTGTTGTCGCAGCCGAGTCGGCAGAGGGGGCCGACCTTGCAACGTTTGCCGATCTGGATGAGCGGGTCGAGCCCTGGGATGCTATTGTTGGCGCACAGTTCGGCACCGACATCGACATAGGTATCGTCGTCGATAGTGACGTATTGAGGGTTGGGAATTCTGACGCCTTCGGCGATGGTGACGCGTTTGCCGTCGAAGTCGTACCACCAGACGAGGAATTTGCTTCGCAGCTTGCGAATGATGCGGGTGTAGAGGGAGAAGAGGCGGTGTCTGAATTTGACTTTTTTCATTATCTAACTATTTCATTGAAGAGGGATGTCCATTGTGAAGAAATGGAGTCCGAGTTGAATTTTGCAATAGAAGAAGGGCCGTTGAGAGCCATCGACTGACGAAGCGAGTCGTCTTTCATGAGGAGCGAGAGTCGGGAGGCGTATTCGTCGATGTCGCCCTCGTCGACAATGAAGCCGTTGGAGGCGTCGTTGATGATGTCGTGGAGGGCGGCGTAGGTGTCGAAGACGACAGGGACGACAGAGAATTGGAGAGACTCGATGAGAGTCATGCCCCAGGCTTCGGAGGCAGAGGTCATCATGAAGAGTTTAGCATTCTCGTAGTAGGGTCGGGGGTCGGTGAAGCCGACCATATCGACGTTAGGAATAGAGAGGGAGGCGATGAGCTTCTCGTAAATTGCCCTGTCTGGGCCGTCGCCGACAATAGTGAGGTGCCAATCAGGGAAGGAGCCAGACTTCATGACCTTGTCCCAAATCTTGAGTGCGAGGGAGATACGTTTCTGGACGTCGTGGAGGCGTGCGACGATGAGGACGACATTTTGTTTTACTTGCAGGTCTGGTTGAGTAGTGACGTTGAATGTGAGAGGGTTGTGGATGACACGAATCTTGTCTGATTGTACGGAGCTGGCGCCACAATAATCGAGGAAGGTTTTCACGTAGCCGTTGGACAGCAGGACAATAATGTCGGAAGCGAGGAGAGACTCCTTGTACCACTGGCGCCATTTGTGTCGGTCTGTAAGTTTGCGGAGGGGGAAGAGGAGTATGTGAGCGAAAGCCTTGCACTTGTTGAAGAGCCCGGGCTCGTTTAGTTTTTCGCGGGTAGAAGCGAAGTTGAGGATGTTCTCCTCCCATGCGGGGGCGAAGTGGTGAGCGAACACGAGTCGGCAGTCGAGGCCGTTGATGGCAGCACGGAGTTGTTTAGAGGCGTTGAGTTTAGACTGGTTGACGATGACGTCGATATGGTTGTCTATGACAATTTTTCTGATGTCGGACTTTAAGTCTGAGGCGAGGAAGGCATTGGAGAATGCGTTAGAGGGGGAGCCGTCAGCGGGGGCGGTATAAGCAGAGAAGCAGTTGACGCCTTTGGCAGTGAGGGCGGAGGCGAGGATGTCAGTGACTCTCTCGATGCCGCCGATAGTTGGGACGACTTGTTTGAAGGTGTAGAAAAGAATGTTCATGAAATGACCTGCTGGTAGTATGACTTCGCGGTGCAAAGGTACGAAAAAGAGTTTATTTTGAGAAGGGCGAGAGACGGGGTTAATAGAGGGATAACTAAGGAGAGGCTGAGAGAGATTGGAGGGAAAGAAATAAAGAAGTATTTTTGTTGGCTATTTCTAAAGACAAGATTTCAAGCTTCTTGAAAAACTAACATTTAGAAGCACCCAAGATTTTAAGTATGGAGGAGCCTGAGGCGAGGAGCGGAGGGCAAAAAGACAGAATAAAGGCGTGAAAATAAGTACAATAGTTTTGTGTGCTATGTTCCTGACATGGATAGGTAGAGTGCAGGCGCAGGAGGATGTGACGGAGCTGCCACAGGATAGGCAGGAAGTGGTGAAGCAGCCTCGGGGTATCAGCTATCAGGCAGTGGTGCGTGATGGGCACGACAACATAGTAAGCGGGAAGACCATCAGTGTCGGGATCACGTTGAAGGCCGAGGTAGGTGGGCGGATAGTTGCGGAGTATAGGGAGCGGCATATAGTGAAGACTAATGCCAATGGGCTTTTCACTCTGATCATAGGGCAGGGTGAGAGTGAGGATGAGTATTCGGAGATTGACTGGAGCATAACAGGAGCAACGTATAAGATAGGGACGGAGACCGAGTATGGCAGTGGCGAGACACAGATACTGAGTGTCCCGTTGGCGAGGTATGCCGAGAAGGCGGGTGACATAGACTATGCCACGTTGCTCTCGAAGTTCAGTTCCGAAGATTTGGCAGCCATAATAGGTCTTGCAGATTATCTGAAGAAGGGAGATTTTGTAGAGACGCTTGAAGAGTATGCGAAGACAGGTGAGGCAGAGACGAAGTTGACAGAGTATGCGAAGACAGAGGACTTGCCGAGCCTCGCGGGGTATGCTAAGACGGAGGATGTAGAGAAGACGCTTGAAGAGTATGCAAAGACAGGTGAGGTAGAGACGAAGTTGACAGAGTATGCGAAGACAGAGGACTTGCCGAGCCTCGCGGGGTATGCTAAGACGGAGGATGTAGAGAAGACGCTTGAAGA
>JAFPZF010000073.1 GCA_017417385.1 Bacteroidales bacterium
AGAAATGGATAACTATCTTTCAGGTCCTTAATTATCTTCTTCTGTGCCTCCTTGAGGACAACCTTGCTTTTTATATTCGCAAACCTGTTCCAGTCTATATATATCGTCGGATATTTATTGAGGTGAGTCTCATAGTCCTTCACCTTCTCTATCTCTAGTCCCTTGAACAGCTCCCGCGAGTCGCTCGACCTGTCGTAATATGCATACAGCATCTGCGCCGCCACGGACTTTCCAAATCTCCGCGGCCTCGATATGCATATAAACTTCTTTACCTTGCCTATACGCTCATTTGTAAATGCTATCAGCCCAGACTTGTCTACGAAGTCGCTGTCCCTGACGCTCTGGAAATCATAGTTCCCGTAATCTATGAACTCGCTCATGCCTTTTCCTTTCCTTTCTTCCTCTGCAAAGATAACAAAAAAGACATTCGCTTCTTCCCCCTTCTCTCTCCCTCATCTCCTTTCCCTCTCCCTGCGAATGGTCCCCTCATTCCTAATTGCTCATTGCTAATTGGGTTAGCCCTCTATTAGACCTGACCCCTCTTATGTTAACTTCCGTCCCAGCCGACCCTTAATCCCTCATTGCACATTCCTCATTCTTTTTGCTCTCATATATTGTGTGTTACATAAATTATCCATAAATTTGCGCCCGATTTATGCTTGATAGGCTCTGATAAAGTGCCGCGACGCTGATTGTCGAGGACGCCTACAAGTGAAACACGCAAACAGTAAGACTAAGAAAATGTATGCGATTGTAGAAATTGCTGGTCAGCAATTTAGGGTAGAGAAGGGCAACAAGCTGTTCGTCCACCATCTCCCAGAGAAGAACGAGGGTGAGAGCGTAGAGTTCGGAAACGTCCTCCTCATCGACAACGAGGGCGCTGTCAAGGTCGGGGCTCCGACTATCAGCGGCGCTAAGGTAACGGCGAAGGTCATCAATCCTCTGGTTAAGGGCGATAAGGTTATCGTCTTCAAGAAGCGTAAGCGTAAGGGCTACCAGAAGAAGAACGGTCATCGTCAGCAGTTCACTCAGATCGAGGTCAACGACATCATCGCGTAGTTGACTTATTCTCTCAACGAAAAATGTATTAGGAGGAAAGAAAGATGGCACACAAGAAAGGTGTAGGTAGTTCTAAGAACGGTCGCGATTCAGAGAGCAAGAGGCTCGGCTTGAAACTCTTCGGAGGTCAGGTCGCTAAGGCAGGCAACATAATCCTCCGCCAGAGGGGGACAGCTCATCACGCTGGCGTCAACGTCGGCATGGGCAAGGACCACACGCTCTTCGCTCTCGTCGACGGAGTCGTCAGCTTCACGAGAAAGAAGGACGACAGGTCTTACGTGTCAGTTATCCCGGCGGCAGCAGAGGAGTAGTCTGACAGCACGAAGTGCAAGAGCCTCACGGCTCTTGACGAGTTGCCAAAGTACGGAATTGCGCGGATTGTGCGGGATTAAGATTTTAATCTGCCAATCTGCGCTTTTTTCGCTAAGTATATTAGGAGAAAGGAGAGATTCAAATGCTCACACTAAAACTTATACAGGAAAAGAGAGACTTCGTCATCGAGCGTCTCAAAGTCAAGAACTTCGACGCTACGCAGATCGTAGACGAGATTATCGCTCTCGACAACCAGAGGAAGCAACAGCAGGCCGAGGCTGAGAATATCCAGCAGGAACTGAACAAGATCTCTAAGTCGGTCGGCGAACTGATGCGCAACGGCAAGAAGGACGAGGCTGAGGCTGCTAAGGCTGAGGTCGCCAAGATGAAGGAACAGCAGAAGGAGATCGAGGGTAAGCAGAAGGAGGCCGAGGACGCTCTCCTCGCTAAGCTCGTGCTACTGCCTAACCTCCCGTGCGACATCGTCCCAGAGGGTAAGACGGCCGCCGACAACGTCATCGTCTACTGCTCTGTCAAGGAGGAACCGGTCATGCCAGAAGGCAGCCTGCCTCACTGGGAGCTCATCAAGAAATATGACATCATCGACTTCGACCTCGGCACGAAGGTGACCGGCGCTGGCTTCCCGTTCTACAAGGGTAAGGGCGCTAAGCTCCAGCGTGCGCTGATCTCTTTCTTCCTCGACAACGCTATCGCTGCCGGCTACAACGAGGTCCAGCCTCCTCTCGTCGTCAATCAGGACTCTGGCTTCGGCACGGGGCAGCTGCCCGACAAGGAAGGGCAGATGTACTGCGTCACGGCCGACGGCTTCTATCTGATCCCGACGGCCGAGGTCCCTGTGACTAACATCTACCGCGACGTCATCCTCAAGGCTAGCGACTTCCCTGTCAAGAACTGCGCCTACTCTCAGTGCTTCCGCCGCGAGGCTGGCTCCTGGGGCGCCGACGTGCGTGGCCTCAACAGGCTCCACCAGTTCGACAAGGTCGAGATCGTTCGCCTCTCTCACCCTGACCACTCCTACGAGGCTCTCGACGAGATGGTCGCTCACGTCCGTAGCCTCGTCGAGAAGCTGGAACTCCCGTTCCGTATCGTCCGCCTCTGTGGCGGCGACATGAGCTTCACCTCTGCCCTGACCTACGACTTCGAGGTCTTCTCGGCAGCACAGAAGAGATGGCTGGAGGTTAGCTCGGTATCTAACTTCGAGTCCTACCAGGCCAACAGGCTCAAGCTGAGATTCAAGGAGGAGGGTAGCAAGAAGACGCAGCTCTGCCACACGCTCAACGGTAGCGCACTGGCTCTGCCTCGTATCGTTGCCGCTCTGCTCGAGAACAACCAGACGAAGGACGGTATCAGGATCCCGAAGGCTCTCGTACCTTACACTGGATTCGAGTATATCGACTAAGATATAGACTGATAGGCTGCGGTGGAAGAATGACAAAAGTCTATTTCGTAATTCTTCCACCGTTGCTTTGTTAATGCACTGCGATGTTTCTATTCAATACGACTTTCACGGTAGACGACCGTGAGTTCCTCTGGTGGCAGGACTGGATGCGCGAAACCTACAAGGCTGGCATCCTCGAGGTCGCCCCAGACTCCGAACTCTCTGTCTACTCGATCGACGCGACGAGCGACGGCGTCTCCAAGTCGTTCTCGGCGCAGTGGCACTGCTCGACGCTCCAAGACCTCGGGCGCGTTCGACTCAAGTCGATGTCGCTCTGCCAGAAACTGCTGGCGGAGAAGGGCGAGAGGTGCCTCTCCTTCACGACTCTGATGAGGCGTCTAAATATCTGATTTTTAGGTCTATGAAGAGACGTATACTCGGCATAGACCCTGGAACTAACGTGATGGGCTATGCTATCCTCGACGCCGAGGGTAACCACGCCCAGGCTGTCGTCCTCGGTGCTGTGCAGATGCAGCGCGTGGCGGACCACTATCAGCGCCTGAAAAGGATCAACGACCGCCTCCAGGTCATCATCGAGGAGTTCAAGCCCGACGAACTGGCTATCGAGGCTCCCTTCTTCGGGAAAAACGTTCAGAGTATGCTCAAGCTCGGAAGGGCGCAAGGTATCTGCATGGCAGCGGCTCTGAGCAAGGGTATGCCGGTCACGGAGTACGCCCCGACGAAGATCAAGATGGCTATCACGGGTAACGGCTCGGCGACTAAGGAGCAGGTGGCGCGTATGCTCCAGAAACTCTTGGCTTTCTCCGAGATTCCTAAATATCTCGATGCGACGGACGCCTTGGCTATCGCCTACTGTCACTTCATGGAGGGCCGCACGATGGCTCTCAGGGAGGCGGCTGGCGCGGCAGCTGTGAAGATTCCTAAGTCGAGCGGCAAGAAGACGTCTTGGGAGGACTTCGTCAAGGCCAACCCCGACAAGATAACACACTGATACTATGATCAATCTTGACCTAAGTAAATATACATACGTCCTGCCCGACGAGAGGATTGCGAAATATCCCCTGCCAGACAGGTCGTCCTCCAAACTCCTTGTCTTCGGCGCCGACGGCTCTATCACCGACCACGTGTTCCGCGAGATTCCCGGTCTGCTGCCCTCTGGCGCTCTGCTCGTCCGCAACGACACTAAGGTGATCCGCGCGAGACTGCGTTTTGCCAAGGAGAGCGGCGCGAAGATCGAGATTTTCTGCCTCGAGCCCGCCGGTGGCGTGGACGTTCAGATTGCGTTCACTGAGCACGAGCAGACGGAGTGGAAATGTATCGTCGGCAACTCTAAGCGCTGGAAGTCAGGAGACCTCTCTCTCTCGATTGGCGAGGGCGACAAGGTGGTGACGCTGACTGCGACACGCGTCCGTCAGGACGGCGAGACGTCGGTCGTGCGCTTCTGCTGGACTGGCGGAGAGAGCTTCGCGGAGGTGATGACGCGGACTGGCGAGATGCCTATCCCGCCCTACCTCAATAGGAAGACGGAGGCTATCGACGAGACGAGATATCAGACGGTCTACAGCTGCCACGACGGCTCGGTTGCCGCCCCGACGGCTGGTCTCCACTTTACCAACGAGGTGCTCGACGAGGTCAGGGCGAAGGGGCACGAGATTGCTAACGTGACGCTCCATGTCGGCGCCGGCACTTTCAAGCCTATCTCGGCCAAGTCGATTGAGGAACACGTCATGCACACTGAACATATCGTCGTGACGCTCGACGCGCTCCGCAAGATCCGGGAGAAGATGGGCAACATTGTTGCCGTCGGGACGACTTCCGTCCGGACGCTCGAGAGTCTCTACTGGCTCGGCGTAAAGCTCCTGGCAGGTCAGGACATCAGCAATGGTCTGTCCCAGTGGGAGGCCTACGACCTGCCGCAAGACAAGTCTGCCACTGAGGCTTTCGACGCACTTATCGGCTACGTCGAACATCAGGGCGACGACTTCCTGAGGTCGCAGACGCAGATCCTGATCGTCCCGCCCTACAAGATGAGGGTCATCAACGCACTGATAACGAACTTCCATCAGCCTGACAGCACTCTGCTGCTGCTCGTGGCGGCAATAGTCGGCGAGGGCTGGCACGACATCTATGACCACGCCCTGGCTAACGGATACAGATTCTTGAGCTACGGAGACTCCTCGCTCCTCATGCCCAGGGCTTAACGATTGAAATTTAGAATCATGATGAGCATAAAGAAGTACATACCGAACAGCATCACGTCGATGAACCTGCTTTGCGGCTCTCTGGCGACTGCTATGGCCTTTGCTGGCAACCTGCAATATGCGGCCCTGCTGATTATAGCCGGCGCCGTTTTCGACTTCTTCGACGGCTTCGCGGCGCGCCTCCTCGGCGTCAGCGGAGAGATGGGCAAGGAACTCGACTCGCTGGCGGACTGCATATCGTTCGGCCTCGCGCCGGCTGCTATGTGGTCGACCTACATCAAGTGGCACCTGACGGGGACGACGACAGGACAGCTGTTCCTCTGCGGCGGAAAGGCGGAGGTGGCTCTCGTCCTGCTGCCCCTCATTCTCTCTGTCTTCGCCGGTCTCCGTCTGGCTAAGTTCAACATCGACACGAGGCAGACTGTCGACTTCCTCGGCCTGACGACGACGGCGACGGGTCTCTTCACGGCGTCACTCCTCTGGATGCTCGACGAGCACGAGGAACTCTTCCGTCAGTACCTGACGCCGTATGTCACGCTCGCCATGCTGGCTGTATTCTGCTTCCTTCTGGTCAGCGAGATCCCGATGTTCTCTCTGAAGATTAAGCATTGGACGCTCAGCGGCAACGAACTGAAACTTATTCTCCTCCTCGTCGGCATCGGCTCTATCGTGATGCTCGGCCTCGGCGGTCTGAGCGTGACGATTGCGCTCTACATTGTCTTCGGCGTTGTGAAGTGTCTCTTCTCCCGCAAGAAGTCTGAGGAGTAGCCTCACACGTAATAGCAGATAAAAAGAAATGGCTTGCTGTATCTCTTGTGAGACGCAGCAAGCCTTATTTTTTTGAGGTGTTGTCGGGTTCCCCTTTCTCCCCCTTCTGCCCACTTATCCGAGACGGAGCAACGAGGGGTTGATGTGCGGACCGTTATCATGATTGTGCTCGTGATGATGCCCTCCGCAGGAGTCGTGGCTACAACTTCCGTCGCCGTAGGTGATTGTGCCCTCTATATACATCTTGAGGATGGTGTCGACGTCAAGACTTGGCGCTCCAGCGTGTAGCGCGATGTTCATCTCGGCGAGCATGTCTGCTGCGCCCCCACCTATTCCGCCACATATCACGTCCGTGCAGTCGTGGCTCTTGATAAATCTTGGCATCGAGCCGTGCTCGTGCTCTGGCGCGACGAGTGTCGTCTTACTCGTGACAGTGTTGTTCTCGACTATGGCAACTGTCACTAGTGGCGCCTTGCCGAAGTGCTGAAAGAGGCGTCCGTCTGAGGTCGGGATGGCTATTTTCTGATATGAAATCATGCCTTTGTGCTGTAAATGATGAAAAAGTTAGGCAAAAGTAAGGAAAATATCGCAACTGAGGGGCTTTAGCGTTTGTCAAATAGGAAAAGTGTATTACCTTTGCACTCGGAATTGAGAGAGATGCCCTGATGGCGGAATAGGTAGACGCGTTGGTCTCAAACACCAATGGAGCGATCCGTCCCGGTTCGACCCCGGGTCAGGGTACATTTCCAAATATCTTTTTCATAAGACGAAGGCGAGCTGAACAAGTTCGCCTTTTTTCGTGTACTTATATCAGCCGACAGAGGATGGCGTTGCTGATGAGCCAATGTCGCTCGGGGATGCGGACGTTCCCCGTCTCCGTCCTCTCTAGGAATCCGTCCGCCATCTCTCGCTCGACCTTAGGGGCTATCTCCCGCCTCGCTGCCTCAGAGAGCTGTGCGACATCGAGGCCCATCGACGTGCGCAGCGACAGCATGACTATCTCCTCGTCTATCTCCGCCTCAGTGAGCTCCTCCTCGACTAGCGAGCCGCCTCCAGCACAATAGGCTGCGACATCGGTGGTGTTTGTCCACCGACGCCTCCCGACGAAAGAAGCTGCCGCAGGACCAAAGCCGTAGTAGGGGACGCGCTGCCAATAGGATGTGTTGTGGACGGCCATTCGACCCGGGAGCGCGTAGTTGGAGATCTCGTAGTGGAGAAAGCAGGCAGAGCGAAGTGTACGAGTGACTCGCTCGTAGTCCTCGGCGACCTCGTCGTCGTCTCTTAGTCTGACTGCCCCTTTGCTCACGAGGCGGTCGAGCGGCGTCGACTCCTCGACTGTCAAGGCGTAGGCTGATAGGTGCTGGACGTCGAGGGCGACGAACTTCTCCAGGTCTTCCCCGAGGTCGTAGCCTTCGACCTTCGGGAGTCCAAAGATTATATCGACACTGATGTTGTCAATCCCGACACTACGCAGCGCAGAGATGGCCGCCAGGACTTCAGACGAGTCGTGCCTCCTGTTGAGGAGACGCAGCATGTCGTCGTTGAGCGACTGCACTCCCATGCTGACGCGTGTGACGCCATGTCTGCTGAGGACGGAGGCGAGAGCGGGTGTGACATCGTCGGGATTGCACTCGACGGTGTACTCTGTGAGGCCCGAGAGGTCGAAGGAGTCTGAAATGGTGTCGAGAAGTCGCCCGAGACCCTCGAGACCGAGTGCCGAGGGCGTGCCGCCACCGACATAGACTGTCGATGGTGCAGAGGCATATACAGAAGAACGACGCATATCTTCCCCCACTCGGGAAAGATATGCGTCGACTCGTTTCATATCTGTCGAACTGCAGAATGCGCAATATACACAGCGTGAGAGGCAGAAGGGGACATGCACGTAGATGCCGAGACGCTCTGCCATGACGACTGTCTATTTCAATGCTGGCTTCAGCTCGTCCGGAGAGTCCTTGGTGAACATGTTGACGGCCGGAGCATTCTCGTTGAAGAGTTTCTGGAGCTGGTCGATGGTGACCGATGTCCGTGGGTTGAAGTCCTTGCCCTTCATGTAGCGGAGGACGGAGTGGCGTAGCTGCCTTGCGACAACCCTGTGGTCGAGGTCGCTGTCTAGGTCCATCGTCGTCAAGAGGAGCTTGCCCTTGCCGACCTTGACCTCGAACATCATGCCGAGCTTGCGCGATATGTGCCACGTGTCGACAGGCTGCACCATCGGCTTGAGCTCACGAGGGAGCTCGCCCATGTTGACGACCTGCGTGTAGTTGGTCAGCTCCCACCAGTTGAGGTTCTGCCAGTCGTCGGTCTCGAAGTCGGCGAAGACAGGATGCTCAGCGTTGATGTAGGCGCCCGTCGTATGTGGTGGGCGCATCTTGAACCAGCTCGTGTTCCAGAAGACGGGGAGGAAGTGGTGCTTGACGTCGTCGCCATACTTGACCTTGCCGCCACAGAGGAGGAGGACCTTGCCGCCCTTCTCGAGGCACTGCAGTGCGTCGTCATTGAGCTCGTTGGCGACGAGGATGCCCGCAGGCTCTTCGAGATTCAGGTCGTTGTCGTAGACCCATATCTCCCACGAGTTGCCGCCTGCACCATTGGCCTCTGTCGTCGTCCGCAGAGTGAGCTTTGCAGGGAGCTGGACGCCGTATTTCTTGACGACTGCGCCGAGAGGTATCTGGACGTTGGCCTTGTCGCGAGACTTGCCCTCGTCGATTCGCTGCGTCGTCGTCTTGGAGTTGAAGAGCTCGACGCCCCGCTCATCGACAAGTGTCGTCAGGATCTGAGCATAGTTGAGCGCACGACCGGATGCGTTGTAGATGTCGATGGCAGCACGCAGAGTGTCGGCAGAAGTAAAGACGAACTTAGGGAGCTTCATGAGGGGGACTATGTCTGAACAGAAGCCCCTCCAATACTCCTGAGTCTGGATGCCGTCAGCCTTCTCCTCCCAGAATACGTTGAGTGGTCCGACGAGAGCCGTCCCCTGACCAGAGTAGTCGTTGAGGCCGAGTATCTGGAAGCCCGAGTAGCCGGCTGTGCGGAGGTTACGCTCGATGTCGTACTTGTAGGCGAGGTTCTGGAGATGGCGGCTGCTGACGAGGAACTTCTTCTCCATGTCCGCCATGCCGTTGTCGTGGAGGAGGTCTCGGAAGATGACGAAGTTGTCGGCCTTGTAGACGCCCCGGTACTTAGATATCTCCGAGAAGTCTGGGAAGGCGCACCACTGCCCCTGCTCGTGAGCGAGGATTGGGCTGTCGTTGTCTTTTTCTCCCTTGTAGTTGCGTGGGCGGAGCATCATGTCGTCGAAGTTGTCAACAGACTGAGGCATAGAGCGGTCCCACTCGAGGCCACGGGCGCCCCCCTTGACGTGGTAGTCCGAGGCGTCGTCCCACGCCCAGCCACCGCCGACACTGGCGACGCAATAGATATGAGTCGTGTCGTAGTCGTGCATCTTCGCGACCCACTCGCGACCCCAGCCTACCCAGTCGCCTGCAGGCTCGTTGCCAGCGGCAAGCATGATCATAGAGGGGTGATGGCCGTATGTGTCGATGATGCGCTTGGTCTCGCTGTCGAGGTAGGCGTCTATGGTCATGCCGCGCTTGAGTTTCACACCATGGTTAGGCCATGACGGTCCCTCCGGCTGGAGGTAGAAGCCGAGGCTATCGGCAGCGACGAAGGCAGCCTCCGGGGGGCAGTAGCTATGGAAGCGCATCATGTTGAGCCCGTAGTCCTTGCACTTCTTGATGATCTTGACCCAGCTCTGGATGTCGGTCGGGGGGAAGCCGGTAAGGGGGAAGTTGCAGTTCTCGACGGTGCCACGGATGAAGATAGGCTTGCCGTTGAGGACGATATCCTTGCCGACGGCCTTTACCTTGCGGAGACCGAAGCGGACGGTCACGTTCTCGCCCTTGTGCTTGATGACCTTCGTATAGATATAAGGGTTGTGCTCGTCCCAGAGGCGGGGGTTCCTGCCGATCTTGATGCGGTAGGGAGTGTTGTCGATAAGGATGTGGACAGCCTTGAAGTCGTCCTCGGGGATGACACGGATGACGTGAGACTTGCCACCCTTGCGGAGCTCAATCTTGCCGGCGAGACCGTTCCAGTTGCCCTGAGTCTGGTCGGTGACGCTATGAGAGTCCTGACCGACACAGACGTTCTCGATGCCGTTGTAGACCTCGACCTCGATCTCGTTCTCCTTGCCAGGCGCGAGGAGGCCCGTCAGGTCGTACTCGTGAGGGACGCAGAGAGACATCTCGTGACCGACGAGCTTGCCGTTGACGCAGAGAGTCGTCTCGATATGTGGGCGCTCGATGAAGAGAGTTGCCTTGCTGCCGTTCCAGCTTGAGGGGACGTTGACCTTGCGCTTGTAGACGACGCGGCCGACGTAGTGCTTCTCTGGGGTGAGGAAGAAAGGGAACTTGACGTGCCCCGGCTCGCGGTACTTCTTCATCTTCGGGTTGAAGTAGAAAGAAGAGTCGTAGAGGGAGCCAGTCCATTGGGTAGAGACCGAAGGGTCGTCGCCGATATGGTTGGTCAGCAGAGAGCCAGGGAGAGAGACCTTGCCGGAATACTTACCGTCCTTCGTAGCCATGTCCCACTGGCCGGCGAGGCTGATAGCATTCTGAGCTGCCACAGTACCGGAGAGGAGAGTGGCGGACAGAAGGAGTAAGTGTCTCAGTCTAATCATATTGAAAAGAATTAGAGGGTATCAATTAAAGTCAAACCAGAGGCGGAGCTTCTCGATGAGGGAGGGGTGCCAGCTGTGCATGCAGAGGTGGACGGCGACGGAGTCTGGCGACTTCTCGTGCTTGTTGCCGGCGAAGCGTGAGGAGGGGTAGATATGCATGCCGTCGGAGAGATGCTGCTCGGTATCGAGATAGCGGAAGCCATAGTTCTCGGCGATACGAGAGTAGATATATGGGGCGAGGATGTCCGTCTGGAGGTTGCCGTCGGCCTTGCGGAAGTCGAAGTTGTCGTAGAAGGCCATGACGTCGCGGAGGAAGGGGTGACCGACAGTCGCGCCCATGACAGCAGCCTGGAGCTGCAAGCCCTGGATATATTGGCAGGAGGGGGAGCGCACTCCGTCGGCGTCGATAGCCTCCTTAGTGCCGGAGGCGAGGAGCTGTGAGGGGTGGTGCTCGATAGAGGAGAAGAAGTCGTCGGCGAGGAAGTTGTCGAGAGGGGAGAGGAGCTGCACGTCGGAGTCCAGGTATATACCACCCTCGTTGTAGAGGGCGTAGGCACGGATATAGTCAGCGGCGAAAGCCCACTTGCGAGCCTCGCAAGCCTGACGGACGTAGGGCACGCTGTCGACATCGAAGCGGTAGCCGTCCCAGCAGACGATCTCGTAATCGGGGAGAAAAGCATGCCAGGACTCGAGACACTTCTCAGCGAGACGAGGAAGGCTCTCACCACTAAGCCAGCAGTAGTGTATCTTCTTGGGAATCATAGTTTAGCAGGAACCATTGTCAGACTTAGGGTCCATCTTTTCAGCCAGTTCGTTCTCGTACATCTTGGCGAGGACGGAGAGCTTGTAGAAAGCCTCCTTCTGAGCCTGTATGTAGCCCACGCGTCCGAGGAGGAAGCCGCCCTTGAGGAAATAGACCTTGAAGAACTGGACAAGGGGCTTGAAGACAAGGTCGAAGATAGAGACGTTCTCATCCTGGCGACGGACAGCCTCGTTGTCAGAATAGACATTGAGCTTGTCGAGCTGCTTGTGCATAGAGTCCTGAAGGTGGACGAGGGCGAGGTCCTTACGGTTGCGGTCGATCCTACCGATCTTACCATCGACAATCGGATGGGAGTGGATCGTAGGGGGCCAGGAGACCTTGTCGCGACGGAGGAAGCGAGTCTGGTAGTCGGGGTAGGAAGAAGGGGTGAAGCGGAAGAACATAAAGTTCTTGCGAGGGATCTGGAGAGCGTCGTAGCGATCCTTGAGACATTCCTCGTAGAGGTAGTCGCGGAGCTTGGCGGGGACCTCCTCGTCGGCATCGATGACTAGGACCCACTCGTGCTTGGCGGAGTGGATAGCGAAGTCGCGAGCAGGCTCGCAGATGTTGAAGTCGCCCTTTGGGAAGGTGACGATCGTGCAACCGTATTCGCGGGCGATATCGAGTGTCTCGTCAGTACTCTCCATGTCGCAGACGAGAATCTCGTCGAAGGACTTGACCGAGTCGAGGGTCCTCCGGAGAGACTTAGCTGCATTGTAGGTATTGATGACGACACTAATCATTAGAAGGCTTGCTAAGCAAAGAGTTACAAAGGTCGACGAACTGACGGACGACGTTCTCGGCAGAGAAGCGCTCGGCAGAGGCCAAGCCACCGATGACGAGGGAGTTGCGGAGGTCATCGTCGGAAGTGACGCGGATGATAGCGTCGGCTAGAGCGTCGTTGTCGCCTACAGGCACAAGCACGCCAGCCTTGCCGTCCTCGAGAATCTCGCGCGGACCTGTCGGAGCGTCGGATGCGATGACGGGCGTCCCGAGCGACTGTGCCTCGAGGAGGACCGTCGGCAGGCCTTCGAACTTAGTAGACAGGACGAACGCCTTGGCGCGAGCGATGTAGGGCATAGGGTTGTCGAGGAAGCCGAGGAAGCGGACCTTAGCGTCGAGCTTGAGAGCGGCGACCTGAGCTTTCAGCTTAGCCTCGTCGGGCCCGTTACCGATAATGACGAGGGGCATGAACGACCTGTCGCTAGACCGCTGGACATCCTTGTAGGCGCGGAGGAGGCTTGCAACATCCTTCTGACTCTCGTCGAGGCGGCAGACAGAGACGATGAAGTCTCCGGAGACGACAGGAGTGTAGGCGCGCGAGAGCGTCTGGAGCTCGGTGGCGTCGATAGGGTTGAAAATCGTCTTCAGCTTAGGGGCGAGGTGTGGGTAGCGTTGCTGAGCCTCTGCCATCATAGCGTTGCTGACGCAGACGACAGAGTCGTAGGAATCTAGCGAGCGGCCGAGGCGAGCGAGTTTCTTCTCGTTGCCACGATGGTAGCTGTTGACCGAGAAGTGGAAGAAGGCGATCTTAGGCTTATTGACCTTACCGAGGAAGGAGTAGGAAGTGCTGTCGAAGTCGACGACGACATCGCAGTCGGCGATAGACTTCCTGAGACAGAGACGAGTCGTAAGGCGACGGAGCGGTCGGAGGATAGCTTCCTCGGCGAGCGTCTCGAAGACGTTGAGCTTACGTTGTCTCTTCTTCTCGCACAGAGAAGTCAGGAAGTTCGACGAGACGACGTATCTCATCTCGGCGACCTCCCTGACCTTAGGAGCATAAACCTCGCTATGAGCGTAGCGTTCGCGGACGACAAGGACGGGCTCGACCCCGAACTGCCCGACGCTAGTCAGGTAGCGGAGGAGCGAAGTGTCGATGCCGCCTACGAGAAGCCTGCTTATGAGGAATGCTATGCGCATACGAGGATATAGAAGTTCTTCTTACCTTTCTGAACGAGGATATACTTACCGTTGAGGAGAGCGGAGGCGTTGACCACGTCGTCTGGTGTAGCGACCTTCTCCTTGTTGATCTGCAGACCTGCGATGCCGCGGCGGAGCTCACTCTTGGAAGGGAAGACCGGAGCGATGTCCGTCAGGAGCTTGCTGACAGGGATGCCAGCGGCGAGGTCGGCAGCAGGGACGTTGAACGTCGGGACGCCGTCGAAGACAGAGAGGAACAGTTTCTCGTCCATCTGACGGAGCGTCTCCGTCGTACCCTTGCCGAAGAGAATCTGGCTTGCGTTGAGGGCGGCGTCGAGAGCCTCCTTGCCGTGGACCATGATCGTCATCTCGTCGGCGAGACGCTTCTGGAGCGGGCGAGCGGAAGGATCCTGCGCCTGCTGAGCGACGAGAGTCTCGATCTCGTCGATAGGGAGCATAGTGAAGATCTTGATATAGCGAGCGGCGTCCTCGTCGGAGGTGTTGAGCCAGAACTGGTAGAACTTGTAAGGCGAGGTCTTCTCGGCGTCGAGCCAGATGTTGCCACTCTCAGTCTTGCCGAACTTACCGCCGTCAGCCTTAGTGATGAGCGGGCAGACGAGGGCGTAGGCCTCTCTGCCTGAGGTGCGGCGGATAAGCTCCGTACCCGTCGTGATGTTGCCCCACTGGTCGGAGCCTCCGAGCTGGAGCTTGCAGTTGTAGTGCTCATTGAGGTAGAGGAAGTCGTAGCCCTGCATGAGCTGGTAGCTGAACTCGGTGAAAGACATACCCTCGCGGCTTTCCTGGCTGAGGCGCTTCTTGACAGAGTCCTTGGCCATCATATAGTTGACCGTGATATGCTTACCTATGTCGCGGATGAAGTTGATGAAAGAGTAGTCCTTCATCCAGTCGTAGTTGTTGACGAGGAGGGCGGCGTTAGGAGCCTTGGAGTCGAAGTCGAGGAAGCGCTCGAGCTGGTGCTTGATGCATTCGACATTGTGGCGAAGAGTAGCCTCGTCGAGGAGGTTACGCTCAGCGCTCTTCATAGACGGGTCGCCGATCATGCCAGTAGCGCCACCGACGAGGGCTATAGGACGGTGTCCGGCAGCCTGTAGGTGCTTGAGGAGCATTACGGAGACGAGGTGTCCGATATGTAGAGAGTCTGCAGTCGGGTCAATGCCGACGTAAGCAGTCGTCATTTCACGGTTAAGTTGTTCTTCGGTTCCTGGCATGAGGGAGTGTATCATGCCTCGCCACTTAAGTTCTTCTACGAAGTTCATCTTATAATATGCATAGTAATTCTTGATTGCGAAGTTACGAAAAAGATTCAAGAAAAAAGTGATGGGAGCGGAATAGAGGTGTGAATAAGGGTCGGCAAGAGGGTGGGAATTGGAGAGAAGAGGATGGGAAGAGGTTATGCGCGAGAGTGAGCGCTGCGGCGGAGCGAGAAGAAGAAAAGAGAGAAGCCGAGGAGAGAGGGGAGGACGATATTGAGGAGCCAGAGGAGAACGGTCGCGGAGTAGACGGCGGAAGGCTCGACGAGGGAGGGGGCAAAGACGGCGGCGGCGAGGGCACCCTTGACACCGACATCGACAAAGTTGAGGCGAGGGAGGAAAGTCAGGAAGAGATAGTAGACAAGGACGAGGAGGAAGAGCGGCAAGGCGGGAGAGAGACTCCCGACAGAGAGGAGGAGGAAGAGCTGGAGCGAGAAGACGAGGACGCGGAGACAGCCGAGGGCGAGGGCGAGGAGGGCACGACGGACACCGACGAGGGCAAGAGTGGAGGATAGCAACGAGGACAGACGTGAGGAGAAGCGGACAGCGAGAAAGGCGGCGAGAGCGACGAGGAGGACGAAGGCGGCGGAGAACGTCAGCAGAGGGTAGAGAGTAGAAAGGGAAGAATACGCATTAGAGAGAGACGAGCCGAGAGAGAACAAAAGGGCGGAAGCGACGGAGCCGACGAGGAATATCGACAGAGAGGTGAGAGCAGAGGCGAGGACGCTAAGCGAGGCAGCAGTCTTCTTGTCGGAAGCATCGAGGGAGCGGGCGAGGTGCTCGCCGAGATTGGCAGGGGAAGCGTTGCCGAGGGCGGAGGCGAGGAGGACAGTCTTGAGGGAATGGAGGAAGGAGCAGCGGACATGGCCAGAGTAGACGACACGCCAGCGGAGGGCTTCGAGAGAGACGTTGGCGAGGAGGAGGAAGACCTCGGAAAAGATAAGAAGACGATCCGAGAAGAAGGAGGGGAGGAGGGCAAGGACTTCGTCGGAACGGAGCCAAAGAGAATATACGAACCAGGCGAGACACGCGAGGGAGAAGAGGAGCGTGAGAGCGAAAAGGAACTTGCTTTGCGAGAGATGATGATATAGTTTCATGGACGCAAAGATAAGAAATAAGGGGGAGGATAAGAGGATAAGAGAAGAAGAGAAGGAGGCGTGGTCTGCGAAGTGAAAGAGAAAAGAAACAGCGATAGTGGAAAAGAAAACAAAAAAAACATTATCTTTGAAAACAAAAGCAAACGGAACCCTAAGGGTAAGAGAAGACAACGAAAGGGTCGAAGGTGTGGAGCTAAAAGGGAAACAACAACATACAAATATCAACTACATAGCAGAATGAAAAGAATTGCAGCATGCGTAGCGGCGATGGCACTGGCGGGTGGCATTGACGGCTTGGCGGAGGAACAGTTACTGGCATTTCCTGGGGCAGAGGGCTTCGGCAGGTATGCGACAGGCGGACGAGGTGGCGAGGTGTATCATGTCACGAATCTCGAGGACAGTGGTGAGGGGTCGTTCAGGGACGCCGTTAGCCAGGGGAACAGGATAGTCGTCTTCGACGTGAGCGGAGTAATCAGGCTGAAGAGTGCAGTCACACCGGCGAGCAACATCACGATAGCCGGGCAGACGGCGCCTGGCGAAGGCATCACGCTATATGGCGAGAGACTGGCATTCTCGAACAAGGAGAATATCATCTGCAGGTATCTGAGGGTTCGTTTTGGAATGAACGGCGCAGACGGGAAGGATGCGATGGGGATATCGGACGAGAGCCACAACATGATTTTCGACCACGTGTCGGTCACGTGGGGAAGGGACGAGAACTTCTCAATCAACAGCACGTCGGCCTACGACATCACCATCCAGAACAGCATAATAGGTCAGGGGCTGCAGAACCACTCGTGTGGCGGGCTGATACAGACGAACACGGAGCACGGCATCACGCTGTATGGCAACCTGTACATAGACAACAAGACGAGGAACCCGAAGGTGAAGGGGCTCAACCAGTTCGTCAACAACGTCGTCTACAACTGGGGAGAAGGCGCGGCATACAACATGGGCGGCGAGAGTGCCGGCAACAGTCTTACGACGATCGAGAACAACTACTTCATAGTCGGGCCGGTCGTGAACTATCAGAACGTCAGGGTTGACGACAACACGATAGACTACGGTCGTCTTGTCGAGGTGAGTCCGGCACGTCCGTTCCTCGGAGGCAACGAGGAGTTCTCGACATACTGCGTCGGGAACTACTATGACAAGAACAAGGACGGGGCGCTGAACGGCATCGAGATAACGAGGGAGAACTGGGAGCAGGAGGCGAAGGACAATCCGACGTTTCTTGATGCGCGGCCTGAGGAGATGCCGGCGATAAGCAACATGATGACAGCAGAGGAGACGTACTACTACGTCGTGAAGGGCGTCGGAGCGTCGCTGCCGGTACGTGACGAGGTCGACGCATACATGATAGATGAGCTGACGTCGCTCGGGACGAAGGGGACCATAATCCAGGACGAGAGGAACACGACACAGTTTCCGATAGGCGGTCCTGGTGAGATCAGAAAGGGCAAGAAGCTACAGGACACAGACAACGACGGGATGCCGGACGAATGGGAGAAAGCTAACGGCACGAACCCCGAGGTAGACGACGCGATGGAGATAGCGGAGAACGGGTATGCAAACATCGAGAACTACATCAACAGCATAGATGGTCCGCAGCCATTCTTTGCGGGTCCGGGCCTACTCAGGTCAATTTCAAGTCTAAGGAGCATAAGACTCATGTGGACAGACAAGTCGGACAAGGAGACGGGCTTCGTGCTGGAGCAGCTTGACGGCGAGGAATGGAAGGAGATAGCTACGGTCGCAGCCGACGAGACGAGCTATGAGGTCGAGGGTCTCGAAGAGGGGACGAAGTACACGTTCAGGATAAAGGCAGTCGGCGAGGGCGAGGAGAGCGAATATTCCGAGATCCTCAGCACAAGGACATTCTTCACGCCGGCAGTGCCCAACAAGGTGGAGGCAGTGAAGCCTGAGAACGGCAGCACGCTATACACAGCGAAGAGCGAGGAGTACAAATTCGAGTGGAGCTATGCGGAGCCAAACGAGGACAGCGGCAAGAGCACCTTCACGCTGTACGTCGGCGAGAGCGAGGAAGGCATGACGGCAGTCGAGGGAGCAGAGGGCATCAGCGTCATGTACAGCTACGTCGCAATAGAGAGTGGCAAGAAGTATTATTGGAGAGTTGACGCCACGAATCCGCAGGGTACGACAGTTGGCGACACCTATACATTTGAGACAGTCGAGCTCGTCGAGAAGGAGCCAATAGTATATCTCCCGATGAATGGAGACACGAAGAACTATGCACCGGCGGCGATAGCGTTGGCGAAGAATGGCGTCAGCGTGGACGGCGAGAAGGACAACGTAGAAGGCGAATACGAGAGCGGGCATGACGGCAAGGCGCTGGGATTCCCGATGGTGACGGAGGAGACGAAGAGCGCAGGCGTCAGAGTCCCATACTACGAGGGGATGGCGATAGGCGGGTCGGCAAGCGTCTCGCTATGGATAAAGGCTGACGGGACCTTCTATGGCAGTGCATACATCTGGCACAAGGGTGAGTGGGGCACACCGATATGGATAGGCGCGGAGGTCAGAGGCGGAACTCTATACTACGTCGCGAAGAGAGGGAAGAACAAGCAGGAAATAAAAGTAGCGACAGGCGACAGGTACACATCCATCATGGACGGGAACTGGCATCACCTCGTCTTCGTCAGGGACCAGGAGAGCCAGACGATGGTCTTCTATCTCGACGGAGAGCTGACGCAGACCAACGCCTTCTCGAAGACGAGCGACGCAGTGTTCAACAGCGAGACCGGCATCACGATAGGCAACTCGATGGATGCCGGGACAAACGACGAGCCATTCACAGGTAGCATAGACGAGTTCAAGCTGTATGACAGTGCGCTGACGGCTGGCGAGGTTGCGAACCTCTATGCGACAGGCACGACGAGCGGGAAGTCGGCAGTCACGGCAGTCAGGAGCGTAAGGACGGCTGTCGGACGCGATGGTGTCTATGACATGGCCGGCAGGAAGGTAGCGGACGAGATAGGCGGACTCGGGAGAGGCGTGTATGTTAAGGATGGGAAGAAGGTGATAGTCAAGTAGAGCCTCATAGTAAAGAGAGAAACCCATCGGTCCGTGCGGGAAGTGCGGGCCGATGGGTTGTTTTTTATTTTAGGGAGGAGGGGGAGAGGAAGGAGAAATGGGAGGTGGGGAGAAAAGAAATATGGAAAAGTGTTATCTTTACGGCGATTAAAAGACAAGTAAATGGAGAAGGGCGAGAGACGAGACCTAGTGAGGTTCGACTGGGCGATGAAGAAGATGCTCAGGAACAAGGCGAACTTCGGGATATTGGAGGGCTTCATAGAGGTCTTCCTGGGCAAGAAGTGCAAGATAACAGAGATACTGGAAAGCGAAGGGAATCAGGAGTCGGCAGAGGATAAATACAACAGGGTCGATATAAAGGCGAAGGATAGCGACGGAGAGTACTTCATAGTCGAGGTGCAGACGACGAGATATACGTATTATTTTGAGAGAGTTTTGTATGGGGTCTCGAAGGCCATCACGGAACAGATGGGAGCCGGGAAAAAGTATGGCGACATCAAGCAGGTGTACTCCATATCGATAGTCTATTACGACCTCGGCAAGGGTGTGGACTACTTCTATGAGGCGAAGACGGACTTCATAGGGGTGCATGAGGGTGACGTACTGAAGTTGTCGAGGAGGGAAGAGGTGACGACGGAGAAGATAAACGGGGGAGACAAGAGGAAGTTCAAATATGTAGATAAGCTGGCGAGCGATATATTCCCGAAGTACTACCTGATAAGGATAAACGGATTCCATAACGTCGTCCGGAATGCTATGGACGAGTGGATGAAGTTCTTGAAGGACAACAGCATAAAGGCAGACACGAAGGTGCCGGGACTGGTGCAGGCGAAGGAGCAGTTGGCAGTGGACAGGATGACGCCTGCGGAGAAGTCTGTCTATCGCAGACATCTAGACGCCCTCGACATGGAGCAGGACGTCGCGATAAATTACAAGGAGGATGGAAGGGAAGAGGGGTTTATAGAAGGGGAGAAGAAAGGAATCGAGAAAGGAAGAAGAGAGGGATTGCTAGAGGGTGAGAAGAAGAAGGCGAGAGAGATGGCTAAGGTATTGAAGGATAAGGGAGTGGCGATAGAGACGATAGTAGTTGCGAGCGGATTGACAAGCGAAGAGATAGAGAAACTGTAGAATAAGTCAACAAAATAAAGAAGCCATCGGTCGGTGCGGGAGCACGGGCCGATGGCTTTTGGGTTGAGGGAGAGCTGTGAGACACACATAAGGATGGGGACTCACTTTCTCATCAGTTTGGTGAACCACAGTTCATTGGGATGGAAGCCGAAGAAGGCCTTGCCATCGCCACCCAAGTCCCAGGGGTTCATGACCTCGAAGGACTTTAGGGGGAGAAGGGAAGAATCATAGCTTCTCCCTTTGCATAGGAGGGCACGCGCCAGACGGCGGAACTTGCGGCTACTCGCCTGCTTACCTTTCTTTTGCGACTTGCAGCAGCACCATGTGCCGACTGGCATTCGCTTTCTACTTCTGCTCATAGACTCGTAAATGACGTGAGGCGACAGGGACGGTAGTCCTCGAGTCGACTCGGTTGAACATTACGAGGCTGTAGAGATTAGAGAGTCAGTGTTCATATTTGCTATTCGTTTAGGGTTACCGTGGTATCTAGGTCGTGGAGGATTGAGAGTTGCAGACAATCCTCAATCTTTGATATAGTTTCAAGAGAAAGATTCTCCTGTCCTTTCAAGACCTTTGAAACATATTGCTGGCTACAGCCAAGCAGTTCAGCCAACTGTTTCTGGTTCAATCCCAGCTCGTCCATTTTCTCAAGCATCAACACAGCGATAGTCTGAGAGTGACGCAGCCACGACTTGTTCTGCTGCCTCCACTCAGCCCTTTCTCTCCATCTGGAAGGAGTTGTTGACTGATGTTCCTTCAGTCGTGCAATTAGCTGTTTCATAAGCACCTCCTAAGCATAAATTAGAGTAATTCGCTCAGATAATCAACAAAAGAACCCTTGTCAACTATATTGTTTGTCAACAGATGCGAACGTACCTTCTCCATCTTTGCCAACTCTTGGAGAGTATGCTCTCGCTCCTGCATAGTACGAGTAAGTTTGATAGCACCACCTGTTATGACATAGATTCCTGGGTCCAACTTTATTGCATATATTCTAAGCCAAGAAGCATGCCTATACACATCCTTCAGTCGAGCCTTTTCCTTGCCGAGCAATATGTCAGCGAAACGGCTATTCTCTAACGGTCTGAAAAGTTTGTCCAGATCCGCATCTGGAGAAATATCCATAATAAGACATTGTAATCGTTCGCTGTCCTCAATCGTATCGTAAATGGCCTCATTGACATCCGTTATCTTAAAATAAGAAATCAAGTCGGCCATGTTCTCTTTGAAGAATTGATAAAGCCACTTCACATCATTCCGCTGCTCAAAAAGCATATAGAGCGCATTGTCTTCGTAGCCGTCATACCTGACAGCCCATAGTCTACCATCCTCAGTTATGCTATCATAAGTCATAATTGACACATCTTTTGGGTGCATAGTTAAGGATAAATTTCGAAGAAAACAACCTTTAGGTTGATTTCTATGCAGTCAAGTAGTCGTGCGCACGAAGATAGAATAGAGGAGAGGAAGGAAAAAAGTGGAGAGACGGGGAGGAGGAGGGGAGAAGAGAAATGTGGAAAAGTATTATCTTTGGGGAAGAGAATCAAGGAATTATAACCATAACACGGGGGCATGAAAAGGAAAAGCATACTCGGGATAGTGGCAGCGGCAGTCGTAGCAGGTGGATGCACGGGAAGGCTGGCGGACAAGATACAGGACGGGGACGACTACAGGGGCGTCATGGAGGAGACCGTCAAGAGGATAAAGGAGACGGGGAAGATAGAGTACGACGTAAGAAGCAAGGCCTGGGCAGTGTACGAGACGGAGAAGGACGGGCGAGTGCATGAATGGAGCTACGTCGAGATAGACTATCCAGAGGACCCGTATTGCGGAAGCCAGTACGTCTATTACCTTGGCAAGGAGTTTAGATTTGCATACGACGGGACGAGGAGACTACGTCCAGTGCTCGAAGGAGAGGGCTACGAGATGGACTCGCTGTTCCACCTAGGATCGCTGACGGGGAAGGCGAGAGCAGTGGGAGTGCCATTCTACCACTGCTGCGGGAGGATACTGGAGTATGCGCTGAACCCGACGGACTCGGCAGACGTGGCACTGAGGGACGAGGACGGGAGCGTAGTCGTAGAAGTGACGGCGTACCCCGAGAAGGGGATTGAGCTAATATTCAGCATGGCGAGCCTCGATCCGCACATAGAGAATCCGACAGCTGTCGACAATAGGAGCAAATGGACAGTCTATATCGACAAGAAGATGGGTCTGCCGTGGAGGTACGTCAGGGATGTCGACGAGGGCGAATGCTGCAGTCGGGAGATAATAGGAATCAGGAAGAAGGGAGAGACAGGGAAGAAGGGAGAGACGCCGATGAGCGTATATGACATGCTGCCGGCGGGGGCGAAGCTCCGAAAGATAGGCGTGGAAGAGGGGGACGAGACGGGAGAGAAGGGGAAGAGGGAAGAGAAGGGGGCGAGAGAGTCGTCGGCATTGATAGGGAAGATGGCGCCGGAGTGGACGCTGAGAGACACGGAGGGAAGACGTCACAGCCTCGGGGACTACAGGGGGAGATGGTTACTGATAGAGTTCACGTCGTGCAGGGGGTGCGGAGCGTGCATAATGGCGCAGCCGTTCGTCTCGCAGATGAGCAAGGGGAGAGAAGGAGGAATAGAAGGACTGGAGGTTGTCAGCATAGACTGCAACAACGACAAGGAGGCGTGCAAGAGATACGTCGAGAACAAGGGTGTAGACTACACATACCTCGTAGGGGAGAAGGGCGTTCACGAGGCGTACACGAAATTTATGGTGACGCCAGACTTTTACCTCGTAGATAAGGAGGGAATAGTAAGGTATGTCTCGGTAGGCTTTGGCGACGACTCGACGATGAGGAGGGAGATAGAGAAGGTGATGAGAGCGGGGAAGTAGATAGCAGATAAAGCGGACGTCAGATGTCGGAGAGGTGGACGGCGTAGACGAGAGTTTACGCCGAGGGGGGTAGTTGTCACTATTTCGAGGGAGGCATGAGGGGAGAAAGGGGAGAAAAACATGGGTATAAATACGGAACAGGGCTAATGCAAGGCTAACCCAATTAGCAATTAGCAATGAGGAATTGGGAGCTGAGAGGTCGGAGGTGGAAGAATGGGACGAAAAAGAGGTGACGGAGGGAAGGGGAGAAGAGTGAGAGAAGGAAGGGGGAGAGAAGAGGGGGAGAGAAGAGGGGAAACACAAGAGAAAAATCGAAAGCAATAGAAATATCGGGGCAAGAAAACGAAACACTATGAGAGGAGAAGACGTAAAGAGGGCGGGGGTGAAAAGACGAGGATGCTCTTGTGCGTCAGAATGAGAGTATGGCATGGAGACGGGAGAAGGGAAGTCAAGGGAGAGAAGAAAGGGTGAAGAGAGGATGGAGAAAGGGACGCGTGGAGAAATAAGAGGTTTCTTGCTTTAGAATAAGACAAGAGAGGAGCGGGAATTGCCAAAGGCGGGGAGAAGTAAATTTAGGGAATTAGCGAAAAAACAATAAAATACAGCAAAGCGTAAGACATATATAGCTTGTTTCTCGAAAAAAGATATTACTTTTGCGCACAACAAAGTATGACATAGGAAGAAACAAAAAGACAAAAACATGGAGGACAAAGAAACGCTAAGGGAGGACAAAGAAACACTAAGGATACGAGAGTCAGTGAACGAGAACTTCCGGAGGGCAGTCAACTACCTGCTGGAGAAGCGGATAGCGCGGAACAAGACGGAGGTGATGGAGAGCCTGGGACTGTATCTAGGGAGGCTGACATTGATATTGGGGAGCAAGGCGAACGTGTCGACGGACAACCTGGCATGCCTAGTAGAGAGATATGGCGTATCCTCAGAGTTTCTGCTACTCGGGAAGGAGCCGATACTATCCGGGGAACCGGTCGTGAGGGTGAGCGGACCAAAGCAGAAGAGCTTGCCACTGATCCCGATAGCGGCGATAGCTGGCTTCAGCGGAATAGACGAGAGCGGGGTGAAGTATGACGACTGCGTCCAGTACATAGTTCCGGAGTTCATATCAGCGGGAGCGGACTTCCTGATCAGGGTGCAGGGCGGGTCGATGACGCCGACGTACGTCAGCGGAGACCTCGTCGCGTGCAAGAGAGTCGAGGAGCGGTCGTGGATAGACTATGGGGAGGTGTACGTGATTGACGGCCTCCAGGGCGTCATGATAAAGAGGATATACAACGACCCGGAGAATCCGGAGAGCATGATATGCAAGAGTGACAACCCGGAGGTGCCGCCGTTCAAGATTAGCAGGAGCGACATACGAAGTCTGTCGAAAGTAATCGGAGTCATACGAAACGCATAGACGCAAGCAACCGTTCGCGTAACGAAAGTGCGTAAAAGAGTGCAGTTGGTCAAAGAAAAGCGTCCGTTGGTCAAAAAAAGGAAGAAAAATTAGGGAATTTGAAAGAAATAGATATAAATTAGCGGGCGAAAGGAAAAGCATGGGGCAATGACCGTGGGCGAAGGGAATCGAAAGGGTTCGGAAAGAGAGACGTGGTCGAAGAGTTAGCGAGAGAAAATACAAAGGCACACATAGAGAGTTCAAGAGGCGGGACGCAGACCGCCTCGATATTTAGGGATCGCAGAAACCCTAGAGAGAACTTCCGGTGATTAACGATGACGAGGCGCTGTCGCAGAAGCGCCTCGTCTATTTTTTTAGGGGAGGTGAGGATGAAGGAGGATGTTGAACAACACAAGGGAGGTAGAGAGCGATTTTTAATAGGGTGTAGATATTGGGGATTGAAATTTCATATATATTTGCAAAAGGAAACTTCTATAAATTGTTTTTCTGCGTTGGCGTTGCCTTCATTCCTTACGCTCGGCAATTTGTGCAAGCACATTGCTCTCGCTTAATCGGAATGTTACACTCAACTTTGAAATCCTCATGTACTATAGTACACTCCGGTGTTCAAAGTCTCGTGTGCCTTAGCTTCGCTTCATGTGCTCACGCTCGGCAATATGAGCAAGCTCATTGACTAGCGTCTTACTTTCTTACGCTCTGCAATTGGAACAAGTTCCATTGCACTCGCTTAATCGAAAGTTTGCGCTCGCTTAATCGCACAAGTGAAAAACCTAATTTCTAGAAGCCCCCATAATTAAAAAGAAATAAAGGAGGAAACAAAGACATGGGAGCAGTATACATGTGGCTGGCATTGGCGGGTCTGCTGTTCATAATAGAGATAATGACAGTCGGATTCGGGGCGATATGCTTTGCACTGGGTGCGCTGGTCAGTGCCGGGGCGGCATATCTTGGGTTATCTACGGCGTGGCAGATAATAGTATTCGCAGTCATCTCGTTGCTGGCGTTCTTCTTGGCAAGGCCGGTGATAATGAAGCACATGACGAGGAAGGACGAGCTGAAGACCGGCATAGACGCGCTGATAGGCAGGACGGCAGTCGTCACGGAGCCGATAGACATGGTCAAGCACACGGGCAGGGCGAAGGTCGATGGTGACGACTGGAAGGCAGTGACGGAGGAGAAGGGCGTCATAGAAGTCGGCGAGGACGTCACGATACTCGAGGTGAACAGCGTCATACTGACAGTAAAGAGAGTGCATCCGCGGAGGGAGGTCAAGAGCGAAGAGGCGCCAGCGGAGAAGACAGAATAGAAACAAAACAAACAAAAATAAAACAGAGAAAGACTATGGAACCAATGACAGTAGTATTAGGCGTGGTGGTCCTGCTCGTGGTGTATTACATCTCGAAGGGCTTTAAGATCGTCTCTCAGTCGCAGACGATGATAGTGGAGCGCCTAGGAAAATTCGAGAAGGTGCTGGGTCCTGGAGTTAACATCGTCCTTCCAATATTGGAGAGCACGAAGATGATGACAGTAAGGACGGCGCAGGGCAGGATGACGCAGACGGACAAGATAGACCTCCGCGAGCAGGTCATGGACTTCGACAAGCAGAGCGTCATCACGAAGGACAACGTCATGACGGAGATCAACGCGCTCCTCTACTATCAGATCAGTGACCCGAAGGCAGCGGTATATGCAGTGCAGAACCTGCCACTCGCAATAGAGAAGCTGACTCAGACGTCGCTGCGTAACGTCGTCGGCGAGCTCGAGCTTGACGAGACGCTGACATCTCGTGACACCATCAACTCGAAGCTTAGGAGCATACTGGACGAGGCGACGAACAAGTGGGGCGTGAAGGTGAACCGAGTAGAGCTCCAGGACATCACGCCGCCAGCTAGCATCAGGCAGACGATGGAGCTGCAGATGCAGGCAGAGCGCAACAGGCGTGCAGAGATCTTGAGGGCAGAGGGCGAGAAGCAGGCAGCCATCTTGAACTCTGAGGGACAGAAGCAGGCGGCTATCAATGCAGCAGAGGCAGACAAGCAGACGAACATCCTGAAGGCGGAAGGCGAGGCGAAGTCCAAGATGCTGCAGGCGCAGGGTGAGGCAGAGGCCATCAAGCTGATAGCGCAGGCAGTAGCAGGACAGGGAGCTGACCCAGTTAACTACATGCTGGCCGTCAAGTACATCGACACGCTGCGTTACATCGGTGTCGGGACAGAGAACAAGACCATCTTCATGCCATACGAGGCGAGCAACATGCTTGGCTCTATCGGAGGCATCAAGGAGCTGTTCAACAAGGCTTAGAGAAAATAGAGATAATGCCAAGGTCGGGAGGATGCAAGACGCAGCCTCCCGACTTTCGTATATGGGATCTTCAAAATTCTAGAACTTCCCTGCAAGGAAACGAAAGAGGATGGAGTGGGAGTAGATATAAGGGACATTGACTAATACAAGACTAACTACGGGCGATGGTTAGAGAGGTCAGAGGAGGCATTCGCATGATTAGATGAGGGAGACAGGAGGTCAAAAGGGTCGAGGAGGCGGAAAAATGTTTAGTCAGGTATGGCAAGGAACTGAAAAATTTTGTAACTTGCATACGGTTTCGTGTCGAATCGGCATCTGAAAAGAAGCGGAGCCGCAGCGAACAGGAAATAAAACAAGCAATAATAACAGAGACAATGGAAGTCAAGAAGTCTGAAAAGGCTGACCTCGAGAACAAGAAGGGTCTCTTCACAGAGATAGGGCTGGCAGTAGTGCTGGCGGCTACTCTGGGGGCCTTTGAGTACTCTGTGAAAGATCAGAAGATCGAGATCATGGAGGTTACTCAGGAGGTCGAGGCCGTAGATGAGCTTCCGCCTGTCACGACGCAGGAGGAAGTAAAACCGCCACCACCACCACCGCCACCACCAGTGGTCGAAGTCCTGACGATTGTCGATGACGACACCGACATACAGGATGAGTTTGAGTTGCAGGACACCGAGGCAGAGGAGAATACAGAGATTGTAGAGTACCAGGCTGTCGAGGTCGTCGAGGAGGAAGAAGAGCCTACAGACGAGGTCTTCATCATAGTCGAGCAGATGCCAGTATTCCCTGGCGGAGACGAGGCGTTGAGGAAGTTCTTGGCCCAGGAGGTGAAGTATCCGGTCATTGCACAGGAGAACGGCATACAGGGTCGTGTCTTCGTAAAGTTCGTGATTGGAGCAGACGGGTCGGTCAGCAACGTAGAGGTTGCACGTCCGTATGACCCGAACCTTGACAAGGAGGCAGTCCGCGTGGTTAAGTCCATGCCGAAGTGGTCTCCTGGCAAGCAGAGAGGAAAACCTGTAAAGGTGTCCTACACGGTGCCGATCAACTTCGTGCTCCAGTAGGAAACGGAAAGATAGAGGGGCTGTCTCGGAAGAGGCGGCCTCTTTTCTTATATATGTATATATAGTGGTCTTTTGGGGCAAGTAGTCGCTTCTCGTAACACTTTTTGGGGAATAGGCAGAGGAGGGGTTAAGAAAGCCTAAAGCGGCGTAAATAGAGGGGTTTCGGAGGAATAACGGAGGGGGAAAATCAGTAAATTAGAGTAAGTCGAAACCCCGAGAGGAGTTCGGGGGGAGATGAATACATTAACTAATTAATCGAAAAGGCCATGGAGACAAAGAAGACAGAAAGGGCGGACCTCGAGAAGAGACGTCCCATCTTTGGAGAGGTGGCGCTGGCGTTCGTACTAGTGTGCACGTTAGGAGCGTTTGAGTACTCAGTAAGGGATCAGACGGTTCGCTTATTTGACGAGGCTCAGACAGTTGATGTTATCGATGAACTGCCGCCGATCACGATGCCGGTGGAGCAGCAGACTCCTCCACCACCCCCACCGCCACCAGCAGTAGAGCTGATCACCATTGTAGATGATGACGAGGAACTGCCAAACGACTTTGAGTTCCTCAGTACGGAGGCGACGCAGGAGGATGCAGTCATCGAGTATCAGACAATCGATGTCGTTGAGCCAGATGACGATGAGCCGGTGGACATATTTATCGCTGCGGAGCAGATGCCGGAGTTCCCGGGCGGAACAGGGGCGTTGATGAGGTATATCGCCCAGTCGATCAAGTACCCACCTATGGCAATTGACAACGGCATACAGGGGAAGGTGTTCGTGAAGTTCGTCGTAGAGGCAGACGGATCGGTCAGCAATGTAGAGGTTGCGCGCCCGTATGACCCGAGCCTAGACAAGGAGGCAGTGAGAGTCGTCAAGTCGATGCCGAAGTGGAGTCCTGGGAAGCAGAGGGGCAGGCCAGTCAGAGTGGCATATACAATGCCTATCAACTTCGTACTACAGTAGGGACTGGGTTGGCTAGATAGATAAGGGAGGTCGTCTCGGGAGAGGCGGCCTCCTTTTTTAGGAAGTTAAAGGAAGGGCGGGGCGAGGAAAGGACTATAAGACTTGGACGGCGCTTATGCCGAGGGAGGCGGCGGCGAGGCAGTTAGTATCGTTGTCGTCGTAGAAGGCGGCGTCCGAGGGGGAGGCTTTATGGTGGTCGAGGACAAGCTGCCAGGTAGATAGTTCGGGCTTGCTCTTGTGGATCTCCTGAGAGAAGAAGACAGAGTCGAACAAGTCGTCGAAGGAGTCGCCATTGAAGCGGCTGGTGAAGCGTCGGCGGCACTCGACAGTGTGAAGCTCGTTGCAGTTGCTCAGGAGGGCGATAGTGAAGCCCTCGGAGCGAAGACGGCGGACAGTCTCGATATTCGGGACGATGAAGTCGCCGAGCATAGCGTTCCAGGCGTTGACGAGCTGCTCGTCGGTAGCGGAGATATGGAAATCAGAGCGGAGGCCGGCGATAAACTCATCAGTAGTGACGAGGCCGTTGCAGTAGAGTGTGAAGATGCCGCCGGCGGCGTGACTGTTGCTGACGACGCCGTCGAAAGCGGGGAAGCCGAGGGCCTGGAGTTCAGAGAGCGTCTTCTTGGCGTCGACCTCGATAAGGACGCCGCCGAGGTCGAAGATCTGCAACTTGCGAGATTTGTCGATAGAAAGTGACATAGGCAAAACAAGTTAATGTGGGAGAAATTGATTGAGAGCTTTTGAAAGGGGGAAAATAATTAGTTTCTTTGCTAAGCGAAAACGAACAAAACAGGAAGGAAACAATGAAAGGTTGTCTTGCGGCAGCGGTAGTGCTGTTTGGTCTGCTATGCGTAGGCCTGTTCAAATACTATTGGGTGTTCGGCGAGGGCGTGAAAGCCGGGGAGCTGAACTACATAGTAAAGAAAGGGTACGTCTTCAAGACGTATGAGGGGAAGTTGATACAGGCCGGATTCAAGGCAGACGGAGGCTCGGCGATACAGAGCTACGAGTTCATGTTCTCGGTCGAGCGTCCGGAGATAGCGGACAGCCTCATGCGATGCTCTGGGAGGACAGTAGAGCTATACTACAAGGAGTACAAAGGTACGTTGCCATGGCGCGGCATGAGCGAGTATGTAGTAGATAGCATAGTCTCCGTACAGAAGCGCTAATAGGGAACTTCTATAAATCCCTATTACTAGAACTCCCCATCAGAAGAGGTTCTTGACGACGTCGCAGACCATGTCGACAGCGCCGAGGGTATAGTAGTGGATGCACGGAACGCCGTGAGCCTTGAGATCCTCGGACTGCCTAAAGAGCCAATCAGTACCAATCTTACGGGACTCGGAATCGTCCTTAGCTGCCTCGACCTGCTGAACGAGGGGCTGAGGGATTTCCGTGTTGAACACACTAGGAAGGATACTAAGCTGCTTCTTCTTGCTGAGAGGCTTGAGGCCTGGGATGATAGGCACGTTGATGCCGGCGGCGTGAGCCTTGTCGCGGAAGCGGTAGAAGTGGTCGTTGTCGTAGAAGAGCTGAGTCACGACATACTGTGCGCCCATATCGACCTTCGCCTTGAGGCGCTGGATGTCAGTCTCGAGGTTAGGGGCCTCGGAGTGCTTCTCCGGGTAGCCGGCGACGCCGTAGGAGAAGGGGACGTCGGGCTTCTCGAAGAGCGAGCCGTCGATAGACTTGCCGTTGTTGAAGTCGTTGACTTGCTGGATGAGGTCGATAGCGAACTTGTGGGAAGCCTCGCGAGGGACGAGCGTCTCCTTGTCAGTATCGCCACGGAGGACGAGGAGGTCGGTTACGCCGAGGAAGTTGAGGTCTATGAGGACGTATTCAGTCTCCTCTGGGGAGAAGCCCATGCAGATAATATGGGGGACAGTCGGTATATTGTAGCGATGCCTGATAGCGGCAGCGACAGCGACGGTGCCGGGTCTCTTACGGACGAAGACCTTGCGGAGGTTGCCGTCGTCGCCAGCGGCCATATAGACAGGCTCGGAGTGGTGAGTCGTGATGTTGACGAAGAGGGGTTTATGCTCGACCAGCTTGTCGAGGTCGGCGAAGACCTTGTTGAGGTTCTTGCCCTTGAGGGGAGGGAGGATTTCGATAGAGAAGCCCGTCTGGGTTCTATTCTTAAGTATCTCAGCTACGCTCATATAACCACAAATTAAGCGATGGGAGAGTTTAAAAGGAGAAAGGGTGCGACAGAGACTGTAGCACCCTTTCCATGATAGTTGTCTGTACTCAGTCGATTAGTTGCCAAGAGCGAGGCGGACGAGCGCGACCGGCTTGAGGTCCTTGTCGACCTTAGCGAGGAAAGCGCCGACGCTCATCGGCTGGCCCTCTTCAGCCATGACGAAGTCCTGACCGGTGAGAGTGCTCTCCTTGAGGAACTTCTCGATACGGCCCTTGACGATGTTCTGAACCATCTGTTCAGGCATGTTGGCAGCCTTCTGCTCAGCGACCTCCTTCTTGATGCGGCGGATGTCGTCGGCCTGCTCAGCCGTGATGTTGCCCTTCATGATACCCTCGTTGAGGTGCTCCTCGTTCTCAGCGATGTAGAGGTTGTAGCCAGCCTTCTTGAGAGCAGCCTCGACAGCCTTGTTGCACTGGTCGAGCTTAGTCTTCTCGATAGCGGTAGCCTTCTCGCTCTCGATGACGCTCTGCGGAACAGCCTCAGGGCTGACAGCGACAGGAGACATCGTAGCGACCTGGATAGCGATATCCTTGCCGATACGCTCGTCGACAGCCTTGTTGAAGCCGACGAGAGCAGCGATCTTGCCACCAGCGTGGATATAGAGAGAGACGTACTCAGCCTCAACCTTGTCGTAGGCAGAGAGGTCGATCTTCTCGCCGATGATACCAGTGAGCTCGTTGACGCGCTCAGCTACAGTAGCGTTGCCGAGCTGCATAGCCTTGAGAGCCTCGAGGTCAGCTGGCTTGCTGCTGAGAGCGAGGTCGATGATCTCGTTAGCGAGGGCGACGAACTTGTCGTTCTTAGCGACGAAGTCAGTCTCGCTGTTGAGGATGATAGCGACGCCGAGCTTCTTGTCAGCGGAGAGCTTGCCGATAGCGAGGCCGTCAGAAGCGACGCGGTCAGCCCTCTTGGCTGCGATAACCTGTCCGCGCTCCTTCAGGATCTCCCTTGCCCTTTCGAAGTCGCCGTTAGCCTCTGTCAATGCCTTCTTGCAGTCCATCATACCTGCGTTGGTCAGGTCTCTGAGTCGCTTTACGTCTTGTGCTGATATAGCCATTTTAAAAAATCCTCCTTAAACGATTAAAGTGTTGTAAAATAAAAGCAGATGCTCACACACTTAAACTCACGAATGGAAGTGCGCAAACATCTGCTTAATTTCAGATGAAGTCACCAAGGGGTGTCTTCACATTATTCTGCGCTTTCAGCTTCAGCCTTCTTGCCGCGAGCGCTTGTCTTAGCGCCAGCCTTGCGCTGCTCCTTAGCCTCAGTCTCCTCCTCAGGCTTTTCAGCCTTTCTTTCCTCGAGACCCTCGCGGATAGCCTGTGTCATCGTGTCGACGATGAGCTCGATAGACTTCGAAGCGTCGTCGTTAGCTGGGATGACGTAGTCAACGTCAGCAGGGTTAGAGTTCGTGTCGACCATAGCGAAGACAGGGATGTTGAGCCTGTTAGCCTCGTTGATGGCGATATGCTCCTTAGTAACGTCGATGACGAAGAGAGCAGCCGGCTGACGGTTGAGGTCAGCGACAGAACCGAGGTTCTTGTTGAGCTTCTCCCTCTGGCGGTTGATCTGGAGTCGCTCCCTCTTAGAGAGGCTGTTGAAGACAGGGTCCTTAACGAGCTTGTCGAGGGACGTCATCTTCTTGACAGTCTTGCGGATGGTAGCGAAGTTGGTCAACATGCCACCCGGCCAGCGCTCGACGACGAAAGGCATGCCAACAGCGGCAACCTTGTCGGCGACGATGTCGCGTGCCTGCCTCTTAGTAGCGACGAAGAGGATCTTACGGCCGGACTTAGCGATATTCTTGAGAGCCTCAGCGGCCTCGTCGATCTTAGCTACAGTCTTGTGGAGGTCGAGGATGTGGATACCGTTCTTCTCCATGAAGATGTACGGCTTCATAGCCGGGTTCCACTTCCTGGTGAGGTGGCCGAAGTGGACACCTGCCTCGAGGAGCTGGTCAAAATTTGTTCTTGACATTGTGTTCTGTTTACTTTCTTTTGAATCAACAGCAAGGTAGGTTAAGCGGCCAGAGCCGGGTAGCATCCTTGCTGTTTAGATACTAAACAATAAATAATAATATTAACGCTTGCTGAACTGGAATCTCTTCCTTGCCTTCGGCTGTCCTGGCTTCTTACGCTCGACGACACGGGAGTCGCGAGTCATGAAGCCCTCAGCCCTAAGAGCTGGCTTATCTTCAGCGTTGATCTTGACGAGAGCCCTAGCGATAGCGAGGCGGAGAGCCTCAGCCTGGCCCTTGATGCCGCCACCGTTGAGGTTGGCCTTGATGTCGTAGCTTTCAGCGACGCCGAGAGTGTTCAGCGGCTGCTTGACGATGTACTGAAGGTTAGCGTCCGGGAAGTAGTTGTTGAGTTCCCTCTTGTTGATAGTGATCACGCCCGTACCTGCTGTCAGGTAGACGCGTGCAACAGCTGCCTTACGGCGGCCCAATGCGTTAGTTACATCTGCGCTCATGTCTGCTTAGAAATACGGGTTAATAAATCTTGGTGATGTCGATAGCCTTAGGCTGCTGAGCCTCCTGCTTGTGCTCAGGGCCAGCGTAGACCTTAACGTTGGCGAAGATCTTCTCACCGAGGCGAGTCTTCGGGAGCATGCCCTTGATAGCGTGCTCGACGAGCTTGACAGGGTTCTTAGCGAGGAGTTCGCCAGCCTTCTTGTCGTGGCGGCCGCCTGGGTAGCCGCTGTAGAAGAAGAGCTCACGGCCCTGCTCCTTGTTGCCGGTGAGGACAACCTTGGAAGCGTTGATGATTACGACGTTGTCACCGCAATCGACATGAGGTGTGAAGTTGGTCTTGTGCTTACCGCGGAGGAGCTTAGCCACTACGGAAGCGAGTCGACCGAGCACGACGTCTGAAGCGTCGACGAGCAGCCACTGCTTGTCGACGGTCTGCGCGTTAGCGCTCTCAGTCCTGTAACTTAAAGTGTTCACAGTCTTTTTTGTTGTTTTGTTAGACTTGTCGAGGCCACTCACGTGTCCTCTTGATTTAATAGCGCGTATCCGAGAGGGCCGTGCCAGATGCAACTCGTCTACTGGCTAAATGCCGACCCGAACACACAAATCGGCTGCAAATGTAGGGATTATTTATGTAACACACAATAAATAAGGAGAAAAAGATTGGGAATTAGGAATTAGGGGTCGGAAGGGTCGGGGACTGTGCGTCGGGCGGAGGGGGTGGCGGAAGTTAACATAAGAGGGGAAAAGGCTAATACAAGGCTAACCGAATTAGGAATTAGGGGTCGGAGTCGTCGGAATCGTCAGAGTCGTCGGAATTGTCGGAATTGTCGGAGGGGTCGGAGGGGTCGGAGGGGTCGGAATCGTCAGAGTCGTCGGAATCGTCGGAGGGGTCAGAGTCGTCGGAGTTGTCAGAGTCGTCGGAGGGGTCAGAGGGGGCGGAAACGTCTGAGTCGTCTGAGTCGTCGGAATCGTCGGAGTCGTCGGAGGGAGCGGAGTTGTCGGAAATGGCGGAGGAGGTGGGTGAACGTAGTTCAGCGGAGGCTAATCTATGGGGGGCTTCTGGTTAACATAAGAAGGGTCGGGGCGAGTGCAGGTGTGGGCCGGAGGTGAAAATGAAGAGAGGAGAGTAAGGAGGGGACGCGACATTCGTAACAGGTAAAGGCGTTGAAATAAGAGCGTTGTGGCGGAGGGACGGAGGTCGGCGGGAGGTTGCGGTTGTTAATTTTTGAATTTTCGATTAAATAATTTTTGTTTCTAAATGCAAAGTGCTAATTTTACGGAGACGAAGCGCGAGGTTTTAGTGAGTCAGACCGACGACGAGAGACTGAGCGCGGCGGCGAAAGAAAAACACAACACTCAATTAAAACTATTCTTGGATGTTTCTCAAAAGATGTTTAAGAGGGAGCAAGACCCTCTTAGTCTCGCAGCTTTGCTTGCTCATGGCGACAGGCGCCATGGCGCAGGACAGTAAGCAGGTCAGGGGACGGGTGCTTGACAGCACTGGGCAGCCGATAGTCGGAGCAGCGGTCGTAGTGGACGGGACAACTACGGGTACTGTGACGGACATAGACGGTAATTATACATTGACGGTTCCGGACGGTTCGACGTTGACAGTATCCTTCATAGGGTATGACAAGGCGAGCCAGCCAGTTTCTGGAGAGGTGATGAACTTCACGTTGAGCGAGGAGTTCAACGAGCTGGACGAGCTGGTGGTCGTCGGTTACGGTGTTCAGAAGAAGAGCGACGTGACAGGTGCATTAGTTCGTGTCGATGCGGAGACGTTGAACCAGAGGCCAGTCTCGAACGCATTCGAGGCATTGCAGGGTAAGGCAGCAGGTGTCGATATTACGAGCAGCGAGCGTCCAGGTTCTGTCGGAAAGATCAGGATTCGTGGTAACAGGTCGCTCAATGCGAGCAACGAGCCTTTGTATGTCGTCGATGGAGTGCCCTTGAGTGCAGGTGGTATCGAGAGCATCAACCCGAGGGATATCGAGAGTGTCGACATCTTGAAGGATGCTTCTTCGACGGCTATCTATGGTTCGAGAGGTGCGAACGGTGTCGTCCTCATCACGACGAAGCATGGACATGAGGGCCAGATGAAGGTCAACTACTCGGGATCGTGGACGATAGAGAGCATCAAGGACTTGGCTCCAGCGATGTCGGCGAGCGACTATATAACATGGCGCAGGTGGGCATACCACAACTTGAGTCCGGACTTGTATAATCCGGGGGATCAGCCAGACTACGAGCAGGACCAGAAGATATGGAGCAGTGATCCGAACGCGTTGGCAAACGTCAACAAGGGCTGGGTCAACGGCAAGTGGGACGGCAGCAGGGTCACGAACACCGACTGGACCGACTTTGTCACGCAGAAGGGCTTGACGCAGGAGCACACACTCAGTGCGAGCGGAGGTACGGAGAAGCTCCAGGCGTTCGCATCTTTCGGCTACTTGAAGAACAAGGGAACCCAGAAGGGACAGGAATATGAGAGGTTCAACGGTGCACTCTCGCTCGACCTCCAGGCAAAGGACTGGTTCAGGATGGGTGGTACGGCAAACTTCTCGAAGGCTACGCAGAAGTATGGCTGGGCACAGGGCACGTTCAGTTTCTCGGGAAGTGGTCCTGTCGACATCTACAGTGCAGCTAAGGACATACCTAACTACACAGTAGCATACGACGAGAAGGGCGAGATCATCAACACGCCAGGTGGATCTGAGGTCAACAGGTACACCATCATCGACGAGTGGAACAAGTCAATCGATGACCGTTCGACATTCCGTACGCTTGCAAGCATCTACGCATTGGTAGATTTCGGAGGCTTCACGGAGGCGTTGAAGGGCTTGAACTACAAGATCTCCTTCGGTCCGGACTTCAGGAGCTATCGTCAGGGCAAGTTCACGGACTCGTCTTCAGCAGGACTTGGTGGCGGTGCTAACAGGGCTTCGCGTACGGACGAGCGTTACTTCTCGTGGACACTCGACAACATGATCACGTACAACAACAAGTTTGCAGAGGTTCACAACATCGGATTGACGTTGCTGCAGAGTGCTAGCAAGTATCAGAAGGAGAACGCAAGCCAGAGCGCACAGAACATCCCGATGCCGTCGTTCAAGTGGAACAACATGGGCAGCATCGACATCTCTGACAACACGAAGTATAAGCCAGGACTTGGCACTGGTATTTCGGAGAACTCGTTGACCTCTTACATGGTAAGGTTGAACTACTCGTTCAAGGATCGTTACTTGTTGACGATGTCTGGACGATGGGATGGAGCGTCAGTCTTGGCAGAGGGCAACAAGTGGGACTTCTTCCCATCTGCAGCTATTGGCTGGCGTATCGATCAGGAGGACTTCATGTATGATATCGAGGCACTCGATCAGTTGAAGCTCCGTGTAGGTTTCGGTGCAACTGGTAACTCGTCAGTCAGTGCATACGGCACGCTGGGTACAGTCAACTCTTACTGGATGCCATTTAGCGAGGGCAACGAGCAGATCCTCGTAACGAACGAGCCGTATTACACGAACAGCTCTAACAGGATGCCTAACAAGGATCTCGGCTGGGAGAGGACGACGCAGTTCAACATTGGTGTAGATTTCAACCTGTACAAGGGCAAGATCGGTGGTACGATTGACTTCTATCATTCGAAGACGACAGACCTGTTGATGTCTATGAACATCCCGACATTGTCTGGTTACCCAAGCACAATGGCTAACATCGGTGAGACGAAGAACAACGGTATCGATATCACGATCAACGCTACACCGGTAGAGATAGGTGACTTTGCATGGAACACGAGCCTTAATGCAGCATGGCAGAAGGACGAGATCGTAGAGCTTGCTAACGGCAAGGAGGATGACATCTCGAACGGCTGGTTCATCGGCGAGGCACTTTCAGTATACTATGGTATCGACAATGATGGCTTGTGGCAGGAGAGCGATGCAGCCGAGATGGCAAAGTTCAACGAGAAGGGTGCTAAGTTCACCGCAGGAACGGTACGTCCGGTCGATCAGAATGGCGACTACGTCATCGACGACAAGGATCGTGTAATCCTTGGCAACCAGAATCCACGTTGGACTCTTGGCTGGACGAACACCTTCTCATGGAAGGGACTTGAGTTGACGGTCGACATGTGGGGCCGCTTCAAGTACATGATCAACACCGGCGGTGAGGGCCAGTATGGTATGTATCAGCAGAGGGACATCGACTACTGGACACCGAGCAACACTGGTGCGGACTACCAGAAGCCAGTCTATAGCACGGCGGGTGGCGATGCATATAGCAGCTTGCTTGGATTCAAGGATGCGTCGTTCATCAAGTTGAGAAACTTGTCTCTCGGCTATCGTTTCGACAAGTCGATCACGGATGCGATGAAGATAGAGGGCTTGAAGGTCTACGTCCAGGGCAAGAACCTTGGCAGGATTTACTCATCGGTAGACTTCATGGATCTCGACATGGGAACCTCGTATTACAATCGTGGTGTGACGTTTGGCGTCCAGGTTGACTTCTAAACCAACATAAATAGTTAAGAAATAAGAATCATGAAACTGAATATATTGAAAGGGGCTGGATGGTCGGCGGTGGCGCTGCTGATGGCGATGACATCCTGTAAGGACAGCTTCCTTGAGGAGGACGGTAGCCACATGTACTCCGACGACCTGATGAAGACGGAGCAGGGAGCACTATCGGCGGCTGCAGGTCTGTACGCTAACATACGTTGGCACTTTGGATACGAGTGGGCATACGGCATCACGCTGTATGGCACGGACGAGTTTACGAACGGTGCGGACTTGACGGCAGAGCCATGGAACACGTATGACAACCGTCTGAACCCGATGGACTGTACGCCGGCGACGGGTGCAGCTAACAAGAACTGCCCGGCAGTATCTGCGCTCTGGACACAGATGTACTATGGTATCTCTTCGGCCAACAACCTTCTTGCGCGTGCGACGTACGTCGGTGATGAGGCTACGAGGAACAAGGTCCTTGGTGAGGCTTACTTCTTGAGGGGTTACAACTACTACAGGCTGTTTGCACAGTACGGTGGTGTTGTCCTTCAGACAGAGCCTACGGAGGGTGTCGTCAGGAACTTCGAAAGGGCGAGTGCAGAGGCTACGTTGAATCAGGTCATCAGTGACCTCGAGCAGGCGTACAATTTGCTGCCAACGACGAAGTGGAGAGGCAATGGCACGTGGACGAAGTACACGGCAGCACACTTCCTGGCGAAGGCGTTGTTGTTCCGTCAGAGCGAGCGTTGCGCTGAGTTCAGCAGCAAATACAATAAGGAGACAGACCTGAGAAGAGTAGTATCACTCTGCGAGGAGGTCGAGGCAGCATGCCCGTTGGCAGCTAACTATGAGGATCTGTATGGCAATTGGACAGGCGTAGATTGCGCTAACGAGGGCTTGAGCGAGATACTCATGGCATGCGAGCACAATGGCGACAGCAACACGAAGGGGCGTTATGGCAACAGGACGTACAACTACTTTGCACCGCAGTTCTCGAACTTCTCGGCAGGATGGGTACAGAGAGGACAGTACATCGGCGAGATGGACTTCCAGAGGTGCCGTCCGACGGAGTACGCATACGAGGTCTTCGACAACGTCAACGACGCACGTATGTGGAAGACATTCCATACCGTCTTTGGCATCAACAATGCTGCAGTTGCAGACGCAAAGGTGATCGAGGACAATGGTATCACGGCAGATCAGGTACCTGATCTCGGAGATGAGGGCATCGTGTTCATCTTGAACAAGAAGGACGATCCGCGTTTCCAGGATGAGAGCACGTTTGGTACATTCGGTCGAGGTGGCGTAAAGCACTCTTTCGTGAACCCGTTGACGGGCAAGTGGGTACCGAACGTATTTCCGGTATATCTTGGTGGCAAGTATGTCATGAACACATACGGTGTATCTGGCAACCCGGCGCAGAGCAACGTCTTCTGCGGCATCAACAAGACGGCTGACGGCAGTCGTGATGCGGAGAAGGGTGATGCACACAGGGACGTCATCATGGCGAGGACGGGTGAGACCGTACTTGTCAGGGCAGAGGCACTCGTAAGACTTGGTGACTTCGGTGGTGCAATCTCGGCAATCAACAAGCTGAGGGCAAGGGCACAGTGGAAGGCTGGCGAGGCACGTGACAGCTATGTTGATGGTACGATAGCATTCGACAAGGACAAGAACACGACGGCAGCAAGCACGACGCCTAAGAAGAACAAGGACAAGAAGGGTACCGTCTTGAATAACCAGCAGGCATACAACTACTCGAACTTGTGGAAGAACTCTTACTACTTGTCGACAGGCATAGAGCCGACGACGGAGGCAAGCAACCTTCAGATCACGAGCTTCGACAATCTGCCGGCAGAGGATGAGGCGATACTGAGTGAGCTCCACTGCTCGAATGCGCAGGAGCGTGCCATCAACTTCATCATGAACGAGAGGACGCGCGAGCTTCTCGGCGAGTGGAACCGTTGGGAGGAGTTGAGCCGTACGGGCTTGCTCATCACGAGGGCAAAGCTGTTCAACCCGGAGGCACAGGCTATCACGGCTGGCAAGCATGAGCTGAGGCCGATCCCGATGGCATTCCTGGAGACGTTGCAGAATTCTGATGGTTCGAACTTGACGGACGCTCAGAAGGCAGCATGGCAGAATCCGGGCTACTAAAGAAAAGCATACGCGAGAAGCGTTAGCTTGATTGAGAGTGGATAACACCCCCGACTGCGTGAGGTAGTCGGGGGTGTTTCATAAGATAGGGGGAAGAGGGGAAGATGTAGAGAGGGGAGAAGAGGAGAAGAGGAGAAGGGGAGAAGGGGGAGAGAAAAAAAGAAGAGAGGATAACAAGAGAAAGAGGAATAGACTATTTTTGTATAATAAACACAAAGAAAATTCTATAACTAGAAACTAAATGGAGACAGGCAACAGAACGGCACCGGCTAAGGAAGGGTGCATGAAGCGATTCCTAATTACACTGGCGGCGGTGCTGGTGGGTGGATTTCTACTGCTGATACTACCGATACTCGTCATTGCGGGCAAGATGTCGGGCGAGGAAGCGAATATCGTAGAGGAGAACAGCATATTGACGCTCGACCTGAGCGAGAGCATAGTAAACTTCAAGAGTGGCGACAAGTCGGCACTCAGCAACAAGATGATGGGCAAGGGTTCGGAGACGAGCGTCTATGACATCAAGGAGGCGCTTGAGAAGGCGGCAGAGGACCCGAACATAGCCATGCTGGCGCTCGAGGGAACGGCAGTCGGAGCAAGCACGACAGAGATGGCGGAGCTGAGGAGGGCGATACTGGACTTCAAGGCGAAGAGCGGGAAGCCAGTCTATTACTATGGGAACACGCTGAGCACGGGCATAATGTACGTAGCGACGGCAGGAGACTCGCTATTCGTCACGCCGGAGGGAGGAGTCAGCCTGATAGGGTTGACGACGAGCAGGCTGTACTTTGCAGGACTTGCGGAGAAGCTCGGGATAGACGTGGACGTCGTCAAGCACGGGAAGTACAAGAGTGCGGTCGAGCAGTACACGAGGAAGAGCATCAGCGACGAGGACAGGGAGCAGACAGAGACGTATGTCAACACCATCTGGAGCGAGCTCAGGGACACCATAGCGAAGGGCAGAGGAGTCAGTCCGGAGGCGATAGACGCATTCGTCGACAACCTCAAGTGGATAGAGCATGCCAAGACGGCGAAAGAGGAGGGGCTGGTAGATGGCCTGATGTACTACGACGAGTACAAGAGCCTATTGGCGTCGAAGGTAGGCGTCGAGGAGAAGGACCTCAAGACGATAAGTGTCAACAAGTACAGGAACAGCCTCGGATTCAAGGGTGACGAGAAGGAGGCCAAGGACAAGATAGCGATAGTCTTTGCAGAAGGTCAGATAAAGGACGGGAACGAAAGCAGCGCATCGGGGACGATATATGGTGACGACCTGAGTGCGACGCTGAGGGAGATCAGGAAGGACGAGGACATCAAGGGCGTAGTCTTCAGAGTGAACTCGCCGGGTGGCTCGGCATTGGCGTCGGACATCATCTGGAGGGAGGTAGAGCTCATGAAGAAAGAGAAGCCGATAGTAGTCAGCATGGGCACATACGCAGCGTCTGGCGGGTACTATATTTCTTGTGCGTCTGACTACATATATGCAGAGAACTCGACGTTGACGGGCTCGATAGGCGTCTTTGGCATACTGCCGAACGGCAGGAAGGCGGCAGAGAAGGTCGGCGTCGGCATCTCGATAGTCAGCAGCAACAAGAATGCGGCTGTGATAGGCATGCAGGACCTGACGGAGGAGCAGAAGAAGGCTCTCCAGGGCTCGATAGACGACACATACGACACGTTCCTGACGAGGGTGGCGAACGGCAGGAAGATGACGAAGGAGCAGGTCGACAGCATAGCACAGGGCCGAGTATGGGCTGGTGGTGATGCTATCAAGATAGGTCTCGTCGATGCGATAGGAGGACTGGACGATGCGATAGCGAAGGTCGTCGAGATGGCGTCGCTGGAAGAGTATGAGACAGAGATATATCCGGAGAAGGACGACTCGCCGATGGCGATGATCATGGAGATGATGCAGGAGGCAAGGGTAAGCATCCTGAGCAAGCTCCTCGGAGTCGAAGTCGAGAAGGCAGCGGAGAAGGTGGACGAGGCGAGTGAGATAATGAGCAGCAGGATGCCGAAGGTGTATATGTTGTCGGATAAGATAGAGGTGAAGATGTAGAAGGGGAAGGGGAACTTCTTCTAAAGGAGATATGAACGATGGGCAGGCGTTGATGTCTGCCCATTCTTTTTTTTCAATGAGGGATGAGGAATTGGAGGGCGGAGGGGTCGGAGTCGTCAGAGTCGTCGGAGGTATCGGAGTGGACGGAGGGGTGGAATCGTCGGAGGGTCGGAGAGGTGGACGGGGGAATTTTTAGCCTCACACAGAGGGCACAGAGGGGTCACCTGACGGTGACGGGAGGACACAGAGAGTCGCCTTCGGCGGAAGTGAGGAAGAGGAGGGGAGAACACAATTTTCACCTAGGGTGCTGCCCTAGGCTGGGACTATTTTGCCCCTTAGCTTCGCTGACTTTTCTCACGCTCGGCAATTTGTGCAAGCACATTGCGCTCGCTTAATCGAAAAGTTCAGGGCGGGGGGGACCGTACGTCTTTAACCCAGGGCGGGTGCCCTGGGCTTGGACTATTTTGCCCCTTCGGGGCGGAAGTTAGTAATCATCAAGGGCGTCGGAGTCGTCGGAGTCGTCGGAATGGTCGGAGTCGTCGGAGGGTCGGAGGGGGCGGAGGGGGCGGGGACGGGGAGTGGACGGAGGGGAAGAAGGAAGGGACGAAGAGAGAAGAAGAATTATAGCTATATTTGTAGGGATAAACAACGAAAGGAGGGGTCATGAATATAGCGAGGCTATTCAGAGAGTACTGCTGGATAATAGACACGATACGCAGGGCGGGGAAGATAACGCTGGCGGAGATAAACAAGAAGTGGGGAGAACGCATAGAGAGCGAAGGGAACGAGATACCGAGGACGACATTCAACAGGCACAGGGCGGCGATACTCGAGATGTTCGGGATAATCATAGAATGCGACAGGAGGAACGACTACACATACTACATAGAGAATGCGGAGGAGCTGAAAGAGAATACGATACAGAACTGGCTATGGTCGACACTGAGTGTCAGGAACATGATAGAGGATAACGTAGCAGTCAGGGGAAGGATACTGATAGAGAGCATACCATCGGGGGACGAGACGCTAAGGACTGTGATAGAGGCGATGAAGGAGGGACGGCAGCTAATGATAGGGTATAAGAGATATGGGGCCGTCATGGGGAACAGGGTGGCGGTGCAGCCGTACTGCGTCAAGGTGTTCAACAGGCGGTGGTACATGCTCGGGAGGATAGAGAGAGTAAGGGAGGTAAACGGAAAGAGGAGGACAGAGGGAGTCTTGACAGTATTCGCAATAGACAGGATAGAGAGCATAAGGATGATGGAGACACGATTTGAGGTGGATAAGAAGTTCGACGCGGAGGAGTATTTCGGGGAGTGCTATGGAATAGTAGTCGGAGACGGGACGGAGGCGGAGCGGATAGTGATAAGAGCATACGGGAAGGAGGCGCACTACATGAGGGACGTCCCAATACACAGGAGTCAGAAGGAGATAGCGGAGACAGAGGAGTACACAGACTATGAGATGAGGGTAAGGCCGACGAGCGACCTCGTGTCTTACATAATGTCGAGAGGGGAGAACATAAAAGTGATAGAGCCGGAATCGCTCGCAGAGAAAGTTAGGGAGAGACTGAGGGCGGCGATGGAGGTGTACGAAAACAATTAGGAATTAGGAATTAGGAATGAGGAATGAAGGGGAGAAGGGGAGGGAGTATTTTTAGCCTCACACAGAGAGCACAGAGGCACGGAGGTTTTAAGATCACAGAGGCGAGCTGGCGCTCGCGGGAAGGGCACAGAGAGGGACGGAGGAAAGAGGAATGAGAGTTCGGAGAGGTCGGGGACGGGGAGTGTTTTTAGCCTCACACAGAGAGCACAGAGGTCACGGAGGTTTTAAAATCACAGAGGCGAGCTGGCGCTCGCGGGGAGGGCACAGAGAGGGACGGAGGAAAGAGGAAAGAGGAATGAAGGGGAGAAGGGGAGAAGGTGAGGGAAGATGTGAGAAAAGGGGAAGAAAAGCGAGACGTTGTACCGCGATATGGGACAAGAGGGGCGTATCTTCGTGACATACATTAAAAAAACAAAGGCGTATGGAAACGAAGAAGAAGTATTACATGGAGTGCCACCTGGCGGGTCGGAAGTATTATGACGCGGACGAGGTGTGGGACAAGCTAAGGGTCGGGACAGTAGTGGAGCTGGAGCGAGACCTCGAGAACAAGTTTGACGGGAACGCCGTCGCAGTCATGTACAGTGACGAAGAGACGGAAGGACCGGTGTGCCTCGGGTACATACCGAGGGAGGACAACGACACGATAGCGGCGTTCATGGACATGGGGTGGGGGGGCATCTTCGAGTGCAGGATAAGCAGGGTGAACGCCGAGGCGTATTCCGAGCAACAGATATACCTAACGATAAAGATAAAGAGGAGACAATGATAGAGAGGAGAACAAGAAAGATAGAAGTCGGGAAGGGCAGGGCAGTAGAGGTCCCGACAGAATACACGGACTTCGTATTGACATACTCGTCGAACCCCGAGGAGTATGGATATACGCAGGCGGAGGTCGAGGGGAATACTACGGTGCATAAAGGAGGACCGGCTGGAGGACATAGAGCTGGACTGCGAAACGATGCACGACATCGGGGCGTTCTTCGAGAACGGGGTATGCGTGAAGCCGGACATAAAGGCGGCGGTATATTGGTATGAGTTGGCGGTCGAGTGCGGGAGTGACCTGGCGAAGAGCGACCTGGCGGATGTGCTGAGGAAGGGGAGTCAGGGGTATCCGAAGGACCTGAGAAGGGCATTCGACCTATACAAGGACTGCGGACTCCCGTATGCGCACTACAGAGTCGGGGAGTTCTATGAGCACGGGTGGGGAGTCGAGCAGGACAAGGAGTCGGCTAAGGCATATTACAGGCTGGCGCTGAAGGAGGGCCACGGGCTGGCGGAGCGGAAGTTGAAGGAATGGAATTTTCTCGAATGAGGAATCCAAATTGCAATGTGCAATGATGGGATAATCGCCACATCTCGGGAGGGGTGTGGCAATTTTTGTGCATATTGTAGTTAACATAAGAGGGGAAAAGGCTAATACAGGGCTAAGGCAATGAGGAATTAGGAATGAAGAATTGGAGGTCGGAGGAGTCAGAGAGGTCGGAGGGATTTTTAGGCCTCACACAGAGGGCACAGAGGCACAGAGTTTTTAGGACACAGAGGCGAGCTGGCGCTCGCAGGGAGGACACAGAGACAGAGCAATTCAATTAGGAATGAGGAATTAGAGGTCGGAGTCGTCGGAGTCGTCAGAGTCGTCGGAGTCGTCGGAGGTGTCGGAATGGTCGGAGAGGTCGGAGTCGTCGGAGGGGACGGGGAGGACACGGGGATTTTTAGGCCTCACACAGAGGGCACAGAGGCACAGAGTTTTTTAGATCACAGAGGCGAGCTGGCGCTCGCAGGGAGAGCACAGAGACGGAGCAATTCAATGAGGAATGAGGAATGAGAGGTCGGAGGGGGTGGAAACGTCGGATGGTCGGAGGTGTGGAAAGAGAGGGATGACAAGAAACGAGGGGAGTAAAAGAGAGGGGGGGAGAACAAAAAGAGAGGGGAGAAGAGAATGATATAAAAGAGAATGTCTAATTTTGCAGACATGAAAGAGATATTGTTTGCGACACACAACAGGAATAAGGCGCGAGAGGTGGCTGCCCTATTGGGGGATGGCTACAGAGTCGTCACGCTCGACGAGAAGGGGATAGACAAGGAGACGGAGGAAGACGGGGAGACCCTGAAAGACAACGCACTAAAGAAGGCGCGGGAGGCACACGAGGCGAGCGGGATAGCATGTTTCGCGGACGATACGGGGCTGATAGTAGATAGCCTCGGGGGGCGGCCTGGAGTCATGACGGCGCGGTATGCCGGCGAGGCGTGCGACCCGGACGCGAACATCAGGAAGCTCCTCGGGGAGATGGAGGGGAAGGCGGACAGGAGAGCGAGATTTAAGACCATCGTAGCCCTCGTCGAGGGTGACGGGAAGGAGCACATATTCGAAGGAGTCTGCGAAGGGCAGATAACGGCGGTGCGACAGGGGAATGGCGGATTCGGCTACGACCCAGTATTTGCGCCGGAGGGATATGAGGGGAAGACATTTGCGGAGCTCTCGATGGAGGAGAAGAACAAGATAAGCCACAGGGGGCGGGCCATGCGGGCGCTGATAGAGTGGCTAAGGGAAAGGGCAGAGAAATGATGAAGGGAGGAGAGATACTCGCCGGGGGAATCAGGAGAGCGAGGGCGGCTGTCGTGCAGCTACTGCTAATGGTGAGCGTCGGGGCGAGCGGGCAGTGGTCCGACCACTTCAGCTACGCATCGCCGACGATGGCGACGACCGTCGGGGAGTACATGGTCGTCAGCAATGACGTCGGGGCGATGGTATTGCAGGGGTATGAAGTCACGAGACTCACGAAAGTGAACCACCTGAGCGACGGAGGAATCACGGCGATAGGAGGAGACAAGACACGCCTATACGTCGGGTATGACAACGGCAACATAGACATAGTAGAACTGAAGGACAGAGTCACGACAAACATACCGGAGCTCAAGAACAGCCAGAACATCGAGATGAGGAAGATACTCTCGATGACAGCCGTCGGGAACAGACTGCTATGCGGGTCGCAGTGCGGACTCGTCGACATAGACATCAGGAAGGCAGAGATCAGGGGGATATACAAGTTCGACGGAGGCCTCGTCAGAGCAGCGACAATAGCAGACGGGCAGATATATGCCGCGACAGCCAACGGACTGTACGTCGGTAAGGCGGACGACCCGATACTCGAGGACCTCAGGGAGTGGAAGCAGATAGACAGCGGGGAATGCCAGGGCATAGCAGCGAAGGGGGACAACAGCGTCGCGTACGTCGTCAAGAAAGACGGCAGCTACATACTGAGGGAGACGAAAGGCGGCACGGGGACGAAAGACATAGACAAGATAGCGAGATATACAGGGATGTCAGTCAGCGGAGACCTCATAGCGATAACCGAGACAGACTCGATCATCGTATATAACGGAGGGAAGAAGAGCACGACGCTGAAGGCATACACATCGGGAGTCTCGGACGGAGTGATAAAGGCGAACGCCATCAGCTGGAAGGGGAACTTCCTCGTCGTAGCAGACCAGCAGAAGGGCCTCGTCGTGACAGACCTTGCGGGAAAGGCAGGGCAGGTGCTACTGGACGGACCGGGGAGCAACACCACGTACAGGATAGGATGTGCGAAGGGGACACTATATGCGACAGCCGGAGGCACGACAGAGGCGTATAACAACATCTGGAAGAGGGTAGAGGTATACACCATGAGAGACGGGCGATGGACAGTCAGTCAGGGGGACGGAGTTGACGCCACGGACATAGCGATAGACCCCAATGCCGGGGACTCAGTCTATATCTCGACGTGGGGCTCTGGAATCTTCAAGGTAGAAGGGACGGCACTCACGGAGCACTACAACGGGGCGAACTCCGTCCTGAAAGACATATTCGGGGGAACGAACACATACGTCAGGACCAAGGCCATAGCATACGACAACGACCACAACCTCGTAGTCTTCCATGCGTCGATGCCGGAGGGCATAAAAGTCAAGACGGCGGACAACGAGTGGCATGCGATCAGCTATCCGCCGATAAACGAGCTACACTCGACAGAGGCGCTCGTCTTCACAGAGAACGGTAACGGGTGGGCAGTGCTGCCGCGCGTAAACCAGGGACTATTCGTCTTCAACATGAACGGGACCATAGAGGACGACAGTGACGACGTGTATATGAGCGTAATGGCGAACGACAACGACAGACGTTGCAAGGGACAGATAAGACTGATAGACGGTGACGGGGAGCTCATATCGAACGTCGTCACGAGCGTGGCGGTCGATAGAGACGGCGTAGTATGGGTAGGCTCGGACAACGGGATATGCAGATTCACCGACGACAAGCATCTATTTGACGGAGGGACGCCGACATTCTCGAGGGTGAAAGTCCCGAGGAACGACGGGACAGACCTGGCGGACTACCTCCTGGACGGTGTGACAGTCAAGAGCATAGCCGTCGACGGGGCGAACAGGAAGTGGATAGGGACATACGACCAGGGCGTGTACGTAGTCTCGTCGGACGGACTCGAGACCGACCACACGTTCAACGTCGACAACAGTCCGCTGATATCCAACGAGATAATCGACATCGCCATAGACGACGAGAGCGGGGAAGTGTACATATCGACGCCACTGGGACTCCAGTCTTACAGAGGCGAGGCCACGGGACCGGCGAAGAAGCTCGAGAAGATAAAAGTGTATCCGAACCCCATACGGCATGGAGACAGTCCAGGGTACGTCAGCATGACAGGATTCGAGGACGGGAGCAGAGTCATAATCACCGATGCCAGTGGAGTCCTCGTAAGGGAGACAGTGTCGCTCGGCGGAAGGGCGACGTGGGACCTCAGGAGGCCTGACGGCAGCAAGGCGAGTGCGGGGATATACATAGTCTGGGCGACGAACGGAGACGGGACGAACAAGGCGATAGGCAAAATAATGGTCAAGTAAACGAGAAACAAGATGAGAGTAAGGAAGAGCATAGTAGCGGCGGTAGCGGCGATAGCGATGACGGGAATCGTCAGCAGCTGCGTCCCGACGAGCAAGTATCAGGAGCAGCAGCGGGCATCGAGCAGCAAGCAGAAGAAGATAGAGAGTCAGGAGGTCGAGATAGACCAGCTCAAGAAGAACATAGCACAGTTGAAGAGGGACCTGGCGGCGGCGCAGAAGGCGAGCGACATACTGGCGCAGGACACCTCGCTAGCAGGCATCAGGAACAGGACGCTAAGCAACAGGCTGAACGTCCTCGAGAACGACCTGAAGGCGTTGACGGCGAAGATGGGGGACGTCCCCGAGTACAGATCTCTCATGCAGCACCTCTCGCAGATGCAGGACGAGCTGGCGGACAGCCAGGACAAGCTCCTCGACAGCGAGAAGGCGGCCGAGCTGAACAGGAAGAAGCTCAGGGAGGCAAACAGTGCCCTCGCGGAGAGCGAGAAGCAGCTACAGGAGAGCGAGAAGCAGCTGGAGGCCAGCAATGCAGACATAGCGAGGAAGCAGAAGACCATAGCCGACCAGGAGGCAGCACTTGCCGGGGCGCGGAAAGACATAGAGAGGCAGGCGCAGCAGCTAAGAGAGATGGAAGCTGCGCTGAAGGCCAAGGACGAGGCCATGGCGAGTCTGAGGAACAAGATAGCGACGGCGCTGAACGACTTCAACCCCGACGAGCTGACAGTAGTCCACAAGGACGGGAAAGTCTACGTCTCGCTGGAGGAGAAGCTCCTCTTCGCGAGCGGCAAGTATGACGTCAACGAGAAGGGCAAGCAGGCGATAGCCAAGATAGCACAAGTCCTGAAGACGACAGACGCACAGATGGACATCAACGTCGAGGGGCACACAGACAACGTCCCGCTGAAGGGACAGGTCATCGAGGACAACTGGGACCTCTCCGTAAAGAGGGCGACGAGCGTCGTCAGACTCCTCATAGCCGGGGGACTCCAGGCGGAGAGGATAGAGGCGGCAGGCAGGGCTGACACCAAGCCAGTCGCGCCCAACACCACCGATGAGGGCAGGAGGAAGAACAGGAGGACCGAGATAGTCCTCTCGCCGAAGATAGAGGAACTGCTAAAGCAGATAGCCGACTAATGTACGAGCTACTCGACAAGATAGACAGTCCGGCGGACCTAAAGAAGCTGAGCGTCGACGAGCTGCCGCAGCTATGCGACGAGCTACGGCGATTCATAATAGCGCAGCTATCCCATGCGCCGGGGCACTTTGCGGCGAGCCTCGGTGTCGTCGAGCTGACCGTCGCCCTACACTACGTCTATGACCTGCCGACCGACAAACTCGTATGGGACGTCGGGCATCAGGCGTATGGACATAAGATACTGACAGGCAGGCGGGAGTCGTTCAAGACAAACAGGAAGCGGGGTGGCATCAGTGGATTCCCGAACATCGCGGAGAGCGAGTATGACGCGTTCGGAGTCGGGCACTCGTCGACCTCCATATCGGCGGCGCTCGGCATGGCGACAGCCTTCAAGCTAAGCGGCGAGAAGGGTCGGCACGTAGTAGCCGTCATAGGCGACGGCGCCATGACAGGCGGGGAAGCCTTTGAGGGACTGAACAACATGGCGGAGAACGAGGCCGACATGCTTGTCATCCTGAACGACAACAACATGGCCATAGACGAGGTCACCGGGGGACTCAACCAGTACCTCCTGGACATCACCACCTCCGGGACATACAACAGACTGAGGACGAGGATAGCGAAGAGGGACAAGGGGGGCATACTACACAGGATGGCGAGGAGCCTGAAGAACCTCATAACGCACCGGTCGAATGTCTTCGAGGGCCTCGGCATCAGATATTTCGGTCCGGCAGACGGGCACGACGTGAAGTACCTCGTCGGGGTGCTAAGCGACCTGAAGAAGATAGGCGGGGCGAAGATGCTGCACGTCATCACGAAGAAGGGCAAAGGATTCAAGGCGGCGGAGGAGAATCCGACAGTATGGCACTCCGTCGATAGCGACTTTGACCCGGAGACAGGCGTCTCGACAAAGGAGAAGAGCGAGGAGCCCATGCCGCCGAAGTTCCAGACTGTATTTGGTGAGACATTGCTAGAGTTGGCGGAGAAGAACGAGAAGATCCTCGGGATAACGCCGGCGATGCCGACAGGATGCAGCCTGAACATCATGATGAAGGCGATGCCGGAGCGGTGTTTCGACGTCGGGATAGCCGAGCAGCATGCCGTCACCTTTGCGGCAGGGCTTGCAGTGAGCGGATACGTCCCGTTCTGCAACATATACAGCACATTTGCACAGAGGGCTTTTGACCAGGTCATACATGACGTTGCGCTACAGAAGCTGCATGTCGTCATGTGCTTTGACAGGGGCGGACTCGTCGGGGCAGACGGTCCGACGCACCACGGAGTGTTTGACATAGCCATGCTACGATGCATCCCGAACCTAACGATAATGTCGCCTATGGACGAGCCGGAGCTGCGCAACATGATGTACACAGCGCAGAAGGAGAACGTCGGGTCCGTCGTCATCAGGTATCCGAGAGGGCGCGGGAGCGTCATCGACTGGAGGAAGCCGATGAGCGAGATAGAGATAGGGAGGAGCAGAGTCATCAGAGAAGGGAAGGACGTTGCCGTGATAAGCTTCGGTCCGATAGGCGTAAGAGCGTCGAGGGCTGCGGAGCGGACGGGAGCCATGCACATAGACCTGAGGTTTGCGAAGCCGATAGACACGGCGATGCTCGACAGAGTCATGGGGCAGGTCGGAGCGATAGTGACAGTCGAGGACGGGGCAGTCTGCGGAGGAATTGGAACGGCGATAGCGGAGTATGCAGAGAAGAACGGTTACAGGGGGAAGATAACGACCATAGGAGTGCCGGACAGATTCATAGCTCACGGGACAGTCGAGGAGCTGTATGCAGAGTGCGGCATGGACGAGGAGAGCATAGTCAGGGCGATAGAAGAGGCAAAGAGCAAGGCATAGGCAAGCCTGGCAGAGGACGCACGGGGGAAGAGGAAAGAAGGGGAGTGAGAAGGAGGAAGAAGAGGAAGAGAGGGAGAGAAGGAGAGAAGGCAGGAAAGAGACCAACTGGCAGGAAGAAAGTCACGAGGGAGGAGAGAAGGACACGAAAAAGGGAAGAGAAGAGGGAAGAGAAAAGAGGAGAGAAGGGGAGGGAAGAAGGACGAGAGAGAAGGAGAGAAGGAGGAAAGCATGAGAAGACAGGACACATCGACGAAGAGAATGGCAGAGAGGGGAAGACACATCGGGGATGCACATCGAATAGCACTAGTGGCGGTACTAATAGCAATAGCGGTCACGGCAAGGGGGCAGATGACAGCCAGCCAAGTCGTCGAGGACTTTGCAGAAGAGATGGCGGAGGAGGACAGACTGACAGAGGAAGTCCAGGAAGGCATCGCGGAGATGATGCAGATAGCAGAGAGGAAGATAGACCTCAACAGAGCCGACGAGGAGGAAATAGGAAAGATACTATTCCTCAGCAAACACCAGATATACAGCCTATTGAGACACCGCCGACTGGCGGGAAGGATAGTGAGGGAGGACGAGCTCAGGACCGTCAGCGGATTTGACGACCTCGCAGTAGATAGACTCATGTGCTTCGCAGAGATAGGGGACAGCGCAGAGACGAGGAGAAGTGGGAAGCCGAGCAGCGCGAACAGCATAGTCAGACTATGGGGGAACGTCCCCAAAGCGAAGGGGTACCTCGGAGAAGAGCCGAAGTACCTCGGCGGACCAGTCGGGACACTGATAAGGACAGAGGTCGAGGGAGGGAGAGTCTGGAAGGCAGGACTCGTATTGAAGAACGAGCCCGGGGAGGTGGCCTTCGGGCGGGGGACGACACTGACAGACTACGTCGGCGGATATGCACTCTACAGCAACCCATACGGAACAGTCAGGAAAGTCATAGCAGGGAACTACAACGTATGTCTCGGGCAGGGACTTGGAATCTGGACAGGGTTTACAGCCGACGTGCTTGGCGGGGACATCACGGGCGACAGGAGGGCGAACGGGATAGGCAAGACAATGAGCAGCACGGCAGAGATGAGAGGAGTCGCGACAGAAGTCAAGACGGGGAGAGTCGTCACGACAGGATATTACTCTGACAGCGACCTCGACGGGACAATCAGGAAGAGAGAGGACGGGAGCGAATACATACTGACGGCGACGGCAGGGGGACAACACAGGACAGAAGGCGAGAGGAAGAAGAGAAACGCCATAAGGACAAGGACAGCAGGGGGATACATAAAATACTCGACAGACGGGATGATGATAGGCGGAGGGTATAACAGGAGGGAGACGGACGTCGAGACGTGGCACGGGAACCAGGAATACAGAAAGAACTACATGACGGGGAAGACGCACACGACGATACACATCGACGGGAAAGGATATATGACGAGAAAAGCAGTGTATGGAGAGATAGCATATCAGGGGAAGGACGCATGGGGAGGTGTCTTAGGAGGGGACTTCAGACTAAGGAGGACGGGAGGAATGGTGGCGTGCGCAGTCAGACACTTCGGGGACAAATATCAGGCGATACAGCAGAATCCGAGGAGCAGGGCGAGCGCCGCAGGAGGAGAGAGCGGGGTGTACGTAGCGGCTACGCTATCGGCAGGGCGGAGGACAGAGATAGCGTGGAGCGGAGACATATACAAGGAGCGGAACAGACAGAGCGGGAAGTGGAGTGCGGAAAAGGGAATACTCCTCAGAGGGAGGAGCGAGACGCGAACGGGGCGAAGGGGAAAGCTGACACTCGGCATAAGGCACAGCCACAGAGAGATGAGGGAGAACGACAGCACGAGGACGGCATACGAAGCACTGACGAGGCCCAAGATAGCATGGACGACAGAGATAGAGGGAGGAAGAGGGAAGCTGAGGCTCGGGACAATGGTGGAAGGGAGCAGATATTCAGGGATGGGGAAGAGGGCGAAAGGAGGAGTCCTGTGTCAGACAGCGCAATGGACATCGGATAAAGAGAAGGTCTCGATAAACATATCGGCAGACATATTCAGGACCGAGGATTACGAGGCGAGAGTATATTCGAAGCAGGCCAACGTCCTCTATGACATGAGTTTCCCGACGAGGAACGGACGAGGAATGGCGGGGACGATGATGGTAAAGCTGATGCCGAGGCAGGACATCAGGATATGGCTGCTCGGGACGCACACGAGGTATCTCGACAGAGAGGAGGTCGGGACGGGGAACGAGACAACGAAGGGTGCTGGGCGGAGCACGATAAAGGTGCAGGTGCAGTGGAAATGGCATAGGTAGAGGGGAAGGTGGAGAGAAGGAGGCAGAGATGGGAACGGGAAAGAGAGGGAATATTAAAGGGAAAAGTGTAAATTTGGGCAAAGGAAAGCGAGGGAGAAGAAGGGGAGGGAAGGGGGAGAAATACGAGAATAGGAGTTATATTTGCGGAGCGAAACTCAGAAACAGCAATGGAGACAGCAGAGGAACTATATCAGACGGCGATGGGCGTGACAGGCACATCGGCGGAGGGCGCGACAGAGATGTTGAGGCAGGCGGCGGAAATGGGGAGTGCGGAAGCCATGGCAGAACTGGGGGAGCGATATGCAGAGGGACGCTACACGAAGAGGAACTATGACGAGGCGCTGAGGTGGTACACGAAGGCGCACAAGGCAAGGAACGGCAGGGCGACAAGATGGTTGATAGACTATTACAGAGAGATCGCCAACAAGAAGAGACTCGTGGAGACGGCAGAAGAGGGGGCCGAATGGGGTGACGCACATTGCATAGTGATAATGGCGGACGCGCGAGCAGAGGGAACGGCGGAGAGAGACGTGGACCTCGAAGAAGCAATGAGATGGATAGAGAAGTTGAGGGGACGGAGGGAAGAGCTGAGCGACGAGGAGATAGAAGTAGTGAAGAAGATAGAGGGCAGGGCGGCGACACTGAGGGAGAGGAAGGGGCTGAGGACGGCGTTCAAGATATGCTCAATAGTATTCTCGATAGAACAATACGTCGGGGTCAGAGCGGCGCTATCGGTTCTCATCGGCTACTGGATAAAAAGAGGGGACGGGTTTGTAGCCCTACTGTTGATATTGGCGTTGGGGATAGCATGTTACCTAGCGACACGCATAGTAAGGTGGAGCCGGAGGTGGTTTGGGGAACGAGTGCAGAAGATGAACTTGGCATGGAGCACATTGATAGTCGTACTGCACGTCATCCTATGTGCGGGCATGATGCTAGCGTGCTATCTAGCATGGTTTGGAGCAATATTCATAATAGGATGCTTGAATGGGTATAGGGGGTGAAGGGAAGGGGGAGAGAAGAAGGAGAGAAGGGGGAGAGAAGAGGAAGTGGAGAGAAGGAAAGGGAACGGGAAAGAGAGGGAATATTAAAGGGAAAAGTGTAATTTTGGAAATTGGAAAGAAAAGCGAGAAGACATGCACATAGCGAATCTATCATACGACACGTACTTCAAGTACCTGATGGAAGACCAAAGGGCGGCGCGGGTGTTGCTCGGGGCGTTGCTACAATGCAAAGTGGAGAGCGTCGAACAGAGGAAGAATGAAGTGACAATCGCCGAGACGACACAGAGAGAAGGAAGCCTCAAGATGTTCAGGTTGGACTTCTCTGCTACGATAGTGGACAGCAAAGGGCGTCGGAAGGCAGTGTGTATAGAGCTTCAGCGGGCGAAGCACGTCGGAGACGTAGCGCGATTTAGGAGATACCTTGGAGCACACTACAAGGATGAGAAGCTCGTAGACGGGCATGGGAAAGCGATTCCAATAATAGCCATATACATACTCGGGCATAACCTGCCTGGGGCAGAGTTCGAACAGGCGGTGATATATGGTAACACGACATTGAAAGACGTCAATGGGGTCGACATAGAATACAAGGGAGGTTGCGAGTACATAGACGGGCTATCTCATAGCCTGATTATCGTGCAGTTGCCGAAGGTCAAGAAGGAGAAGAAAGAGGGTTCGATACTGAACGTACTGCTATCGTATTTCGAATATGACACAAACACAGACACGATAGAAGTCAAGGACGCAGAAGACTACAAGCTTGATGCGGAGGACACTAAGGGTGTCTTAGTCATACAGAACAGGCTATTGCAAGCTGTCGCGGACGATGAGACAAGTGCGAAACTTGAACTCGAGAAAGACGCCATGCTCATGCTCGAAAAGTATGAGGAGGAGAAGCGGAAGGCGGAAGAGGAGAAGCGGAAGGCGGAAGAATTGGTGAAAAAAATGAGGAAGCTACTAAGAGAGAAAGGAATATCGGAAGACGAAATAAATAGCGTACAAGTGTAGGGAGAGAGAAAGGAGAGAGAAGGGGGAGAGAAGGGGAATGGAGGAAACGGAGTAGAGGAAACAACCCAAAACGAGAGAGACAACATGAAGGTATCGGTGATAGTGCCGTGCTACAACGTGGCGAAGGTGATAGCGCCACTGATGAGGAGCATAGAGAGTCAGGACTACGAAGATTTCGAGGTCATATTCGTCAATGACGGGTCGAAGGATGAGACGGGGACGGTATTGAGGACCTTCTGTGAGAAAGATACGAGGTATAGGATAGTAGAGAAGGAGAATGGCGGAGTCGGGAGTGCGAGGAACGCAGGTCTCGAGGTCGCCCAGGGGGAGCTGATATTCTTCGTAGATGGTGACGACGAGATATTCCCGGAGACGATAAGCAAGATGGCTGGCCTCATGACGGAGGGAGTTGACATAGCAGTCGGGGCGTTCATAAACACAGACGGGACGAGGATAGAGTTCCCGGAGATGGAGGACAGGGACAGATGGCTACGGGTGACGATGACGAAGGGAGGCCTGACACTATGGAACAAGATGTTCAGGCGGAGCATAATAGAGGGGAACAAGATACGATTTGACACGACGACGAAGAAGAGCGAGGACCATCTCTTTACGGCAGAATATCTGTGTCATAGCGAGGGGAGGATAGCCGTCACGAGCTATGCGGTGTACAAATATGTCGAGAACCCGATGAGCGCGTCGAACATATCGGGGACGACGAGGACGTTCGCACCATGGATAGCGGACGGGGTGCACACGTCGATAAAGATATACAGGTTGCTGGAGCCGAAGCTGAGCAGTGGGACGCTGAGGGAGCTAAGGTATGACTCATATCACAAGTACAGGAGGGCGAGGCACTCGGCGAAGAAGCTGCACTGCACGGACAAGGCGTTCTATGAGGGTCTGCACAGAGAGATGAGGAGCATCATGCCGGAATGGGAGATGGCGTTCTTTGCCGTCAGGAGAAGGGTGAGCATAATAGGGAAGTCGCTCGGGAAGAAGATACGGAGGGCGATAGGCAGAAAGCAAGAATCATGAGAGCGAGGGCGATAATAGCAGCGGCAGTGGTGGCAGTGGCAATGACACTGACAGGATGCGGAGCGAGCAGGCCGGCGGCAACAGACATGGTGGCGACCGACATAGCGTCGGAAGGGAAGCCACTGATAGTATATTTCTCGCATGCGGGGGACAACTACCTCGTCGGGAACGTAGATACGGGCAACACGGCGATAGTCGCGAGGCAGATAGCGGAGATGACGGGCGGGGATACGTTCGAGATAAAGACATCGAGATATGACGGGAAGACGAAGAGGGAGCTGAGGGGAATCTCGAAAGAGGAGAGCGAGAAGGGGGAGCTGCCGGAATATGAGGGGGACGTGGACGTCTCGGGCTACAAGGTGATATTTATTGGTGGGCCGATATGGCACGGGACATACCCACGGGTGGTCTTCACATTCATGAGGAGGCACGACCTGAACGGGAAGACGATAGTGCCGTTCGCGACGAGCGAGGGGTCGGGACTCGGGCGGACAGTGGAGGACGTCGAGGGTGCTTACCCGCGGGCGAAGGTCGTCGGGGCGTTCAGCATCAAGGGACATAAGGTGAGGGGAGATAAGGCGAGCGTTGAGGCGTGGATACGGGGGATGGGATATTAGGTTATTTCTATAAATTGTTTTTTCTGCGTTGACTTTGTCTTCATTCCTCACGCTCGGAAATTGGCGCAAGCTCCATTTCTCTCGCTTAATCGGAATGTTGCATTCAACTTTGAAATCCTCATGTACTACAGTACACTCCGGTGTTCAAAGTCTCATGCGCCTTGGCTTCGCCTCATGTGCTCTCGCTCGGCAATATGAGCAAGCTCATTGCGCTCGCTTAATCGCACAAGTGAAAAACCTAATTTCTAGAAATCCCCTAGAGGGTGAAGAAGGGGACGGGGAGAGAAGGACGGGGAGAGAAGGTGTTTATAGTAGCGGAGTACAAAGTCAAAGAAGTAACCTTTGAGACACTCAGTGCTAAACTAACTGTAATCCTGAGTGGCAGGTAAGCCCATAAGAGTTTGAATGTACTCTTATGGGCAATTTTCATTTAAGGCACAATAAAAGGGAGGAACTCCCGTTACTATAGTAGATATAAACTTAGACAATTATGAAGAGAGTGATAATGATGCTCATGATGATGGTGAGCGTGTGTAGCGTTTGGGGGCAAAGTAATAATAATTATTCGGGTCCTACACTCGAAAAGATGATAGTAGAAGCATGCTACAATCGGGTTAATCCTAATATTACATACGATGCGGGATATTGCAAGATAGACTATCCGATGGGTGACGTTCCTGCAGACAGAGGATGTTGCAGTGATGCTGTAATCAGGGTTTTACGTGACATTGGGATAGACCTGCAGGAGATGGTACACAAGGATATTATGCTTGGAACGAGACCACTTTTGGCGTGTCCTGATTCTGTGTGGGCTAACCCTTACAAAAACATCAAACCGGATACTAACATTGACCATAGGCGGGTTTGGACTTTGTTGAAATTCTTTCGTATTCAGAATCGACAATATGCAAGTCCTTTATTTCGAACGTGCAAAATTAATAAACCTCTTCGTCCGGGAACAATTGTAATCTGGGAACTTTGGCCTGGACAGGGGCACATAGGTATTGTGGTGGATGGTGAGAATGTGTTTCATCAAATTGGTTATGGTCAAGAGATTAGTGAAGATTTGCATAGTTATAAAATTGTTGCAGCCTTTGCTATTTTCGGACCAGTGTATAACGATTTAATTAAAGAGATATATGAATGATTTTTTGAATAGCACAGAAGGAATGTAGAATCTTTCCTTTGGGGATTATATTCGGTATGTAAATACGCACAATGAGCCTACAGTTGGAGAGTCGTTTGACTAGTATAATAACAGACTTGATGACATGAGAAGAGAAATTTCTGCTCATGTTTGCAACACAATAAAGGGAAAGCATTCCCGTTAATATAGTACATTTAAACTTAGACAATCATGAAGAGAGTGATAACGATGCTATTATGTATAATTGCTTTAAGTGCAAGGGGACAATACCCTCCAACATCATTAGATACAATAGCAAGTATATTTCAGCAAGACAACGAAGATATTCGCGTTAATTGGTATTATTATTGCCCGCAATGCGGCTCGTTATTAGAAGCCTATACAAAAACAGAGGAAATGAACGATTATGGAACAAAATTCCAGCCTTCAATAATTTGTAAGCATCGGGCACAAAAATATATCTATGATGGTATAGAACACTATAAAATATACAAGGAAGGTGTTCTTGTGTATGAGCAATTCTTGTATAATAGATTTCCTGTACATGTAGATATTTTTACTATAATTCGTGCGCAAGAGGATTGGATTTGCTCGGGGAGTAGTAACTTAAAACAAATAGTTGAAGATGAATATAAAAATTCAATAGCGAGACATAAAAGATGAAGCAACAAAAGCTGCCAACGACTCAGATGCTGTGACATTTGAAAATGGAAACCCTGGTGCTATCACTGGATCTATGGTTCCTAATGCATCTTCTGGAGATTTTTAGGGATTGATTGGCACAATAAACGGGAGGAACTCCCGTTACTATAGTAGATATAAACTTAGAACCTCGCACTGTAAAGGTCAAGTGCTAGATGATTATGAAGATAACATTGCTGATACTATTAAGTATATTTACTTTAAGTGCGAGAGGACAGGTTTATGAGTCTGATGAAGCTCAGGTATCCGAAGAGCTAGAATGGAAGAACAGGCCGTTCCAGTCTAACAATACAATTCGTGTAAACCTCAATGATTCAACGCTACAAATTCGAGGGGATTTTACATTAGATTATCGTATTCAACGATATTTGTATGATTTATATTCATCAGATGGTGTTTTGGTTCATTATTATGAAATTAAGAATTCATTCGGACATAGAGACATATTAATGCTGGGTGAAATGTCTGGCAGTATTGTTACTATTACTCTTGGTTCTTATCGAAAAGAAACAGTATTTATTTATAATGGTAAGATGTTTTCGGGGATAGAGTTTAATAATATAAGAAAAAATGAAGAATGTATATATTGACAAGAGCGTAATGCCTACAGTTTAGTGGTACACCGGAGTAGATAGAGCTGAATAGGGAAAGCGAGGGAGCATGGTGAGTGGAATGTAGTTAAGCGATGATTTTTATACGATGCTAAATAGTGGCTTCAGGACTGGGTATGCTTATGTTGATGCGAATGGGTTTACTCACGATGGTCCGAAATATACGATTAATAATGCTGAGGATTTGACTAGAGTCATGCGTGACCCAAAAACAGACGTCAACGC
>JAFPZF010000074.1 GCA_017417385.1 Bacteroidales bacterium
AATTACAATTTGAAACTATAACAGGCCTTACAAACGTCTCATGAACATTATTCGGATGAAATAAGGCATATTTAGACCTATTACGGTTTCAATTTGAAAGTCGATTCTTTAAGAAAACGAGTTTTCGGACAGTCTCCCCCTACAGCCATACTATTTTTCTCATCGGAGTGCCAATTTATACAGAATTATACAAATAAAAAAATGTCCGCCGACTTTTTTGCCGACGAACACTGTTTTTAGGTATTTCCCCTACGTTTTCTTCATCCCTTCTCCCCTACTCTCCTTCTTCCCCTTCTACCCCTTCTTCCCCTCACTCTCCCTGATTCAGCCACTCACCCATTTCGTTCTTATACACGCTCCCGAACTCCTTCTCGTTATAGACCTTCACGTGACTCCCCGCCGTGCTTTTCGCCAGTTTGTAATATAGGTCCCTCAACGATATGTCGGGAGTCTTCCATAGCGCCTCCTTCAATCCCTGAGTGAAGCCATTCGTCATGTACACCTGTAGCTTCTGATTCCAGACCGCCGTCTTCGACGTCTCATACGGACTCGCCGCCGTCATAACCAGCGTCCCAGGCAATCCCTCACACTCCTCGCCCAGACCTCCACTGTAGCATGCCTCGACTGCTATCAGCATTTTCCTGTGGCGAACCTCCTCCAGCGCCTTCCTTATCTTCCTGTTCACTATCGTCGAATTCCCCCAGTACAACGCACCTGGCATCCCATGACCACTCCAGAACATGAACACGTTGTCATGCTCGTCCGTCGCAAGCACCTTCGGCAGCCGCTCCGACTTCCGACCCGCCAATATGTCCGCCAGGTCCTGCGGCGTCAACTGACTGAGCTCATAGTCTATCGCCTCCTTGTTATACACGTTCTCCCCGTCGGGACTCGTCCTGACGACCCCAGGCTCCTTATGACCCGCCGCATACGCTATGTTGTCCTCCGTGATCATTATTATGTGGTCGTCGTCATACCCGTAATGTTTGAGCAACTGGTATATCTCCATGATGTCCGCCTGAAACCTGTAGTCGTCATACTTCTTCGACCCGTCTATCAAGACCGCCCAGTTCCCACGTAGCTCGGGATAGCTCTTGTCGACATTCGTATCCTCTATGAACATCTGCATCTTCATCGTATCCCACGCCCACATGTTGAGTAGCGACGTCGACCGAGACGACCCGTTCGTGCTAATGTACTCCAGCACCCTCTCTCCCCTGTCGTACTTCTTCCAATGCTTGAAGTAACTATTTCCACCGACTGTGTGAGACCGATCCGGAAAGCTCCACACTCCAGACGCCCCGCCCAAGTCCGGCATCTGCCCTTCTCTCAGCCGCACATAGTTCCGCGCTATCTCCGCCGGTAGCCACCCTCGCCCGTCTCCGTCACGACCATCGACAACCGCACGCATCGCCGACTTTATGTCCCCCCCATGTACCTCCATGTACGTCAACGCATAGCTGACCAGCAACATGGCATCATAAAACTGCGCCTCTCCATTCGCCAATTCCCGATCGAACTTCTCCGATAACGCCTGACCAAAACCCGACTCGGGATCAGCATAAAGCGTGAAACCCTCATAGTCATTGTTGCCTAACGCCATCATGCTGAACTCGCTGTAAAAGGCAGCGGTGCACAGGATCGTCGGATAATGCAAGTCCCGCAACGCCTGATTCTTCTCTCGAGACAACGTCTCGTCAAACACTTCTATGTCAAGACTCGACCCAGGATCAAATATCAACAGCCGGTCGTCACACTTCTCGTCCTCCTCGCTGCACATCTCCTTGACATACCCCCGCAGCTCTTCCTCCGTCCTGTATTTCAAGACTCCGCCTATCTGGACGTCCATCTCCTCCGCAACGTACGCCAGCCAGTCCGCAAAACTGTCGTCGCTCGTCGTCGCACCATTCTCCTTCATGAGGAGCACCACCTCCTCATACTTGTACCGCTGAGCCTTTTGGAGGAGCATCTCTATCTGAGCTATGTCGCTCTCCGCCATGTTCCAGACGTAGTCCAGCCCTCCAAACCTCCGCTGATACTCGAAGTTCGTCGCACTCGGCGATATCATCAGCTTCTCGCTTTCCTCTAGCGCCTTCGCCACCTCCTCGGCATATATTGACTTCATCGGTCCTATTATCGCGACGACGCTATCGTCCTTGCCTATCTCATTCACGTAGTCCGTCAGGTCTTCGTCCGCCTGATTCTTGAACGTCACCCTCAGACTTATCTGCCGATCCAGCCCCGCCTGAGCCCTCTTGATGTTCTGTATGCACCATTCCGCCGTCTCCTGCAAATTCCATCTGTCCTCTTCGCTCGCCAGAACGACGACGCCATACTCCTTGACATCCGCCCCCGGACGCTCTTCCTCGTCCCGACACCCGCCGACGACCAGCAGGACCACCAGCACTATCAGCTTACTTATACCACAACTTCTCTGCATGCTTCCTGTCCTCCTCTATCGCTTCTTGATAATACTCGTTCATCATGTCCTTGTACGCCCGACCTTGCTCGTCCCTCTGCAAGTCGTTGCTCAAGATTATCTCCGTCAAACCATCCTCCATCCCATACACCTGCAACTTATCCCATTCCTCGCCTATTAGCCATTCCTCCAGCATCCAGTTTATCGCGACTCCTATGTATATCCCGACCGAGAATGCTACGTCCTGACATAGCTCGTTCTGATCTACGTCCATGCCGATCATCCGCACGTTCCCGACTTGCTCGTTGTTCAGGTACCTTATGACGCCGACTGTGCTCCCGCCCAACAACGGGAAGACTATCCCGTCCAACGTGAACGTCGACACTATCTCCGTCAAGAAATACGCCTCGTCCGGCTTCGCAAATCCTGTCTCGTCATCTCCAAACTCATACTCCGTGTATTCCAGCCCATCGTCCTTGTGGCTCTCATACGCCTCCTTGAACGCATTTAGTGCATCCGCCACTATCGGGTCCTTTCTATCCGCTACCATCACTATGGCCTGACTCCCCTTGCTCATGCACCCGGCAAGATAGCAGACTCCTCGCCGATTCATATACAGCGTGCTCACGCCCTTCGGCATGTCTCTCTCCTTCGTCTCGTATAACAGTACTCTCCGGCTTCCTCCAGTCTTGTCCGTCTCGCCTTCATGCCCCGACAGGTCTCCGACGCCTCGCAACATCTCCTCGTAATACGAGCTACCGACGACCAAGACCGCCGAGTCCCCCTCAGAATGCTCCTGAGTCCACCTGACATACATCTCCCGAGCCTCCTCTACCGTCCGCGGACGAAGGAGGCTCACGTCTAGACCAAATCTGTTCGCAAAACTGAAGATCCCTTTCGCCGCATCATCGTTATACCCGTTGTCCCCGAGTCCGTTCGTCGTCACTAGCATCGAGACTGTCGCCTTCGGCCTCTCATTGTCATAGCTGTCCACATCGTCATCCTTGCACGACTGCAACAACGACGAGACTGCTACGCTTAGCATTACTGCCAAATATGTTTTCCTTACCATTTCAAGACCCAAAATTACTCATATCTCCCTGAATCCCCAAAGCTCCACCTTCCTTTAGGGGAGTTCTAGAAATTAGATTTTTCACTTGTGCGATTAAGCGAGAGCAATAGAGCTTGCTCTAATTGCCGAGCGGTAGCACATGAGGCGAAGCCAAGGCGCACGAGACTTTGAACACCGGAGTTTACTGGAGGAAACCTTTCGATTAAGCGAGTGCAATGGAGCTTGCTCCAATTGCCGAGCGTGA
>JAFPZF010000075.1 GCA_017417385.1 Bacteroidales bacterium
GAGACTTTGAACACCGGAGTTTACTGGAGGAAACCTTTCGATTAAGCGAGTGCAATGGAGCTTGCTCCAATTGCCGAGCGTGAGAAAGGTCAGCGCAGCTAAATGAGGATTTCAAAGTTGAGTGCAACATTCCGATTAAGCAAGTGCAGAACGAGCTTGCTCGTTATGCCGAGCGTGAGGAATGAAGGCAACGCCAACGCAGAAAAAGCAATTTATAGAAGTTCCCTAAAGGGGGTGATGCGGAAAACACGTAAAGATAGGCATACCTAATATGTGGTATTGGGTAGAAGAGTAATGATTTATAATTTTGCAGCACAAAAAGGAAAGAAATCGAAAGGATAAGTATATATCGGTTGATAGTTGCGTTGTTGCTACTATTTGTGGTGACGCTCACTGAGGCGCAGAAGGTGACGCTGAAGGGCGTCGTCACTGACGGTGCTGACGGTGAACCGCTGCCTTTCGCGGCGGTCGTCCTGCAGGTCGGCAAGCAGCAGTTCCGTGGCGTATCGACAGATGCGGATGGGCGTTTCAAGATCCCTGAGACTCCTGTCGGTGAGTACATTCTGCACTCTGAATACCTAGGATATGGTATCGAGGAGCGTCGGCTTGTATTGAGGCGCGACACTCTGGTCAGCATTAAGCTCCAGAAGACTGAGCAGGCGCTGGCGGAGGTGACGGTGACGGCGACTGAGAAGGAGAGCACGACGGCAACGAGTGTGATCGGCGGGACGGCTATGGAGCATCTCCAGCCCTCGTCTTTCTCTGACTTGATGGCGCTGCTGCCTGGCGGTACGACGACGCCACCGAAGACTAACGAGGCTAACAGCATAAAGCTCAGGGAGGTCGGAACGACTAACAGCGACTACGATGTCAGTTCCCTCGGTACGAAGTTCGAGATGGATGGCGCGGCTATCGGAACGGATGCCAACATGCAGGCGATGCCGGATGCTAGCTCCTCTGACGCTGACGCGGATCGCTCCTCGGTCGGCAAGGGCGTTGACCTCCGGACGATTCCGACGGACAACATTGAGAAGGTCGAGATTATCAGGGGTATTCCCTCGGTCAAGTATGGCGACGTCTCGAGTGGTGTCGTCAAGATTGAGCGCAAGAGCGGCGCGATGCCGATGACCTGCCGTCTGAAGGTGGACCAGTATGGTCGTCTCGTCAGCATCGGCAAGGGTATTGCGACCAGCAGCGGGTGGACTGTCAATGGTGATGCGGGTCTGATGAAGTCTCATGCTGACCCGAGGGACAAGATGAGTACTTATAGTAGGGTGAACGCCTCGGTCCGCACGAGGAAGACTTACCGTACTGGCAAGTACAGCAGTCTTAACGTGACTGCCACGGCGGACTACTCCGGCAACATCGACAAGGTCAAGTCGGACCCCGAGATGCAGCTGAACGAGGAGGATAGCTATCGCAGTGAGTATCACAAGGGAAGTCTTAGTGGTGCCGTCAATTACAAGGGCGACAGTCTCTCGCTCGGGCTTAGCTACTCGGTCAGCTTGTCGGGCGACGAGATGCGTCAGACTAAGAAGGTTATACTGACGCGTGACTCCTACACGCCGACGCTCGACGAAGCGGGTGTGCACGACGCCGAGGTCTTGCCGTCGCAGTATGTGGCTACCTACAGGGTCTCTGGCCGCCCGTTCTACAGCAATCTCAAGGTGAACGGCGACAAGACGTTCAAGACTGGCATCGTCAGCCACACGTCGTCGGTAGGTCTCGAGTGGCAATACAACAAGAACTACGGTCGTGGGCAGATATACGATGCGAAGCGCCCTCTCCACGGGAGCACGACGCACAGACCGAGGCGCTTCAGGGACATCCCGTCGACGAGTATTCTCGGTGTGTATGCCGAGGACGAGATGAGTGTTGAGATGGGGAAGGGTAGCCTGAGTCTGCAGATTGGTGCGAGAGGTACGATGATGACGAACCTCAGCGAGCAGTACCAGATGAGCGGCAAGATGTATATAGACCCTAGAGGAAGTCTGAAATATACGCTGAAGAGCGGAAAGAATAGGTACTACGTCAGTCTCGGTGTCGGACGTATGTCTAAGATGCCGACGATTGTCCAGCTCAACCCGGACAAGGTATATACTGACCTTCAGGAACTGAACTACTGGAGCGCGAATCAGGAGGAGCGGAGGGTGATTCTGAAGACGTTCGTCTTCGAGAGGGACGCCTACGACCTCGAGCCTGCTCACAATACGAAGTACGAGGTCCGGATCGGTGGCTCTGTCGGCCTCCATACGCTCAGTCTGACGGCCTTCAAGGAGAAGATGGACGACGGTTTTAGGAGTGTCTCGACGCCTCGCCGGATGGACTACGACAAGTATGAACTGAGAGAGGGCGTGAAGGTCGAGGGCTACCCGTCAGATCTCGGAGTCTTTACGAAGAGGGCGGACACTATCCTGACGACGATTGCGACGACTGGTAACGGGAGTCTGATTGACAAGAAGGGTGTCGAGTGGCAGTACTCGTCGCCACGTATCAAGGGCGCAAACCTAAGGCTGTCTGTCGTCGGCGCTTGGCTCAAGACGAAGTATTCTAACAGCATCCCGGAGTGGTACGCGGGGGTCGGAAAGGTGATCCTCGGCAAGGTGGTCAACGAGCGCTACATTGGTCTGTATGCTTGGGACTACGGTAGCGTGAGGACTAAGGCGACTACATCGGTCACGACGGACTGCTATGTGGACAAGATTGGCTTCATCCTATCGGTGACGGCTGAGATTATGATGTATGGCGAGCAGAAGAGTCCGCTGCGGAACGCCTCCCCGACGCACTATTACGACACTCAGGGCGAGGTCCACGAATATACTGAGGAGTCGAAGAAGGACCCTATGCTTGCGGCTCTTCGCCTCTCGAACACTCAGACGGACGTCACGACGAGGGAACGCGCGTATGGTAACTTCCATTTCAAGGTGACGAAGCAGTTCGGGACCTATGCGACGGTGAGTCTCTTTGCAGACAGGCTCTTGAATGCGGCGCGAGACTACAAGGAGAACGGCTTTACTGTCCGGCGTGTGTTCACGCCTTATTTCGGAATACAGATGAACCTAAAGATATAACAACAGACTATGAAGATGAAGAGTAACAGTATTTTGGGTGTTGCACTGCTCGCATTGGCAGCAGGACTGACGGTGACGAGCTGTCATGACGACGAGACTTCGAAGACCGAGGTGAAGGCGGTTGTCGTTGTCCCGGAGGAGTATAATGCTAGCAACGTACGCGCTATCGTCACGAACAGGTCGACTGGCGTGACTGACACTATAGAGGTCAAGGACGGACAGATTGACCACACTCTCGAGGACGGTCTATACAACTTCGTAGTCATGGCAGAGGGCGAGAAGACTGTCAACGGCAAGGTCGAGAAGGTTCCGCTACGCTCGGTGAGCCAGGGCGTGGTAGTCACGGGCGGCACCCTCGTCGTCAACGACTTCTATCTCGTATCGTTGGCTGGCGCGACGCAGTTCGTGATTGCCGAGGTCGGCTTGACGAGCGTCTTGCCAGAGGGCGTGTCCTCGTATAATGGCGATCAGTATTTTAGGATATTCAACAACTCGGCGGACACGCTCTATGCCGACGGACTGTGCATTTTCGAGACGGAGTGGAATACTGTTACGAAGTACACTGAGTACGACCCGGACATTCAGAACGATGCCATCTTTGTCGGAGCGCTCTACAGGGTGCCTGGTAGTGGCAAGGACAAGCCAGTCGCACCATACGAGTCGATCCTCATCTGCGACGTCGCTAAGGATCACACTGTCACGAATCCTAACTCGTGGAATCTGTCTGATGCGGACTACGAGTGGTATGACGAGACGACGGGTCAGATGGACGTAGACGTGCCGGAAGTCAACAACCTCCTGCTCGTGTACAAGGCGTCTAAGACGATTTGGATACCTAACAAGCAGGGTAATACGGGCTTCGGTATTGGTTTCTTGCCTGAGGGTATGACGCCAGAGAAGTATGTCACCGAGTACGAGCTGGACTACTCATATCTGTTCTCGATGCCGGAACTCGGAATCAATAGGAGGATGAACAAGACGGGGTACTACATACCGAACGAGTGGGTCTCGGACTTCGTGACGTGTAGCCCGTCTGAGGACCATGTATGGAACTTCACGTCGCAGTCGATTGATGCTGGCTATGTGTCGCTCGGCAAGGTCGGCAGAGGCTCTGACAAGTTCGGCAAGGCGGCACGTCGCAAGGTTAAGGCCGGTGCCTTCGTCGACACCAACAACTCGTCATCCGATTTCGAGGTCGTAACGGCTGACCCGCATTACAAGTTCTTCAATAAATAGTAAATTCAGGTAGAGGTGAGAAGGGGTGTATTGACAATAGTGGCGATGGTCGCTGCTCTCGGCGTAAAGGCGGAGAGCAGTGACAGCACGGCCATGCGGATGTACACGGCGCGCGAGCAACGGCATTACACTTCGAACCTCTACTATCGAAACCCCTCGAGCCGTCCGTCGCTCTACAAGTGGAACTACATGGAGCTCAGTGGCGGCTATGGCGCACAGGGGGGGACTGTCCCGATGTGGTCGGGCAGCATGGTCTACAGCCCCGAGCGTGTCAATGCCGTCACGCTGGAGATGGAGGAGGGCGACGAGATGCAGGCGGCGGGCTTCGACGCTATCATGTCGACGCGTATCGGCTCCGACATGACGGTCTGGGGTGATGCGTCCTACAGCAAGGGGGGACGTAACGGGGCAAAATGGTGTGAGACGTCGGACTATCGGGTCGTATCGCCTTATTACGCGGCGGACACGATAGGTGGCAACTTCGACCGGGAGGCGTATGGCTTCAACGCCGGGATGGCCTACGAGTGGAACAAGGTCGACCTCGGCATCTCGATCAAGTACAACAGTGCTGTCGAGTACCGTACGCGCGACCCACGACCGCTCAACAGTTCGTTGACGGCGGAGGTTACGGCTGGAGGAAACGTCAAGACCGGGATGGGAAAAGTCGGGTGCTACATCGCTCTCGGGAAGTACTCCCAGGAGCAGCGAATAAAGTTCTTCAGTGCCTTGGGGACTGCTGCGACCATATACCAGATGGAGGGAAAGATAGGGACGTACAGGAGATTCTCTCAGGCGTATGGCTCGGCGGCGTATAAGGGACATCGCCTGTCGGCAGGAATGCAGATGAGGCTATCGACGGGAGTTCCGATCGGCATGACTGTCGAGTATGGACGTCGAACTATGGAGAAGATATTGCCGGAGACGCGCAACATAGTCTGCAACAAGACGGAGGCCCACCAGATAGGCGTCGAGGTCCTGACAGAACGGGCAATGATAGGAAGTGTCGGATGGGAGGTGCTGCTCCAGACGAAGATAGGCAGCATGAAGGGATTCCAGGTCATATATGACGACGGGTCGAGGGGCTACTCTCAGATAGCCGAGCAGCCGAACTACAAGCAGACGTTGGCGAACAGCCGTGGCGAGATTCATCTTTCACTGAGGGACGAGCATCGGGCGGACCTGAGGCTGGGACTGTGGCATGACTACGACGACAGCAAGAACATGAGTATAGGGAGCAGGGAGCAGAAGGCTCTCTTGCTACGCACCATAGACCTCTCGTGCTCGAGGGTGGCAAGGTCTGGGATGAGCATGATGACAGGTCACGTAGGATTGAGGGGACGCGGAAAGGACAAGGGAGCGAAGATAGAGATACCGAAGAGTCAGCCGATACCGTCGATGGTCGGTGACGTCAAGGCGGACTTCGAAAGGATGACAAGTCGGATGACAGGCTTCGGAGTCGGAGGTCGGATTGACATCTTCGTGACGAAGAGGATAGGGAGTGCCTTTATCGAGGTGGACTACGGATATGACAAGTATAAGATAACGAAGGGGGACGGAGGGGAGCATTGTTGGTCGGCGAAAGTCGGCGTGACGCTATAACCAAACGAGAAAAGCAGTAAATTAGCTGTCAGACAGTTTACTGAAGAATCGGAACAATACTTAGATGACATGAAAGAAGCAGTAGTGGTGCTGATGATGCTCGTCTCAGTCTTGAGTCATGCCGAGTATGAGTTGAAGACGTCGTGGGGACTGGCGATGACAGCAGGAAAGAACACGACGCAGATCTCGGACATGGCGGTCAACGACAGTGTAGTCTTCGTCGTCGGGACAGGGCTGACGAAGACAGAGAGTGACGCCATCATGATAGGCGACAAGGAGGTCGCAGTCGGGACGGCTAGCAACGCAAACAATGGAAATGCCGTCTGCGTCCTCGCGTGCATCGGGAGGGAAGGCGACATCAGGTGGAGCATTTACAGCAAGGGTGGGGACGTCAAGCCTAACGACTGCTTCGTCTCGCCGACGGCAGACGGAGGCGTCGTCACAGTCCTCTCGGTGCGTCACCCAGATTATGCGCCGATAGGGAACATAGCGATAGTAGACAGCAAGGGGAGAGAGAGCAACCTAGGGTGGAAGATACAGGACAAGACACAAAGATATTACAGGATAGTCGTCATGAAGGCGACAGCCGAAGGAGAGATAGAATGGGTCAGGATGGCGGAAGTCGACCATAGCCCAGTAGCGGGGACGGAGAAGGTAGTAGAGGAAGGTTTTGGACTCCGGAGCGTGCTGGTAGCGGGAGCCGGGGACATATATATAGCTGGCAGGCAGCAGAAGGCTATAAAGATGGCGACCTCGGCGACAGACAGTCTCGAGTGGCAGCCGGTATTCGTCGACGGATGGGACGGAGTGACGAGCAACCAGGGCGGGATGTTCATAGCGAAGCTCGACAAGAACGGATACCTTAGGAGAGTCGTCCAGATGGAGGGCGAGGCGAAAGAATCCAACGTCCTCGACCTGAAGGCGAGCGGAGGGAAGATATATGCCCTCGGGACATTGACATTTGAAGGAGAGACGGAGGTCAGGATAGGGAGCAAGAAGATGTCCTACGTCGGGGAGAACAGCAAGAATCAGGCGATTACCATAGGGAAGTTCACGATGGACCTTGACGAGGAGGCATTGTGGTACTACCCGTCGAACCTGACGGGGACCGTAGTGAACTATACAGACATGAGCATAGAGGGAGGCGACATATACGTCGTCGGGAAGATGAAATACGGCATGGCGATAGAGGGAGCGGAGACAATAACGACGGGAGAGCTGACGAGAGACGGGATAGCATTCAGAGTGAGCAAGGAGGACGGGACAGTGAAAGACGGTCGGGCTCTCGGGAAGATACAGTCGGGCTATGCAGGGATGTACAAAGGCAGAGCGGGAACATATCTGTTTGCACAGACAAGTTCAGGCGGCGAATACATAATGGAGGCGTATGAGGGGGAGGACTTGACAGAGCCGTCGAGAGTCGAGACACTTATCGCGACAGCATCGGATATAAAGGGAGTCGTCTCGCTCAAGACAGAAGAGGGTGCGAGAGTCATCGTAGCAATCAGGGCTGGGGCGAAGACCAACGCCTTGTATGGAGGTGAGGTGTCGATAGACCTCCCGAGCGGGCGATACTCTGGGGAGATAGCGGCGTATGACATAAAGGAGAAAGGGCAGGACGGGACGTCGGTTGTAGAGCTACGAAGTGAGGAGAAGGAGGACAATGGTGTTTATGACATGACGGGGAGGCGAGTAGGCTGGCGAAGCGAGATAGGGACGATGAGGAGAGGACTGTACGTAGCTGGCGGAAGACTAGTGCGCATCCGGTAGAGGGGACGAAGAGGGAAGAGAAGGGGAAGAGAAGAGGGGAACTGTGGAAGTGCGTGGAGGCAGCGGTTATAGTGCCTCGTGGATAGAGTAGTGTGCCCAGGAGAAGGGGCAACATGCAAGCGAAAACAAGAAACAAATAAATAATAGTGCTTATGAAACATGGAGTAACATTATTAGCGATGATGTTCGCGTCTGTTTTCAGCTATGCAGAGTATGAGTTGAAGACGGAGTGGGGCAAGGCCCTGACGGCAGAGAACAACAACACCACGCAGATTTCAGACATCGTAGCCAACGACAGTGTCATCTTCGTATCGGCGACGTGCATGTCGATGACCGAGGAGGAGACTCTGAGACTGGGCGGAGAGCCGGTGGCGACAGGGACGGCGACGACCACGACGAGCGGCAATGCCGTCTTCGTCATGACGTGCATCGGCAAGGCTGGCGACCTACGGTGGAGCGTCTATAGCAAAGGCGCCGAGGCGGCGACGAACGACATGTATATGTCTCCCACGGCAGACGGAGGCGTAGTCGTGGCGTTTGGACTGCGACATGCGAAGGTAGACCCTGTCAGCGACATAGCATTAGTCGACGGCAAGGGCAAGGAGACGCCTATCGAATGGACGGTGGCGAACTCGAGCAGCAGATATTACAGACTAGTAATCCTGAAGGCGACAGCGTGGGGCGAGATAGAGTGGCTAAGGATGGCTGCGGTAGATTACGCGCCAGTGACAGAGAAGCAGACCGTCGCAGCGCAGGGCTTCGGAGTCAAGAGCGTCTTGGCAACAGCAGAGGGTGACATCTACGTAGCGGGCAGGCAGCAGAAAGCCATAAAGATGGCAACATCAGCCACGGACAGCCTCGAGTGGCAGCCGATGTTCGTAGATGGATGGGACGGCACGTCGACAAGCGTCGGCGGAATGTTCATAGTGAAGCTCGATGCGGAAGGCTACGTCAAGAAAGTGCTACAGATGAGTGGAAGCGCGAAGGAGTCTAACGTCCTCGAGATGAAGGAGAGCGAGGGGGCGATATATGCTATGGGTACATTGACATTTGCAGAGGAGACGGAGGTGAAGCTAGGCGACATAGCAGTCTCGTATGCAGGGGAGAACAGCTTGAATCAGGCGATAACCGTAGCGAAGCTCAGCAAGGACCTCGAGGTAGAGGACTTCTGGTACTATCCGTCGAACATATCAAAGTCAGTCGTCAACTATTCAGACATGAGCATAGCCGGCGACGACATCTACCTCATGGGAAAGATGATGTATGGAATGGCGGCAGAGGGCTCGGAGTCGATAACGACAGGGACACTGACAAGGGACGCGCTAGTATTCAGAGTGAGCAAGAAAGACGGGAGCGTCAAAGGCGGCAGGGCAGCAGGAATGTTACAGTCGGGTTATGCCGGGATATATAACGGGCTCGAGAACACCTATCTGTTTATGCAGACAAGCCTAGGAGGACCGTACATGATGGAAGTCTATGGCGATAATAATCTGAGTGAGCCGACAGCGGTCGAGACGCTCATCGAGTCAGTCGTGGATATAAAGGGAGTCGTCGAGATAGAGACAGAGGAGGGAACGTTGTTAGTCATGGCAGCCAGAGCGGCGAATAAGAAAAACACACTGTATGGCGGAGAAATCTCGGTCGGCATAGAGTCAGGGAAGAATACAGGCGTTCTTGCGGCGATAACGTTGAAGGAGACCGCAGTACAGGGTGGCGACGAGCCAGAGAATCTGACGGCAGTCGAGACGCTCAAGACAGTGGCAGATGATGCCGTCGTGTATGACCTGACGGGTCGATATGCAGGCAAGATGAGTGAGGTCGGGCAGTTGAAGAGAGGCTTGTATGTAGCCGGAGGGCGAATAATTAGCGTCAAATAGAGAAATATTCGTTAAAAATTTGTCAATTTGATGTTAAAACGCTACATTTGCGACATGGTTAATGCAAGCAGAGAGGAAGCCGCGAGGTGGATTCGCATTCCGCAAAGGGTGGAATGAGCGAAAATGGATTTTTTCTCATGTTTTACAGATAAGGGAGAGGTTCCGAGTGAGCCTCTCCCTTTTTTAATAGTGTTCTGTCTGCTGAAGTAGGGCGATTACAGTCTGGAGACGAAGTAGCGCCAGAGGGGAGCTGCCATAGTAGCCTGATAGAAGCCGCCATCCTCGAGGAGGCGGAAGACCTCGGCCTCGGACATAAGGGAGACGTCGATATCCTCGGTCCTCTCCTGATGAGGGTCGGACAGTCGGGTGACGCCGCGGGCGAGGAAGCAGTGGCACATGTTATTCATTGAGGTGCCGTTGGGCGACAGAACCATGAGTTTCTCCCATGAGCCTCCGCCGAAGCCAGTCTCTTCGAGCAGTTCACGCTGAGCAGCTGCGAGAGGGTCTTCTCCCTTCTCGACACAGCCAGCGCAAATCTCATAGGAAATCCAGCCCATAGCGTGGCGGTACTGACGTTCGATGACATGGTCGCCAGTATCCGTGATAGCGATGACGTTGATCCAGTCGTGGTATTCGAGGACCCAGTAGTCCGGGATCTCTACGCCCGATGGTTGGCGGACGTGATCCTTGCGGACAGTCAGCCAGGGGTTGCAGAGGACGTATTCAGAGGAGAGGATCTGCCACTTCTTAGAGTCGGAAGACCTGTTGTCCATGATAACCTATAGGTTAGGGTAGGTGTATTAACGCTTAGACTGCTCTTTCAGTTCGCCCCTCATAAAGAGTTCCTGGCGAAGTTTCATAATATTGTTCTTAATATATATCATCTCCATACTGTCGTCGGTGAGGGAGAGATATTGTTCGAGGTGCTTGAGCTCCATCTTAGTGTCGTTGAGGTGGTGGTAGCACTCAATGATCTTGTGAGTCATCTGGCGCTCGTACTTGCCGAGGTCCTTAGCCTTAGTATAGTAGGCGATGGCGGACCTCATGTTGGCCGGGTTTCTGTAGCCGTGGGAGAAGTAGTATTCACCGATGTTGTAGTAGATAGAGAAGAGAGCGGCGGGGTCTGGCTGCTGCAGTTCGACGGAGAGGTTGAGGTTGGCGATGCCCTGGTTGGCGAGGCTGTCGACCTTCAGCTGAGCGAGGCCGAGCTGAGTGACGAATGTCGGTTCGGCGTTGTCAGTCATGTCGCAGGCGATCTGTAGATATTCGATACCCTTCCAGACGTTGAAGTCCTCCTTGTAGGAGAGGCCGAGGAAGTAGTAGGTCATAGGGGACTGTGAGCCCATCTTGATAAGCCTATGACATTCGACGATAGCGTCCTCGTAGCGGTTGGCGAGGTAGAGCGCCTTAGCCTTGAGACCATTGATGTTGAGGTTGGAGGAGTCGACGGAGGTGTAGGCTTCCAGCTTTTCGAGGGCGACATTGACGAGACTCTTGTCCTTGAGTGAGGCTGCGAGGCTGATATAGTCCTGGGCGAGGTTCATAGTGTTCGACCAGTTCATCGGGTTGCGGTCGAAGAGGACATCCTCGTAGTGGAGGAGTTTGACCGTCGCGTCGCCGCCGACCTTACGTAGGCTCTTAGTGAGGAGGACGAGATCCTTCTCGAGGGTGTCTGGGGCGAGGATAGACTCGCAGAGGACGATGCTCTCCTTGTAGTAGCCGCGGTTGTAGTAGCAGAGTGCGAGTTCACGCTTGAGAGTGTCGCTCTCGTGGATCTTCATCGCCATGCGGAGGTAGTTGAGAGTCTGGAAGGTGTTGGACTGCTCCTTGTAGACAGCGGCGAGGCGAGACATAGCCTTCCAGTTGGAGGGGTCGGTCTTGATAACATCCTGAAGGGAGTCGATGAGAGATGCGTTCTGCTGCGCCTTGAAAGGGAGGGCGATGAGGAGGACGAGGATGGTCGTGATAAGGTGTTTCATAGTGACATTATTATGGGAACCCCTATAAATAGCTTTTTCTTCGTTGGCGTTGCCTTCATTCCTTACGCTCGGCAATTTGTGCAAGCACATTGCGCTCGCTTAATCGGAATGTTGCACTTAACTTTGAAATCCTCATGTAGCTGCGCTGACCTTTCTCACGCTCAGCATAACGAGCAAGCTCGTTCTGCTTTCGCTTAATCGAAAGGTTTCCTCCAGTACACTCCGGTGTTCAAAGTCTCTTGCGCCTTGGCTTCGCCTCATGTGCTACCGCTCGGCAATTAGAGCAAGCACATTGACTAGCGTCTTACTTTCTCACGCTCGGCAGAACGAGCAAGTTCGTTCTGCTCTCGCTTAATCGAAAGTATGCACTCGCTTAATCGCACAAGTGAAAAATCTAATTTCTAGAACTTCCCTGGTGATGTAGGACAAAGATAAGAAAATATTTGGTATCGCCAAAGGTGGAAAGGCGGCAAAAGCAGTGAGGATGAATGTGTTGTAGAGCAGATAGCGATCTGGAGGGTAGGGGAGAGAAGAGGGAGAGAAGAGGGGAAGAAGGGGTAGTGGAGGGATTAGTAGGCGTAGACGAGTCCATATCTGTCGTGGAGGGCGCGGAGAGAGCCGTCGGCCTTTATACGTGCGAGGAGGTCGTTGACGAGGGCGAGGAGGTCTTCGCTCGACTTTTGCATGAGGGCGCCGATCTCGCCGTGGTTGAAAGGTGCGGACAGGAGAGGTGCGGCGAGGCGGGGGTCAGAGGAGACGTAGTAGGGCGCTTCGGTGATCTCCGTTATCATAATATCTGCGGAGCCGTCGGCGACGAGGGAGGGGATCTCCTCGTTTTTAGGGTGGACGGAGATAGAGGCGTGCGGAAGGTTCTCGAGGGCGAACTTCTCGTTGAGGCCGCCGGGGTTGACCATGATGCGGACGTCGGGCTTGTCGATTCCGCGAGGGAGAGGAAGCGATCGGCGTCGGCAGCCCTGCAGAGGATAGTCTTGCCATTGGCGAGGTAGCCGTCGCTCATGAGCATAGACTCCTGTCGGGCCTCGGTGATAGTGATGCCACCGATAGCGAGGTCGAAGAGGGGTGGGGTAGTGAGGACGTCGGCAGAGAGTGTGGGCCAAGAGGTCTTGACGAACTCGATGTCGACATGGAGGGAGTCGGCGATACGGTGAGCGATGTCGATACAGAAGCCCCAGTGATTGCCCGTCTCGGGCTCTCGGAAGGAGAGCGGACGGTAGTCGCCAGTCGTCCCGACGAGCAGTTTGCCGCGCTGGCGGATAGCGTCGATGGTCGGTTGGGCGGTCTGGCTGTCGTCAGAGGACGAGCAGGAGGTGAGGGTGAGGAGAGTTATGAAGATGAGGGAGAGGGAGAGAATAATAAGGTGTCTCATAATGACGAAAATAAAGTTGCGAGTGCAAACATAGGGAAAAAAGAGGAGAAAGGGAAGGAGGAAGTTAACATAAGACGGGTCAGGGCTAATACAGGTCTAACCCAAGGCAATGAGGAATTAGGAATGAGAAATTAGGAGGATGGCGGAGGGGAAGAAGTCGTCGGAGTGAAAGGCGGGAGCCTTGCTATCGGCACGACGTATGTTGGAGCATACGCCGAACGGAGAGGAAGAAAGGGAGGGAGACGAGGAAAGAAAAATTGCTGAGAATATGGTGAGGGATGCAAATAAATGTTACTTTTGTGGAGAATCTAAAAACATAATAGACGAAAGAGCAAGAACATAACAAATAGGATAAGAAACATACATATATAATAAGCGTTTGCTATTTATTCTGAAAAACGTTCCGGAAACCTGGCAGTAGAAAGAACGATCAGTAGAGAATGAGTGGCAGGCGTCTACGTCATAGGGCGTGGGCGTCTGACATTCTTACCTCGCTGATCAGGCCATGCCAGGTGCCTCGGAACGTGGGTGAGAGTCAATCAGACTTGCCCACGTTCCTTTCGTTTAGGGGTGCCGTGGTGTGGCTTCGTATTTTCAAGGATAGAGAGCCCGACGCATTAATCCAAGAGTTAATGCTATGGCGACGAAAGAATTGAGCGAAGCGCGGCGAGCGAAGAAGGATGAATTCTACACGCAGCTTGCCGATGTCAACAATGAGCTTCAGCACTACACGAGTCATTTCAAGGGGAAGACCGTGCTGTGCAACTGTGACGACCCGAGGGTGTCCAACTTCTTCAAGTATTTCAGTCTCAACTTCAAGACACTCGGATTGAAGCGGCTGATAGCGACATGCTACAAGAACCAACAGCCCGACCTCTTCAGCCAGAACAAGAGCGAGAAGGCCGTCTACATCATTTATGACGGCGAGATGAACGAGAACAGGATGCCTGACCCTGATGAGATGGACATCCAGTATCTACAAGGGAACGGAGACTTCAGGAGCAAGGAGTGCATAGAGTTGCTGAAGCAGGCAGACATAGTGTGCACGAATCCGCCGTTCAGCCTATTCAGGGAGTACGTGGCGCAGTTGATAGATTACAAGAAGAAGTTTCTGATAATAGGGAATATCAATGCGGTGACATACAAAGACGTATTTCCTTTGATAAAGGAGGGCAAGATGTGGTTTGGGGCGAGCATACATAGTGGTGACAGAGAGTTCGGGGTGCCAGATGATTATCCGCTGACAGCAGCGGGACACAGGGTAGATGCGCAAGGGAAGAAGTATATTCGAGTCAAAGGAGTGCGGTGGTTTACGAATCTTGACTATAAGGAGAGACACGAGGACCTCGAGTTGTATAGGCGATATACACCGGAGGAGTATCCCACCTACGACAATTACGATGCCATCAATGTCGACGAGACGAGTGAGATACCGAAGGACTATGACGGGTTGATGGGGGTGCCGGTGTCGTTTCTCGACAAGTACAATCCGGAACAGTTTGAGATAGTAGGGTTGGACAGGTACGTAGAAGATAATCCAAAGTATGGACATAGGTTCAAGTTGAACGGGAAAGAAACATACGCAAGGATATTAATCAGGAGGAAATAAGTCATGGATATAGAATTGAGGAAGATAAGCGTCAGGAAGTTGACGGAGGGCTACGTCAACAACGACGAGGAAGGAGTCCGAGCCTATGACGGTAAACTCGACATCCGACCTCCATATCAGAGAGAGTTCATCTACAAGGACGAGCAACAGAAGGCTGTCATCAATACGATCATGCAGGGTTTCCCTCTCAACACAATGTATTGGGCAGAGAGGGAAGACGGGACATGGGAAATCATAGACGGACAGCAGAGGACACTATCGATATGCCAGTTCGTCAGCAACAAGTTCAACATAGATGACAAGACATTTGGAGCACGATACTACAACAATCTCCAGGAGGACGAGCAGAAGAAGATACTCGACTATGAGCTAACGGTCTACATTTGCAAGGGAAAGAACAGCGAGAAGTTGAGATGGTTTGAGACAATAAACATAGCCGGGGAGAAGTTGACGAAGCAGGAGTTGAGGAATGCAGTCTATTCTGGTCCGTTCGTGACAGACGCTAAACGCTTCTTCAGCAGGACAGGGTGTGCGGCGTTCAAGAGGGCGGTGGACTACATAAATGGGACGCCTATAAGACAAGACTATCTCGAGACAGTCATTGAGTGGCATGCGAGGGCGATAGGCGAGGGGACGATAGAGGACTACATGGGGAAGCATCAGAAAGACATCAACGCGAGCCAACTGAAGGCGTATTTCAATGCCGTCGTAGATTGGGTAGATGAGCACTTCGACAGGAAAAAGTGGAAGAAGATAATGAAGGGGCTTGACTGGGGGCTGTTGTATGACAAGTACCACGGGCAGGTACTGGACACGACGGCTATGGACGAGGAGATAGGGAAGCTCATGATAGACAGCGAAGTGCAGAAGAAGAGTGGGATAATCCCTTACGTGCTGACGCGTGACGAGCATTATCTAGGATTGCGTGCGTTCCCGGAGGACATAAGGCTTGCGGTGTATACGAAGCAGGGAGGGGTGTGTCCGGAGTGCAAGAAGCATTTCGACATCAAGCAGATGGATGCTGATCACATCGTTCCGTGGGCTAAGGGCGGAAAGACAGTCGAGGGGAATTGCCAGATGCTGTGCATGACGTGCAATAGGCGGAAGGGAAAGAAGTAGGGGGAAGAAAGGAGTTTGTTTGGTGCAAGGCGGGATCCTACGCTGAACGAGGTCGAAAGTTAATAATCGTCGGTCACCTAGGGCGCTGCCCTAGGTGGGGACTCTTTTGCCCTTTAGCTTCGCTGACTTTTCTCACGTTGACTTCGTCGACTTTTCTCACGCTCGGCAGATTTCAAGCAAGCTTGATCTGCTCTCGCTTAATCGAAAAGTTCAGGGCGGGGATTACCGTGGCGTCCTAACCCAGGGCGGGTGCCCTGGGCTTGGACAATTTTGCCCCTTAGCTTCGCTGACTTTTCTCACGTTGACTTCGTCTACTTTTCTCACGCTCGGCAGAGTGAACAAGTTCCCTCTGCACTCGCTTAATCGAAAAGTTCGGCAATTTGTGCAAGCACATTGCTCTCGCTTAATCGAAAAGTTCAGGGTGGAAGTTAGTAAACGTCAGAGGGAGCGTAGAGTGCGGAAGGGTCGGAAGGGTCAGAATTGTCGGAGAGGTCGGAGTCGTCGGAATCGTCGGAGGGGGTAGAGAAAGCAAGCGCATTAGCTTCGCTGACCTTTCTCTCGTTAGCTATGCTGACTTTTCTCTCGCTCGGCAGATTTCAAGCAAGCTTGATCTGCTCTCGCTTAATCGAAAAGGTGACTTCGTCTACTTTTCTCACGCTCGGCAGAGTGAACAAGTTCCCTCTGCACTCGCTTAATCGAAAAGTTCGGCAATTTGTGCAAGCACATTGACTGGCGTCTTACTTTCTCACGCTCGGCAAATGGAACAAGTTCCATTGCACTCGCTTAATCGAAAGTTTGCTCTCGCTTAATCGAAAGGTTGCCAGATGCTTATACTCGGGCTTCGGGATTGCAAATTCCGAAGAACCAGAGGTGTCGGAGGGGGAGAGAGAAAACGAAAAAGGGGGATAAAAAAAAGCCTAAGGTGTTGTTTATTAGATATGAAAGCAGTAACTTTGCGGCTTGAAGTCGTATAGTATGCTCTCACGTGAGGTGGAGGTGTGTACTGTAAGACAAAGGTTTATAAACAGTTAAAATCCAGAGATGCCTACAATTCAACAATTGGTGCGCAAGGGTCGTGCGGAGCTGAAGGCTAACAGCAAGTCTCCGGCATTGGATTCCTGCCCACAGCGCAGAGGAGTCTGCGTGCGCGTCTACACGACGACGCCTAAGAAGCCTAACTCGGCAATGCGTAAGGTTGCGCGTGTTCGCCTGACGAATGGCAAGGAAGTTAACGCCTACATCCCGGGCGAGGGTCACAACCTCCAGGAGCACTCGATCGTGCTTGTACGTGGTGGTCGTGTAAAGGACCTGCCAGGTGTGCGTTACCACCTTGTACGTGGAACGCTTGATGCGAGCGGAGTCGAGGGTCGTAACCAGCGTCGTTCGAAGTACGGTGCAAAGCGTCCGAAGGCTGGAAAGGGCGGTGCAGCAGCTCCAGCAAAGAAGAAGTAAAAAGAAAAAAGAAACCAAAGGTATCTGTTTAGCGGTTGTCGATTAAGGTTGAGTAAGCGAGCTAAAGAGCGGGCTGAAGTAAGAGACTGATAGACAGCTGATGAAGAGAGCTGATTAAACAGAAAAGAAAATGCGTAAGGCAAAACCAAAGAAAAGAATACTCTTGCCGGATCCTAAGTTTGGGGACACGTTGGTCACTCAGTTTGTGAACAACCTGATGTATGATGGCAAGAAGACCGTAGCGTTTGGAATCTTCTACAACGCTATAGATGCGATAGCTCCGAAGGCGGAGAAGGAGGGCAAGTCTCCGATGGACTACTTCAAGAAGGCGCTTGAGAACATCACGCCGGCAGTTGAGGTCAAGAGCCGTCGCGTAGGTGGTGCGACATTCCAGGTTCCGACGGAGATCCGTCCGGACCGCAAGGTAGCGTTGTCCATCAAGAACATGATACTCTACGCAAGGAAGCGCAGTGGACACTCAATGGCAGAGAAGTTGGCAGCGGAGATCACTTCGGCCTACAACATGGAGGGTGGTGCATTCAAGCGCAAGGAGGACATGCACAAGATGGCGGAGGCTAACCGCGCATTCGCACATTTCAGATTTTAACTAATAAGCCAGAGAACTAATGTCAGATCTTAAATACACTCGCAATATCGGCATCATGGCTCACATTGATGCTGGTAAGACGACGACGACGGAGCGTATCCTGTTCTACACCGGTATCACCCACAAGATAGGTGAGGTGCATGATGGTGCTGCTACGATGGACTGGATGGTCCAGGAGCAGGAGAGAGGTATCACCATCACGTCAGCAGCCGTCACGGCAAACTGGAACTACCGTAACGAGCAGTACAAGATTAACATCATAGACACCCCGGGTCACGTCGACTTCACGGTGGAGGTGGAGCGTTCGCTTCGAATCCTTGACGGTGCGGTAGCGCTGTTCTGTGCAGTCGGTGGCGTGCAGCCGCAGTCTGAGACCGTATGGCATCAGGCTACGCGTTACAATGTCCCGAGGATTGCATTTGTCAACAAGATGGACCGTTCTGGTGCGAACTTCTTCGAGGTCGTACGTCAGATCAAGGATGTCTTGAAGGCAAATCCTGTTCCGGTCGTAATACCGATTGGGGCAGAGGAGTCATTTGAGGGAGTAGTCGACCTGATTGCGAATAAGGAGATAGTCTGGACAGACCACGACGTTCTGGGCTCAACGTTCGAGTACAAGCCAATTCGCGAGAGCTTGAAGGCGGAGGCCGAGGAGTGGCGTAACAAGATGATCGAGGCAGTTGCAGAGCAGGACGAGACCGTCATGGAGAAGTTCTTCGAGGATCCGAACAGTGTCACGGAGGACGACTTGCTGAACGGCTTGCGCAAGGCGACGATTGCACAGACGATCAACCCAGTCCTTTGTGGTTCTTCGTTCCGCAACAAGGGAGTCCAGAGGCTTCTTGACGCCATCGTAGCGTTCTTGCCGTCTCCGAGCGACCTGCCACCAGTAGAGGGTACGAATCCTCACACGGGCGAGGTAGAGACGCGTAGGCATGCAGAGGACGACAAGATGTCGACGCTCGCATTCAAGATTGCAACTGACCCATTCGTAGGTCGTCTCGCATACATTCGTGTATATTCAGGTCGTATCGACGCAGGTTCTTACGTCTTGAACACGAGGACCGACAAGAAGGAGCGTATCGCACGTCTGTATCAGATGAAGTCCAACAAGCAGATACCTCTCGATTACATCGGAGCAGGTGACATCGGTGCGGCAGTCGGCTTCAAGGACATCAAGACGGGTGACACCCTCTGTGCAGAGGATGCTCCTATCGCACTTGAGTCGATGGAGTTCCCGGAGCCAGTGATCGGTATCTCAGTCGAGCCTAAGAGCCAGAAGGACATGGACAAGCTGACGACAGCATTGTTGAAGCTTTCTGAGGAGGATCCTACGTTCCGCTTCAAGACGGACGAGGAGACAGGTCAGACCGTCATCGAGGGTATGGGTGAGCTTCACCTCGACATCATCATCGACCGTCTGAAGCGCGAGTTCAAGGTAGAGTGCAACCAGGGTCGTCCGCAGGTATCATACCGTGAGGCAATCAAGGGCAGCGTCGAGCATCGTGAGGTCTTCAAGAAGCAGACTGGTGGTCGTGGTAAGTTCGCAGACATCATCGTCAGGATCGAGCCGGTTGACGAGGGCAAGACAGGACTCCAGTTCAGTAATGAGGTCAAGGGCGGTAACGTGCCTAAGGAGTTCATACCTGCGGTAGAGAAGGGCTTCCAGGAGGCAATGAAGACGGGTGTCCTCGCAGGATACGTTGTCGAGAACCTGAAGGTCACGTTGCTTGATGGTTCGTTCCACCCAGTCGACTCTGATGCATTGTCGTTCGAGCTTGCAGCTCGTCAGGCGTTCAAGGAGGCATGTGCAAAGGCGAACCCGATTCTTCTCGAGCCGATCATGAAGGTTGAGGTCTTGACGCCAGAGGAGTACATGGGTGACATCATCGGTGACTTGAACAAGCGTCGTGGCCAGGTCGAGGGCATGGAGACGAAGAATGGTCAGAGGATCATCAAGGCTAAGGTGCCGTTGGCAGAGCTCTTCGGCTACGTGACGATCTTGAGGACGATTTCGTCTGGTCGAGCTACGCAGTCAATGGAGTTCCTTGAGTACGCTGAGGTGCAGAAATCAATTGCAACAGAGGTGCTGAAGGAGGTTAAGGGACGTGTAGAATTACTAAAGTAACATAAATATGCGGTGGGTTAGCGAATGACTCTTAGCCCACCGCATTTAACAACAAATAGAATAACAAACTGAAATGAGTCAGAAGATTAGAATCAAGCTGAAGTCTTACGACCACAATTTGGTTGATAAGTCTGCAGAGAAGATCGTGAAGACAGTAAAGGCGACTGATGCCGTAGTTAGTGGTCCTATTCCACTGCCGACGGATAAGAAAATATTTACTATCTTGCGGTCGACTTTCGTGAACAAGAAGTCGCGTGAGCAGTTCCAGTTGTCGACGTACAAGCGTCTGATCGACATCTACAGTTCGACGTCCAAGACGATCGATGCGTTGATGAAGCTCGAGTTGCCAAGCGGCGTAGAGGTTGAGATCAAGGTGTAGTGATATACTTTGGGGCGAAGGTAAGTTAGATTAATTAATTAAGTATCAATGCCAGGATTAATTGGAAAGAAAATCGGAATGACTTCCGTTTTCAGTGCCGAGGGGAAGAGCATCCCATGCACTGTTATCGAAGCAGGCCCATGCCATGTGACGCAGATCAAGACTGTGGAGAAGGATGGCTATGAGGCTGTACAGCTGGCCTATGATGAGAAGAGCTTGAAGCACACGACGAAGCCTATGGAGGGACACTTCAAGAAGGCGGGCGTGGCACCGGCTCGTAAGCTAGTTGAGTTCTCGAAGTTCGAGAAGGAATTGAATCTTGGAGACGTAGTGACGGTCGACGTGATAGCTGAGGACAGCTTTGTCGACATCGTAGGCACGTCGAAGGGAAAGGGATTCCAGGGTGTTGTGAAGCGCCATGGATTCGGAGGAGTCGGCCAGTCGACGCACGGTCAGCATAATCGTCTGCGTGCTCCTGGATCAGTAGGTGCATCGTCCTACCCGTCACGTGTATTCCCGGGCATGCGTATGGCAGGCCGAATGGGCGGAGATCGCGTAAAGGTAGAGAATCTGAAGGTAGTCAAAGTCCTGCCGGAGTCCAACCTGATCGTAGTCAAGGGATCGGTACCAGGCTGCAAGGGGTCTTACGTAATTATTGAGCAATAAGAGCAATGGAACTGAACGTAATTAACAAGGACGGAAAGGATACGGGGCGTAAGGTAACGCTTTCAGAGGAGATATTCGGGATAGAGCCGAACGATCATGCGATCTACCTTGACGTTAAGCAGTACATGGCGAATCAGCGTCAGGGTACACACAAGTCGAAGGAGCGCAGCGAGGTCGTAGGTTCGACGCGCAAGTTGAAGAAGCAGAAGGGCACTGGTGGTGCACGTGCAGGTGCTTTGCGTTCTCCGGTATTTGTAGGTGGTGGTAGGGTATTTGGCCCTCAGCCGCGCGACTACTCGTTCAAGTTGAACAAGAAGTTGAAGGATTTGGCACGCCGTTCGGCATTGTCATACAAGGTGAAGGAAGGCAGCGTGATAGTCGTAGAGGATTTCACGTTTGACGCACCGAAGACGAAGGATTACGTAGCATTCAAGAGTAATCTGAAGATCGCTGAGGGCACACGTTCACTTCTTGTGTTGCCGGGTGTAGACAAGAACATCTTCTTGTCGGCGAGGAATCTTGAGAAGACGGAGATAATATCAGCGCGTCAGATCAACACGTATGAGATACTGAAGGCGAAGAGTGTCATCATCTTCGAGAGCGCACTCAAGCAGATAGAGGGTTCTAACGAATAAAGAGACTAAAGGCAATGAGTGTGATTGTAAAACCGCTGGTCACTGAGAAGATGAACCAGATCACGGAGAAGTTTGGGAACAAGTATGGCTTCATCGTCGAGAAGAAGGCAGACAAGGCCCAGATCAAGAAGGCAGTCGAGGAGCTCTATGGCGTAAAGGTAGTCAGCGTAAACACGATGATAGCCCCGGCCAAGAAGCGCAGCAGGTACACGAAGGCAGGTATCATCAACGGACGCGTTCCGTCGTACAAGAAGGCTATCGTGACTCTTGCTGAGGGCGAGACGATTGATTTTTATAGCAACATCTGATAGAAATGGCAGTTAAGAAATTGAAGCCCGTAACACCGGGGCAGAGGAATAAGGTTATTGGAACGTTCGAGACGATTACCTCGAGCGAGCCAGAGAAGTCTTTGCTGCGTCCTCTGAAGAAGACCGGCGGTAGGAATAACACCGGTAAGATGACCATGCGTCACATTGGTGGCGGTCATAAGAGGAAATACAGGGTAATCGACTTTAAGAGGAACAAGGACGGTGTGTCGGCAGTCGTAGAGTCGATTCAGTACGATCCGAACAGGAGTGCGAGGATTGCATTGCTGGCTTACGAGGATGGCGAGAAGAGGTACATACTTGCGCCTAACGGGTTGCAGGTAGGTCAGAAGATTGCCAGTGGCGCAGAGGTTGCGCCGGAGCTTGGCAATGCACTTCCGTTGTCGGCTATTCCTCTTGGCACAATTATTCACAACATCGAGCTACGTCCGGGACAGGGCGGCATAATGGCTCGTAGTGCAGGATCTTTTGCTCAGTTGTCTGCTCGTGATGGTGCATACGCTGTGATCAAGCTTCCTTCTGGAGAGACGCGTCTTGTATTGACGACATGTCGTGCGACCATTGGTGCTGTAGGCAACAGTGATCATGCGCTTGAGAAGTCTGGCAAGGCAGGTAGGGGCCGTTGGCAGGGAAGGCGTCCGAGAGTACGTGGTGTCGTGATGAACCCAGTCGATCACCCGATGGGTGGTGGCGAGGGCCGCGCATCCGGTGGACATCCACGTTCGCGCAAGGGCTTGTTGGCTAAGGGTTACAAGACTCGTGCGCCGAAGAAGAACTCTTCGAAGTACATACTTGAGAGACGTAAGAAGTAACAGCTTAAGTTAGATTAATCATGAGCAGAAGCTTAAAGAAGGGCCCATACATCAACATCAAGTTGGAGAAGAAGATCTTGGCCATGAACGAGAGCGGCAAGAAGCAGGTCGTGAAGACATGGGCGAGGGCATCGATGATATCTCCGGACTTTGTGGGTCACACGGTGGCTGTTCACAACGGGAACAAGTTCATCCCGGTGTATGTCACTGAGAACATGGTCGGTCATAAGCTTGGTGAGTTCGCCTTGACGCGTACATTCCGAGGTCATAGTGGCAACCGCAAGTAGAGTCCAGACTGTGTGAACAATTTAATTTCTGAAAGGAAATGAGCAAGAGAAAAAGAGAAGTGGCAGAGGCGAGGAAGGAAGCGCGCAAGAGCGTATGCGTTGCGTCGCTGAGGAACGTCCCAACATCGCCACGCAAGATGAGATTGGTAGCAGACCTTATTCGCGGTAAGGAGGTAAACTACGCGCTTGGAGTACTTAGGTTCTCGAAGCAGGATGCGTCAGCACGCCTTGAGAAGCTGTTGTTGTCGGCGATAGACAACTGGAAGCAGAAGAACGAGGGAGAGAACGTTGAGGATGCAAACCTCTACGTCAAGACGATTTATGTCGATTCGGCACGTATACTGAAGCGTCTTCGTCCGGCACCACAGGGACGGGCACACAGGATTCGCAAGCGTTCGAATCACGTGACAATCTTTGTGGACAGAAAACCAACTGATAATCAGGAATAAAAGTCAGCTAAATGGGACAGAAGACAAATCCGATAAGCAACAGACTTGGTATCACACGTGGCTGGGATTCCAGCTGGTACGGTGGGAATGACTTTGGTGACAAGTTAGTTGAGGATCAGAAGATTCGCAAGTATCTAAACGAGCGATTGAGCAAGGCGAGCATTTCTCGCATCATCATCGAGCGTACGTTGAAGATCTTGACGATTTCGGTATTCACGGCGAAGCCGGGCATTATCATTGGTCGCAATGGTCAGGAGGTAGACAAGCTCAAGGAAGAGCTTCACAACCTGACGAAGAAGGATGTCCAGATCAACATCAACGAGGTAAAGCGTCCGGACCTTGACGCGACGATTGTAGCGAACAGCATCGCACGTCAGCTTGAGGGTCGAGTAGCGTACCGTCGTGCTGTTAAGATGGCGATTGCGTCTACGATGCGAAACCAGGCTGAGGGCATCAAGATCCAGGTGAGTGGACGTCTGAACGGTGCAGAGATGCGCAGGAAGGAGATGTTCAAGGAGGGTCGTACGCCGCTTCACACATTCAGGGCAGACATCGACTTCTGCAAGGCAGAGGCGTTGACGAAGATGGGTGTCATCGGCGTCAAGGTATGGATCATGAAGGGTGAGGTATACGGCAAGCGAGACCTTACGATGCCAATAGTAGAGAAGGGTCAGAAGACATTTGACCGAGACAATGGCGGATTCCGAGGCGACAAGGGTCCGAGGAAGAAAAGGAACAACAAGGATCAGCATTAATTGACTAAGGGATGTTACAGCCAAAGAGAGTCAAGTGGAGAAGGCCTCAGGATGGCCGCAGGAACAATGACGGCATAGCGCATCGTGGCACAGAGTTGGCGTTCGGATCGTTTGGAATCAAGGCGCTCGGAACGTTGTGGATCACGGCGCGTCAGATAGAGGCGGCACGTATAGCAGTAACGCGTTACATGCAGCGTGAGGGTCAGATCTGGATCAGGATATTCCCGGACAAGCCTATAACGAGGAAGCCAGCAGACGTCCGAATGGGTAAGGGAAAGGGAGATCCTGCAGGATTCGTAGCAGCGGTAAAGCCGGGAATGATGTTGATCGAGTGCGAGGGCGTATCGCTCGAGGTAGCTCGTGAGGCACTTCGCCTGGCGGCACAGAAGCTGCCGATCAAGACGAAGTTCGTCGTACGTAGAGATTATGTAGAAACAGCAAACGCATAGTGATGAAGGCATCAGAAATAAGAGGTCTCTCGGTTGCAGAGCTGGAGGAGAAGGTAGCAAGTGCACGTGCTGAGCTCGAGAAGATGCAGCTGACACACTCGATTTCTCCCCTCGAGAACCCGATGAAGATCCGCAGTACTCGCAAGGAGATAGCAAGAATGCTGACAATAATTAGCGAGAAGAAGAAGAACGAAAAATAATTCGGGAAATGGAAGAGAGAAATCGTAGGAAAGAGCGTGTAGGTGTGGTCGTAAGCGCCAAGATGGAGAAGTCCATCGTCGTAGCTATACTTGACCGCGAGAAGCATCCTCTGTACGGCAAGTTCGTCAAGAAGACGAAGAAGCTTCACGTGCATGACGAGAAGAACGAGGCTCAGAAGGGTGACACAGTTCACATCATGGAGACTCGTCCGTTGAGCAAGACGAAGCGTTGGAGATTAGTAGAAATAGTTGAAAAGGCGAAGTAAACGATGATACAGACAGAGTCTAGACTTACTGTTGCTGACAACAGTGGTGCAAAGGAGGTTCTGTGCATTCATGTACTGGGCGGATCGTTCAAGCGTTATGCGACTGTAGGCGACAAGATTGTCGTCACAGTCAAGGACGCGATACCGTCGAGCGACATGAAGAAGGGCACAGTAAGCAAGGCAGTCATTGTCAGGACGAAGAAGGAGATCCGCCGTCCGGATGGGTCATACATACGTTTCGACGACAATGCATGCGTACTGCTGAACAATGCAGAGGAGATGAGGGGCACGCGTATATTTGGCCCCGTTGCTCGAGAGCTTCGAGATGTAAACATGAAGATTATATCTTTGGCTCCAGAGGTAATCTAATAATCGGGTAACAATGGCAAAGTTGCACATTAAGAAAGGAGACATCGTCATAGTCAACAGCGGTGACGACAAGGGCAAGGAGGGCAAGGTGCTCTCAGTAGACCCGAAGAAGAATCGTGCAGTTGTAGAGGGTGTAAACATGGTCAGCAAGGCTACGAAGCCGAGCGCACAGAATCCACAGGGCGGTATCGTCAAGAAGGAGGCACCGATACATGTTTCGAATCTCAACGTAAAGGATGCGAAGACGGGCAAGGCAACACGCGTTGGACGTCGTGAGAACGCAGAAGGAAAGACTGTCAGGTACTCTAAAAAATCAGGGGAGGAGATTTAGTCATGGGTTACGAACCATCATTGAAGAAATTCTATCGTGACGAGGTAATACCTCAGCTGATGAAAGAGTTCGGCTACAGCAGCGTGATGCAGTGTCCTAAGATAGAGAAGATCGTTTTGAACCAGGGTCTTGGAGACGCAGTTCAGGACAAGAAGATCATCGAGATCGCGATGAAGGAGATGGGTCTCATCTCGGGTCAGAAGCCAGTAGCGACGATGTCTAAGAAGGACATAGCAGGCTTCAAGCTGAGGAAGAACACTCCGATTGGCGTGAAGGTCACGCTTCGCAGGGAGCGCATGTACGAGTTCATGGAGAGGCTCATCAAGGTGTCTCTGCCACGCATTCGTGACTTCAACGGCGTCGAGGGGAAGATGGACGGACGTGGCAATTACACGCTGGGCATCACTGAGCAGATCATATTCCCTGAAATAAATATCGATGCAGTTAGCAAAATTCAAGGAATGAATATTACCTTTGTAACGTCTGCGAAGACGGATGGAGAGGCATTCTCGTTGCTGAAGGCATTCGGTGTACCGTTCAAGCAGAAGAACAAGTAACAGATTAGAGCTTAACATGGCAAAGGAATCGATGAAGGCGCGTGAGCGCAAGAGGGCGAAGCTGGTTGAGAAGTATGCAGCGAAGCGTGCTCAGTTGAAGGCTGAGGGCAACTACGAGGCACTTCAGGCTCTGCCTAAGAATTCATGTCCGACAAGGTTGCACAACAGGTGTAAGATTTCGGGTCGTCCGAAGGGTTACATGCGTCAGTTCGGGATCTCTCGTATAGAGTTCCGTCAGTTGGCTAGCGCAGGACTCATACCTGGAGTGAAGAAGGCAAGTTGGTAGAAACAATTAGTTCATTAAGTATTAAATATTGTCCCGGTCATCCGAGATTAATTTAAACTTTACATTACTTATATGGTATCAGATCCGATAGCGGACTTCCTTACACGCATAAGGAATGCCATTATGGCGAAGCGTAGAGTCGTAGAGATTCCGGCTTCAAACTTGAAGAAAGGTATAACGCAGATCTTGTTCGACAAGGGTTATATCCTTAACTACAAGTTCGTAGATGACGAGAAGCAGGGTGTCATCAAGATTGCTCTGAAGTATGACCCACAGAGCAAGGTTTCTGCAATCAAGGCGTTGAAGAGAGTTTCAACGCCTGGTCTTCGGAGCTATGTCGGGTATCGTGAGATGCCTCGAGTTCTGAATGGTCTTGGAATCGCCGTCGTATCGACGTCAAAGGGCGTGATGACGGACAAGGAGGCTAGGGCACAGAAGGTCGGTGGCGAAGTTTTGTGTTACATTTACTAATAGGAGGAAAGCGAAATGTCAAGAATTGGAAAGTTGCCGATTGTCATTCCTTCTGGAGTAAAGGTTGACATCAAGGACGGCGTCGTGACCGTAAAGGGTCCTAAGGGCGAGATGAGTCAGAAGGTTGCTCAGGAGATAGGAGTCAAGGTTGAGGACAACCACATCATCTTCGAGCGTCAGAACGACGAGAAGGAGCAGCGTGCGATGCATGGACTCTACAGGGCACTTGTCAACAACATGGTCAAGGGCGTAAGTGAGGGTTACAAGGCTCAGCTGGAGCTGGTAGGTGTCGGTTATCGTGCTACAGCACAGAACAACATCCTTGAGCTTGCGTTGGGATATTCTCATGCGATCTTCATCCAGTTGCCGCCAGAGATCAAGGTTGAGGCAGTGACGGACCGCAAGAGCAACCCTATCATCACGTTGGAGACGGCTGACAAGCAGCTTCTTGGTCAGGTATGCGCTAAGATACGTTCTTACCGTATGCCAGAGCCTTACAAGGGTAAGGGTATCAAGTTCGTAGGTGAGCAGATACGTCGTAAGGCGGGCAAGTCTGCAAAGGCTAACGGTTAAAAAGTAGTTAGAGATGGCTTTTTCTAAGATAGAAAGACGGGCGAAAATCAAGACTCGCATTCGTGGGAAGGTGAGTGGTACTCAGGAGCGTCCGAGGATGACAGTCTTCAGGAGCAACAAGCAGATCTATGTACAGCTTGTAAATGACGCTGAGGGCAGGACTTTGGCATCGAAGTCTTCTAAGGACCTGTCAGAATTCAAGGGTACCAAGTGTGAGCAGGCGGCAGAGGTAGGCAAGCTGATAGCATCGGCTGCACAGGCTGCAGGTATTACGACTGTCGTATTTGACAGGAACGGGTACCTTTATCACGGACGTGTTAAACAACTTGCAGATGCTGCGCGCGAGGCAGGTCTCAAATTCTGATAGAGATGGCAGAGAAATTAAACAGAGTACGTAATACAGCCGACTTGGAGCTGCAGGATCGCCTTGTTGCGATAAATAGGGTAGTCAAGGTTACCAAGGGTGGTCGTGCATTCAGCTTTGCTGCGATCGTAGTAGTCGGAGACGGCAAGGGAGTAGTAGGCATGGGCCTCGGCAAGGCTAGTGAGGTTACGGCAGCGATAGCTAAGGCTACGGAGGCTGCGAAGAAGAACCTCATCAAGGTTCCGTTGCTTCATGGTACATTGCCACACGAGCAGTACATGAGCTTTGGTGGAGCGAAGGTATTCTTGAAGCCTGCATCTCACGGTACAGGACTTACGTGTGGTGGTGCTATGCGTGCAGTCCTTGAGACAGTAGGTGTAACGGACGTGTTGGCGAAGTCGAAGGGCTCGTCGAACCCTCACAACCTGGTGAAGGCGACGATCTACGCATTGGCGGAGTTGCGCGACGCATACACGGTGGCTCAGCAGCGTGGTATTTCTTTGGACAAGGTGTTTAACGGTTAAAAATTGACACATGGCTAAGATAAAGATTACGCAGGTCAAGAGCATCATCAACACGCCGGAGCATCAGCGTAAGGTATTGTTGGCACTTGGCATCAAGAAGTTGAACCATTCAGTAGTCAAGGAGGACACGCCATCGATTCAGGGCATGATAGAGCGTGTCAGCCACCTTGTTAAAGTAGAGAAAGTAGAAAACAATTAAGTCGGGTTCTGATTATGGATTTGAGTAATTTGAAGCCAGCTTGTGGCTCGACGCATCATGACAGGCGTCTGGGTCGTGGCGAGGGAAGTGGTCGTGGCGGCACGTCAACGCGTGGTAGCAAGGGTGCAAAGTCTCGTTCTGGCTACAAGACCAAGTTTGGTTTTGAGGGTGGTCAGATGCCACTACAGCGTCGTTTGCCGAAGTTTGGCTTTAAGAACAAGGGCAAGCAGATCTTCAAGGCAGTTAACGTGTCAGTTCTTCAGGCAGTAGCCGATGCGGCTAAGGTCAGTGAGATAACGCCAGACGTATTGATACAGTGTGGAGTTGTCAAGAAGAACGATTTGGTGAAGATACTTGGTGACGGTGCACTCCAGGCTAAGTTGACAGTGAAGGCACATGCTTTCTCTGCAAAGGCTGAGGAGGCTATCACAGCAGCCGGTGGCCAGGTTGAAAAGTTGTAGAAGAGATGAAGCTCAGGTTTATTGAGACTCTTCAGAACATCTGGAAGATCGATGAACTCAAAAACAGGATCCTAACGACGTTAGGATTCCTGTTGGTTTATCGTCTCGGATGTTTTGTCGTTCTACCGGGAGTAGATCCGTCGGAGCTCGGCGAGCTTGCGAAGCAGACGGACAGTGGTGTCCTTAGTCTCTTGGATATGTTCTCGGGAGGTGCGTTCTCGAATGCGTCGATATTGGGGTTGGGCATCATGCCGTACATTTCTGCATCCATCGTGGTTCAGTTGTTGGGCATGGTGATACCGTATTTCCAGCGATTGCAGAGAGAGAATGAGAGTGGTCGAAACAAGTTGACACAGATAACGCGTTATTTGACGGTTGCGATATTGATAATTCAGGCTCCGGCCTATATCTACAACCTTCAGTATCGTGCGCCACAGTCAATCTTGTGCGACTTTTCGTTCTTTATGGTAGCCAGCACGATCATCTTGACGGCTGGTACTATGTTCGTGATGTGGCTTGGCGAGCGTATTACGGATAAGGGCATAGGCAATGGTATATCATTGATAATCATGATCGGTATCATAGCACGCCTTCCGCACTCACTCGTAGCCGAGATAACGTCGAAGTTCTCTGCGAGCAACACGGGTGGTCCGGTAGCGTTGCTTCTTGAGCTCTTGTTGTTGTTCTTCGTGTTCATTGGCTCGATTGCGTTGGTACAGGCAACGCGCCGCATACCAGTCAACTATGCCAAGAAGATCGAGGGCAACAAGCAGTATGGTGGTGTACGTCAGTACATACCGTTGAAGCTCAATGCAGCTAACGTGATGCCAATCATCTTTGCACAGGCTCTGATGTTCTTGCCGGTGACATTCATCGGTTTCTTGAGCAATGGCGAGCCAAACGGCTTTGTAAACACGTTCTCAGATTCCACGGGATTCTGGTACAACTTCGTGTTTGCGTTGCTAATCATACTCTTCACCTATTTCTATACAGCTTTGATCATCAATCCGGAGCGTATGGCAGAGGATATGAAGAGGATGAATGGTTTCATACCAGGTGTCAAGCCGGGTAAGCCGACAGCAGAGTTCATAGACACAGTCATGTCTCGCATCACACTGCCAGGCTCAATCATGTTGGCGATAATAGCAATTTTGCCAGCATTTGCGACCATAGCAGGAGTCGACTATTCATTTGCTCAGTTCTATGGAGGCACGTCACTCTTGATTCTAGTAGGTGTCGTACTTGACACGTTGCAGCAGATCGAGAGTTATCTTCTGATGAGGAAGTATGACGGACTCATGAAGAGCGGGCGTATAATGGGTCGTTCGTTTGGAGCTACAGTTAGGTAGAAATGATAAAGAGTAATAATCTCCACTGAGTAAGAAATTTGCGAATGTTGGAGATTATTACTTGTAAATCAGATTTCAAAGTATTAACTTTGCAGCGAAAATTGTAGCTATATGCCAAAACAGTCATCGATAGAGCAAGACGGGATAATAAAGGAGGCGTTGTCGAATGCCATGTTCAGGGTTGAACTGGAGAATGGACATGTGCTGACTGCTCATATCTCGGGCAAGATGCGAATGAACTATATTAAGATACTTCCTGGAGACAGGGTCAAGGTCGAGATATCGCCGTATGATCTTACGAAGGGCAGGATATCTTATCGGTATAAATAATAACTGTGAAAGTTAGAGCTTAATAACTATGAAGGTTAGAGCATCCATCAAGAAGAGGAGTGCTGACTGCAAGATAGTCAGCAGGAAGGGTCGTCTTTATGTGATTTGTAAGAAGAACCCAAAACTTAAACAACGTCAAGGTTAAGATTTAATTATGGCAAGAATTGCAGGCGTTGATGTACCATCTAACAAGATTGGAGACATCGCATTAACCTACATTTACGGTATTGGTCGGAGCACAGCAGTGAAGATTCTTGAGAAGGCCGGAATTGACCGTAATGTTAAGGTGTCGTACTGGACTGATGCGCAGATTCAGGCGGTTCGTGAGATTATCGGAGCCAACTACAAGGTAGAGGGTGAGCTTCGTTCTGAGGTTCAGTTGAACATCAAGCGACTGATGGACATTGGTTGCTACCGTGGCATACGCCACCGTCTCGGGCTTCCTGTACGTGGACAGTCTACGAAGAACAACGCTCGTACACGTAAGGGTAAGAAGAAGACAGTTGCTAACAAGAAGAAGGCTACTAAATAATTGAATTATGGCTAAGAAAGTAGGCGCACAGAAGAAGAGAGTAGTCAAGGTTGAAGCAGTAGGCGAGGCGCACATCCATTCGTCGTTCAACAACATCATTGTCACGCTGACCAACAATGAGGGTCAGACCATATCTTGGTCGAGCGCGGGCAAGATGAACTTTAAGGGCTCAAAGAAGAACACGCCATACGCTGCTCAGACAGCAGCTGCAGATTGTTCTAAGGTAGCATACGACCTCGGCCTGAGAAAGGTAAAGGTCTACGTCAAGGGTCCGGGTAACGGCCGTGAGGCTGCGATCCGTGCGATTCACGCAGCAGGTGTAGAGGTGACGGAGATAGTAGACGTCACACCGCTTCCGCACAACGGATGCCGTCCACCGAAGCGTCGTAAGGTATAGAATTAGTTATCTAACAATTTTTTGATTTGAATTTTGAATAATGAATGGTTATATGATTTGTATAATCTAGCGGCTGCCATATTCATCATTTGAAATCAAATTTTTAAGTCAAAAAATCAGAAATGGGTAGATTTATCGGTCCAAAAACCAAGATTGCACGTAAGTTTGGTGAGGCGATCTTTGGTCCGGACAAGCGATTTGAGCATCGCAACTTTCCTCCAGGACAGCATGGCCAGAACCGCCGTGGTAAGGTGAGCGAGTATGGCTTGCAGCTTAAGGAGAAGCAGAAGGCGAAGTATACGTACGGACTTCTCGAGAAGCAGTTCCGTATCGCGTACGCTGACGCTAAGCGTAGCAAGGGTGTCACTGGTGAGGTTCTTCTTGGAATCCTCGAGAGCCGTCTTGACAATGTAGTTTATCGTCTTGGCATTGCGCCGACGAGGGCTGCAGCGCGTCAGCTTGTTGGTCACAAGCACATCGTAGTCGACGGGCAGGTTGTCAACATTCCGTCATACCGTCTTAAGGCAGGTCAGGTTGTAGGTGTACGCGAGAAGAGCAAGTCTCTTGAGGTTATCACAGATTCCCTCTCTTCTCACTCAGCATCTAAGTATTCTTGGCTTCAGTGGGATGCTAACACGATGAGTGGCAAGTATCTCAACATGCCAGAAAGGGCGGACATCCCAGAGAACATCAAGGAGCAGTTAATAGTCGATTTGTACTCTAAATAAAATAATTCTTATGGCAATTTTAGCTTTCCAAAAACCAGAGAAGGTCATAATGCTGGACAGCGACGACAAGTTCGGTCGCTTTGAGTTCCGTCCTCTCGAACCGGGTTATGGCATTACCATTGGAAATGCCTTAAGAAGAATTTTAATTAACTCACTTGAAGGTTACGCCATTACATCTATCAAGATTGACGGTGTTCAGCATGAGTTTGCGACAATTCCTGGCGTCATCGATGACGTTACTCAGATAATCCTTAACCTTAAGCAGGTACGCTTCAAGGTTGTAGGGGATCCGATTGAGCAGGAGACTGTTACCGTACACGTGACGGGTCAGGAGCAGGTAACTGCAGGGGACTTCAACGGTGTCATGCACTCGTTCCAGGTTCTCAATCCTGAGCTTGTCATTTGTAAGCTGAACAAGGACGCTAATTTCAATCTTGTCTTCACAGTTAGCAAGGGCAGAGGTTATGTCAGGGCAGATGAGCAGGAGCTCGATAGCAATGCTGATATCAACGTTATCGCAATTGACTCAATCTTTACGCCTATTGTCAATGTGAAGTGTTCTGTAGACAATTATCGTGTCGTCAATCGTACCGACTACGAGAAGTTGACTATTGAGATTACTACAGACGGCTCCATCCTTCCTAAGGACGCACTTAAGGAGGCAGCGAAGATTCTCATTTATCATTTCATGCTCTTCTCGGACGAGAAGATTACCGTCGATGAGACCGAGAAGTCTCTTGACGATGAGTTTGATGAGGAGATTCTCAAGATGAGGCAGCTACTCAAGACCAAGTTGCAGGACATGGATCTTTCCGTCCGTGCACTCAACTGTCTGAAGGCAGCCGACGTGGAGACGCTTGGTGATCTGGTCACTTTCCAGCGTAACGATTTGTTGAAGTTCCGTAACTTCGGTAAGAAGTCATTGACGGAGCTCGATGCGATGCTTGAGAACTATGGCTTGAGCTTCGGGACTGATGTCACTAAGTACAAACTTAACCAGTAAAATTTGCGATGAGACATAATAAGAAATTCAATCATCTTGGCAGGACAAGCTCGCATCGCAAAGCGTTGTTGGCCAACATGGCTTGCTCCTTGATACTTCACAAGCGTATCAAGACCACAATAGCTAAGGCTAAGGCTTTGCGAATGTATGTCGAGCCCCTTATCTCTAAGACTAAGGGCTTGAGTACTGTCGACGACAAGAGAAGCGCTCAGCGTCTCGTGTTCAGCCACTTGCAGAACAATTCTGCTGTCAAGGAACTCTTCACTGAAGTTGGTGAGAAGGTAGCTAATCGTCCAGGTGGATACACCCGTATCCTCAAGCTTGGCGCTCGAGTTGGTGATAGTGCTGATATGTGCTACATTGAGCTCGTAGATTACAATGCTAACATGCTTACCGAGACGAAGCAGGCAGGTTCTGAGAAGAAGCGTACACGTCGTAGCCGTTCTAAGAAGGCTAGTGACGCAACGGCTACTGAGACAGCAGAGGCTTAAGTCATTTTGCAATCATTGTTAAGGGTGGCGACAGTTCGCTGCCCTTTTTTTTTTGCTGATTTTTCACTTACTTTGCACTCTGAATTTTATTCGTTTCATTACAGCGATATGAACTATATCAAGTCTCTGTATCTCGTTGTGCTCCTTTCATTGGTCTCATGCATGGACGCTAACGACCCGGACGCTCCTGTCGTCTCGGTCGGTGACGATTGTGTCCTCACTAGGGCAGATCTCCTCAGGGCGATCCCTGTTGCTGCTAACCGTGAGGATAGTGCCGTTTATGCAGATGAGTATGTCCGTAATTGGGTTAGACGCAAGGTCATTCTTCGTAAGGCAGAGCAGAACTTGGGACAGGAACTCGATGAGATTGAGAAGTCAGTCAATGAGTATCGCACCTCTCTACTTGTTGAGACTTATCAGCAGAAACTCGTTGAGCAGAAGTTTAACCCTAAGGTTTCTCGTGGTGAGATTGAGAGTTATTACTCTGAGATGAAGCCGAATTTTATGCTTAAGGAGCATATCATCAAGGGTATCTATGCTATCATCCCTCAGGATGCATCAGACATTTCTCAGTTTGTTAAGCTTCTCGCTTCGTTTACCGACGAGAGCTCTATCAATATTGAGCAGTACCTCTATAAGTATTCTTCCAACTACAAACTCTCCGTTGACAATTGGATAGGCATCAATTCGATCAGAAATATATTCCCTTCAGGCGCTATCCCTGATGATCTTAAGACCCTGAGATCCACCAAGCTCTTTGACATCTCTTATGAGGGACAGCGTTATCTGCTAAAGATCACCGATATTCGCCAGGCATCAACTATTGCTCCTATCGAATACGTCAGTCGTGACATTTATAATATCTTGTTAAGTAAGAAAAAACTCGAATTTATCTCTTCTCTCGGTGACGGCCTGTTCGATGAGGCTGTTAGCGATGGAATTATCAAATATTATGACAAGAATGATTAGAACAATCGCATCTGTTGCGTTGGGCCTTTCTTTGGTTAACTCTATCTCGGCACAGAAACTTATCGACGAGGTTGTCGCTACTGTTGGAGACGATGCGATTCTACGATCTGATATCGAATATCAGTACGAACAGTCTAAAATCGAGGGAATCAACTACAATGGCGACATCAAGTGTCATATTTTTGAGCAACTTCTTGTTCAAAAGCTTCTCTTGAATCAAGCTAAGATCGATAGTGTCGATGTCAAGAACAACGAGGTCGCCTCTCAGGTCGATGCCCGTATGAACTATTTTATACAGCAGGTTGGCGGTCAAGATAAGCTAGAGGAGTATTTCGGTAAGCCTCTTTCTCAGATTAAGCGTGACCAGATGGAGACAGTTCGCACCCAGATGATCACTCAGCGTATGCAGGGTCAGATTACCGGTGATGTCAAAGTCACTCCTGCTGATATCCGTCAGCAGTATAGCAAGATGAGCGAGGATAGCCTTCCGCTTGTCCCAGCTCTCTACGAGCTCCAGCAGATTGTCGTCTATCCTGAGATTGAGCAGAAGGAGATTGACCGTATAAAGACTCGTCTGCGCGACTTCCAGAAGCAGGTTGCTGATGGACGCGACTTCGCAACTCTCGCAGTCCTCTATTCCGAGGACCCAGGTTCAGCTACTCGTGGTGGCGACCTCGGATGGTATTCAAAGTCCGGTTTTGTCCCTGAGTTCTCTGCCGTGGCTTTCAACCTCCAGGAGAAGGGTAAGGTTAGCAAGATTGTTGAGACGGAGTTTGGCTACCATATCATCCAGCTTATCGAGCGTCGTGGCGACCGTATCAACTGCCGTCATATCCTCCTCAAGCCTAAGGTGTCTGCTGAAAGCCGTAAGAAGGCGACTCAGTTCCTCGACACCTTGTCCACCTTGATTAACAACGGTAAGATGTCTTTCGACGATGCTGCCAAGCGCTTCTCTATGGACAAGGATACGCGTTTCAACGGTGGTATCATGATCAATCCTTATGATGGGACACAGCGTTTCCAGCTGAGTCAGATTCCAGCCGACATCGCTAAGTCTATCCAGAACCTCAAGGAGGGCGAATTCTCTAAGCCATTCGCTATGATGGACGACCGTCGTGGTAAGGAGACTTTCCGCCTTGTCCGTCTGCGCAAGCGCCACGAGCCTCATCGTGCCAATCTCAACGACGACTACGATATGCTCAAGTCTGTCATCGAGGAACAGAAGCGTAAGCAGATCTTCGACGATTGGGTGACCAAGAAGCAGCGTGAACTCTACGTCAACATCACACCAGCTTGGCAAGGTTGCGATTTCCAGTACAAAGGTTGGGGTAAATGATGCGTCTCTTCCTGCTCTTTCTCCTTTCCTCTCTACCTCTGTGCTTTGGTCTCTCTACGACTATGGCGCAGCAAAAGATGCGCGTCAAGATCGAGCGCGCTGACTTTCTCCGTCACGACGACAAGATTGGAAAGAATACTCAGTCGCTCAACGGTAATGTCATGCTCTCGCATGTCAGGACTATGCTCTATTGCGACTCTGCCTATATGTTCAACGACTCTAACGTCGTCATCGCCTATGGCAACATCCACGTCATCCAGAACGATTCTATTCACCTCTATGGCGATCGACTGACCTACCTCGGAGACAAGGGTCTCGCTATGGTCAGGGACAATGTCCGGGCCAACAAGGGGCAGACGTGGCTCTATACGGAGTTCCTCGACTACGACCGCAACCTCGATAAGGCTTATTTCTACAATGGCGGCCGCGTAGTCAATCTGCAGAACACACTGACATCCAAGCGTGGCATCTATTACCCGATGACTAACGATGTCTTCTTCAAGGATAGTGTCGTCGGATATTCCCCTAAATATCAGCTCTGGACTGACACCACTTCTTTCAATACCCGCACTGAGGTGGTGACGATTCTCGGCCCTACTACGATTCTCAGTAGTGACTCGACTATTATCAATAGCGAGCTTGGTTGGTACGATACCCGTGCGGATGTCGCCAAGTTGGAAAAGAATAATACTGTCATCGCCTCCCAGAACCGTGCTACGCTCTCAGGCAAAACTCTTCTCTACAATCGGCGCGAGGGTCATGCGACGGCTTGGGGCGAGATGCTCCTGACTGATTCTGTCGACAAGGCACAGCTTCTCGGAGATTATGGCTTCTACAACACTCTGACAGGCGAGGCTATGGCGACAATCAATGCCGAGGTCCGTCATGTCTATAGTGGCGACACGCTCTTTATGCACGCTGACACGATGCGCATTGTCCCCCTCGAGGACTCTACTAAGCTCGTCAAGGCTTATCATCAGGTGAAGCTCTTCCGCTTCGATATCCAGGCTCGCTGTGACTCTATGGTGTTCGATACGCGCGATTCAGTCCTGACACTGATGCAGATCCCTATCATGTGGTCGCAGGCCAATCAGATGACAGCCCACACTATTAAGCTCTATACTCGCAACCGCGCTGTCTATAAGTCCGAACTTATCGACGCTGCTTTTGTTGTCTCTATGGAGCCAGACTCTGTTGGCTTCGACCAGGTCAAGGGAAAGACTATCGTCGGTTATATCCGCAACAATGAACTCTATCTCATCGATGTCAGCGGCAATGGTCAGACAATCTATTATCCCAAGGACGGACCTAACCTTATCGGCGTCAACCGCGCTGAGAGTAGCAATATGTCTATCCATCTTGCCAATCAGAAGATCTCCTCTATCACTATGCGAGAGACGCCTACTGGCGTCATGAACCCTCCCTTCCTCGCAGGTGAGGAGAACAGCAAGCTTGCCGGTTTCCGCTGGCTCGACGACTATCGGCCTAAATGTAAGTCGGATATCTTCCTTCGCCTCGACATCCCAGACGACCTTATCGAGCAGAAGGAGGTCTACGAAGGCTACTCTTTCGACGTCGATGAGTAGAATTGGCATCAAACTTCGTTATTTCCCTCATGACGCATGACACCTTTGGGGGTGTTTTTCGTCCCTCTCCTTCAATATCAAACAGCAGCTCTGTTCTCCCCAATGACTGCTATGATTGTTCATGTTTTTGCTGAGCGTTAGTGTGCTCTCACTCTACGCTCTTGTTGTACCTCTTTATCGTAGCTTTATACCAATCTTCGCCTTCACCCACGATACTCCCCGTTCTGCTAATAGGCATAGTGCAATCGAGGATATAGTGTATATGATCCAGAAGTAGTTGTCTTTGTATGTGTGGATGACTGGGTGACTCCCTATTACTCCCCAGTCCAAGTCATATATGTATGCCTTCAGCAGTGATGCGGGTCTGTACATCAGAAAATGGAATGTCAAGATATAGAACGTCCGAGTCCCGATGTGGCGCAATACGTCTCTTAACCGTTCTGTGCTTCTCTCTATTGTCTGACTTACTTTCATTGTCATTATGAAACCCAAGATGCCACATGGAGCGAGGACGGCCTTATGGCAAAGGTCAGACTTTGTTGACATTCTCTACGACTCTGCACCGCGTATGCAGTAAAACTAGTTGCAGATCGAGTTTTAGGAATCTCTCTCCCCCCATCACTTGCTCTGCATTATAAATTCTTATAAGTATTGAACTTGAATCGATCAACAGCGTCCTTACCATCTAAAGATTGCGCTTTCCTCTTTTCAAAGATACCGGAGAAGTATAATCCGTTCGCAGCTCCACTCCACCCCTAATCACAATGCACATTCCTGTTTGCTGTCTCCGTAACTTCTACGACGACTCCGTCCGCATTTCTCTCCTTTTCAATCCTTTGCTTTCGCTCTTTATTTCCATCTATATTCTATGCGTGACTATCCCATAGCGCAATGTTATGTATGGTATAAACAATGACAGGACATTGCCTGTCGATCATTTCCTTAATTCGACCATAAACGTAATAATAGCTGTCAACATTACCCAAACCATTTCTTCTCAAAAAGGATTCCGCCTCCTGACCTTCTCTCCACCCGCCCGTGGTTAGACTTCTATTGACCTGTCCTGTGTCTGGTTTGCCTTTTTTTCACTACCTTTGATATACGAATTAATCACACATAACACATGAAATCTCTCTTTTCGTTCCTCCTCCCCCTCGCATCAATTCTCATCGCCCTCCTCACCCCCTCCTGCTCCCCTCATTCCTCCACTTCCGACGGCGGTCTCACCGTTATCCCCATTGTCCACGTCGATGTCGACGCCCCCATGTCTGTTCCGAAGACCTCCGAGGTCCTCAAGGACGCCCGCATCATCTCCCTCGAGACTTCCGACGACTGCCTCCTCAATAGGATAACTAGCATAAAGACTATCAACGGCAGTCTCTATATACGCGAGAGACGCACAACTCTTTATCAGTTCGACGGCCAAGGTCATTTCCTCTCCTCTCTGAGTAAGTGTGGCGCCGGGCCCGAAGAATATGTCAATATTGATGATTTCGACGTAGACCGCGATGGAAATGTCTACGTCCTTTCTCAGGATGAGAGATGTGTCTATGTCTACGACAAGAATGGCGCTTTCCGAGACAAGCTCACCATCGATGGCTACGCTACCAGCCTCTGTGTGATGGCAGACGGCAAGATCTTTGTCTGTTTCGCTAACGACAAAAACCCTAATCGTGACAAGAAGATTGTCGCTGTCAACGGAGCTTCAGGCGAAGGCTTCCTCGCCGTCGACACTCTCATCAATGGCTTCCCCTTCCCTTCTTCCCGCTTCGTGAGAGACGGCGACTCTTTCGTCTTCTCCGAAGTCTGCAACGATACTGTCTACGGCGTCAGCTCCGAAGGTGTCAAGCCTATCGCCATCATGGATTATGCTGGCCGTAGTGTGTCTGTCGACTTCCTCCGGAGTGAGCATGATTTCATTCATGCGCTCTCTCAATCTGGCCTCGTCTATGCTTATGACGAATTTCTCGATGCCGATACTTTCGCCTACGTCTCTTTCAATCATGTGACTGAAATCAATGACGGCATCAACATGTTCTATGGTAATGCTTTGGTCAACAAGCTGACGGGTGAGTCAAAACGTTGTTTTAGGTTCTCCGACGACCTCTGTCTCTTCGGTTTCAAGGTGTCTGTGTCCTATCCTGTCGATAGGCACTCCTTCGCCACCTCTGTCGAAATGGCCTCTCTCCTCGAGTATGCCGAGTCTCTCTCCCCCTCCTCGCGCGACTCACTCCTCGCCCGTATCAACTACCAGGGCGAAGACCAGAACTCTGTCATCCTTATCGGCACTCTCAAATAATTCTTCCCCTTCTCCCCACCTCTTTTACACAAGATTCTTCGAAAAATGTTTTTTTACGCACAGATCCTAAGAATCTTGTGTGTTTCCACGCCTTCTGTCGTCCCTTTCGTCCTCCTTCTCCCCCCCCTCCTTGGGTTAGACTTGTATTAGCCCTGGGGTACTGCTTTCTCCTCTTAATTGTACTTATCTTCTCCTATTGCCTTCTCGCCTTTTCTCTTTAAAGCCTCGTTTATTCTGTAGAAGTCATACACGCCTTCAAGTATGCAATACCGTACTATGAGGTCTGTTAAGTCGCTGTCTTGAAGTGCGTAGCCAGCCTTCCTGAGTAGAGTATTCGTCTCCTCAATGTTCAACTGCATGCTTATCGCAAATGCTATGACGGTTATCTTCTTCGGCGTATAGTCGTCGTCGCTTCTTATCTTCGAGAATAGTCGCCTGTCTATGAACGCATTCTTGTACACATCTGTCTCCTTCAAATGCTTCTCCTCTATCAACTGTATCAGATAGCGCGAGAAACCCTTCTCTTTCTTGTTGACAGCATCGTCAATCCCCTTCCAGAACGCCTCTTCTGACGGTTCCGTAAGTCTCCCCATATCGTCGGTTATGAAACCTGTTAGCTCCGACCCTCCAATCCAGTTGCTCAGCGTCCTCCCTTCTCTTTCTCTCTCCTTCGTCCTGTGGAATATGTCGATCCTCGTCCTCGTCCTCTCCGGCTCACGATACCAGCGTTTGATGTACTTGTCCAGCTCCTCGAAGAACTTTTCGTCTATCTCTTTCCTTTCCTCGCTCATGTCCTTTTTGCTATTTTTACTCGTTTTTCATAACTTTACACCGCAAATCTAAGCAAAATTATCTATCGTATGAATATAGCTCTCATCGGCTACGGCAAAATGGGTAAGATTATCGAGGAAATCGCCCTCTCCCGTGGTCACAAGATATCTGAGAAGATCGATTCTTTCTTGGGCCTCCCGGGCTCCTTCGACTCCGACGGCTTCCGTATGGCCGATGTCGTCATCGAGTTCTCCGCCCCTCAGGCTGCCTTCGACAACTATATGGAGTGCTTCCGCCGCGACAAGAAGGTCGTCAGCGGCACCACCGGATGGACCGACCGTATGCCCGAGATTGAGAGAATGTGCCGCGAGGAAGGCAAGACGTTCTTCTACTCGTCCAACTTCTCCCTCGGCGTCAACATCTTCTTCGCTATCAACCGCCAGCTCGCCAAGATGATGAACGGCTTCCCTGACTACGCTGTCTCTATGACTGAGACTCACCATATCCACAAGCTCGACGCCCCGAGCGGCACGGCTATCAGCATCGCCAATGGCCTTATCGAGCAGCTCGACCGTGTCAACGGCTGGACTCTCGCCCCAGAGAAGCAGGACGGTAAGGTCCAGATAACTGCTTTCCGCGAAGGCGAGGTCCCGGGCATCCATACTGTCCGCTACGACAGCGAGGCTGACTATATCGAGATTAAGCACAGCGCTAATAGCCGCCGTGGCTTCGCTCTCGGCGCTGTCCTCGCCGCTGAATATGCCGCTGGACACTCCGGCCTCCTCTCTATGTCCGATATGCTTGGTTTCTGATCTCTTATTCCTTCATTCCAATGTTTGGCAAAGACTATTCTCTCTCCTCCGGCTCTGCTCAGAGGCGTAGCAACAACGGGCTGACTTTCGCTCAGCGTATCAAGTGTATGTCTGTCCTCGACTGGATTCTGACGGTCTTCATGACGGTCGCCGCTATCCTCATGGTCTTGTGGATTGGCAACTACTGGCTCTTCCTCCTCGTCCCCCTCGCTGCCGACGTCTATAGCACCCGTTATGTGCCCTGGGGCTTCTGGAAACGTCGCAAGGATGGCAAGAAGCCTTCCGCCGTCGTCGAGTGGATAGACGCTATCGTCTTCGCCGTTGTTGCGGTCTATTTTATCAACCTCTTCTTCTTCCAGAACTACAAGATACCGACCTCCTCCCTCGAGAAGTCTCTCCTCGTCGGCGATCACCTCTTCGTCAGCAAGGTCAAGTACGGCCCTCGTATGCCAAACGCTCCTCTCTTCCTCCCGATGACGCAGCACACTCTCCCCTTCACTGAGTCTGTCAAGTCCTATCTTGACTGGCCTCTCTGGCCCTACAAGCGTCTCGCTGGTGTCGACTCTATCCGCCGCAACGACATCGTCGTCTTCAACTTCCCCGCCGGCGATACTGTCTGCCTCGCTATGCAGAACCCTTCCTACTACGAGATTCTCCTCCTCCGTGGCGGAAATACCCTCACCCCATCTGAACGAGAGGCGGCACGCAACATGAAGAGCGCTTGGGATCGTAACCACTTTATCAGCGAGAAGGGCCGCAAGAGTATCAATACCCCGGGCAACCCTCTCGGCAATATTGTCACCCGCCCTGTCGATAAGCGTGAGTGCTACGTCAAGCGCTGTATCGGCCTCCCTGGCGACTACCTCGCTATCCGCCACAACGCTGTCTATATCAATGACCGCCACCTCAAGGATATGCCAGACGTCCAGCATAACTATGCCGTCACGACGACTGGCCTCGCCCTCAACGACCGCTTCTACGACAACTACGGCATCGCTATGGACGACCGCCCTAACCGTGGTGCGGGCTCTTTCTACATCCTCCCGCTGACCCGGCAGAAGGCTGAGAGCATTGCCGCCCTGGATGCTATCAAGTCTGTCGAGATTGAGGATATTGAGCCCGACTCGCTCGGTACTTCTGTCTACCCCTGGAGCCCTGACTACCCCTGGAGCCGCGACAACTATGGCCCGGTATGGATCCCTCGCCGTGGCGCTACTATCCACCTCGACGAGAAGAACGCCCTCCTCTACGAACGTGCCATCTGCGCCTACGAGGGACATAGCCTCGACGTCCGTGGTGGTAAGGTCTTCCTCGACGGCAAGGAGACTGACTCCTATACTTTCGAGATGAACTACTACTTCATGCTGGGCGACAACCGTCACAAGTCTGCCGACTCCCGCTACTGGGGCTTCGTCCCAGAGGACCACGTCATCGGCAAACCGCTCTTCGTATGGCTCAGCCTCGACCCCGACAAGTCTTTCTTCGGCAGCATCCGCTGGAATCGCTTCTTCAAGACTGACTTCGACCGCACTCTCGCCCCAGAGGAGCAGTTCTACGACGAGTAATTTTTCTCCACGCTCCGTGGCGTCTTCTCTGCTCTCCTATGTCTTGCGCTTCTTCTTCTCCGATTGGCGCTCCTGGCTCGCTGCTGCAGCCCTGTCTGCAGCTGTTGTCGCCGTTCTCCTTAGCTTTGTCTTAGAGATAGGCTACTACCAGGACCCCGCTCGTGGCCCTCGCCTCTGTGTCGTGAATAAGAAGGTCTGGAGTGCCGATGCCGACGTCTCTGTCGGCAATACTGCTGTCGTCAAGTCTCCTGATGGTGATGTCATTCTCCGCATCATGGCGCTCCCCGGCGATACGGTCTCTATATCCGACGCCTCTGTCGGTGTCTCCGACTCCCGTCATGCTGTCGCCTCTTTCCTCGTCATGCGAGGTACTCCTTACGCTACTCTCCGCCACCTCTCCGAGGAGCATAAGGCTGTCGAGGGCTCCCCTGTCTCTGGCGACGTCTATCGTCTCCACGTCCTCACTCGCTCCGAGCGTTGGCGAGACGTCACGTATACTCACCCCCTCCGTTCCGAGCCCGACGAACGTGTCTTCCCCTGGTCCTCAGCCCCGGCTTGGAACTTCTACCACTGGGGTCCCTTCGTCCTCCCTCGTCGCGGACAGTCTATCGTCCTCTCCCCAGACCTCTTCCCCGTCTACGCCCCACTCATCCGTCTCAAGGAGGCCGCAGACCCCGTCCCCAGCGAATCCTATACTTTCAAGCATAGCTACTATTTCGCCCTCTCCGACGACCGAGACGTCATCAACGACTGCCGTCTCTTCGGACCGCTGACCGAGTCTGAAATCATTGGCCGTGCAAGGGTTATATCTAATTAGTTTTTCTTACTATCATGGATTATCTACCATCAGACCCCGCTATGCTCGTCTCCGCTATCAATATGCTGCTGCGCGACGACGAGTTCGACTCCCTCGAAGACCTCTGCAATAGCTTCGACCGGGACCCACAGCAGATTATCGCCTTCCTCGGCGACAATGGCTACGTCTTCTCCACTCAGCAGAAGCAGTTCCGCCCTATCGGCTTCGACAAATGAACCGCTCAGCTATCGAGACGGCCTACTGCTTCCTCCATCAGAAGCACCGCGTCTATGTCCACTCCTCCCTCGATTGGCAACGAGACGATATCGAGGTCATCATCGGCAACTTCTCCTCCGAGATGGACCCCGAGCTCTACGCACTCCTCTCGGGTGGCGACAACGACTATCTCCGCTCCCATTCCCGCTTCGCCAGCGACCTCTCCGACGCTGTCGATAAGCTCGAGCGTCTCCTCTTCCCCGCTTCCTGACTGGATATACTAAGAGCGCGCCCGAGGTTCCCTCAGGCGCGCTCTCTGACCTTCTTGGTCTCTATCTCTTCCTAATACTCGTCCGGATTGAATCCGAAGTCGTCATCGCTCGTCGGATAGTCCGGCCAGATGTCCTCGATGCTCTCGTAGATCTCGCCGTCATCCTCTATCTCGTTCAGGTTCTCTATGATCTCCAGTGGTGCACCAGAGCGGGTAGCATAGTCTATCAGCTCATCCTTAGTTGCCGGCCACGGCGCGTCCTCCAGCTTGGACGCTAATTCCAATGTCCAATACATGATGCTATTTCTGATTAATTTTTACATTTTAGGCTGCAAAGATATAAATTTTTACATATCTCCACCTTTTTGACAATACTTTTTTTCTTATCGCTCCGCGATTCCTGATTCTTGCCTCCCTATTGTGCCTGTCGCGTCCTTACTCTCCTCTTGACGATGCCTTTCGCGTTCTCTATGTGTATCGCTGGCCTCTCGTCCTTCTTCGCTGTCCTCATCTTTATGTTCTTTAGCTTCACCCCATCGGCATTGTAGATCGCTATTCCCCATGCTGGCTGTATCCCGTGCGCCGATGGCTCTGGATAGTTGGACTCCCCATGCCTCCCGACTTTCCGCGCCTCGGGGACGAAGAACGGGTTGACGCCCCGCTGCTCCTTGTAGTCATCCATCGTCAGCCCTCCTCTGTACTCTATCGTGATGTCCTTGAGCTCTACGTCCTTCACTGGATGCCCCTCGACTCCTGCTATCAGACATGCGTAACGGCTGTCCGCATCGCTCACCTTGACGTCCTCTATCCTGATGTCTCTAGCTGTCGAGAAGTGGAACCCCTCCGGTGCCCGCATCCTGTCACCGAGCCGTATGTATATCGGCGAGTTGCAGATGTCCTTCATCTCGATGTCGCTGACTCTGATGCCATCCATCGCAGCCCCATCGACTGTCTCGAGCGCCAGCCCCCTGCAATGCTCAAATGTGCATCGCCTGATGACGATGTCCCTGAATCCTCCGTTGGACTCTGTCCCGAGCTTTATCCGCCCTGTCGGACCGTCTCCGTCAGGCGCCTTCGTGGTCTGCGTCGTCTTGCTCCCGTCTATCACTGTCCCAGCGTCATATCCGCTGACGTGGCAGTCCTCGACGACGACGTTCTCTGTCGGCTTCTCCCTCCCGAGGGCATAAGAGCATTTCAGCACTATCGCATCATCATTGACGGTGTTCACTGTGCAACCCCTGACGACGACACGCTCGCAGCAGTCGATGTCAAATCCGTCTCTGTTGGTGTCGGCTGTCACGCCCTCTATGAGAAGGTCGTCGACACCTGTCATCAGCATCGCGAAATGTCCGCAGTTTAGGAACATCACTCCTCTGATCGTGACGCTCCTGCACTCCCTCATCGCCAGCGCCTTGTTGGCCTGCCTCTCGTCGTTTTGCCCTCGCCGTGGCATGTGCCGCAATAGGACGTCTGTTCCGTCTATCATCCCCTCGCCTTCGATGCTGACGTTCTCCAGCCCCTCTCCCCATATCATCGAGTTGTGCCAGTGGCTGTGGCCATAGTCCTGATATTTCGAGTCGTTTGGCTCCGCCTCGTCATACCCCTCCGTCTCTGTCGGCTTTGCTGCCTTCAGGACCGCTCCTTTCTCTATCCGTAGCCTGACGCCGCTCCTGAGGTGTATGGAGTAGCACATGTATGTCCCCTCCGGGACTACGACTTCCCCGTCACTCTCCGCAGCCCTCGCTATCGCCTCGTTGATGGCTCCCGAGTCTATGCTACGCCCGTCTCCCTTCGCTCCGAAGTCCCTGACGTTCGTCGCATCCACCGTGGCCACGAGACTGCCTGTCAGTATTATGCTGATTAGTCTCTTCATTGTCTTGTTGTCTGTTGTCGTCTATTGTCGTCTGTTCCTGCTCTCCCTAATATCTTATCTCCCCGTCATAGTTAAATATAGGATGCTCTGTCTTCACCTCCTCGTCATAGAACTGGACCGCACTGTCGTTCATCTTGGGATGCTGTTTCCTGAGTAGCCTGATTATCTCGCTCCCTGCCCATATCGCAGGCCCATATCCATGCGCCGCCATGACGTGCACTGGTCTGTATGCGTAGAACGACGCGTCAAATCCCATTCCCGTCCCGACGCAGACGTTCTCTACCTGTCCCTTCTCGTTGACGCTCGCCGTGACTGCCTTCCACGCCAGTAGCGCCACAGGTCCGTATGCCTTCGCGTCAACCCATCCTTTGTTGATCGCGTGCGCTATGCAGTATGCGTAGATGGCTGTCGCCGAGGTCTCCAGGTACGTGTCCTGCCTGTCGAGTAGCTGATGCCAATACCCGTCATGATGCTGGAGTGCCGCCAGCCCCTCTATGTGCTCCCTGAGTAGGTTCACTATCTGCCTCCTGTATGCGTGCGTCTCCGGCAAGACGTCCAGCACTTCGCACATCGTCAGTATCGCCCATCCGTTAGCTCGCCCCCAGTGAAACGCCGGGTGTGGATCCATGCCCTCGACCCACCCGTGCCTGAACAGCTTCTTCTCCGGCACCCACATCCGCTTCGCAAACTGCAGCACCTGCCTGACTGCCTCGTCATAGTACTTCTGCTCCCCCGTCAGCTTCCCCATGTACGCTATCGTAGGTATCCCCATGAACATGTCGTCCAGCCATACGGTGTTCTTCTGCGGGCGCAGCCTCCCGAATGTGCCGTCGCCGAGCCTGTACTCCTTCTCCATGATGTAGCTCGCATAGTTGTCTATCAGCGGCATCAAGCTCTCCTTCTTCTTGCCGTCTGCTAACACTGCCTTTATCATCGAGCAGCACACAGCCCCCGCATCGTCGAGAGCATGAGGCTCCACGACTTTCCGGATGTTCGTGTCTATCTTCTTGCCTTTCTCGTGTAGTTTCCTGAATGTTGGTGCTATGTCCGCCAGTAGCTGCTGCCGCTTGCCGACGTACTCTGCGTACGCCTTGTCACCCGTCACCTCGTATGCCGCCAGTGCCGCCGAGTATGTCACACCCCATTCGTAGCTCGTCAGCCGAAATCCGCCCTTCTTTAGCTCGCAGTTCTCGTCCACGTCCTTCGTCCTGCCGACTTCCTTCCCCGTCTTGCTGTCGACTATCACGGCTGGCGTCTCGCTCTCTATGTAGCGCAATATCTTGTCCATCGTCTGCTTGACCTCTCCCTCCGTCGGTATCCCATACCCGATTCTGTATGCCGGCTTCATCAGGTGTAGCGGAGTGTTGCTGTCGTTCACCGCCTGCTGGGCTACTGCTGCCCCCGTCGCCAGTGCTATCAGGCAGACTGTCATGTATGCTTTCTTTCTCATGTCCTTTGACTCTTTTTTGGCTTTTTATTTCCCTCTCTAAAGTTACTCTTTTTAGGTGATTCTTCCAAACCCTCCTCTCCCCGTATGCAGTCGTCCTTTTATAAGCTCCGGGTTAGACTTGGGTTAGACTTGGGTTAGACCTGATATAGACTTGTCTCCCTTTTTTTACTATCTTTGCACTATGAGACTATTCGAGAAAATACTCACTATCATCTTTTTCACCATCCTCGGCCACGGGTGCAGTGAGCCTGTCCCCGTCCCCGACGCACGTCTTGCTATCGCCGACAGCCTCTTCATTATCGAAGAGGACTCTGCCGCTACTGCTCTTCTGGAGGCCGTCAACCCAGACAGTCTCTCATCCACCGACTATCCACTCTACTGCGTCCTCATGCTCCAGGCGCAGGACCGCAACGACCGCCCCATGGCAGACACCCTCGTCGCCTCCGCCATCGCCCACTACAAGCACAACGATGAAGACAGCTACCACGCCGGCCTCGCTTGGTACTACATGGGGCACGTGGCTTTCTATGCGAACAAGCCAGACTGCATCCCGCTTTATCATGAGGCACTTCAACGGTTCATGGACGCAGGGTGCGACCGCTACACATATCTGTCATATTGTTTCTTGGGAAAGTATGCTTACATAAACGGAGTATACGATATTGCCGATAGTGTTTTTTGTAATGGGCTTGTGTATGCAAGAAAGGTAGGGAAAGGTGTCTACATCAGAACGATGCTTCAGCACCTTGCAATGACAAATGTTCAGGCCGAACGCATTGAGCGAGGGTTGGCTTTTTGTGACACTCTTCGGATTGTTAGTAATGGCTCTATGCGAACTAAGCCTTTCCTTTATCGGGTGTATGCAGTCGCTGCCATGATTACTAAGGACTACACTTCTGCTAAGCAGTATTGCGATAGTATCCGTTATTTTCAGAGAGTTTCGTCCAATAGAGACACGACATGGTTGAACTCTATCGAGGCCGATCTCGCATTCTACGACAACAGATACGAAAAGGCGCGTGAGCGATATGCCGCTATGATGCTCGACGACGACATCCATTGTAGAAGGTACGGTGCAGAAGGTTTGTCTCGCCTCTATGAGAGAAAGGCATTGTTGGACTCCTCGCTGAAATATAGTGCAGTTTGTTTGTCTATTGTGGACAGTATCGCAAGGAAGAGTTCTGCCGTCTCTGTCTTGTTCTGCCGTCCTTCTCCCGAACCACCATCATATTCAATTCAATATGTATGGTATATCTTGATTCCGATTGTCATGTTGCCAATCTTGCTGTGGGTTGTTAAGAGATTTAGAGGCGGACAGATTTTACATGCCATAAATAGCGGTGAAATACACGATGAAGATACAGGAAAGGAACCTCTTGACGTTTCGTGCAGTGCTGATGTCGACGATGAAGATGATATCCATATTCAATGTATCGAAGAGCAATGTCGTTCAACCCAAGAATCCATCTCTGAGGATTCTCTTGACGAATATGTCCCGTCAGATGAATGTGGGGCATTGAATGTCTCCACTTGCGGAGTCAAAGACGTTGATGAAGAACAAGCGGACGATAATTCTATAGACGAGGTCCTCCGTTTGGATATGGATGACTTGTCTATACGTTTGTCTCGCATTTCAAAACTTTATTTTAGTAAGAATACTAAGCTGTCTGAGAATAGAGTGATTGCTATTTTCAACGCCGTTATCCCTAACGGCGACTCAATTCTAAGATCTTTCTTTTTGAGCGTCGGTATACACGAGAATGTGACTAAAAGGCAATTGGCCGTATTGATGCTTAGTATTTGCAAGATGAAATACGATGGCATAGCTAATGTTTTCTCCACTACAAAACAGAGTGTAAGCGAAACTCTAAACAAGATGGCTAAGCAATATGCCCTGCTTCGTGACGTAAGAGAACTCCATAAAAGGGTCTTACGCTATCTTGCAGGACGTACAAAAGGATGAAAAATGCCATTTTCTAACGCACACATATTCAGTGCCTTATAAGCGTAGACCTTTACTTGACCTTTACTTGACCTTTACAAGACCTTGACCGTTTTGACGGTCTTGAGACCACGAGTTCAATAGTCTTGTTGTAATATCGCAGCATATTTTAGTTCAAATATGCTAACCAATGTTTAACAAGTTTTTTTACTCGCTTTTAGCTGTATTGGCTATCTGCATTTATTCTGCTAATGCAGCTAACAACTACCATGGTGGTATTGATGATGACGAAGAGAAGGGTGGCAACAAGTCCCTTCGTATCAATGGCACTGCCACAGTCGTCGAAGACGGCTTCGAGGTGACTTTCCTCGAGACTGGCTTCTACCACTTCTGTGTCAAGGACGAGGAGGGTAACGTAGTTGTTAGTAGGCGTCTCTTAGTTATTGCCAACCGTCCAGTCTTCATCCGTCTGACTGGCGTGAATCCGGATGAGGACACTATCGACCTCTACTTCTAATCGGACGGACACCATGGCTATCCTCTCAGATGTCCGACCACCATCGAGGAGGGAAGTGTGACCCCTTCCTTGGCTCTTCCTTTACATCTGCATAGCAGATTGGTACTCTAACAATAACACTAACAATAATCGATTAGAACATGAAAAAACTACTATCAACAGCGGTGTCTCTATTGCTTGCTGTTGTTGCTACAGCTCAGACTTACACGAGTCTCGACAATGCGCCAGACGGTATCTACCGTATCGATGACGGTGGCTACATTAGGGCAGCCGAGCACGTAATCGGTCTCAACAGCTCGCTCTCTCTGCTTGAGACGCAGCTTAATTTTGTCCTCAAGGTCCCGGACAAGAGTTACTCTAGCTGCAACTTTAGCTCGAGTAATAGGCTTGTCCTCTCGACAACGGATGAGCTACACACGGTGACGCCTGTGGGCGGAGTGGCCTATCAGATTCAGCACTTCACAATTAGCAGCGTGCAGATAGACACAACGTTAACATCTCAGATGCTCATTGATGACAATAGGTTTCGTGCATTCAGCATGGGACAAGTCCACTGGTCTGCAGAGATTGATTCCGCGGCTTTTAATAACTGTCCGGAGCAATGCAGGCCAGTCACTTACAATTTGTTCTATAGTACGTGCGTATACAAGGACTACGCACAGATAGAAGGTCTGATCAACACCGTCGTGGGAAATCCGTGCGTCTCTGACGGCGAGCAGGTAACTTTTTCCGTAGCACCGTATCTGGAGCACACCTCACAATCTTCAGACACTTACTATTGGGAGATTCCGACGTCTCTCATGGAAGGTGGCAGCCCAGACTACTATTCTCATGACCACAGTTCTGTGACATTCACTCTGGCACGTAGTGTGCAGAGTGGAGACACGATCCGTGTCCGCATGGGTAAGTACAACCAGAACAAGCCGACTTCAATAATTCTTCCGCTTGATGGAGCGGTTCCAGAGCCACAATTAGTCAATGCTAACTGTATACCTATGGGAGTGCGTGATATTGTGCTGAAGTTGAGTAATGCAGAGCCAAGTGCCACGTACTCTTGGTCTTGGCGAAACGACAATGGATGGGAGTTGTTTGGTAATTCGGGCGATTCCATTATCGTTCGGTCAAGCGAATATTCCGCTGCGACTATTACTGTCATAGCGACGAGTTCCAACCCTAAGTGCCAATCTTCGCAGTCCGATATAATGCTGACGCGTTCTCTTGCAGGCGGTTTGGCTAGCATAGGAGATGTTAGTTGTGCGCAGAGGGGAGACCAGATTAAACTTGGAATTACTAACGGAACAGATAATGTTCACTACAAGTGGGAGATTCCTGCTGGTTGGAGTTGCGACAGCCTTAAGCACGCGAGGTCTCTAACTCTTATGGCAGACGCTGCTACTCCACATACAAGCCTTATCTATGTCAGTGTCATTGGTTGCGACACAACCGATGCCCGCCTCGTATCACAAGTAACCCTGAATCCGGCTGCTCCAACTTTTGCCTCCGACTTGTTCTGCGTCTCTTCTGGTCAGAATACGTTTCAATTGACACCTCCTAACAATCAGGGTGACAATTATCAATGGAGTTTCGATACAAATTCTTGGTACACAACGAGTGGACAGGGAACAGCAACTTTCACATCTTATCTATTGAATGCAAACAATGCTGGCAATAAAGTGAACGTCACTGCAACTAGTGTTAATGGTTGTCAGACTGTTGCGTCTGCCGCATTGGGGGTTGTTCCTGCTAAGCCTAATATCCGGATCACAAAGACTGGCAATTCAATTTCAACGTATGTGCCTAATATCGGAACTGCAGACGACTTTTATGTGAGGCCAGTAACTATTGTCCCAAATGCATCTTATTCCTGGTCTGTTCCCACCGAATTGCAAACCTACGTACAAGGCGGATTGAATAACAGTACACTCCATTTGCAAACTCCTGCTACTCTGCATGGCGCTTTTGATGTGAGTGTCTCTGTGAATACAGTGGGAAGTTGTGGAAGCGTCTCTTCTGACGAGTTGACAATAAATCTGACCGATGGATTGTACCTTGCTGTTGCGTTTGAGGCAGAAACATCACATTTCTATTCTATATGCGGTTTACAAGACTCACTCAACGTGACAAACTATCAAGTGACGTCCGCAACCACATCGCAAGAATACCTCAACGCTCTTAATCCGCTTTTCGGTCTTCAGACTTCTATGACAGAGGACGACTTGATAATTGTAGTTACTTATTCTGACGGTCATACATTGACTCATGTTGAACATGTAGTCTATTCAACAAGAGGAAGAAATATTGGGCTTCACCATAATATGGGTAATAAGTCTCTTTATAAGTCGGAAAGCGAGGAAACTGTTAAGCCGATGAACTTAATATATCCGAATCCAGCTTCTCGCGAGTTTAATGTTCGTACAAGTGGAGACTCAGGAATTATCAGTGTTTTTGCAAGCAATGGTAAACTTGTTCATGTTGAGAATTTCGACTCTGGCGATAATATCGTGAACGTTAAGTCCTCTTCTTGGGTAAACGGAACTTATATCGTGGTAGTCAATCAAGGTGGACGTCTATCTTGTGACAGAATTCTAATAGTGAAATAAATCTATGTCCTGTGCTTGAACTCAAGCACAGGACTTTACTTTGGTAGTTATGAAACGATTGATTGCTTGTTTACTCGTCGTGTTGACAACCGCTGTGACCCTCATGGCAGAGCAACTGATTGTCGATCAAAGAGGCAAAAAGCCTGAACCGCTTAGAGTCGCCTCTTCGAACTTCTTTGAGCCTGGCGTCACTTTTTATGATGGTGGTTTCGAAAGTCTGTCTTTAGCTATTTCTTTTGAGGATTCAAAAGTGTTGGCGGTAGTGCAGGAGGTGGCAGAGTTAGAAGAGGGGGAGATACTGATTTTTCAAGATTTGAACGTGAATAATGATGGTGCTACATACTCTGCTTTCATTGATGGGCCAAATGCTGAATTTGTAACGCAAGGCATTGACACCATTGATACGCAAACTACGCTCTATAGAGCACCTAAAGCAGGAACTTGTGGAATGATAAAATTTGGTTGGTTTCCTCCGTATACCGGTCCCGTCGAAGAGTGGAAAAGTGAGCGTCAGATGTCTTTCTCTATTCAGTGGATTGGTCTGCTGTCTGACTTTAAGTTGAATAGTATCAAGAGCCCGAGCTCGTCTCTCGATGAGTGGATCAAGGAGAAGAACATGAGCGAAAACACTCCGAACTCAGAAATAATTTGGAGGCTGACAAACGAACTGGAGTGCAAGGCTGTGGATACGTATGGGCAGGAGATTGTCCTGAACTGCCCCTACTATTCGTGGGAAATTGACAAGGAGGCAGGCACTGCCACCTATACCCCCTATTTCACTCCTCGTCTCTACAAGACGCGCTGGAAAAGCGGAGAGCCGTTTGAGATGACGTTTTCTGCCAACAAGTCAGCTGGAGTAGGAAGCGATGGTGACAACTATGAGTACAAGGACAACAAGCTGGTCCTGCGACTGTGGGCAGCCAACAAGGGTGGCGTGACTGGTAAGTCCGATAAGTCAGACAATCACTCTTTGAGTGTCCGTGCTGATGGACGTAATCTCCTCGTCTCCACCACTTCCGTCTATTATGTCTACGACTCCTCTGGTCGCCCTGTCTACCATGGTTCGGACAGCAGAGTCTCCGTCTCTTCTCCCGGTCTCTACATCCTCAGGACGGCCGATGGGCTCACGGGGAAGGTCACGGTGAAGTAAGGAAAGAGAGACACCCATATTCCGATGATCACCCCGCTGGCAGATGAGAGTTGCCGGCGGGGTGATTCCCTTCTTCCCTTCTTTCCTTCCCCTCCTTCTCTCCTTATTCAAATGCCGTGTTCGACCGCATCCCCGATGTCTGGCCCGCTGTCGCCGATAGTCTTCTCGTTATCGAATAGATCCCCGCTGCCTATGACTCTCTCTTGTCTGTCTTGCCCGTCTGCACGTCCTCTGCCTGATCTGCATTCGCTTCCATTTGTTTCACCGGCGGCGGAGGATGATCTCTACCCTCCGCTGCCGTCTTTCTCTTTCATTTCTCCGGCTTTTCCCCGTCACAGCTCTTGCGACATTTCTGAAAAATATCTTAATTTGCATTAACAATATACCTCTTCCTGTATTGTCCAGACATCCATTAATTCTCACTTATTGTCTATGAACAAACTATTCCTCACCATCCTCTCCATTTCCCTCGCTTCGTTCTCTCTTGGCTCTCCGCACTGTGACTATTTCTCTGACGAGGACGACGGACTCCCCTCTTGGCTCGACAGCCTTAAGCAAGTTATAATGACTCAAGACACTCGTCTTTGTGGCATCTTTGCGCAACGCAACGGGGCTCACAATGTTCTCGCCTGCATGCAGCACGATAGCTTGTATGTACTATACTATTTGGGCGCCGACGTTGAGACTGGATGGAATAGTGGTGACGTCAATGCCATACTTCGAGATACGATTCAAGCAAACACCTTCAATGCCCAATGGATTCTTGAGGATAAACAGACGACAAGGGACGTCGTCGTACACTTCACGGAATACTACGGCTTTTATGTTGAGAGTCCAAATCATCATAAGGACTACTTTGTCAAGTTGTTCCCTAAACGTAAATATGAACCACAACGACCCAGCGTGACGAATCCAGACAGCGATATATGTTCCAACCCAGATGTTGATGCTGAGTATCCAGGCGGTGCCAATTCTATGTTTTCCTTTATCTCCAGCCACCTTTCTTACCCCAGGCATGCTTGGCTTAATAATATATCGGGGCGTGTGTTTGTTAGTTTTGTCGTTGATACTGATGGAACTATATCTGATGTTGAGGCAAGCAAAAAGATTAACCCTGCTCTCGATGCTGAGGCTGTGCGCGTCGTGAAGCTTATGCCTAAGTGGAAGCCGGCTACTAAAAATGGCAAACCTGTAAGAGTATCCATGGTTGTCCCCATTAACTTTTATCTTATGCCCAGTACTAAATAGTTCGCTCACGTCCCCTCTGCCGCATACTCCTTCGCAGTAGTATGTCGCATTTTCTCTGCTCTTCAAGATGTTTATGTTCCCTTCTTCCCCTTCTCTCCTTATTCAAATGCCGTGCCTGACGGATTCTCCTTGTCCCAGACGCAGACCTCCCATACCTTGCACTGCCGTGCCTTGCCCGCTGGCCCCTCGACTGTGAGCGTCACTACATATTGCGCATTGTCTTTCTCGTATGTGTGCGTCGGATTCTTCTCCTCCGATGTCGTCCCGTCGCCAAAGTCCCAGTGCCACTTCTTTATCTCCCCATAGCTCTGGTCTTTGAAGCATACGGTCCTCGTCTCCGGCACGACGTGGAACGTCCACTCGCACTCTATCGCCTTCCGGAACTGCTTCTCCAGCGGCATCAGCGTGAACAGCCTCTCCATCGACGCATTGCCATACATCTTGTGATGCTTCGAGAGGTTCCAGAATCCATTGTTCTCCTCCCCCCCGTCATAGTCTATCACGGCCCAGCATAGCCCTATCTTCTTGTTCGTGTCTAGCTTGCTCTCGACCGATTTCTCTGGTCCCTCGGGACTCGCATAGTCGAATGGCGTGATGTAGAACTCCATTCTGAGCTTCCCGCTCTCCCCATGCTTGAAGTTGTAGTCATACGCATAGTTGGCATACGGGAGGTACTTGAGCCACTGCTGAGGCCCCCACACCATCGTCCACGACTTCCCCTCTGTCGGCGGCGTCATGATGTGATAGTTCTGCGCATGTACGTTCTGAAATTCGAAGAACGACTCCGCCTGCGTCTTTACCGACGGATTGTTGCGAAACCTCTCTATGTGTGGTCCGCCCGATAGGTCGCCGTCAACTACTATCTCGTATGTGTCATTCCTTAGCCCCAGCTGGTCGAAATCCCAGTAGTCGTCCGTCGCCTCATACAAGAAGTATAGCCTGTTCAGTCCCTCGACCCATCCGACTTTTACCTTGATGTCCAGCGTCTTCTTGTCTATACCCTCGTGCTTCTTGCTGTCGTCCCACATCTCTTCTATCCCGACGGCGTAGCTCTCCGGCACTATCTCCCAGTCCGAGAACTCCCCGTCTATGCGTGGGATGGCTGTCCTCGGGAACTGGAACACCTTGAATCCTGGCTCCGTCACTTCCGCCTCTGTCGTCTGTGCCATGGCCCCCGTGACTGTCGCCGCCACCGCCATCGCTGCTATCATTCTCCTCGTCATTGCTTGTTATGTCTCTGAATTGTTCTGTTTTCTTGAAGTATCCGCCTCTTCTCTCTCCTCTTCTCTCCTCCTTTCTTCCCTCTCTCCCCTTCTCCTTACTTCTTATATCTCTCTATTAGCTCTTTCGGGAGCCTCACTATGCAGATATTCATCGAGTGCCCGTCCTCGCTTAGCATGGCGGATTGTATCTCTATCTCCGTGCCGTCAGGCTTGAATGTCGGGTGGACGTGGTCGCGCGCCGTCGTCTTATGCCCTGCCGTCAGCAGTGTTCTCTCCTTCGTGTGGCGGTCTACTATCCATAGCTCTCTCGCGAAGTCGTCTCCGGCTACCCAATGCCCGTCCTGCGAGCCCGCTACGTGCCAGAAGTTGTCCCCGTCGACCTGACCCTCTAGCGTGAGCTCCCTCGTCCGCATGTTGACGACGGCTATCCCTGTCGCATACTCCTTTGTCCCCGATGGCCCCCAGTCGTTCGTCGTGTCGCTGATCCTCTCGTCCTGTGCTATTGGTCTGTGGCCTATTATCGCTATCGCAAGCTCGTCCTCGCTGATGACGGCCTCGTGCGTCACCCAGTCATACTCCGTCTCCCTGTATATCGGCCTCAGGTTGCTGCCGTCTGCATTGACCATCCATGTCCGCTGTGGTGCCTTCCCGCCAGTCTCCCAGCAGAATATGACCTCCCCGGGATGCCACGGATTCCCCTGTATGTGCCCTACTTTGAAGTGTACCGCTACGACTGGCTCCGCCTTTCCCGTCCTGAGGTCCATCTTGCCTATCCCACTCGGTCCCGCACCCATGTTCCTCGGACCGAAGTTCCCGCTTATCGGCTCCTTTATCGGCATCTTCCTCGCATACTCCTTGTCGAGCCTGAAGTAGATGAACTCCTCGCTCCCGTCGAGCGCCATGTCGTCCTCTGTGCATAGCTCCGCCGGTATCGTGCCGCATATCCTCTCGTAGTGCTTCTTCTTCTTTAGCTTCCCTGCCTCCGAGTCCGCAAAGAGCTTCTCGAGGTCTATCTCGACGACTTGCATCCCCGTGAGCTTGTCCTCCTTGTCCTTCACCTTCCGCATGTGATATAGGTGCATCGACTTCCGCGCTACGCATAGCATCCCGTTGAATCCTCCCTCTGTGACCTGCACTATGTCCCCCGTCTCCTCGTTGACCGCCATCGCCTCATGCTCGACTCTGTCCGAACGGAAGATGACCCACTTCCCGTCACTAGTCCACTGGTTGTGCGTCTGGTATATCTTCGAGTCCCCTGTCCCGCTCTTGCTCGTCAGGAATACGAGCTCAACCCCCGTCTTGGGGTCATTGATGACTTTCCGCTCCGACGGAAATCGTGTCCCTATCTGCGCTACGCTTAGTGCAGACACTGCCATTGCCACGAGGCATGATGCTATTCTTTTCATGTTGCTCTTTTTTGCGTTGGCCGCCCCCTCTCTCCACTTCCGTTCAGTGTCTCTGGGGCGCCGACCGTGTCTCTATTCTGGACTTTCTTACGCAATGATACGAATTATTCGTCTAACTGCCAAAACTATATGCGCTCTTATCCCCCTTCCCTTCTTCCCCGTCTTCCCCTTCTTCCCCTTCCCTCCCCAATAACGCAACATGGAGCCCGACGCCCCTTTCGACGCCAGGCTCCATGCCCTATGTCCTTCTTCTCCCCTTCTTCTCTCCCCTACTATCCCTTCCTGTTCGGGTTCTTCGGGAACCATCCCTTCCTGACTCTCTCCCGCTGCTGGAATAGCTCCAGTATCGACCAGAAGCACGAGAATGCAAAGACTCCCAGTATCGAGCTTATCACCCAGTGACTGACAAATAGCGATGCCACTGTCGCCACTACGCCTACCAGCGCAAAAGCCCACCAGCAGCCGACGCCAAAATAATACTCTGCCTTGATGACTATCGGGTGAAAGAACCCTATCGTCAAGAACGTCGCTGCACCCAATATCAGGCCGCCGAAATTCATTGTCTCCATTTCCTCTTTTCCTCTCCTTGTTTCTATTATTGGTTTTTGTTTGTTTTTTCGTTGTGTCCTCGTGCCTCCTACGTCTCTTTTTTGCTCTTCTTTCTCCCCTCTTAGGTTAGCGTTGGGTTAGCGTTGGGTTAGACTTGGGTTAGACCTGAGTTAGACCTGAGCTCGCTTTTCCCCCTTCTCCTCCCCCTTCTCCTCCCCTTCTTCTTCCCTTCTTTCCCCCTTCTCTTCCCTTCTCCTTCCTCTTCTCTCCATTCCTCCCCTTATCCTCGTCTCGCTTCTATCAGCGGCTTTCCGAAGTCTATCTCGCCGCCCATCTCCCGTGCTATCTCCTGCGCCGTGCTCTCTATTGTCTCCGTATATTCCGCCTCCCTCTTCTTCGAGCGCCGTCCCTTCCCCTCGTATAGCGTCCTGCTCCCCATAGCGTCGTACGAGATCCTGAAGTCGTCCTCCGTCTCGTGAGGGAAGAAGCTGACCGTCACCTCATACTTTATCTGTCCACACTCGCTGTCCGAGACGAGACACACCTGTGCCGCCCGTCTCTCGACACCATTATATTCACATCTACCCGCATAGTAGCACTCAAATACATTTATCGTCGCCATGCCTTTTTCTTGTTTTCCTTTTTGCAAATATACTCATTTGTCGCTTCTCGGGCGACAACAATCTTCTTCTCATGCTCTAACTTTGCTCTCAGATATCAGCGAGACGGCTCTCTATTGTATTGCTTGCTAGCTCTTTAGCTCCTGCATACAATAAATGTTTTGTCTCTCCGTTATATGGATGTCAATCAAAAACGAACTAACAAATATCTACGATTATGGAAAACGTAAATTCTTCAGAGCTCGTATTCGTTCTCGACAAGAGCGGTTCTATGTCTGGCCTCGAGGCTGACACTATCGGCGGCTTCAACTCTATGCTCGCCAAGCAGAAGGAGCAGCAGGGCACCTGCCGTGTCACGACGGTCCTTTTTGACAACAACTACAAGCTCCTCCACGACCGCATCGACCTCGCTGCCGTCAGCCCTCTCACTGCCAACGACTATCTCCCGGGTGGTAGCACTGCCCTCCTCGACGCCCTTGGCGACACTATCCACAAGATTATCGACGTCCAGAAGTCTCAGTCTGCCGAGCATCGCGCCGAGAAGGTCATCTTCGTCATCATCACCGATGGTCAGGAGAACAGCAGTCGCCGCTTCTCCGCTCCCGAGATCAAGTCTCTCATCACGTCTCAGCAGTCCGAGTTCGGCTGGGAGTTTATCTTCCTCGGTGCTAATATCGACGCAGTCTCTACCGCCGCCCGCTATGGCATCTCCGAGGATCGCGCCTCCCGCTATGTCAACGACTCTAAGGGCGTCAACCTCAACTTCGCCTGCGTCGGCGAGGCCCTCAGCTTCATACGCTCCAAGAAGGGTCGTATGACTCGCGAGTGGAAACAGCGTATCGACGAGGACTACCAGGCTCGAGAGGGACACGAGGGGCACGACCTTCCCTTCTAGTTCCCTTCTCCCTCCTCTCTCCTTGCATTCGTTCAACTTCTTTTTCCGCATGCATGACAGCACCTCCCTTTCTATCATCAAGATGATTGTCTCAGGTATCGTCGTCGCTATCAACCTTTTCTTCGCCGTCAAGGAGTGCTTCTTCTGACTTTATTTTGACTTTAATCCATCTAAAAAGGGCTCCCGCACCTCTCCGTGCGGAAGCCCTTATATCTTAGATAGGGTAGGGGTGTCCTTCTCTTCCCCCTTCTTTCCCCTTCTTCCCCTTCTATTCCCTTACTTAATGCCCATCTTCTTCTTTATCTCCTTCGGGACTGCATCCTTGTGGACGAGTATGTTGATGGTCTTGTACGCTACGAACGCCTTAGACGCATACCATACGCCCTTGTAGTCGCCCGCTGTGCCCCACGAGTTCTTCACCATGAAGTACTCCTTGCCGTTCTGGTCCTTCGCCATTCCATAGACGAGCATGCCGTGGTCGTCCGTCGTCTCCCAGTTGTCATAGCCTTCCTGCCTCAACTCCTGCGTGACCTTCACCTCTGGCAATGGCCTCGATGTCAGCTCGTCCTTCTTCTCCGTCTTCGTCAGGCCTGTCCACCTCGCCATGTCGCTGCCCGTGATGTCAGCTCCGTGTGCCTCGTCCGGCATCACTGCAAGTCCCTTCCTCGTGAAGCCCGTCTCCGAGACGTCCGCTCCCCATGCGAAGGTGTAGCCATTCTTGATTGCGTTGTCCATGACTGCCATCAGCTCGTCGAGAGGCAGGTTGTAAGACGTGCCCCATCTCCAGTTGTCCTGTACCTCGATGATGAACTGGCTGTAGAACGGATGATGAGTGAACGACGTCAACGATACGTAGTCCTCCAGGTTCAACCCTGTCTCCTTCATGTAGCTCATCGGGGTGTACTTCTTGCCGTTATACGTGAACTCCGTCGGGACTGCTCCGAGATATGTGTCATATACGGCATTCACAGCCTTGAACCATGCCGGACTCAGCTTCTTCTGGTCGCTCTTAGCTATACCATCTACCATGCCCTTCACGACCTTGAAGAACTCGTTGAAGTTCGCCAGTGTGTCACCATACAGCGTGCCCGGCAGCGGCATCGCCGTCTCCGGTATCATGCCGTAGTTCTTCATGCAGTATACTGCATCATAGAAGCTGCCTCCCTCCGAGAACGAGATGTCTCCGTGCATCCTGACCGATGCCTTCGCCCTGTCCTCGTATGTCTTGTGTGCAAGGAACATCTCGCAGAAGTTGTACTCGCCCTTGCCCATCCTCAGAAGCTCCGCCTCGAAGAAGCCCAGACTCGAGAATGCCCAGCACGTGCCCGACTTGTTCTGATTCTTAATGCTTGTGATCGGTATCTCTTTTACTGTCGTGAACACAAACCCTGTCGTGTCCTTCTTCTCCTTGTCGTCAGCTATTGCGCTGCCGCCTATCATGGTCAGCGCAAGAAGACATGCTAACTCTTTCTTCATTAATGTTTTACTTTGTGGTTACCTGTTGCCGCACGTCTCCGTGCGACGTCAACAACGCAAATTTACTAATTATATGATACTTAGCAACCTCTTACCCCCATTATTCTGTTTCTTTAACGCCTATTCTCAGCATTTTCCTTGCATTTTGTTTCAAAATTCCCCGCCTTCCGTGAAACTCACTCTCCGTTGATCCGTTATTTGTACCCTTCCGATTAAGCGACTGCATACTTTCGATTGAGCGAGTGCAGAACGAGCTTGCTCGTTATGCCGAACTTTTCGATTAAGCGAGTGCAGAGGGAACTTGTTCACTCTGCCGAGCGTGAGAAAAGTAGACGAAGTCAACGTGAGGAATGAAGACAAAGCCAACTTTTCGATTAAGCGAGTGCAGAGGGAACTTGTTCACTCTGCCGAGCGTGAGAAAGTAAGGCGCCAGTCAATGGAGCTTGCTACAATTTCCGAACTTTTCGATTGAGCGAGTGCAATGCAAGCTTGCTTGCAGATTGCCGAGCGTGAGAAAAGTAGACGAAGTCAACGTGAGGAATGAAGACATAGTCAACGCAGAAAAAGCAATTTATAGAAGTTCCCATAAAAGAGGCGGCAAAGACGTTGTAAAATACGTCTCTGCCGCCTCGCTCTATTCTTTTCTTTCTCTCTACTCCTCTGCCTTGCCTATGAGCGTCGCCTGTGTGCTCCTCTCGACTTTTACTCTGACGGTCTCTCCTATGTGATGCCCCTCCGCCGGGAATACTACGGCCTTGTTCTGCTCGCTCCGACCCATCAGGTCGCTCGTCGACTTCCTCGACCTGTTCTCTACGAGGACCTCGAATGTCTTCCCCTCGTCCCTCTTGTTGCTCTCTATCGACAGCCGTCCCTGGAGCTCTATTATCTCCTTCAGCCTCCGCGCCTTTACCTCGGCCGGGACGTCGTCCTTCATGTTCTTCGCCGCAAAGGTCCCCGGCCTCTCCGAGTACTGGAACATGAACGCATTGTCAAATCTTGCCCACTCCATCAGGCTCAGCGTCTCCCTGTGGTCCTCCTCGGTCTCCGTGCAGAACCCGCAGAAGACGTCCGTCGTCAGCCCACAGTCGGGAATGATGCTCCGGATGGCCTCTATCCTCCCCATGTACCACTCCCTCGTGTACTTCCTGTTCATGGCCTTCAGTATCTTGCTGCTACCGCTCTGCATCGGCAGGTGTATGTGGTTGCAGATGTTCTTATATTTGGCTATGACTCTTAGCGTCTCGTCTGTCATGTCCTTCGGGTGAGACGACGTGAACCTCAGTCTCATCTCGGGGAACTCCTCCGCCGCCATCGCCATCAGCTCCGCAAAGCTGACTGCCTTCTTCCCGTCTATCCCCCCTTCATCAACGTAGTTGTACGAGTTGACGTTCTGCCCGAGTAGCACTGCCTCTCTGTAACCCTTTTCCCTCATGTTGCTCAGCTCCTTCATGATGCTCTCGACTGGCCTGCTCCTCTCCCTGCCCCTCGTGTACGGGACTATGCAATAAGAGCAGAAATTGTTGCACCCTCTCATGATCGAGACGAAGCCCGATATCTTGCTGTGCCCCGTCCTCGTCGGCAGTATGCCGGAATATGTCTCGGTTAGACTTAGGTTGGTGTTGATTGCCTTCTCCCCAGCCTCCGCCGTCGCCACGAGGTGCGGCAGGTCAAGATACGAGTCCGGTCCGACGACTATGTCCGCTCCGCTCTCGAATAGGCTCTCCTTCGCCCGCTCCGCGACGCACCCTATTATGCCTATGACGACTCTCCTCCCTCTCTTCATCGCCTGCAGCTCCTGTAGCCTGCCGACAACCCTCTGCTCCGCATTCTCCCTCACCGAACACGTGTTTATCAGTATGCAGTCCGCCTCTCCGATCTCCTCCGTCATCTCATATCCGGTCGTCTGCATCACTGTCGCTACTACCTCGCTGTCCGCTACGTTCATCTGGCATCCGTACGTCTCTATGTACAGCCTCTTGACCTCCTCTGTTTGCATTTCTTTACGTATCTTTGGTTTTTGTCGCAGGTTTTTGAAACAACCTTTGGTCTGCTTCGTATAAATTAAGTGAAAGGAATGAGACGAACGTGGTCCGCTCCCAGACACGCATTCTCCTAACCCTTTCGACATCGCAAAGTTACAACATTTAAAACGATTAAGACTATGAAAATAATGGTCCCCATCGACTTCTCGGAGAATTCTATCCTCGCTCTCGAGACTGCTCTCGGACTAGCCAATAGGCTTAACTCCGATCTCCGTATGGTCTACGTAACCCCAGCCGGATCTAAGTACGCTAAGGGTCTGGAGGACCATACCGACTCCGACGAACACCCTCAGGACAAGCTCGAAAAGCTCCTCCTCGACTACCGACAGCAGTACGCCGTCAAGGGTAAGTTCGACTACAAGATGCTCTCCGGCAACGTCGCAGAGGAACTCGTCAACGTCGCTAAGTACGACCAGGTGACGCTCATCGTCACCGGCTCCCACGGCGTCTCCGGTATCTCTCAGAACTGGATCGGCGGCAACGCTTTCAAGCTGATCTGCAACGCGACCTGCCCGGTCCTCGTCATCCGTCAGGGTATGACCTTCGACAAGAACTTCCGCCGCGTCGCTATCCCTATCACTATCAAGAAGAGTAGCCGCCGCATGATGCCGACGGTCGCTGGCCTCGCCAAGCTCTTCGGCGCTAAGGCTATCGTCGTAGGCCTCCAGAGCTCCAAGCTGAAGTATATCTACAACCGTATCAGCATCTCTGTCGGCCAGGTAGCTTCCTACCTCAAGAGCCACGACGTCGAGGTCGAGAGCACGACTATGCTCGTCGGTAAGGACAACCTCGGCAGTCTCCTCGAAATCGTCAAGACGCAGAAGGCCGACATGGTCATGATGGACGTCACCAACTCCGGCAGCTTCATCACCGACCGTCTCTTCCGCCCTGAGCTTACTACGATCATCAACAACAGCTCGAGCCCTATTCTGACTATACCGGTCAAGGAGTAACTCTAATCGACGATGTCTGTTCTCAAAGATTGTTTGCCTGACAACTTTCTGAAATTCTGTCCGCATTGCGGCAGCGATAACTTTAAACCACAGGGCGTCAAGGAGTTCCTCTGCGACGCCTGTGGTTTCGACTTCTTTGTCAACTCCGCAGCCGCCGTCACGGCTCTCATCCTCGACTCCTCCGGCTCGCTCCTCGTCACAAGACGTGGACGCAACCCGGGCAAGGGGCTTCTCGACCTCCCAGGCGGCTTCGTGGATCCCTCCGAGTCGCTCGAGACTGCCCTCCGTCGCGAATTGTCAGAGGAACTCGGCGTCTCCGTGTCCTCCGCGTCTTACTTCGCCTCGGCTCCAAACGTCTATGTCTTCAGCGGCTACGCTGTCCATACGACCGACGTCGCTTTCGTCTGCTCGGTCTCTGGCAACCCTTCCCCCGCCGACGATGTCGACGAGATCCTCTGGCTTTCCCCGGAGTCTATCGACCTCTCCCTCTTCGCCTTCCACTCGATTCGCTCTTTCGTCGAGTCTTTTTTGCTTTCTCGCGTAACTTCTAACAAAATGTCTTCCCCGAGCGCATGATGATACGAAGTGTCTTTTCATTTCTCTTGTCATTGTCTTTCCTCCTCGGCTGTCTGCTGACCGCCGTGCCCCTCTGCGCTCAGAAGGATAATATTCAGTCCGGTCTGCCGTATTTCGAGGTCATCCGCGATGTCCTCCCTGAAAGTAACTGCACCCGTATCCTCCAAGATCACAACGGCTATATCTGGATAGGGACCCGCAACGGCGTCACCCGCTACGACGGTATCTTCGGTCATACTTTTGGTAAGGTCGATACCCGCGAGAAACACTCCGATAGGCGCGTCGTCGCCCTCGTCGAGGACGAATACTCTAATTGTATCTGGGCTTCACTCGGCTCCGCTCAGATCCTTCTCCGTATCGATCTCGCCGACTTCTCTACTCAGGAACTGTCCTACTCCTTCGGCGAACGTCAGAAGCAGGATAGCCGTCACGCTATCGAGGCTCTTATCAGTCTCAACGACTCTATCCTCCTCGTCCGCACTATCGCCAACTTCTATACGGTCAACAAGAAGACGGGAGCCTCGACGCTTATCTCACTCCCCCCAGGCCGTGCTAAGCTCGCCGGCTCTTTTATCCGCTGCGGCAACAGGGTCTTCGCTGCCTCCGGTGGCGATATCTACGAGCTTAAGCAGGACGACGGCGCCTTCTATGGGCTCTTCCGCCTCCCTGGCGACTACAGTATTGTCCGCCGTGCCAAGGCTTTCGACGATAAGTCTCTCATTGTCGAGACTGCCGACAACTTTGGCGGCATCGGCAGTAGGACTGTCTACTCGATATTCTCTATCGAGACTGGCAAACTCGAACCTCTCGTCCGTCTCGACGTCTCCGCTCGCGACTTCTGTGTCGCCGACGACGGTATCTGGGTCACTTCCCTCTCCGGCCTCCGCTTCTTCCGCTTCGCCGACAACAAGGTCTTCCGTTTCAGCACCGCTAATAGTGATCTCCAGGAAAACCGCCTCGCGGAAATTATTAAGGTCCGCAACCAGCCTGTCTTCTACTTCTGCTCCGAGGATGGTCTTATCAAGATGAACTACTACGCGAGCAAGTTCCATACTATGAACCTCCGCCAGTTCTCCGAGTCTGACTTTACTGACGTCTTTAGTGCCTACAAGGATAGCCGTGGCGGCTACTGGGCTTGGTGTATCGACGGCCTTTTCAAACGCACCGCCGCCGATGTCAACTTCCAGAAAGTCCCAGTTCCTAAGGGGATATCCGAAAAATACTTCTGCCGTGGCATCAAGGAGACCTACGAGAAGGATAAGATCCTCTTCTCTATGAACTACGAGGTCCTCGCCTGCGACCTCGATGGCAAGAACTTCCGCTCTATCTTCCAGGCTCCCAAGAACTCTATCATCGGCATCCAGACTTTCCCAGACCATAAGGCTCTCGTATACTGCCGTACCGCCCTCTATGTCCTCGATACGAAGACGGGCAACGCTAGAAAGGTCAACGTCAACCTGACTAACGACATCTCTGCCGCCTATTCCGCCGACTGCAGGACGGCTTGGCTCGTCGACCGTACTTATACGGTCTTCTCTGTCGACCTCGAGACGGGTCAGAAGGACAACAACGTCACTCTCCCCGGTATCGGCCACCATATCGTCGCCGTCCGTAACGTGCGCGTCGGTGGTCTCAACGAGGTCTGGGTCTGCTGCTCCAATACTGGTATCTACTACTTCAACGCCGGCTACCACTCCGCTCGCCGTATCGACGAGGACGAGTCTATTGTCTTCGGCGCTGAATGTATGGAGTGCGACACCGATGGTAATATCTGGGTCGCCAACGACTACGGTATCTCCTGTATTAGCGATGGGCATGTCACCAACTACTCGAATACGGAGTACTCTATCATCAAGCGCTTCTGCCAAGCCTCTATCGGCACGGGCTCTGAAGGCGAGATTCTCTTCGGCGGCCACGGTGGCTTCGTCGAGTTTACTCCCTCCGTCTTCTCCCGCAACACTTACTTCCCCGAGCCCCGTCTCGCCTCCTACAAGTTCTCTAACGCTGTCAGCGATACCTACGACGAGTTTACGGCGACTGAACACCTCTACCGCGACAACGAGGATATCTTTATCCCAGCCGGCATCAGGTCTGTCCAGCTCTTCGCCCGCTCTCTCAACTACGACCGCCCCCTCAGCAACGTCATCGACTGGAAGATGGACGACGAGGACCAGTGGCACCGTACTGCCGCCAAGACTTCTATCACGCTCACTAACCTCTCCGGCGGTCAGCATACTCTCCTTATGAAGACTGTCGACATGGATGGCAACCAGTCCTCCAACGCGACAGTCGTAAAAATCTTCAAGGAGACTTTCCTCTACGAGAAACCGTGGTTCCTCCTCTTCTGCGCGACGATTCTTATTCTTATTGGCGTCGCTGTCGTACTTATCCGTGCCAACAACGCACGCCGCCTCCGCGAGGTGCTTGAGGCCGAGGTCTGCAAGCAGAGCAACATGCTCAAGGTCGCTAATAAGGAGCTCCGTAAGAATCAGTCTATCATCAAGCAAAACAATCTCCTCCTCGAAAAGGCTAATAGCGAACTGGAACAAAAGGTCCTCGAACGTACCGCCGACCTCAAGGAGGCTAAACGTAAGGCCGAGGAAAGCTCCGCCGTCAAGAGTGACTTCCTCGCTAGTCTTAGCCACGAGGTCCGTACACCTATGAATGCTATCGTGGGCTTCGCAAAACTTCTTCAGATGGATGAGTGCGAGAAGGAGGAACGTCTCGAGTTCGCTCACCTTATCCTCGAGAGTAGTAGCTCTATGCTCAACCTGATTGGCGACCTCCTCGACACTTCCCGTATCGAGCGAGGCGTCCTGCCTATTACTATCGTGGATTTCGATGTCTTCTCCGATATTGCCGATACCTACGGTCTCCTCTCTGTCGAGAACCACAACAAGCATATCAGCTTCCTCCTCGACGAGTCCCCGGCTCTCGAAGGCCGTGTCATGACTAGCGACAAGGATCGCCTCCGTCAGGTTATTATCAATCTGGTTTACAATGCCTTTAAGTTTACTGACCAGGGCTTTGTCAAGATCTCTGTCCTCCCGACGACCGCAGCCGACGTCAAGAACTCTTTCTCCTACGCTAAGACCCTCGCCCCAGAGACTGAACTGCTCCTCGTATCTGTCGAGGATACTGGCATCGGCATCCCGGAAGACAAGTTGCCTCTTATCTTCGACCCCTTCCGCCGCCTGACTCCTTCCAAGGCTAAGTATGGCGGCATGGGCCTCGGCCTCAACCTCGTCAAGAGTATCGTGACTCTCCTCGGTGGCGAGGTATGGGTCAAGTCGGCCCTCGGCGTGGGCTCTACTTTCTCTTTCTATCTACCATTCAAACCTCTTACTACTACTCAGTCAGATGACGCTTCGTCTCAACACTAAGGCCAGTCGCGCTATCCACCATGTCAAGATGTCTGCTAGGCATATTCTCAAGGCCCGCTTCTGGCGTGGTCATGGTGTCCACAGTCCTTATGTCTACCGCCTTGTGCGCCACGTTATTAGTGTCAACGATATCCCTGGCGCCTCTCGCGCCGAGGCCTACCGCAAGGCTGTTCTCTCCTCCTCCCGCCCCCTCCAGAAGTCTTCTTTCGGCGCTACTGCCGATAGTGGCGCCTCGACTACTCTCGGCCGTATGGCTCGCTCCAATGGAGCCAGCAGGTCCGAGGGCTATCTCCTCGCTCGCCTCGCTGCCGACTTGAAGCCAGCTTCTATTCTCGAACTGGGGACTTCTACGGGTCTCTCGACGGCTCACCTTGCCGCCGCCTGCCCGGATGCTCTGGTCGTCTCCCTCGAGGGGGATGAGCAGATTGCCGCCGCTGCTCGTGAGAATCTCGCCTCCCACGGCTTCTCTAATGTCAATGTGCTGACTGGCAATATCGACGATACGCTCTCCGATGCTATCGCCCTCCTCCCTGACTCCCGCGTCGCCTTCGCCTTCATCGACGCCAACCATACTTTCGAGGCGACTCTCCGCTACTTTAATGTCCTTATCGACAATGCAGCCCCTCATGCTATTCTCGTCTTCGACGATATCTATTGGTCGAAACCTATGACGAGTGCTTGGCATGCTATCGTCGCCGACCCGCGTGTCAAGACTTCTATCGAGCTCAATGGCGTCGGCATCGCTATCGTCCGACAAGGTTGCCAGAAAGAGCACTTCCTCCTCCGTAACTGACCTTCTCTCGCTGTCGATGTCGCGCATCCCGTTCCGTCTCGGTTCGTCTGCCCCCTTCTTCTTGCCTACTGTCGCTGCTGTCGCCGGTAGTCTCTATGCCGATACGTCGCTCGGCCCTTGGCTCGCTGTCTCCTGGCTCGCTGCTTTCTTATCTCTCGTTTCCCTTCTCCTCTGGCGCTGGCGCGGCAGGAGCTCTCGCCTTGCTCTTCCCGTCCTCCTTTCACTTCTCCTCCTCTTCTTTTCTTTCGGCGTCGTCAATACTTCTCTCCGCTCTCGTCCCGTCTTCGAGTATTCCGAGCCCTGCTCCTTCTCCGGCACTGTCGTCAAGGTTATCCGCGCCCCGCATCTCCCTTCCGATTCTCTTCCCTCTTCTCTCCCCTCTTCTCTTCCCTCTTCAGTCCCCTCTTCCCCTCGTTTTTGTCGTGTCGTTGTCCGTGCCGATACGGTCCGCCTCCTCTCTTCCCGTCTCCCTAATGCTCTCTGCCACGTCTATATTCCGTCCTCTTCCCCTTCGTTCCCCTCGCTTGGCGATAGCGTCACTGTCTTTGGCGTCTCCGAGTCTTCCTTCCGCACTCGCTATTCCGATTTCGACTTCTCGGACTATATGCTCTCCAATGGTTTTCAGGTCTCTGTCCGTGCGGATAGCGTCTCTGTCTTCTGTGGCTCCCCGTCTTTGTCCGCCTTCTCCGGCTCTGTGCAGTCCTTCCTCGCCTCGCGTCTCGCCGAAGCCCACCTCTCTCCGTCGAATATTGGCGTCGTCCGTGGCATCCTCCTTGGCGACAAGTCTCTTCTCGACCCCGACTTGCAACGCTCTTTCGCCGATTGCGGCACCTCTCACGTCCTCGCCGTCTCTGGCCTCCATGTCGGTCTCGTCTTCTCTTTCTTTATTCTTTTCTTCTCTCTCATCCTGCGTCTCTTCCGTGCTCTCGGTCGTACCTTCTCTTCCCTCTCTTCGCTCTCTTCACTTTCTTCCCTCTCGCTGAAGTCCCTCTTCTCTTCCCTCTTCTCTCGACTGTTCTCTTCCCTTGCTTCCCTTCCCTCTTCCCTTCCCTCGCGTTCTGGCAACTCGTCCTCCCCTATGCACTCCCTCTCCTTCTCTCGCCGCCTCCCTATTGTGCTATCTCTTCTTTCCGTCTTCGCCTACGCTGTCCTCGTCGGCCTCTCGCCCTCTGTCGTCCGCGCTGCTGTCATGCTCCTCGTCGTCTCCCTCTCGCGTCTGCTCGGCCGTAGCTTCTCTTCCCTCCACTCTCTCTCCCTCGCCCTCTTTGTCATCTTCCTTTTCGACCCTCTTTCGCTTCGCTGTGTCGGGACTTGGCTTAGCTTCTCTGCCGTCGCCGGTATCCTCGTCGTCGCCCCCTCGCTCCGTTCTGTCCTTGTCTCCTCTCGCTCTGCCGTCGTCCGCTACCTCTTCACTTCTGTCTCTATCAGTACTGTAGCGCAACTCTCTACTTCTCCCGTGACCCTCGCCGTCTTCCATAGCTTCCCTGTCTATTTCGCTGTCAACAATCTTGTCGTCGGACTGCTCCTCCCGGCCTCTCTCCTGCTCTCTGTCCTCTCCGCCTTTATCCTACCTCTTGGTTATGTGACGGACTTTCTCTTGACTGTCCTCGTCCGCTATGTCTCTTTCGTCGCCCGCCTCCCTTTCGCTGTCATAGACGATATCTATCTCTCGCCCGTCTCCCTTTTCCTGTTGTCTGTCGCTGTCTTTCTCTTCCTCTTCCTTTTCCGTGTGCGCCCTCGTTCCCGTGTCCGTCATGTCCTCTCCCTCTTTTCTCTCTCCTTCTCTCTCTTTCTTGTCTCCTGCCTTGTCTCTTCTTTCCTCGCCTTGCGGCGTCAGTCTTTCTCTGTCTATACCGTAGGCTCCCGTGCGAACGTCTTTCTCCTCTCTTCCCGTCGTGCGACTCATCTGCTCTCTTCTCCCTCCGACGGTACTTCCATGCGCGCGGCTGACTATCTCGACCATTCTTCTTCCGCCCTCTCCTCCTCCCGCCTTCCGCTCGCTCCCGGCTTGGTGTCCTTCTCTGGTGTCACTCTCTCTGTCGGCCTCCCCTCCGACTCGCTCCGTCTGCCTGATTATGTGCTGATAACGGCTGACCAGGTCCCGCCTCCCTCATCACCTCTTTCTCCTCCCTCTTCTTCCCATTCTTCTTCCCCTTCCCGTCAGCCTATATATCTGATTGCGCCTTCTGCCTCCTATCCTCTCCTTTGGCAGAAAAGCTCCTTTCGTGTCGTCATCCTTCCTTGCTCAGACGTCTACGAGCTCTCTCCTCTCCCCTGATTTTCAGCTTCTTCCCTCCTACACTTGAATTTTTTTCATTTCCTGATTTAACTTTCCCCCACTTCTTGCATCTATACTAATGAACGGACAACAAGAGATTACTGTTATGGACAACGATAAGCTGATAGATATGCTCTCCGAGCCCTCCAGCCGAGACGCCGCCTTCCGTCTGCTGATGCAGCACTATGGCCGCCGACTCTACTGGCATATACGCCGGATTGTTGTCTCTCACGACGATGCCGAGGATGCTCTCCAGGAGGCTTTCCTGAAGATCTACTCTTCTATCTCATCTCTGCGCTCCGCTGAGAAGCTCGTCCCCTGGCTCTATCGTGTCGCTACCAACGAGGCTCTACGTTGCCTCCGTAGCAAGACGCGCTTCTTCCAGAGTATCGACGACCTCTCCCCCGCTCTCACCGATAAGCTCCACGCCGAGTCTTTCCTCGACTCGGATGCTGCCGAGGTCCGGTTCCAGCAGGCTCTCCTCTCCCTCCCGACAAGCCAGCGTGTCGCCTTCAATATGCGATACTATGACGACCTCCCCTACGAGCAGATCGCCGAGATCACTGGCAAGAGCGTCGCCTCCCTCAAGACTAACTACCATTATGCGACTCTGAAGATTAAGGACTATTTAGAAAACTCTGACTTATGAACACGAATAATATATATGACAATGTCGGCAGGCGACTGCCCTTCTCCGAGACCGACGAGTATCTCGACAATCTTATCTCGCGTTCGACGGAGGCTGCTATAGACGCCCCTAGGAAGTCTTCTCCTACGTGGTATACTGCCGCCGTCGCCGCCTCTCTCGCTCTCATCATAGCGACGGGTTTCTACTTCCTCTCTTTCCAGTCTCCCGACGTCTATGTGGCTGAGGCTGACTCTGTCGAGGACTTCCTTTACTCTCTCTCCGACGAAGATGTCTCCCTCCTCGCTTTCTCTGACTACGATGAAATTCCTGAATATTAATTCTTTATACTTTACTGATATGAGAACGATTGTTTTATTCTTTGCTCTTATCGTCTCTCTCGCCTCTATGGCGCAGAAGACGCACCGAGACAGTCTCAACGCTCGCTTCTTCGAGGTTAAGGCCAAGGAGATGACTAAGAAGCTCCGTCTCGCCGACGACCAGAAGGACAAGTTCCTCGCTGTCTACCGTAGCTACAACGACGAGATGGGCGCCGCCTGGGCTGACAACATGAAGCTCGTGCGCGACACTACTGACAAGTCTGCTGCTACGCGTGCCAAGAACGCGCTCCTGATGCAGCAGAAGGCTCTAGCTATCCGTATCAACTATGTCGACAAGTTCGCCGCTGTCCTCTCGGATAGTCAGCTCAACCACTTCTACATTTTCGAGAATCAGATGCAGCGTGACGTCCTCGACCGTCGTAATGGCGGACATTCTAACCGTGGTAACGGTGACAAGTGGGGCGGGCATGACCGTAAGCGCCCAATGGATGGCCGTATGAATGGTCAAGACAATCACCGCTTTGGTAAGGACCGCCACGCTAACCGTCCCGACAAGGATAAGCGTCAGTCGGAGTCCGACAAGAAGTAATTCCTGCTCTTCAATTGCTCTAACGTCCTCGATGCCCCGGCGTCGAGGACGTTTCTCTTGACTTGTGCTCTTCGTCGCTGCTGTCTATGTCTCTCCTCGGTTAGCCTTGTATTGAGCTGTATTATAGATGTTATGGTAGGGTAGGGGAGTGTAAATGCCGCCCCCCTGTGAATGTCCCTCTTCCTTGTTGAATATTTATGCCTTTTCTGTAACTTCACATTGACAAAACCAAACACGTAATACTTATGGTACGCCTGTTTCATTCCACATTTACTCCCTTTTTTCTTTCTCACTCCCACCTCTTTCTCCTCTTTTTGCCCCTTTTCTCCCTAAATCTCGCCTTATGTTAACCTCCCGACGGCATTTTCCTGTCACTGTCACCCAGCTGGAAGCGCAAAATCCATCAAAAACAGTGCCATTCTGGCGATTTGCAGCCAATGTTACAAATATAAACACTCTTTAACTATGTAGGTAAACCACTTAAAGACAGAGCGATAAGGGGTGTCGGGAGCGAAGTGTTAAAACTTTTTGGTGGCGGGGTGTTGCAGGTAACGAAAAAGCCCCTACCTTTGCAATCGCTTTCGGAAAGGACGGGGCACGGGACAGGAGCCGGGAGGCGACGGTCACTTGGATTTGACAAGCAAGTCGGCAAGTCAGGGACGACGGGGACGAAAAAAAACTTCAGAAAGTTTTTGGCGGTCTCGAGAGAAACCTCTAACTTTGCAACCCGTTTCGAGACAGGGACGACGCAGGGCTGAGGACTCCGGGAGACGCCTCGAAAAAAACTTCAAAAAAGTTTTGGCGGTCTCGGGAAAAGCTCCTAACTTTGCACCTCGGGACTCGCCCGAAGCGAGGCTCTGAAAAAGAGAAAGACAAGTTCTTTGAAATATTGGAAGTGACGCACTTAGAGATACTTTAAGTAGCAGGCGACTCAAGAGATTTGAGTCGGGAGACGTCGAGGTCTCAAAAGGTAA
>JAFPZF010000076.1 GCA_017417385.1 Bacteroidales bacterium
CCAGGCGTATCGGGGGCGAAGTGGTAGCCATCGTAACGACGTTCAGCCTCAGCGTACACCTCGTCGACAGTCATTTTCTTCTCCTCGGCAAATAGTTCAATATAGGGACGAAGGACACCATGCAGACTCTCATTGTCGATACCACAGATGTCGTAATACTGACGATCTAACGATATATCCTCTAAGTTGTTGAGACTACTGAAGATGCTGAGGTGGCCGAACTTGGTGACGCCAGTGAGGAGGGCAAAGCGGATACAGGCGTCCATGCTCTTGAGGACAGAATAGAAGGCGCGGAGGATATTGCGGAATTTGTCTTGTAGTTCTGAGTTCTCAATAGCTTCGAGGAGAGGCTTCTCGTACTCGTCGACAAGGATAACGACCTGGCGGCCAGTCTTCTCGTAGGCACGGCGGATGACGCCCTCGAAGCGGATAGGTAATTCAGTTTCCTCGTCTCCAACCCCATATTCGTCTTCCCATGAACGCAAAACGAAATTCAACCTACTGCGCAAGGACTGTTCATCGCGATACTCGCCAGAGTTTAGGTCGAGATAGAGGACAGGATGCTCTTTCCAGTCAGACTCGAGACTCTCGATAGCGAGGCCATGAAACAGTTCCTTTTTGCCGAGAAAATATGCCTTCAGAGTGCTAAGGAGAAGACTCTTGCCGAATCGGCGGGGGCGGGAGAGAAAATAGCAGTTGCCCGTCGTGGCGAGGCGATAGACGAGAGCCGTCTTGTCGACATATAGATAGTTTTCTCGGCGTAGTTTCTCGAAGTCCTGGACTCCGATAGGAAGGTTTTGAAGTGTGGTTGTCATAGTATGATGCTTTTAATATGTTTTATGCAAAGATAGGGAAAAAAGAAAAACGTCCTCCACTGGGGAGTGGAAGACGCAGAGAATGATGCTCGTCGATTCTATTTTGAGACGGGACGGATAGATAGCCCGAAGCAGCGGAAGTATTCATCGCCTCTAAATCCTTGGTAACTACCATCGAGGGAGTAGCCAAGAGCTACGTTTGGGGCATCTTCGTCGAGCATGTCGGACCAGTAGCAACCTTCGGAGCCCCGCTCCGCAAAGTCGCTACCACCACGATATCCGGCGGCGGGAAGGAAAATCGACCTGTCGGTAAAGCCTTCCTTGTTGGAGGTCACCTTGTAGCCATTGACGCCGTTGAGCTGAGTCCACACCCAAGTACAGCAATCGTGAAGTTCACTCCACGCCTCATAGGTCGGGATACGGAACTTGCCACCGAGGGCTACATGGGCAGCATCGTCCTCGGGGTCGAGAGTAGATACCTCGTCATCCTCATAATAATAGCCGGCTCCATAATGAGGAGCCTCACCATCGGGGTGAGTAACATACTTGGTCAACATGTTTCCCGAACCATAGGCATATTTGTATGTAGGCCACCAACATTCACGATCGGTAGCAGGCTCTGTCTCGCCCCACATATAGTAGTCACCGAAATCCTCGGGCTTAGAGGCGCCGAGGTTGAAGGTTGCCCACTTGACGGAGAGGCCAAGGTCGACGAGAGAGAAAGTCTTGCCGAGAGTGGTGAGAGGAGTTTCCTCTGAGTGATGATTATTTGATAGATTTGCCATAAGAATACGGTTTAGAAAGTTGAAATCTGTTGTTTTGTAACTCTAGGAGCGAAGTTAATGTAAGGGATGGGAGTGGACGTCGCCTCTAAAGCGACAAATGAGGACAGGGGACTTAAATCAATTACTTTCCACTTGAAAAATCTCACTTCAAGAGCCTACAATTATTTGATTACAAAGTTGTTGTGTCTAAAAACAGGGGCGACATTGAAAGCAATTATTTGGAGCGCATATAAATACAGCGAGTAAAGAAAGGGGAGAGAAGAGAAGGAGAGAGAAGGGAAGAGAAGGGGGAAAAAGAAAGCGTCCTCCACCGGGAATGGCGGAAGACGCAACAGATAAACCTCAAACAGACGTATAAAAAAGCTCGAAAAAAGTCAGAATACTACCAGACGATGGTAGCGAGACGGTCGTTCATCTTTGGAAGTAGATGAGCGAAGAGCCAGCCACGGAGGGAGTGACCTGCCATCTCCTCGTTGAGACTATGCTCGTCGGTGACACGGATGCCGGGGCAGAGAGCCTCGAGCTCCTTGGCGCTCCACGTACCGCTCTTGAAGACAGCGTTGGTCTCGGAGACAGTGTCGTGGTGCTTCTGATGCTTGACAAGCATAGGGTTGTTCTGCTCGGCGATAAGAGTCCCATGAGGGAAGCTCGACTTGAGCATGTTGAGAAGAGAGCCGATCTCGTCGAGAGTCAGATACATGAAGAGCCCCTCGGCGAGGAAGAGCATGTCTGGGTCGTCGATAGATTGAGCCTTCTCGAGAACGGGGGCAATCCAATCGTCCTTGAGGACATCGGAAGCGACGAGGGAGACACGAGGGCGCGGGGGGAACACCTTCTTGCGGGCCTCTATCATATCCGGGAAGTCGACATCGAACCAGTGGATGCGACCATTGTCAACACGTGGAAAGCGGTTGTCGAGACCGGCGCCGAGGTTGACGACGACAGCCTGAGGGTAGAGGGCGACGAAGTTGGATATGAACCTATCGAGCATGACAGTACGAGCGATGACGCCCTCGTGGGACATAAACTTGTCATACTTAGAAGTATCCACGTCGAGGTGGCGGACAATATCGACAGCGACATCGTCCTTGACACGCGGGTTCTTGCGGAGAGACTCGCTTGCCTTGATGGCGACGGGAATCAGAGCCGTAGTCTGGACGTCGCCTAGCTGGAGAGAAATCGTATTGTTCATTTCTTAAGCAGTTTGAAAGACTCGACCGACATCAGGACAGCAATGACAGCCATAAGAGGCATGATGAGGAGTTGAGCGGGGTTGAAACATTCGAGGAGTTCCGCCATGTGGAGGACAGTGAAGAGAGCCATGACACAGGCGAGGACAGCGTTGGTGATACGAGCCGGGCGACCATTGCCATAGATGACGAGGAGGATGCCGACGGCGGGGATAAAATACGTCATGAGCATCATGAAGGCGATCATGCCAGTCGAGGCTGGTGGTTGCATAGCTGCGATGCTCTCGCCCCAGAAAGCAGGGAGTGCGTCGGTCGCGGTGTGAGCGAGGAAGCCGCCGATAGTGAGCAGCCAGAAGGTGAGGATTTTGTTTTTTGTTTCCATGTGTTGAACCTTTTAATATTTGATTACAAAATTATGGGGGCTTGGAAACGGGAGCAATACCGAAAAGTGAGTATTTAGAATGGGTCTAAACATAGTAGCAATGAGGAATGAGGAATTAGGGAAAAAAGAAAGCGTCCTCCACCGGGAATGGCGGAAGACGCAGAGAATGAATTACTATTCGAGTTTAATCTGAGACGGGGCGGATAGTAAGTCCGGCACTGCGGACGCCGTCCATCGACTCGCGGTAATTTTTGATGGCAGGGGCAAAGGCATTGGTAGAGATGAAAAACTTGGCGTGGTAAGGATAGCTATCGCCAAGCGAAGAAGACCAATAGTAACAATTGTCTTGATTACGGAAGTAGTCATCGATGTGAATGCCGTTGATAGGAAGGAAAATCGAGTTACCTTTAAGTGCTTCTTTTCTGGAGGTCACCTTGTAACCAATAACGCCATTTAGTTCTGTTCTCTCCCAAGTGCAGTTGTTACTAAGTTCAAGCCATTCCTCAATGGTCGGCATACGCCACTTGCCACCGAGGGCGACATGGGCAGCGTCGTCGTCCGGTTCGAGGATCTTCTTGTCGTCCGAGTAACCGTCATTACCATATTCGGATGCCTTGTCCTCGGGGACATACTTAGTCAACTTGTTCTCTGCACCATTTGCGTAGTTGTATGTTATCCAAGAGCACATGCGGTCGGTAGCTGTGGTTGTCTCTCCCCACATGTAGAAGTCGCCAGTCTCCTCGGGCTTAGCAGCGCCGAGGTTGAAGGATGCCCACTTGACGGAGAGACCAAGGTCGACGAGTTCTGGGGATGCGACCACTTTGTGCGAGAAGCTAACAGAGTCGACGCCGGAAACCTCGACGCTGTAGATCTGAGAGCCATTCTTCCAGATGCGGAGAGTCTGGGCAGAAGAGGACAAGAAGTAGAGAAGGAATACGAGGAGGAGTGAGGATAGACGCACGAAATTATTCATATTCATGTGTGTAAAGTGAATTAATACAAAGTGCTACTTCGATGTTAGACACGCTGTCACCTCTATCGCACTACGAGTCACGTGTCAGTCATGCCGGATTTCGCTTAAAATACAATACAAAGTTACGATTTCGTTAGAATATAAGCAAGGGGCGAGAGGAGGAGGAAGAAGTGAATAGTGGCTGAAGTTAACATAAGACATGGCAAGTCTAATACAGGGCTAACCCAATGAGCAATGTGCAATTAGCAATGAGCAATTAGGAATGTGCAATTAGGAATGTGCAATTAGGAATGTGCAATGAGATGGGGAGAGAAGAAGGGGGACGATAGTGGAGGATTGGCTACTAATAGTTATCTTTGCATAAAAGAGAATAGGGAACTTCTATAAATTGCTTTTTCGGCGTTGGCGTTGCCTTCATTCCTCACGCTCGGCAATAGGAGCAAGCTCCATTGACTAGAGTCTTACTTTCTCACGCTCAGCATAACGAGCAAGCTCGTTATGCATTCGCTTAATCGAAAGTATGCTCTCGCTTAATCGGAATGTTGCACTTCGGGCGTTGAAATCCTCATGTACTCCAGTACACTCCGGTATTCAACGCCTCGTGCGCCTTGAAAAATCTAATTTCTAGAACTCCCCAATAATAATTAGATGAGCAAAAGAAAGATACTGAGCTGCCTACTGGCGGCGTGCATGGGTCTCGGGGTGGCGACGCAGGCAGAGGCGGAGCAGAAGCACACATTCGAGATCGGCAAGGGGGCGTTCATGCTGGACGGGAAGCCGATAGTACTGAAGTCGGCGGAGCTACACTATCCGAGAATACCGGCGCCGTACTGGAGGCACAGGCTGAAGATGTGCAAGAGCCTCGGGATGAATGCAGTGTGCCTATACGTCTTCTGGAACTTACACGAGCCGGAGCCTGGGAAGTTCGACTTCACGGGACAGAAGGACGTGGCGGCGTTCTGCAAGATAGCGCAGGAGGAGGGGCTATGGGTCATAGTAAGACCTGGGCCATACGTATGCGCAGAATGGGAGATGGGCGGACTGCCATGGTGGCTGCTGAAGCATGAGGGAGTCACGCTGAGGGACGACGACGAGCCATATTTCCTCGAAAGAGTGAAGATATTCGAGAAGGAAGTCGGGAAGCAGCTGGCGCCGCTGACCATCGAGAATGGCGGTCCGATAATAATGGTACAGGTCGAGAACGAGTATGGCTCGTATGGCGAGGACAAGGAGTACGTCGGGAAGATAAGGGACGCGCTGAGGGAGGTCGGATTCGGGAAGACGACATTGTTCCAGTGCGACTGGAGCAGCAACTTCACGAAGAACGGACTCGACGACCTCGTCTGGACGCTGAACTTCGGCACGGGAGCCGACGTCGATGCGCAGTTCAAGCCGCTGAAGGCGTTACGCCCAGAGAGTCCGCTGATGTGCTCGGAGTTCTGGAGCGGATGGTTTGACAAATGGGGGGCGCAGCACGAGACGCGGCCTGCGGACCAGATGGTGAAAGGCATCGAGGACATGATGGAGAGAGGAATCAGCTTCTCGCTCTACATGACGCACGGAGGAACGTCGTTCGGACACTGGGCAGGAGCCAACGCACCGGGGTTTGCGCCAGACGTCACATCGTACGACTATGACGCACCGATAGACGAGCAGGGCAAGGCGACGCCGAAGTACTACCTACTGCAGAAGCTACTGGCAAAGTATGCAGACAAGAAACTGCCGGCGATGCCAAAGGCGATCCCGACAATGGCGCTCGACACGATAAGGCTGACAGAGTATGCACCACTCGAGAGCGGCATAGCAAGCAGGACGAAGAGCAAGGACACGAGGACATTCGAGGACATGGACATGGGATGGGGGATAGCAGAATACGAGACAACACTCCCGGCAGTCGACGGGAATGCGACGATAGAGATACGCGACCTCCACGACTATGCAGTAGTGTACGTCGACGGGAAGGAAGTCGGACGCGGCAACAGAGTCGTCGGGCTACAGAAGATGGACATCGGGAAAGTCAAGAAGGGACAGAAGCTGAGGATAGTCGTAGAGGCCATGGGAAGGATAAACTTCAGCAGGGCGATAGCAGACAAGAAAGGCATCACGGAGAAAGTCCTGCTAAGCTCGACGATAGACGGGCATGAGGTCTCGTTCGAGCTGAAGAACTGGGAGATAGCGCTGATACCTGACGACTACAAGACAGTCCAGACAGCACTGACGACAGGAGAGAAGGGGAAGAATGTGGAGAAAGGCAAGGCAGGATATTACAGGGGGACATTCAAGGCGAAGAAGACCGACGACACATTCATCAACTGCAGCAAGCTCGGGAAGGGACAGGTATATATCAACGGGCATGCGATAGGCAGATACTGGAGCATCGGTCCGCAGCAGACGCTGTACGTCCCGGGATGCTGGCTGAAGAAGGGAGAGAACGAGATAGCGATATATGACGTCACGGGTCCGAGGGAGCTGAAGGTATGGGGACAGACCAAGCCGGAGCTGAACAAGCTGCAGACAGAGACAGACCCGACAGCGGAGATCTCGACAGGCAGGAAGCCAAACCTGAGGGACAAGGCAGTAGCCGCAAAGGGCAACCTCTCGGAAGCAAAGAAGACGGCAAACGGGACGAAGGAGATAGAGATGAGTGGAGAGAAAGAAGGGCGATACATAGCGATAGCAGTCGCATCGACAGCGAAGGGCGACAGGGCAGCGATAGCAGAGATATTCGCCACGGGTAGCGACGGGAAGAGAATAGACAGGGACAACTGGAAGATAGAGTACGTCAGCGACCAGGACAACAAGAGCGGAAACAACACGGCCGTCAAGACGATAGACCTCCAAGAGTCGACGTACTGGCAGGCTGCGAAGGGAGCAGCGGCGCCACACGTGATAGTCATAGACATGGGGAAGAAGCAGAGAGTCAGGGCGATAGAGATACAGTCGAGAGCAGAGGAGGGAGCGCCGGGAAGCGTCGAGGGATATAGGGTGTATGTGTATTAGGAAGAGAGACCTATAAATATTTTCCGCCTCCTTTTCAAAGAGAAAGGGAGGCGGAAAGTTGTTTTTGGGGTGGAGGGAAAGAAGAGAAGGGCGAGGGAAAAGCGTGAAAATCCGAAGTGACACTGCGGATTTTCAATGAAAATCCGCAGTAGCGGTGCGAATTTTCTAAGAAAATCCGCAGCGAGGAAAGAAGAATAATCTTATATTTGCAGAGGAAAGCGATCAGATATGGAGACATATAGCAGACAATGTCCTCTGAGAGTGGAGGAGGGAGAGAGCATCTTCCTATTCGGAGCCAGACAGACAGGGAAGACAACGTTGCTACGGGAGCGATATCCCGAAGCGACATACATAGACCTGCTCGACACGGAACTACTAAGACGATTCAGCAAGAAGCCGTCGCTACTATACGAGATGCTGAAAGATGCAGGCGAGGGGGAAGAGGGAAGAGAAGGGGAAGAGGGGGAAGAAGGTGGAGAGGGAAGAGAAGGAAGAGAAGGAGGGAAAAATATAATCATAATAGACGAGGTACAGCAGGCGCCGATACTGATGAACGAGGTGCACAGGCTGATAACAGAGAAAGGACTCACGTTCATATTATGCGGGTCGAGTGCAAGGAAGCTGAGGAGAAACGGATATAACACGCTGGGTGGCAGAGCCATACCATGCAGACTATATCCGTTAGTGAGCGCAGAGGTCGGGGAGATAGACTTGCAAAAGGCCGTGACGCAGGGGATGCTGCCAAGACACTATCTCGCGAAGAATGCGACGCCGATGCTGTCGGCATACGTCGAAGTGTACCTGCGTGAAGAAGTACGAGCGGAGGCGCTGGTCAGGAACGTGGCAGACTTCCAAAGATTCCTGGAGGTGGCAGCGATGACAGACGGGGAGATGGTGAACTACACGAACATAGCGGCAGAGTGCGGGGTCAGTGCGAACACGGTGAAGGAGTATTTCACAATACTCGAGGACACGCTGATAGGGTTCATGCTGCCAGCGTTCACGAAGACAATGAAACGAAAAGTGACGCAAGCGCCCAAGTTCTACTACTTTGACGTCGGGATAGTCAACTACCTGCTACACAGGAAGGAGCTACACAGAGGGACTGCGGAGTATGGACATGCGTTCGAGCACTTCATCGTACAAGAGATGGTGGCGTACGTAGGGTATCAGGGAGAGGGGCACAGACTAAGCTACTGGCACACGTATACGGGGCAAGAGGTAGATATAGTTGTCGACGACGCGAGCATAGCGATAGAGATAAAATCGGCAGAGGAGATAGAGCCACGGCACACGAAAGGGCTAAAAGCATTCAAAGAGGAGCACAGCGAGGCGAGACTGATAATAGTGTCGCTCGACAGGATAGGGAGAAAGATAGGGGAAGTCGAAAACGTATATGCCACAGACTTCCTAAAGAGACTCTGGGAAGGGAGATACTTTTAAACACAGGGCTGAAACCACAGGGCTGAAAAAAGAGAGACGGGGCGATGGGGAGTCGCTCCGTCTCTTAGTTTTATAGTGGTGATGGGTGACTACTTGAGGATTTTCTTGCCCCAGAGAGTCGTCTTCTTGTCGGAGCCGATGCCGGCATAGACGAGAGTGACGTGGCGAGGAGAGGCCTCCCAGTCGAGCTCACGCTCGACACAGACGACGACATTGCCGAGAGTCAGGAGATTGGAGGAGGGGTCGAAAGACCAGGAGCCAGTCATGCAGCCGGACATAGAGCCGTCAGCATTGAGGACAAGATTCTTGGAAGACGGCTCGCACTGCTTACCATACTTGTAGGTCAGATTGATATGCTCGTACTCGCCGACGAGGGAGTCGGCAGTCAGGGTGCCATAGTCTGGGACAGCTGCGTAGCGCTCCGGGAGGGCGATAGGCCAACGGTCGGAGAGGTTGGAAGCTGAGGAAGGAGCCCAAACGAGACGGCGGACGTGCCCCATCATGAGGGCATTGGAATATGCGTTATTGTAGGCGTTGGCAGGGAGACGGCCCTGAGACATATAAAACCACTGGTTCTCGTCGTCGGACTTGTGGAAGGCGCAGCAGTGGCTGATGCCCACCCAGCCGTAGCTTCCACTGAACTTATAGGGGTGAGTAACAATAGGATAGCACTCGCCGCCGGAAGTGATGTCAGTCCCGAGAATATCAACATAAGGACCCGAGACCGAGGTGGCACGGGCGACACGGGTATTGTATGGCACATCGAGTCCGTCGTAGGCCATGAAGAGGTAGTAGTAGCCGTCGTGGTAGATAACCTCCGGGGCCTCGCTGCCCTGCCATCGCGAGCTGTTGCGAGTTGCGACACGGCGACCAAAGCGAGACTGAAGGCTGGAGGCGGTAGTTGCCCAAGGGCTGCCGAGAGAGTTGAGAGGCTTACCGGAAGCGGGGTCGAGCTGAAGGGAGGCGAAGCCACTATGCCAAGAGCCGTGAATCAGCCAGTGCTCACCTTCGGGCGTCACGATATAGGTCGGGTCGATAGCATTGTAGTAGAAATAGGCGTTCCAATCGCTTGTGCTGGAGCGCTTCCAGCCGTCGCGGCCGCGGTCGGTCGAAGAGCAGGTGACGAAGCCCTTGTCCTCCCAGACACCTTTGTCAGGGTCGGTCGATTCGCACATGCCGATGAAGGCGCGCTCGGTCCAGCTGCCGTCGTAATTGGCGGAAGTGTTCTTCTTGCCGGACTTGATATAGTTGTCGATGACGACGCTGTAGTACATACGGAGCTTCTCGACGCCGGAGATGTTGACAACACGGACGACGGGAGCCCAGTAGAGGAAAGAGACGTCGGAAGCGGCGAGCTGAGAGAGATTCATACGAGAACGAATCGCGTTGAGGGAGTCGAGAATCCAGGTTGGACGGTCGGCGTCGTAGAAGATGCCGGGATTCCAAGACCAGTTGACGAGGTCGGTGGAGGACTTACCCTGGAAATGGCCGTGACCCTCGTGGGCGTTGCCATAGGAGGCGTCGGTCCCGAACATATAGTACTTACCCTTGAAGAAAGCGACAGAAGGGTCGTGAACGTTGGCGAGGTTCCACTTGTTGTGGTCTGCCCAAGAAGATATGTCGACATAGTTGTCGGAATATGTAGGGACAGAGAAAGAGGCCGCGCCGGAGCCTCCGCCGTTATCGGGAGAGGGGTCGTCGTCCTTGTCGCAAGAGGAGAGAGGGAGAGCGAAAGCTGCCGCGAGGGCGAGCCATAGAGAAGTCTTGTGATATGTATACATGACAAAAAAAGTAAAAGGTTGGTGAGACGGAGAGAGGGCAGGTCTAATACAGTCTAACCCACGGGCGCCTCGTTACTACAAATGTAGGGAAAAGAGATGTGAAAAACAAACCCGTCTGCCTCACGGAGAAGCGAGACAGACGGGTGAATAATCAACTACACAATGGTTATTCAAAAACGAGGTAGGATTTTTCGGAGTTGAAGGAGACATAGAAGTCGCCGTCAACAGTTATATCCAAATAGTCCTGATGGTAGGTCTTACCATCCACATTGCTTACGATAGTACAAAGGATATCTGCCTTAGTTCCCTTATTGACGACTTCGACAGAGACCTTAGCGTCAGAGATAGCCTCTTTCATAGGCGAAACGCCATTTTCAGGATCGCCATTCCAATTCCAGTCAGTCTGCATATTCCAAGGGAGAGTTGTCACCCAGTTCCAGTCGTAGGTCGTGCCATCGGTTCCGAGGCCCCATCCAGCATTGTCGGCACGGACGAGGGCATACCAACCTTCAGCCCAAGTAGCAGCTTCGGGGTCGGCATTACGAGAGAGGATGACGAGGAAGTTCTCGTAGTTTTGGACACCCGGGGAGCGATGGTTGAAGTTGAATATAGCGCCTGTGCCGGCCTCCACCTTAACACCCTGAGTAAAGTTGCCAGCCTGGCAGAATCCCGTAGTAAACTCAGCGTTACCGACGACTTGACCTGCGAGCGAGACGACAGAAGAAGACATCTGCTGTACCTTGACGTTGAGAGTAGCAGTGAAGTCCTTGTAGGTGACAGTTATGACAATATCATCGCCGAGAGTAGACGGGACAGAGACAGACGTCTGATAGTCCGTGACGAGGATGTCAGCACTTCCAGTCTTACCGAGGACCTGCTTGATGAAAGTAGCAGGGTCGATATCAGCCTCGGAGATAGAAGTCGTGCCATGAGCGTAGTAGTAGGCGCTCGTAGCCGGTTCGATCTCAATAGCGGTGATAGGAGCGGTGACCTCCAGCTTGTAGGAGGTAGCGACAGCCTGAGCGTAGCCGCCTTTCTTGGTCTTGCTATAGGAGATAACGACAACTTTCTCGCCTACAGTATTGAGATCAGGGACGACATTGAAGGAGATATCGGCAGAATCAGCGATAATCGTAGCTCCGTTGTCGTAGGTAACCGTAGCGACAGTATTCTTCCAGAAATTCTGGTCGCCGAGGACGATAGACGAAGGGTTGCCCGAAACAGAGATAGCGACAGGGGCGTGATCGTCACCGAGGTCGACTTCGCGGACCGTAGAGAGAGGGTCAAGTTCACCGGCCTTGTTAGAATAGCTAAACTGGAGGAAAGACTCTTCGCAGACGATGAAGACCCTCACGACTTCGTCGGAAGACTCGATACCATCCTCGAGGTTGCAAGTCCATTCCTTACCGTCGGAGGTAATAGTTGTCGAGTTGGTAAAGATCTTACCATTCTTCCTGATGACTTGGAAGGTGACCTCGGCCTTATTCATAGTAGCGAGCCAGGCCTTCCAAGCGTCGTCGTCGGTGAGGTCGCTGACCATATTGCCGGCGTAGACAGTATTGGAGCCATTGACGTTGTCCCAACGGTCAGCGCGCTGAGCGAGGTACTCGGTGTAACCGTTCGCTTCATCCTTGATGTTGGCGTCAGAGGAGATCATACCGACCCAGTTGTGGTAGTTGGCGACACAGTCGGAGTAGTTAGTGAACTTGAGAGTCAGCGTATCGTTCATGCCGACAGTGTAATACTTCGAGAAGGTTGTCCACCAAGCGTTCTTGTAGTTGTCGGTGATACCGATCTGGTAAGGGTCTTCGGCCGAGAGGAGGACAGGAGTTCCGTTCTGAGCCTTCTCGGCAGCGACTCGGTCGATCTCAGACTGGAGCCAGCTTGGCGCGTCGACCGAGTAGATGTCGTCGTCCTCACAGGAAGTGAAGACAGAGCCGACAAGAGCGGTAGCGAGAGCGCCGACCATATATTTGCTTATCTTACTCATTTCTTTGATACTTGACATTAATAATAACATCGTTAGCGAGACCGCAGGTTAGTTGAGGTCTACGACAGGGTGAATATTGTAGCCATGCGCGCTGTAGACCGAGGCGTTGCTCCTGCTCTCGTTGGCAGAGTTGCCGCGGAGGTTCGGGTTGGCGTTGAGGTTAGCCTGCGGGACAGGGATGTACTCATGACCCTCGATATAGTAGTTGTAGGAGCTATCGAAGGTGCCACGATCCTCGACCGTCGGAGCGGTAGCCGTCGTGAAGTCTGGGGAAGTCGTGACGAGCGTCTTAGACTTCTCGTAGGAGCCGTGAGCCTTGAGCTGGTCGAGGCGGTCCTGACGGTAGAAGAAGCCCCAGCGGATCAGGTCGACACCACGGCCGTACTCGCAGCCGAGCTCCTTAGGACGCTCGACGTTGGCGATCTGCTCGAAGAGCTTGTCCTTGTCGCCGAAGTTGGCGAGGTCGAGACTCTTGAGGCCAGCGCGGTTGCGGACCTGGTTGATGTAGCCGATAGCCGTCTGGTTAGGGCCGTTGACCTCGTTCTCGCACTCAGCGGCGAGGAGGAGGATGTCAGCATAGCGGAGCAGACGGATGTTGACGCCACAGTGGAGACCGGTGACGACAGCGTCGTAGAGGTTCTCGCGAGCTGCGGTGTGCTTGACGACAGGGATGCCACCGTTATTGTTGTTGGTGACGAAGCCCTCTGCCGGGATAGGCTGCATGTACATCACATTCTGACGACCATCCTTGTAGGAGTCGTACTCAGCCTCGTAGGTACCGATAGTCCAGTAGAGACGTGGGTCGAGCTGGCCGTCGGTCGTCAGTTCAGACTTGAAGAGGTTGTAGAGCCAAGGCGAAGCAGAAAGGTCTGCCCAGCCACCGAGTACGCCGGGGCCGAAGTTACTCTCGACGGCGTGGCCCTGAGTAGCGTTGCTGCTCGTGTTGACAGGCGTCCACTCGTCGTCGGTGCCCTGAGAGCCGTAGTCGAGATACTGAACCTCGTAGAGACTCTCGTCGTTGTTCTCGTAGGCAGAGCCCTCGCGGAAGTTGTCACCGAAGTCAGGCATCAGCCTATAGGAGCCATACTTGCCGCCGATGATGTCCTTGAGGACAGAGTTAGCCTCGGCGAACTTGTGGCGGAACATAAGCGTCTTGGCGTAGAAGCCAGCGGCAGCGCCACATGTAGCACGGCCCTTAGCCCACTCGCCGCCTGCGCTACGGCTCGGGAGGATAGACATAGCCGTCTTGAAGTCGGACTCGACCTGATTGAGAACCTCGTCCTGAGTGCTGTTGGCCTTGTAGAGACCGTCGAGCGTCGCATAGTCAGAGTAGTCCGTGATAAGCGGCACATCCTGATAGTAGACGGCGAGGTTGTAGTAGGAGAGTCCACGAAGGAAGAGCGCCTGCCCCTTAATCTGGTTGAGCTCATCCTGAGCGAGGCCGATACCGTCGACCTTGGAGAGGATGTAGTTAGTCACGTTGATCGTGTAGTACCACTCGCGCCAAGGCCACTCGCTGATGTCGACACTAGACTGGACGTTGAGGTTGTCGAACGGGAGGTACCAGACCTGTGAGCTGTTCCAGACCTCGTCTCCGCGGCAGACGTCGATAGTGTAGCCGACGCGGGCGTAGGAGCCCTCCATACGCGTATGGTTGTAGGCAGCGATGACGCTCTCCTTGAGGTCGGAGGCGGACTTACCGAAAGCGTCGGTAGTCTGCTGGTTAGGGTTCTCGACATCGAGCTTGTCGGTACAAGAAACTGCAAGACCGGCAGCAGCGATCGAAGCGAGCAATATATTAATGCGTCTCATGATAGTATCCTGAATAAAAAGTTAGAATGAGAATTTGAGACCAGCCATCAAAGTACGCGGGGTCGGGAACGAGCAGTAGTTGTTGCCCGGAGTGAAGGTACCTCCAGCGAAGTCGATGTTGTAGCCCTTGTACTTAGTCAGAGTAGCGACATTCTGAGCGGATACGTAGAGACGCACGCTGCTGATGACATTGTTGAACCACTCGTCCTTGAAGTTGTAGCCGAGCTCGATGTTAGCGATCTTCCAGTAGTTAGCCTTCTGGATGTAGCGCTCAGAGAACCTGTCGTTCCAGCCCGTCCCGGCGTCCCAAGCGATGCGAGGCACGTCAGTGTTGGTGTTGGTCGGTGTCCAAGCGTTGACGAGATCCGTGCTCTTGTTGGCAGCGCCATAGGAGCTGTGCATAGCGTTCCAGATATGGTCAGAGACCTTGTACTTGAGGGCGCCGAAGGTAGAGACGCTGAGGTCGAAGCCGTTCCACTCTACGCGAGCGCTGAGGCCGAAGTTGACCTTAGGCATACCGGAGCCGAGTACCTGCTGGTCCTCCTCAGTGATCTGGTTATCACCGTTGAGGTCTGCGTAGCGGCAGTCGCCAGCCTGAGCGCCATTCTGCGTCGGAGCTGCGTCGACCTCAGCCTGGCTCTGGAAGAGACCCTGGTAGACATAGCCGTAGAACTGACCAATCTCCTCGCCGACCTTGGTGAAATAGTTACCCGTCAGGTACTTATCGTTGCCGATACCGAGACTCGTAACCTCGTTCTTGAGCGTCGAGAGGTTGAAGTTAACCTGATACTTGACCGGGTTGTCGTTGTTGTGGTAGCCGAGGTTGAACTCGAGACCGCTGTTCTCCATCGAAGCAGCGTTCATCGTGACGCTCGTGTTGGAAACGCCGGCGTTGGACGGGACGCTGACAGAGTAGAGAAGGTCCTCACTCGTGTTCTTGTAGTACTCGACGCTGAACTCCAACTTGTTGTTGAGCATGCCGAGGTCGAGACCTACGTTGATAGACTTCTTCTTCTCCCACTTGATAGCCTCGTTGACGAAGGTAGAGACAGCGGAGCCAGTGACAGGCTGATTGCCGAAGCTATAGGTCATGTTGTTGCGGGCCATAGCTGACATGTACTGATACTCGCCGATGTTCTCGTTACCGAGGATACCGTAGGAAGCGCGGATCTTCAAGAGGTTGACAAGCTCCTTGTCGACGCCGAAGAAGTCCTCCTTGTCGATACGCCAGCCCACTGAGAGAGACGGGAACGTACCCCAGCGGTCGTTGGAAGAGAGACGGCTGGAGCCATCTCGACGGACCGTGCCGCTCAAGTAGTACTTGCCAGCGAAGTCGTAGTTGAGACGTGCGAGGTAGGAAGCGAGGACGTGCTCAGTCTGCTCGCTGAAGGCGTCGCGGTCGAGGCCGTTGCTGACCTGGAGGTAGTAAGGCTCCGGGTAGTTGATGCCGGTACCGGTGAGCGTATGATACTTCTCGCGCTCGTAGGTCTGGCCGACGACGAGGTTGATGTTGTTGTCACCGATATGGCCCTCGTAGGTCAAGGTGTTCTCGACGAGGCCATCAGTCATCTGACGGTAGCCCTCGATGAGACGCTCGTTGCTCTTGTCGAGGTAGCAACGGTTGCTGACGTAGTAGGCGCCGAGGAAAGTATAGTCCTTGCAGAACGTCTTACTGTAAGACAGGTTGAGACGATAGATCAGCTTATGGTTGTCGTTCTTCTTGCCGAACATATCGAGGAAGTCAACATCCGTAGTAGAAGTAGCGACGACGCGGTCGACAGTCGTGTTACGGATGAGACGATTGTTCTTCAGGAGCGGGTTGACCTGCGAGATATCGCCGTGGACAGCGTCGTAGTACGTGCCGTAGCCATAGGCGTCGTAGGAGTAGTTAGCAGCGCCTGGGTACATCTCGTCGAGGCACCAAGTCGTCTCGTCGTAGGCCTTGATAGTCGGAGCCATCGTAAGTGCGTCGAGGAGGACAGGGTTGTTGGTACCGTAGACACCCTGGACATACTCGTTGGCGTTACTCGTTGCCATGTTGTCCTGAGCGCTGTGGCTGTAGACGATGCCCGTGCGGAACTTGAGGAACTTGACGTCCATCGTATTGTTGACGCGAGCGGTGAAACGATCGAAGTTAGGACCAGCACCCTCGATAGTACCCTTCTGCTGATAGTAGTCGAGACCGATGTTGTAGGTGCTTGCCGTGCCACCGCCAGAGATGTTGACGTTGTGGTTCTGACGGCGACCAGTCTTGAAGGCAGCATCGAACCAGTCAGTGTCGACGCCCTTGATGTACTTGTTGTACTCAGCGCTACCCTCGACATAGCCAGCTGGGAGGGCGGTACCAGAGTTTGCGCAAGCCTGACGGATGTAGTTGATATACTGGTCAGCGTTCATGACCTCGTAGACGTCGTCGCGGACCTTGTCCATACCGATGTAGCCTGCGTAAGAGATCATCATCGGCTGCTCCTTCTTACCGCTCTTGGTCGTAATGATGACGACACCGTTAGCGGCGCGAGAACCGTAGATAGCGGCTGCGGAAGCGTCCTTAAGAATCTGGATAGTCTCGATGTCGTTTGGCGAGAAGTCGCGGATAGTAGTACCCATTGGGACACCGTCGATGACATAGAGAGGCGACGTATCGCCGAAAGAGCCGACACCACGTATACGGACCTTAGGATCGGCACCTGGCTGACCGTCGGAAGTGACACTCACACCTGCGACCTTACCCTGAAGCATCGTAGAGATGTTGCTGTTGGAGACCTTCTTCAGTTCGTCAGCGTCGACGATAGCGACAGAACCGGTCAGGTCGACCTTCTTCTGCGTACCGTAACCGACGACGACAATCTGGTCGAGCTCTGTTGCATCATCCTCGAGAACGATATCGCCGACGTTAGAGTTTCCAGCGATTGATACCTCGGCAGCATTATAGCCGATGAAGGAAGCCGTCAGCACAGCATCAGAAGGGGCACTGAGAGTAAAGTTACCGTCGTTATCAGTCACAGTTCCGACGGTTGTTCCCTTGACGTAGACAGCAGTACCTGGCAAAGGGTTACCAGACTGGTCGACGACACGACCTTTGACCTGAATGTCTTGAGCCTGCACCACCTGAGTGGTAGAGGAGACACTGAGTCCCTCAGCTGTCGCCATAGGCGCTGCCGCGAGACAGGCCATAAGCAGGGCGAAATGTGAGTATCTCATATTTTTATTAGTGTTAATTAAGTGGTTTGCATAGTGCTAAGCACAATAAGATTAGGAAGTAATACAGATTGCACTTCGCACATATGTGAGATTTCGACTGCTAAAATATGTAAATTATTTACAACTACCTAAGTTTTGAACGTAAATAATTCAAGAAAAATTAACGAAAGAATAAAAAATGATTTATTGCATTGATTTTATGCACATTACAAACACAAAGCAAACTGTATAAGTTTCGATGTTCAGATGGGTAGCAAGGCGAAAACTCAAAAACGAAAGCAGTAGAAATAAAAATAGCCCACAACAGGGACAAAAAGAAAATAAAAGAAATATACAGAAAGGGCAGAGTCCTAAAATAGGTAAACAAAGGATAGAAAGACCTTAAAACCGCAAGCAAAGAATACAAACAGGGGAAGCAGAAGGACGAGAAGAAGAGGGGGATTGGAAGACGCATAGAGAGGATTGGAAGCGCAGGAGAGCGCAAAAAGATGGAAGACTGGTAAAAGAAATGGGAAGCTGAAAAGGAGCCGAAAAGCCGAAGATAAAGGCTAGTATGGATGGGATGTAACGTACTTCCCGACTGTATTGTACAAAAAAAGTAACTCCCCCGAAGCCGTTCCGACCTCGGGGGAGCCTGTTTTAAGTGGCGGCAACCTACTCTCCCACACTCGTGTGCAGTACCATCGGCGCAAGTGGGCTTAACTTCTCTGTTCGGGATGGGAAGAGGTGGAAC
>JAFPZF010000007.1 GCA_017417385.1 Bacteroidales bacterium
ACCTATCAGTTCTCTAAGCAGGTCTTTGCGAAAGACTGGAATCCAGCGACTGCGTTTCGGATAAGAAGTAGTATGGATGTTGCCTCGTTTGTCTCCAGCCACCGTCTCGGAGAACACGACCAGATGAGCCTGATAGTGGGTAACCTTGCAAATTATGTCGTCGGCAACATCTTCCTCCCCTACACGAAGATAGAGGACAACAAGGAATGGCTCATAAAGGCGGCGGACGAGATAGCTTACTACGTGAATCAGATGGGCGGTGTAGGTGCTTTTCTCTATGGCAATGCTAAGATGGTATCTAACACGACGAGCAAGTTGAGAGATTTGCTAGACCAGCGAAACGTCCATTTGCTGGATGTCGTGGAGGTTTTTGGTGATAGTTACAGGAGTGCAAACGACCTTGGGTATATGGAACCCGAGGCGGAGTATGGAAAGGAAGAGAGCGACGTGAGGTATAGCAGGGTGGGCACGAATTTCGTGCGATCGAAGAACGGGAAGAGCCTGATAGGGATGCACAACATCAGCGAGGAGAAGCTGCGGAAGGCGATGAAGATGGGCGGACTGGCAAACCCGTCGATGGCGGTGATAGACCTAAAGAACGGAATCCACACGGACTTCGGGGAGATAAGTCTCATCCCACGCTCGTCTCTGATAGACTCCAAGACCGGAAGCAACGGCGGCACGTATAGCGGGGACGCATGGACGCCTACGTACCCGGGTGTGGAGCGCAACCTTACGGATGCCGGACGGGAGCATATCAAGGAGATGGCGAAGGCGGAATCCAAGGGTGATGAAGAGCTGAGAAGGCGATTAGAGGGAGCTATGGTGGACTATGCCGAAGGCAACGGCAACCATCTGTACTACATGTTCTTGCTCCAGAAGGGCCTAAACCCGACGAGGATTCAGAAGCAGACGAAGTACGAGCAGGAGGTGTATGACGAGATAGTGAAGATATTCGGCAAAGAGGTGAGGTGGTACCCGGATGACATGACGAAGGAGCAGGAGGAACAGCTGCTGGACTTGATGATGAGGGACTACCGGAAGAGACAGGAGAAGGTGATGGAAGCCATTAAGGACGAAGAAAAGAGGGAAAAGGCTTTCCGTCTAAAGATGGAGCAGTTCCGCGAGAAGCTGGTCTCCAGCAAGGACGGGCGTCTATATATGGCGCCGGCGGACACTTTCATACACGACAACTGGGAAGACGAGGAGACGAGAAGAAACCCGCAGACTAACTGGAGTAAGACGGAGAGCGAAGCCTCAATGCGAGTCATACAGGGCGGTCTTTCGGACGAGTTCTCGAGGTGGACGGAGAGTCTGCTGGACGACAAGGATATTGAGGAGAGGATATTTGTGGGCTTCACGCCAAGCGGCAAACGCAAGTACCTGCCCCACACGATAGAGAACGTCAGTCGTGTGATGAACAGTAAGCCACGAGAGAATGCGTATGGTAACAGTGGGCTGAATGCTACACGTGCCACGCTGTTGAAGAAGATGCGTACGCTCTCGGCCATCCGCAAGAATCGGGGTCTGCTGCAAGGTGACGAGGAATACAAGAAGAGACAGAAGGAGATGACGGACAAGCTATTTGAGTTGTTCTCTGACTTGGCGGACTTGAAGAAGGAAACGGCCAACTCGTTTATAAATAATGACATAGCCGAGACAAGGCTGCAAGAGGCCCTGCCGGAGCGAGACCCAGTGGGCTATCTCAACAAGGAGTATGGGTATCATATTGAGAAGGATAGCGATATAGCCCGCAGGATAGTGGAGTTCAAGAAGGAGGTGTCGGAGCTTCCGGTGAAGTACTTCGAGACGAAGTTCCGTCGTCCGGTCGGGATAGACGAGTTTGCGGCGGCGGTGGTGCCGAGTAGCGTAGGCGAGGACGTGCGCAATGGCTTGCAGTCGGCAGGACTCCAGATAGTCGAGTACGAGCCAAACAACCTTGAAGACAGGAAGCGTGCGGTGGAAGAGGCTGCCGAGGGAGACGAGGGGATAAGGTTTAGCAGGCGGAGTGACATTGAGGAGGTGAACAGGCGGTTCAACGAGGAGCTGGCGGACTTCACGGAAGAGAATGGCATAAACAAGATGTTCTATTTAGGCAATCCGAATGCTATTCTCTTAGCAGGTGGCGTTAAGAACTTGCCTTTGAAGTTGCATGGTGCTAAGTTGGTCAAGAAGATAAAGAAGCATGGTTATAAGGCAGAGTCATTAAAAGACTTGCCGAGAGCTTTGCAAGAGCCAATAGCCATCTTCAACAATTACGAGTCTGAGACCAATCGCTCGATTCTGACCGAATTGCATACGGAGCAAGGCAACATTCTTGTCAGTGTTGATGTTGGCAAGGGTAATGATGTTGACTTCAACGTTATTGCATCCGTATTCGGAAAGAGTGGTGACAAGATTACCAACTGGATAAAGAAGGGTTATGCGACGTATATGGACAAAGAGAAAACTCTTGATTATCTCCGCACTTCCGCACCAATCGCGGACACAAAAGACAATCAAGAGTTTGATGACATCGCAAAGATAGTGGATGAGTTCGAGAATCCCAAACTTCCGGGCGAAATTCAGAATGATTCTAAAGATGAGGACATTAGGTATAGTCGTGTCTCTGACTTCGTGCCGGCATGGGGTAGCTACTCTCCGCTGCAAGGACGTAGCGGGCGGATGACGCTGGAGGACTTCGAGGAGTATGCGGAGAAGGCGAAGAGCGGTATACTGGTGCTGAGCAGGACGAAGGCGGCGGAGATACGGGCGATGCTGGGTCTGCCGGAGAGGAGCACGAAGGCGGGAGCGAAGGCTGACGAAGTGAAGAGGATAGCGAAGATGGACGAGAAGGAGAGGAAGGCTGCGGTGAAGGCGATGACGAGATTTCTGAAGGCTGCGATGACGGGACTGCGGAGGGACTTCAAGATTGGGGAGAGGGGATGATTAGAGAATGGCATGATGGTTGTTTTAAATATGACATAATCAATAAATTGAGACATGACAGAAATACAGATAAAGACGATAAGCAGAGCAAAGAGGACCATTCAAACAGGTCTGGAGACGAACGGATAAAGCAGGCAGAGAGAGAAGGTAGAGGAAAAGGAAAGGGGCAAAATTTTGAATATTAGTTGAAAAGGAATAATTTTGCGGTCAAGAGGTATAGTTTGCCCATAGTTGGAGACTAACTAAAGAATAAGAAAAGTAGATGAGAAACAACATATTGCGATGTCTGATAATGTTAGTCGCTTTAGTTTCCGCTCCGGCGGTCAGCTATGAAGCGGCGGCACAGACACGACTAAAGAAGATAGTCATAGACCCGGGTCATGGAGGAAGAGACCCTGGGGCATTGGGGAAGAAGTCACGAGAGAAGAACGTAGTATTGGCAGTCTCGAAGCGCCTTGGGGAGCTGATAAAGGACAGCCTGACGGACGTCGAGTGCATATATACGCGAAGCACAGACGTCTTTATACCACTTGACAAGCGAGCGGAGATAGCGAACAAGAACGGAGCGGACTTGTTCATATCGATACATGCGAACTCCAGTCTGACAAAGAGCGTGACTGGAGCGGAGACGTACGTCCTCGGACTCCATAGGTCGAAAGAGAACCTCGAAGTAGCTCAGAAGGAGAATGCCGTCATCACAATGGAGGACGACTACACGAGCAAATATGAGGGTTTTGACCCGACACAGCCGGAGTCTTACATAATGTTTGAGTTGATGCAGAACGTATATCTCGAGCAGAGCATAGCCGTCGCATCGCTCATACAGAAGGAGCTACAGGCGGGAGGACGAGAGGATCGAGGAGTCAAGCAGGCGGGATTTCTCGTCTTGAGGCAGACGACGATGCCGAGCGTCCTGGTCGAGCTCGGGTACATCAGCAATGCGACAGAGGAGAAGTTCCTGACAGGAGTTGAGGGGACGGAAGTCCTGGCGTCGGCGATATTCAGGGCCGTGAAGTCGTATAAGCAGCTGTATGACACACAGAACAGCCCGAGCATGGTCAAGGCAGAGGCGCAGAAAGCCGAGGAGAAGAAAGTCAACGCATGGCCGGAGGGTGTCAACATCCGCATACAAGTCGCAGCGAGCAAGTCTGAGATAAAGGTCGACACCTTGTCGGGGCTACCCGTCACGATGTTGGAGGATGGCGAGACAAAGAAATACATGCTAGGAATCTTCACCACGTATGAAGAGGCGAGCGCGAAGATGAAAGAAGTCAAGGAGAAGTATCACGACTGTTTTTTTGTCGCCTTTGACGGCAAGGAGAAGATAGCAGTCAAAACGGCTCGGAGGAAATTGAAGAAATGAATGCTGAGAAACTGAGAAACATCAAGATAGGCGTATTTGCCATAGTAGCATTCGTGATCCTTTGCTGGGGATTGAGCTACCTGAAGGGGAAAGACCTGTTCTCTCGCGGGGGAAAGTTGACGGCATACTTCTCAAATGTTGACGGTCTGACCGACTCCAGTCCTGTGATATTCAACGGTTATAAAGTAGGCGGCATCAGCAGCATAGAGATAGACCAGTATACAGAGGACCCATCGAAGCTATTCTGCGTACAGCTGACAGTCGACAAGAAGCTCGAGGTCCCGAAGGACAGCCGTGTCATCATCGTCAGCACAGACATACTTGGCGGCAAGGGCATAGAGCTAAGAATGGGGAAAAGTCCAGATAAGGCAAGCTATGGGGACGTGCTTGGGAGCGGGATACAGTCGGGGCTGCTTGACGACATAGCGCCGTTGAAGGACAAGGCGGCAGACCTGATGACGAGTGCGGACGGCGTGATGACAGGACTTGACTCGTTGCTATCGGACAAGAACAGGGACAAGCTCGACGAGGCCATAGCGGCACTTGCAGTCACGATGAGAAATGTCGAGGCCATCACGAGGAACCTCGAGGTCATGACGAGGAATAGTGGTGCGATAGGAGGGACATTCTCGTCGGCAGACGGCTTCATGGGGAACCTAAACAAGCAGAGCGGGAAGATAGACACCATAATGACGAACATGAGTCAGCTATCGTCTGAGTTGGCTCAGACCAAGATAGGCAGTGCGATGGAGAAGATGGACTCGTTGCTTGGCCGGGCGAATGGACTATTGGCGTCGGACGGAAACATAGGTAAGATAGCGTCGGACGACAAGCTATATGAGAACTTGACAGCGGCGATAGACAACCTGAACAGGCTGCTCGTCGACGTCCGATTGAATCCGTCGAGATACATCAACGTGTCGGCGATCAAGATAGGAGGCAAGCAGGTATATTTCTCGGACTCGGAAGGTCAGGCGAGCGTCCTAGCAGGGAAAGTGTATACAATATGCATCCTATCTCAGAAAACTCCGGCAGACATGCCGACGAAGTTGGGCGGCAAGAAAGTGTATGAGTATTTCAATGGCAAGACATATAAGTATCTAGTCATGCCGTTTGCGACGGAGGGCGAGGCACAGGCGTTCATCACGGAGAACGCTCTAAAGACGCCATATCCGCAGAGCACCGTCGAGTATTACGAGGACGGGCTGCAGAAGCGAAAGTAGAATAATAATCCCCAAACAGAGAATCAACAGAAGTGAAACGAATTTACGTAGGTTTTTGTGCGATAGCATTTGCGATGTCGGCTCGGGCAGTAGTTGCGCCGCTGCCAGCGGACTCGTTGAGGTCGGCAGAAGAGATAATAGAGCTGGCGGACAGCGTAGCAGTTGCTGAGATAGACACGACCGAGGTCGAGGAGGAAATCGACTTCACGGAGGATTGGGACACAGACAGGATACATGCGTATCGGCATCTGAACCTTTCAACGTTGCCGGACGAGGTAGCACTAAATTTAGTAGACTCCACGCATCATTTCTGTGCACCGATAGTTGGACGCGTCCGGTCCAGGTATATGTTCAGGAGGCGCAGGCCGCATAAGGGCACAGACATACCGCTGAGCGTTGGTGACCCGGTACGGGCAGCCTTTGACGGCAAGGTCAGGGTCGTGAAGAAGACGCGTCAGACGGGCGGCTATGGCAACCTCGTCGTAATCCGTCATACCAACGGACTCGAGACCTATTATGGACATCTAAGCCGACATGCGGTACAGGTCAATGATGTCGTCCATGCGGGGGACACCATAGGCTTCGGAGGCAACACAGGGCGCAGCACAGGGCCTCATCTACATTTCGAGGTCCGGTATATGGGTCAGGCTTTTGACCCGGAGCGACTAATCGACTTCCCGACGGGGACGTTGCGGACAGAGGAGTTCACAGTGAAGAAGCACTACTTCAGTATATACTCCCATTACGGACAGACCGACGAGGAGAGCCTTGCGGCGTCGAAGCGGATGATCCATACAATCAGGAGGGGCGACACCCTTGGAGCGCTTGCTAGCAAGTATCACACGACCGTTACGAATATCTGTCGGCTGAATAACATTTCGTCACGGAAGATGTTGCGAATAGGTGAAAGAATCATAGTGAGATGATTTTTTTTGACTTAAGTACTTGCAAATAAAAAAATAAGACTAACTTTGCACGTCTTTTGGAACGACATAAGAATCAGATACTTTCGTGAGGGGGTAGAGTTCAAGGTGTTTCTTTAGAACAAATCAATAAATAAAGTCTAATTCAATAACTGTATCAAGTATCAATGAGTGAGTTAAATCAGGGCGTTGAGAATTTCAACTGGGACGAGCTCGAGGAGAGCAACGGCAAGGTTCAGCGTTCAGCTGAGCAGGTTGAGATGTACGACAAGACGTTTTCTTCGTTGAAGGAGAAGGACGTCGTAGAGGGCACGGTAATCGCTCTCAACAAGCGTGAGGTTGTCGTCAACGTCGGTTTCAAGTCTGACGGAATAGTCAGCCGCAGTGAGTTCCGCTACAATCCGGACCTTAAGGTCGGTGATCAGGTAGAGGTTTACGTAGAGAATCAGGAGGACAAGAATGGTCAGCTCATTCTCTCGCACAAGAAGGCACGTGCAATCAGGGCATGGGATCGTATCAACGCAGCGTTGGAGAACGACGAGGTTGTCAAGGGATACATCAAGTGCCGCACGAAGGGTGGTATGATCGTCGATGTATTCGGCATCGAGGCATTCTTGCCAGGTTCACAGATTGACGTTAAGCCGATTCGTGACTACGATATCTTCGTCGGGAAGACGATGGAGTTCAAGGTCGTCAAGATCAACGCAGAGTTCCGCAATGTTGTTGTCTCACACAAGGCGCTCATTGAGGCCGAGCTCGAGCAGCAGAAGAAGGAGATCATCTCCAAGCTCGAGAAGGGTCAGGTACTTGAGGGTACAGTCAAGAATATCACGTCGTACGGTGTCTTCGTTGACCTCGGTGGTGTCGACGGACTCATCCACATCACGGATCTTTCTTGGGGTCGCGTAAGCCATCCGGAGGAGGTCGTATCGCTTGATCAGAAGATCAACGTCGTCATCCTCGACTTCGACAACGAGAAGAAGCGCATAGCACTTGGCTTGAAGCAGTTGACGCCTCATCCATGGGATGCACTCGACACGACATTGAATGTTGGCGACAAGGTAAAGGGTAAGGTTGTTGTCCTCCAGGATTACGGTGCATTCGTAGAGATTGCTCCGGGCGTAGAGGGCTTGATCCATGTCAGCGAGATGAGCTGGTCGCAGCACTTGCGTAGCGCACAGGAATTCCTCCATGAGGGTGACATTGTTGAGGCAGTCATCTTGACGCTTGATCGTGACGAGAGGAAGATGTCTCTTGGCATCAAGCAGCTCCATCCGGATCCATGGACGAACATCGACGAGAAGTATCCAGTTGGTTCGAAGCACACGGCAGTTGTCCGCAACTTCACGACATTTGGCATCTTTGCAGAGCTTGAGGAGGGCATCGACGGCATCATCCACATCTCTGACCTTTCTTGGACGAAGAAGATCAAGCATCCGAACGAGTTCACGCAGATTGGAGCAAGCATCGACGTTGTCGTTCTCGACATCGACAAGGAGAATCGTCGCTTGAGCCTCGGTCACAAGCAGCTCGAGGAGAATCCGTGGGATGTCTTCGAGGGTGTCTTCACAGTAGGTTCAGTACACGAGGGTACGATCACGGAGATTGTAGAGAAGGGTGCAGTAGTCGCATTGCCATACGGCGTAGAGGGCTTTGCAACTCCACGTCATCTCATCAAGGAGGATGGCACGCAGGCTAAGGTTGACGAGAAGCTTCCGTTCAAGGTCATCGAGTTCAATAAGGCTACGAAGCGCATCATAGTATCACACTCACGTACGTTTGAGGCAGAGAAGCCTAACGAGGAGAAGAAGCCTCGTGCAAAGAAGGCTACGAGCACGAATGCACGCAAGCAGGTAGAGGCAAAGGAGGTCACCACTCTTGGCGACATCACGGACCTCGCAGCTCTGAAGAGCAAGCTTGACGAGTCTGAGAAGAACAACTAAGATGTCGGACTGAAATAAAATCGGTCTAAAACGTAACAAATTATGAGCTGCGAGCGTAGAAGGCTACGAGCGCAGCTCATATTTATTATTGTAAGTTCTATCATATAAAATGGATACAGTAAAGGTTGAGAGTAAGTCAGGTTACTCCATAGTCACGATGCTAACCGACAAGTTGGATGGTACTACAGTTCCGACGTTGCGATCGGAGTTGGTATTGCTTGCAGGTTCGTCGGTCAAGAACATGATAATCGACTTGTCGACATGTGAGTATTGTGACACGACTGGTCTGAGTGCGATATTGATAGCTCATAGGCTATGTAAGGACGGGACGTTGATACTGGCTGGAGTCAGGGAGTCGGTAGAGAATATGCTGTCGATACAGAGGTTTGATCCGCCATTGATATTGGTAGGAGACATGGCAGAGGGGGAAGCACGTATGAAGTCAGTATTAGAGGCCTAAAAAGAGAAAAGGGGGAAGACAGGAAGGAATGGAGGTAACAGTTCTCGGCTGTAGTTCAGCGACGCCGACATCGAGTCGGTGTCCGTCTGGTCAGGTGCTCAGCATCTCTGGGCATCTGTATCTGATTGATTGTGGTGAAGGGACACAGTTTCAGCTGCGGAAGCTCCATATAAACTTCATGCGTATCGAATGCATATTTATAACGCATTCACATGGTGATCATGTCTTTGGGCTCATAGGTCTTCTGTCGACCATGTCGCTTTTGAACAGGACGACAAAGTTGACGATATTCTGTCATCCCAAGTTGGAAGAGATGCTTCGCCCACAGATAGCATTCTTTTGCGAGAACATATCGTTTGAGCTGGAGTTTGTATCTTTGCGCTACGACAGGCCACAAGTCTTGCAGGAGGTAAAGACCGTATATGTCAAGACGATACCATTGCGACATAGGATAGACACGTGTGGCTTCTTGTTCAGGGAGCAGAAGAAGGATCCCAACATCAAGAGTGAAGCGATATTCAAGTATGGGTTGACGATAGCCGACATAGTCTCCATCAAGAATGGTCATCCGTATTATGACACGATGACTGGCGAGGAGGTCGACCGAACAGAATTAGTGAGAGAGGCGCCAGAGCCGAAGAGTTTCGCTTATATCAGCGATACCATATATTATCCGGCGATAGTTGACGAGATACGTGGTGTCTCGCTGTTGTATCATGAGGCGACATTCATGAGCGACCTGTCGGAACTTGCGGCGAAGACTATGCACAGCACGTCGAGACAGGCGGCGCAGATAGCTAAGATGGCTGAAGTCAAGAAGTTGATAATCGGTCATTTTTCAAGTCGATATTCAGAGACAGACGCATTGGAGGCGGAGGCTCAAGAGGAGTTTCCAGACACGACAGCAGTGTATGACGGATTCAGAATAGTTTTTTAAGATACAGAGGGAAGGATAAATGGCTGAAAAGCATTTTTTCTTGACGACATAGACATGGCAGAGTTCTGCGGCGTGAATAATTCGAAGTTGAATTATCTGAGCAGCAGATTTGCGGGGATACATTTGACAGTACGCTCTAACTGGCTTAGGGCGATGGGGAATACGGAGGTGCTGACCGATTTTGAGAGCAAACTTAATTCGCTTGTAGATTATCAGAAGGTACATAACACATTGCCACGAGAGGTTCTTGAGTCGGTATTGAAAGGGGAGCAAGTATGGGTGGCGTCATCAGATGTGTCGACAATAGTTCACACGACAGACGGAAGGCCCATTAAGCCTCGCGGGATGAGTCAGCACAGGATGGTCGAGGCGATGCAGCATGACGACATGGTATTTGCAGTCGGGCCAGCGGGCTCGGGTAAGACGTATATCGCCATAGCGTTGGCTGTCAAGGCGTTGAAGTCGAAGCAGGTCAGAAAGATCATCCTCAGTAGGCCGGCGGTGGAGGCGGGGGAGAAGCTCGGATTCCTGCCTGGCGACATGAAGGAGAAGATAGACCCGTATCTACAGCCGCTATATGATGCGCTGGAGGACATGATACCGGGGCCGAAGCTAAAGGAATTACTAGAGAACAAGACGATAGAGATAGCGCCACTTGCATTCATGCGAGGGAGGACGCTATCAAACGCATTTGTGATACTGGACGAGGCACAGAACACGACGATACAGCAGATGAAGATGTTTCTGACTCGAATGGGGCACAATGCGAAGTTTATCATCACAGGAGACCCGTCGCAGATAGACTTGCCGGACAAAGTGGCGAATGGCTTGATGCAGACGTGTAGCATACTGGATGGTGTCGAGGGAATATCAATAATAAAGTTCAGCCAGTCGGACATAGTACGTCATAGGCTGGTGCAGCGGATAGTCAACGCATTTGAACAGAACGAGAACCTAATGAACAATAGAAATAACGAAACAGGTATGAGCAAGGCAGTTACACAGACCGACTTCAAATTCCCAGGTCAGAAGTCAGTCTTTCATGGCAAGGTACGCGACGTCTACAACATAAGCGACAAGTATCTCGCAATGGTAGTCACAGACAGGATATCGGCGTTTGATGTAGTCCTGCCGAAGGGAATTCCATTCAAGGGGCAGGTGTTGAATCAGATTGCAGCGAAGTTCCTTGATGCGACTAAGGACATCATACCGAACTGGAAGGTTGCAACGCCGGATCCAATGGTGACGGTCGGACTGAAGTGTGAGCCGTTCAAGGTAGAGATGGTCATCAGGGGTTACATAACTGGATCGGCATGGAGAGATTACAAGTCAGGAAAGAGGGAGATATGCGGAATCAAGCTGCCAGAGGGGCTGAGGGAGAACCAGAAGTTTGCAGAGCCGATCATCACACCGACGACGAAGGCTGATGCAGGACACGACATGAACATCTCTCGTGAGGAGATAATCGCACAGGGGATAGTCAGCGAGGCTGACTACAAGCAGATCGAGGACTATACGCGCAAGTTGTTCCAGAGGGGGACAGAGATTGCAGCTAAGCAGGGGCTGATACTCGTCGATACGAAGTATGAGTTTGGCAAGCTCGGTGACAAGATCATCTTGATAGACGAGATACACACGCCGGACTCGTCGCGCTACTTCTATGCAGAGGGATATGAGGAGCGATTTGAGAAGGGCGAGGCACAGAGGCAGCTCTCGAAGGAGTTCGTCCGTCAGTGGCTGATAGAGAACGGGTTCCAGGGTCAGGCAGGACAGAAGGTACCGGAGATGACAGACGAGAAGGTCGCAGAGATAACGGCACGCTACATCGAGCTCTACGAGAACATCACGGGCGAGAAGTTCGTCAAGGACGAGTCTAGCAACATCGAGTCGCGCATCGAGAAGAACGTCACTGACTTCCTGAAGAGCGAGTAGAGGAATAGAGATGCACTCAGAAGAAAAGTGGGGGTTGTCCGCAGGGGCAGCTCCCATTTTTTATGGGCTCACGTGTCGTCACAGACAAAACGGCGAGATGGGGAGACTATAGCGGCGGGAAGAGAGACGGGGCAGGCAAAACTGAGCAAAGAGCGGATGCGGAGAGAAGCGAAGCGGAGGAGAGTAGGGGCATGAAAAGAAAAAAGAAATGGCAGTCGGAGAGGCTGCCATTTCTTGTATATAGACTTGTCGCCCGTGGATTAGCGGGGGAGGCGATCGATAGCCTCGGCGAGGCGGGTGAAGGCTTCGACAGCGCCGAGGGGGATGAAGATGTCAGTGTACCTATCGGTGACGGCGGAGGGGGTCGGGTTGACCTCGATGACCGTGCCGCCGCTGTTGTGGATAGCGATAGGAATCATACCGGCAGGCATGACGACTGCGGAAGTACCGACCATGATACAGACGTCAGCTTTCTCAGTCTCGGCTTGACTTCTATCCATGGCCTCTGAGGGTATGCCTTCGCCAAAGAAGACGAAGTCGGGCTTGATGAGACCGCCACACTTCTTGCAGGAAGGCACCTCGGCGGAGTAGTCGACCTCGGAGGTCAGATACTGGGCGTGGCACTTCTGGCAGGTAGCAGTCTTGCTAGTTCCGTGGAACTCGATGACGTTCTTGGAGCCGGCAGCCTGATGGAGGTTGTCGATATTCTGAGTTATGATAGTCTTGAGGAGGCCCCTTTTCTCAAGGTCGGCGAGGACCTTGTGAGCCATATTTGGCTGAACGTTGTTGTCCTTCATGAAGTCGACGAAGCAGGCCTTGATAGTCCTCCAGCTCTTGGCGGGATTGCTCATGAAGTGACTAATCTCGATGTCGTCGGGGTCGTACTTGCTCCAGAGTCCGTCTTTGCTGCCTCGGAAGGTAGGGATTCCGCTTTCGAGGGAGATGCCTGCGCCGGTGAAGGCGATGGCGTGGCGAGCGTTGAGAATCTTGCTGGCAGCTTGTTCGATTTTCTGATCAAGTGAAATCATAGATTGTAGTTATTGATAATACATGCCCTTATACGAATACGATATAAAAATGTTTCAAGAAATGTTATTCGCAGGTTTTAGGGGCGTTGTTTTAGTGTTTAATTGTCTGGAAAATGAATGATGAGCAAAGGTGAGTAGAATGGCAATAGAAGGAGATGGAGAGCAGTGGGCGAAAGGGAATGGCGAAGTATGTGTCTTGGAATTAACATAAGAGGGGAAAGGTCTAATAGAAAGCTAAGACAATTAGCAATGTGCAATTAGCAATTTTCAATTAGGAATGAGGAATTAGGGTCGGAGATGTCGGAGAAGTTGGAGGAATATAAGCCTCACACAGAGAGCACGGAGACACGGAGGGGTCGCCTAACGGCGAGGAAGGACACAGAGAGCGGGGAGAGAACGGAGAGGGTCGGAGTCATCGGAGGACACAGAGGGGTCGCCTAGCGGCGAAAGAGGACACAGAGAGCGGGGAGGAAGTGGAGAGGGCAAAAGGGAACGGAGGAAGGGAGAGACGGGGAAAGAATGAGGAGAGATGGAAGTCATAACGGGAGAGGTGAGATGAAAGATTGAAGAAGGGTGGGGAAGAGAAGGAGGTCATGAAGGAGAAGAAGGAGACGACAGCGGCGAGGTGATTGGTGAGGGACGGGGCGGATATAGCAAAGGGAGGAGACGGCGGAGAAAAGGACAGAGTAGGGGGAGAGGGCGAAAGAAAAAAGGCGAGAGAGTTGGTGGTGTGGAGAAAAACGGGGATATTTGTTGTGTGAAATAAAGCAAAAAATGCAGCAGACATTGATAAATAAGGAAGATGAGCGCTACCCGCGCCTGTTATCGGGGAAATATCCGAACATAGATGCGGCGGCATCGGAGATAATACAGCTACAGGCGGTGCTAGACTTACCGAAGGGGACGGAGCATTTTCTCTCGGATCTCCACGGGGAGAACACGGCATTCACGCACGTGATCCGGAATGCGAGCGGAGTCATCAGACGGAAGGTCGACGACATATTCGGGATGAACATGAGGATGCAGGACAAGAACGCCCTGTGCTCGCTCATATATTACCCTGTCGAGAGGCTCGCGCTCGTCCGTCAGACGGAGAAGGACATAGAGGACTGGTATCGGACGACGCTCTATCAGCTTGTGGCCGTCGCTCAAACAGTCTCGAGCAAATATACGAACACGAAGGTCAGGCGGCTGATACCAAAGACGGAGTATACATATATCATAGAGGAGCTGCTATTTGAGAATCAGAAGGAGATAGACAAGCAGGACAGCTATGCGGCGCTGATAAACACGATAGTCGAGGCTGGGCAGTCGGAGAAGGTGATAGTCTCGATGTGCGAACTGATACACAGACTCGTCATAGACACGCTCCACATAGTCGGCGACGTGTATGACAGGGGGCCGGGGGCGTGCGAGATAATGGAGACGCTGTGCACGTATCATGACTTCGACATACAATGGGGCAATCATGACATATCGTGGATGGGAGCAGCGGCGGGGAACCTGGCGCTGATAGCGAACGTAGTGAGGATCTCGATAAGGTATGCGAATGTCGAGACGCTGGAGGAGGGTTATTCGATAAACCTGCTGCCGCTGGCGACATTTGCTATCGACCATTACGGGAGTGACCCATGCGAGGCGTTCCAAGTGACGGACTTCGAGGATAACAGCAGGATGCAGAGGTCGATGCAGCTGATGAGTCAGATGCACAAGGCGATAGCGATAATACAGTTCAAACTCGAGGGGCAGGAGATAGCGAGGCACCCGGAGTACAAGATGGACGACAGGCGGCTGATGGACAAGATAGACTATCAGAAGGGGACGATAGTAGTCGGCGGGAAGGAGTATGAGCTGACGGACAAGAACTTCCCGACAGTAGATCCCAAGTCGCCGTATACGCTGAGCAAGGAGGAGGAGGGGCTGATGATGCAGCTGCACCACTCGTTCACGAACAGCGAGAAGCTGCAGAAGCACCTGCGATGCCTGTATAAGCACGGGAGCCTGTTCCTCGTCAGGAACAACTGTCTGCTGTATCATGCGGCGATACCGCTGAACGATGACGGGACGTTCAAGAAGGTGGCTGTCGATGGCGGCGAGTATAGTGGCAAAGAGCTATTCGAGCGGATAGACAAGATAATCAGGAAGGCGTATTTCGCAAACAGGGACACCGAGGAGCAGCAGAACGCGCTGGACTACATGTGGTACCTATGGTGCGGACCGGACTCTCCGCTTTTCAACAAGGACAAGATGACGACGTTCGAGAGGTATTTCACGAGCGACAAGGAACTGTACACCGAGACGAAGGGGGCATATTATGAGTTGGCAAACACCAGGGCGACGTGTGACAACATAATGCGGGAGTTTGGTCTCGACCCAGAGAAGTCGAGGATAGTGAATGGTCATACGCCCGTGAGGACGACGCACGGGGAGTCTCCGATGAGGGCGGAGGGGAAGAGGCTCGTCATAGACGGCGGTCTCTCGAAGCCGTATCATAAGACGACGGGCATAGCAGGCTACACGCTGATATACAACAGTCATGGTCTGCAACTCGTCCAGCATGAGCCGTTTGAGAGCATGGAGAGGGCTATAGAGGAGGGATCCGACATTCACAGCCGAGTGCAGCTCGAAGAGTTCAAGTATCACAGGATGCTCGTCCGGGACACGGACAGCGGGAAGGAGATGGCTCAACAGATAGAGGACCTCAGGAAGCTGCTCGTGGCGTACAGACAGGGGTTGATAGTGGAGCAGTAAGAGGGGGTAGTTTAACTAATTAAAACAGAAAGAAAGATGAGTGAAAGAATTGAGTCTTATGTAGAGTTCGGGAACAAGGACACGGCGATAGTTCTTAACAGGAAGGCGTTGAACTACGGCCAGCTTGTGGTGAGAGCGTCAGTGGATGGTCACAAGGGTCTGTTTCTTATAGACACTGGTGCTACAATGTCACTGATAAACGAGAAGTTTGCAATAGAGAACGGTTAAAGATAAATGACGCAGAGGAGGATTCGTATGGCGCAGAGAGGCAGGGTGGATTTATTGGCATAAAGAAGTCAAAGTGCAAGACTGCCGTAGTTGATCTGAAATTTGCAAATAAGACTGTCGTGCATGATCTTCTTGTATTCATTATGAAGGATGATGAGGAGATGCTAGGAAAGGGAGTGCGTGTGGACGGAATTATTGGAATAGATATTCTGCATCATGCAAGGCTGTCAATCAATTTGACGTATGACGTTCTGATGCAACTTCCAGACATGGAGGATGGTGAGAGGTTACAGGTTGGATTTCTTGATGGTGACAGTGTGGAGGATACGTTCGGGTGCGAGATGGATGTTAACTATATCGATGAAGAGGAAGAGGAGTAGATGACGAGGGTGGCAGCTGGTAGTCTTATGATTACCAGCTGCCACCATTTCTTTAAAACCGACATCAGTGATGCGGTATAATTACACTTTTGTTAATGAAGTGGAAAATAACAAGTTGTAGAGTATGTGATGATAGGAAATGATGTGGGCGGTAACGAGGAAAGCGATGTTAGCACAAGGCGGGAGAGGTCTAACAAGGCTCTAACCCGAGGGAAAGGTCGGTGGGAAGCGAAAAGAATTATAAAAGTAGGGGGTGAGAGGGGGAAAAGGGGAGAAAATTGAAGAATAGGCATTAACTTTGTAGAGTGAACAGGAAAGAAGAGGAGAGAAAAACGATGATACAAGAAAGAACAAAGAGTAGGATGGTAGAAATGGCGCTCGTAGTCATGGCGTCAATGGTCTTGAACATAGAGGGTGCGAAGGCAGCCGAGTCAGGTAGCTCCGTCGGAGCGCCGTCGAAGGAGAGCAAGACAGACATAGAGGTCAGAGTGGCGAACTATCGCAACGAGCCGGTTGTCATGGGTTATTACTTTGACCAGAAGATGCTCGTCAAGGATACGGTGCTGACCGATGCGAACGGAGTAGCACATTTCAGGCATGAGGAGCCGTATAAGGAGGGACTGTACATACTACACTTCCCGAAGAATGGTCAGCTGATAGACATGATGATGCCGGCGGATCAGACGTTCACCGTCTCGTGTGACACGGCGAAAGGTGCGGTAGAGCGGATGAAGATCAAGGGTAGCAAGGAGGCGGAGACGTTCCTCGCCTATCAGCAGAAGATGACGAACTTCACGAAGGAGAACGGGAAGCTCAGGGACGAATACAAGGCAGCTGGGGGCGACCAAGCGAAGAAGAACGAAGTCATGGAGAAGAGTGACCGGTTGACGGAGGAGGTCAAGGCGTTCACAGAGAAGACGATAGCGGAGAACAAGGATAACTTCATCTCGACATTCCTGACGGCGCTCAAAGACATAGAGATACCGGACTTCGCATATCCCGAGACATATACGAAGGCAGAGATAGACTCGGCGAAGCGAGTCAAGAGCTACTATTACTACCGGGAGCATTTCTATGACAATTTCAACCTGACGGACGACAGGCTGCTACGGACGCCGTTTTTCACGGGGAAGGTAGATAGATATTTCAAGGAGACCGTCCCACAGATGCCGGACACCGTAGCTGCGGAGGCGATAAGGCTCATAGAGAAGTGCAGGCCGAACAAGGAGATGTTCCAGTTCTTCGTCTCGACGCTCTACAACATGACGAACAAGAGCAACATAATGGGAATGGACGCGGCGCTCGTCGCACTGGCGGACAAGTACTACCTAAGCGGTGAGGCGGACTGGGCTGACGAGAAGTTCCTGAAGGAGCTGCGTGAGCAGGTCGAGGACATACGTTACACACTGGTAGGACTCACGGCACACGACCTGAAGATGCCGAGTGCGGACGGGCAGTGGTACAGGCTGCATGAAGTCAGGGCGCCGTACACGATACTCGTATTCTGGGAGCCAAGTTGCGGGCATTGCAAGAAGGAGATACCCAAGATGAACGAAGTCCTATGGAAGAAGTATCAGAAGTATGGGGTCAAGATATTTGCGGTCTATTGTCAGGTCGACGAGAAGCCGTGGAAAGAGTTCATAGAGGAGCACAACCTCGACGAGTGGATGAACGTCTGGGACCCATACGGGAGGACGGGCTACAGGAAGTATTACAACATCAAGAGCACACCGACGATATACGTTCTCGACGAGCACAAGAAGATAATCGCCAAGAAGCTGGGCGTCGATCAGATAGACGACTACTTGGCGCACATGTTCGGGTTGCCGGAGCCGGAACGTCAGGAGACTCAAACATCAGCGAAGTAGTGTAGTGGCAATAGATAGCATAGGAAACAAGGCGAGAGCAGCGGTCATGGCGGTGATAGTCGTGGCGGCTGCCTTTGCTGTGTCGTGCAGCAAGGACGAGTATTCGATGCGCTCGCCGAAGATATACATGCCACAAGAGGGGCGATACGTCATATCTCCGAAGGACACGATAGAGCTGACGCCGAGAATCCTATATGACGACGGGACGAGATACGAATGGAAGGACGGCGGCGATGTTGTCTCGACGAGCAGGGACATGACATTCCATTCGAGCCAGATGAGGGACTATGATTATCAGTTCACAGTCTGGAACAGCAGTGGGATGGACACGGCGCGAGTCTTCGTCAGGGTAGCCCTCGGGCTCACGATGGACGGCATGTCGAACTGCGAGACGATCAGTGACGGGACATTGCAGATATATCCCACATCGGGGACGGGGCAGGAGACGTCGTTCGTCAGCAAGGGAGTCACATTCTCAAATGTCATATCGAAAGACACCACGAGTTGGAATGGCTTTGCGTGGAGCAGCAAGACCGCGGAGGTGCAGAGCGTAGGCAATGGGGCGATAGGGACAGCGTACGTCCCGGGGAGTGATGCGTCGAACAAGTATCTTGCAGTCAGCGGGACAGAGGATGCGACCGTCATAGACTTCGGCGGGAACCGATATACGCCGGTCAGCATGGACTTTGCGAACGACAACCTGCTGTATCTCGTAGCGAAATTTGGAGCGATGACGTCGGACTCGGTGATAATCAATCCAGTAGGTAAGAACGACTATTACAGGGTCGTAGTCGAAGGCATAGGGACGAACGGGATGCCGGACGGTTCGAGAGTCAGTGTAGACCTGATAGAGTGCAGCTATGACAATCCGGCGAAGTATGTCAGGCTGAGCGAATGGAAGACCGTGGACCTTCGCGCGATAGGCAGTGTCGGCAGGTTGCAGTTGAGGGTCGAGACCAACAGGGCGGACTATCCGCGGCTGTACTGCATAGACAATCTAGTTCTACAGGAATAGGAGGCGACTATGGGGGGGATAGGTACAGTATTCAGGTTATTCTGGTCGTTCTTCAAGATAGGATTCTTCACCTTTGGTGGGGGTCTTGCGATGATACCCTTCATAGAGGAGGAGTTCGTCAAGAAGCTCAGATGGGTAGGCAAAGACGAGATGACAGAGATGGTGATACTCTCTCAGACGTTGCCTGGGGTTGTCGCCGTGAATGTCAGCATATTGATAGGACAGCGGAAGGCTGGGCTGATAGGGGCGATAATGGCAGTCCTCGGGACAGTATTGCCGGCGTTGATAGCGATAGTCTTGATACTAGAGCTCTTGAGCGGATTTGAGGACAACAAGTATGTCAAGATGGTCTTTGTCGGCATCAAGGCGTCTTCTGCGGCGCTGATACTACACACAGTCTGGCGACTGTCCAGGAAGACCATATCGACAGCGAAGACCCTTGCGATAGGCGTCATAGCGCTCGCGATAGTCATGGTAGGCTTTTCGGCGGCGTGGTCGATAGTCATGGGAGCCGTAGCGGGCTATCTGCTGTATGGATGTGGAAAGGATGAGCAAATAGCCGGGACAGAAGGCAAAGGGAAGGAGGTAGAAGGGGCATGAACTACTTATTGCTATTCCTAGTATTCTTCAAGGTCGGCATATTAGGCTTTGGAGGAGGATATGCCATACTACCGTTGATATATCAGGACATACAGAGTTTTGGACTGATGAGTGCCGACGAGTTCTCGAACCTGGTAGCGTTGTCGCAGGTCACGCCAGGTCCGATAGCCATCAATGCGGCGACCTACGTCGGGTATAAAGTAGCGGGGCTATCAGGGGCGTTTGTAGCGACGTTTGGAGTGTCGCTGCCGTCGTTGGTGTTGTGTCTGCTCGTCATGAAGATATTGGACAAGTTCAAGACAAACAGAGTAGTACAGTCAGTCCTGTCGGGCATACGACCTGCGACAGTAGGGCTGATGATGAGTGCGTTTGTCTTCTTGGCACAGACAGCAATGTGGCCCGAGTGGGATGAGGGGCGGAAGATGACAGAAAACATCATAGAGATAGACCTTGTGGCAACAATAATCTTCGTAGTCACGTATATACTGATATTGACAAAGAAGATGAGTGCGATAACGTTGACGATACTCGGAGGCATACTAGGCATAGTGTTGTCGGTCATTGCGGAGGGGTATAAGTACTGGGTATAGATAGAACAAACAAGGAAGAGGGGGGGAATGCTACATATAATCAGATATATACTGCTGATATGCTGTCTGGCGTGGAGTAATCTGGCCAGCAGTCAGCGGTTTAGTACGCGGAGTGATATCGAGACGAACATGCTCGTCATCACGTCGTATGAGGCAGATGCGCCTAACACTGCGGCGGTAATCAGGGATTTCGCTAAGGGGTGTGAGAAGCGTCATATAAAGCTGAATGTAGTCATAGAGTCGTTGAACTGCGACAGGTTCTCCGATGCGCTCTCTTGGAAGGACAGGATACGCGGGATACTCTCGAAGTTCAGGGCGGAGGACGTCAGGCCAGACATGATAATGATATTAGGTCAGGAGGGAATGGCGTCGTACCTGAGCATGGACATATCGGAGCTATCAGACATACCGGTGATATGCGGGATGGTCAGCAGGAACTACGTCGAGATACCGGACGTCTTGTATGACCTTCAGACGTGGAATCCGGAGACGCATGACGTATCGGACATCAGCAGCTTGTATAACATCGTCGGAGGGTATTTCTATGACTATGACATAGACGGGAACATAGCGCTAGTCAGGAAGTATTTCCCGAAGATAAAGAGGATAGCAGTCTTGACGGACAACAGTTATGGAGGAGTCTGCATGAAGAGCTTCGTCGGGGACCATCTCAACCGATATCCCGAGTACGAGTTCAAGTGGCTAGACGGGAGGGAGTTGACGATATTGAGTGCGGCGGACAGCATATCGCACTTGCCAGACAGCACTGCGCTACTCTTTGGGACGTGGCGTTTTGACAAGAACAACCGATTCTACCTCAACTCGTCGATATCGATGCTAAGGCAGGAGAATCCAAAGATGCCAGTGATATGCCTGACGGCGACAGGATTGAAAGAGTGGGGCTTTGGAGGATATTCGCCCGACTACGACAGCAAAGGAGACGCGTTGGCGGAGTGCGTGCAGAACTATCTCGAGACCGGGAGGGTGCATCTAAACTTCGAGCCGAACTACTATTACTTCAACTATAACAATCTGGAGCAGTTCGGCATACCGAAAGAGGACTTGCCGAAGGGATGCAGGATCGTAGCGAAGCCGGAGAGCCTGATTGACGCATATAAAGTCCACATACTCATAGCGATAGCGCTCATATTGACGCTGTCGATAGGGCTTGGCATAGCAGTCTATCAGATGCAGAAGAACAGGCGGTTGAAGAAGGAGCTGGAGAAGTCTAGAGACGAGTTGGCGGAGGCGAAGAACAAGGCGGAGGCGAGCAGCCTATTGAAGACCACATTCCTGACCGACATGAGTCATGAGATACGCACGCCACTGAATGCGATAGTAGGATTCTCGGAGGTCATAGCGACGCAGACCGACTTGACGAAGAGCGAGAAGGCCAACATCATGGAGGTCATCAACAAGAACTGCAAGCTCCTGACGGGGTTGTTGAACAGCATACTTGACATATCGAGGATAGAGAGTGGTCGGGCGAGCTATTCGTTTGAGGAGTGGGATGTAGTGGAGATATGCAGGACAGCGATGACGTCAGTCCAGATAGCGCATGGGGGGAACAACATAGAATTCGTGTTTGAGACGAACCTGTGGGCATGTCCGCTGAACACAGACCGTCAGCGGTTGCAGCAGGTGCTCAACAACTTGCTGAACAATGCAGTGAAATTCACGGACAGCGGTTCGATAACGCTCAATCTGAGTCGAGACGACGTCAATCATCTCGTGAGGATAGAAGTGTCTGACACAGGTCGGGGGATACCGGCGAACAGGGCAGATGACGTATTCAGGAGGTTCGTAAAGCTCGACGAGTACTCAACAGGCACAGGACTTGGGCTATCATTGTGCAAGATGATAGTAGAGCGATTCGGAGGCAAGATATGGGTGGACACGGCATACACACAGGGAGCGAGGATAGTGTTTACACTGCCGGAGCTGCCGATAGGAACAATAATATAGCGAGGTGGGGACGGAGAAGTAGAAGACTGACATAGAGAGGGAAGGAAGAGTATATAGTATTAGAAAAGAAATTATTACTATCTTTACTTTATGCAAGATAACATAGTAATAGGTTTTGACGCGAAGCGAGCGGCGCAGAACAACACGGGACTAGGCAACTACAGTCGATTCATAATAGGTGCAGTCTCGTCGGCGCTACCTAATGCGACACTGAACTTGTATACGCCGTCGGCAAAAGAGTCGAGGATGTTTAACAGGGTCGATGAGTTGCGGAACACCAAAGTCGTCTATCCTGAGGGGTCGTGGAAGAGATTTCCGTCACTCTGGAGGACGATAGAGATGGGGAAGGCGGCGTCGAGAGATGGTGTCCAGATATTTCACGGGTTGAGTGCGGAGCTGCCATATCGGGTAGACAAGATAAAGCCTCGGATGAAGACTATAGTCACAGTTCACGACTTGATATACAAGCGTTATCCTGAGCTTTATGGAACGATAGACAGGCAGATATACTTCAGCAAGTTGAAGTATGCGTGCAAGGTGGCGGACAGAATCATAGCGACGTCGGCGTGTACGATGAGAGACATCGTGAATTATTGCGGAGTGACGTCGGAGAAGATAGACGTCGTATATCAGGGAGTCTCGCAGGCGTATTATAACGTACCGACAGCGTTGGAGAAGGAGTTTGTCCGCAACACTTATGGGCTACCAGAGAGTTTCATATTGTACGTCGGGACGATAGAGCAGCGGAAGAACTTGATGGTGTTGGCGCAAGCGCTACGGTTGCTACCGGAGAGCGTATCAGTAGTTGCTATAGGACGTCGGACGCCATACGCCGAGGAGGTCGAGCGTTACGTCGAGCGAGGTGGAGTGTCGAAGAGGTTTAAGATGCTAGAGGGAGTCCCGTTCAGACATCTGCCGACGATATACAAGATGGCATCATTGTTTGTCTATCCGTCGCGATTTGAAGGGTTTGGAATACCTATCGTCGAGGCGCTCGTCAGTGGGGTGCCCGTCATAGCGTGTACAGGATCGTGTCTGGAGGAGGCAGGCGGGCCTGCGTCTATCTACGTATCGCCAGATGACCCGTCGGGACTGGCGAAGCAGATAGAGACGCTTATGAATCATCCGGACCGTCGGAACGAGATGATCAAGGCGGGGCGGGACTATGCGATACGGTTTACGCCGACAGCGATAGCAGACGCCTTGTTGAAGGTATATGACAACGTATTAAGGTTTTAGAGAAATAAAGAGTATCGACAGAAAAGAGATATGTCTCGGAAGAAGAAAGCAAAAGAGATAGTAGAAAATGTCCTCGTCGAGGACATGGCGGCAGAGGGGCGCTGCGTGTGCCACATAGAGAGTGGCGTATTGTTCGTGACAGGGGCGGTGCCTGGTGATGTCGTGAACGTCCGGATAGACAAGAAGAGGTCTAACTATTCTGAAGGGACGATCGTCTCATACAACAGTTACTCTTCGATGAGGATAGCACCGACGTGTCCGCACTTCGGAGTTTGCGGAGGATGCGTCTGGCAGACCATCCCATACGAGAAGCAGACAGAGTATAAGGAGCGCGAGGTCTTGAACAACTTGCGAAGGATAGGCCACCTGACGTTGCCAGAGCCGACGCCTATATTGCCGTCGCTTGACACCGTCAGATACAGGAACAAACTCGAGTATACATTCTCGGCATACGGATATCTGACGGCTGAGCAGTTGGCTGACAAGACGATAGAGAAGAAGCCAGCCTTAGGATTTCACGTACCGGGTCTGTTTGACAAAGTCGTCGATGTCAGGACCTGCACGTTGCAGGCAGAGATATCGGACAGCATCAGGAACTGGATCCGTCAGTATGCAATGGAGAATGGGTTGACATTCTATGACCTGCGACAGAGGACAGGATTTCTCAGGAACCTGACGGTAAGGATCTCTACGACTGGCGACATCATGGTGATAGTAGCCTTTGCGGAAGAGAGACAGGAGGAGATGAGGGCGCTGCTCGACACGCTTCACGGGAAGTTCCCAGAGGTGACGAGTCTGCTATATGTCGTCAACACAAAGATGAATGACACGATAGGGGACTTGGACGTCAAGTGCCACAGTGGGGCAGAGTATATCACGGAGCGGATGGGCGACATACAGTTCAGGGTCGGACCAAAGTCGTTCTATCAGACGAACTCGCGTCAGGCGCAGAGACTGTATGACGTAGTAGCGAAGTATGCTGCGCTGACAGGAAGCGAGACAGTCTATGACCTCTATACAGGGACGGGTACGATAGCCAACTACATAGCGAAGAAGGCTAAGAAAGTCGTCGGGATAGAGTACGTGCCGGAGGCCATAGAGGACGCCAAGGTCAATTCTGAGATAAACGGGATAAAGAACACAGAGTTCTTTGCAGGGGACATGAAAGACATACTGACAGTGGACTTCGTAAAGGAGCATGGGTTGCCAGACGTGATGGTCGTAGATCCGCCACGAGCAGGGATGCATCCGGACGTCGTAGCGACCATACTGGAAGTATCGCCAAAGAAGATAGTCTACGTCAGCTGTAATTCAGCGACACAGGCTCGAGACATAAGCATGATGAGCGAGGCGTATCAGGTCGAGGCGTTGCAGCCGGTCGATATGTTTCCGCACACACATCACGTCGAGTCGGTCGTATACCTGACGCATCGAGAGGGTAGGGGAGAGAGTCAGTCGGAGTGAGACTCCGAGTAAGTCTGCGCGATGCTACGAGAGAGCAGGTCGTAGATCTCGAGAGAGGGAGAGTCGGAGAGAATATTACGATGACGCTCGAGAGTCGAGGAGTCGCCACGTCTGGCGGGACCCGTCTGAGCGTCGAAAGGATTTAGATCGAAAGCTTTTTGAATGGTCTGCCGAGTCAGCACTTCGAGGACTGACAACGGCAGACCAGTTTTTTTGAGAATAGCCTCGGCATGGAGAAGAAGGTGGTTAGTAAAATTGCTGGCGAAGACAGCGGCGCAATGTAGGACAGAGCGGCTATCTGAAGAGGCCTCGATAGGCGGGACGTCAGATAGGGCGAGAGCGAGCTGGCGGGAGACAGAGAGAGCATGAGGTGAGCAGCCTTCGATTAGGAACTGCGTCTGACGGACATTGACGTTGTCAGCCTTGCTGAAGGTCTGGCAAGGGTAGAGGACGCCACGGTCGGCATGAGGAAGAAGAGCGTCGACCGACGTTGCGCCAGAAGTGTGAAGGACAACAGGGTTGCCAGATAGGCGGAGAGACTGGGCGAGAAGGCTTATAGCATTGTCAGAGACACAAAGGAGGACAGCGTCGACCGGGAGGAGGATGTCTGAAGGCGAGGCGACAGATGCGCCAATGAGCGAGGCGAGAGCCTGACCTTCGGCTGAATTGCGGCAGACGACCTGAGAGACAGAGACGCCACGGAAAGACTGAGCAAGATGCCAGGCAACATTGCCTGCGCCGACGATAGAGATATTCATCATATAATACCCGCGAAAGTCATCTCTGGGTAGAGATCATCGAGATCCTCGATTCTAAACTTGTCATTGAGTATTTTCGCCATGCCGTAGTGACAGCCCTTAGCGCTGACAGGAAACTCCACCTCTACGTCGTCCTCGAAGGAACGGTTGCGGCAGAGGTTGCTGATAAGACTCTCGATATCGGGTCTCTTGCCGTAGTGAGAGAGGCACGTGAAGTTGTTGTAGGAGTTTCTCCAGCCCGTGACCCAAGCAATCTTAAGGCCTGCGGAGTTGCGGAGCATATAGGCGTAGCCAGTACGTTGTCTGCAAGACTTAAGGTATTCGATTTGCATTTCAGTAGCGGAGTCGACGAGCTGAACGTAGTTCTTGTGAATATGCTTGCGCACCATAGGCTCGTTCTGGTCGATAAGAGTCACAAGCCTAGAGCTGCCTCTTGGGGAAACCTTGATAACCTCTATTTTCTTGCCGAAAGCTGGGACGAAGCCGAACTCGGAGAAGTAGCGAGTAATAGTCTCGTCCGTAGTCGGGTTGATATAGATGAAGCAATAGTATCGATTGACAGCCTCCTCGATGAGAGCGTCCATAAGTCGGTGCATGTGACCATGAAGACGGTAGTCAGGATGAGTCATGACGGCAGCGACCTGTCCGCATCTAAGCGTACGGCTATTGATTCGTGCGTTGGCGGGGAGGAGTTGAGCGCAGGCGACGATTTGGCCACCGTCGGTGTCTATGAGCGTGTTTTCAGGCTTGTAGATCTGGCTGAAGTACAAGTTGACGAAATCCACGTCGTTAGCGAAGCACAGGTCGTAGAGCTGGCGGATAGCGAACGTGTCGTTGTTGGTGGCCTTACGAATTCCGACGGTTTTCATAGTTTAAAGTTTAATTGAGCCCTCAAACCGACCTTAGGGCCGCCGACATTACTTTTGCCGACCGCACGCCAGACGGCATCGAGGCGGAAGAATCTGAGTATGTTGTCTATTCCAGCGTTGAGCTCGACGTAAGGTTTATCGGGTCCGCCGACACCAGGAGGAAGGTCGAGCATGTCTTTGTGTCTATCAGAGAGGCTACCGAGCATGACCTTAGCGCCTATGATTTCGCGGAGGCCAAGTTTGTAGATAGCGGGGAGCTTATGGAAGAGGAAGCCGTCGAGAGCGTAGTCAGCGTGGACGTAGAGATACTTGTCGCAGACGAACTCGAGGTAGTTCATAAGGTTGAAGTCGTACTGATAGAAGCCGTAGGTCTTGTTGCCACGGGCGATATTGAGGAGAGTGTAGGGAAGTTTGCCGAAGTAGATACCGCTTTCAGTAGCGATGTCCAGCTTCGTCTGACCGAACTGGAAGCGATGTTTGAGCGTAGAGTGGAGACGGGCGTAGGTAGAAGATTTGTCGCCAGCCTCAGCCTTGCCGCCGGCGAAAGTCAGGTGGAAAATCGGGTATTCGGTCGTCAGGTACATACGTTGCATACCGTCGTCGACAAATTTCTCACGGAAGCTGAAACGGAAGTCGAGAGAGACTTCAGCCTGGTTGACGTGCTTGATAGGGGAGCCGTTTTGGGTGAAGGGGTAGTATTTAGGGGACTCTTGAGAGAGGGCGATAGCCTGGAGGCGGGTCTGCATGCCGGTGTACCATTCGTTGTCGTAGGAGAGCTTGAACTTCTGGCAATACATCAGTTCGTCGATTTCCTCGCGCTTGAACAGCTGTGCGATGAGGTTGGTCTCGGATGTCGAGAGCATATTCTCGTAGAGGTAAAGAATATTCTCGTCCTCTCCGATTTTCATGACACGGTCGCTATAGTAGACATCGATAGTACGCCTCATAGGGCTATGGAACTTGTAGCCGATGCCGGCGCCGTAGGTCGGTCTAGTGTTCTTGAAGCCGTAGCCGAGGATTCCGCTAAGAACGAAGCTCTCGCTGACCTCCTTGCTAGTCCTCAGACCGAAGCCGAGGTGGAGACCCTCAATCTTGTTAGTATTGAACATTTCGCCGATAGAGCCGATCTCGACAGCGCCGACGTCGAGGTAACCCGTTATAGCAGCCTTGGCTATCTGGCTAAAAGTACGGACTGCGCCGACGTTATTTAGGGAGTCGATAGTAGAGCTAGCCTTTTGCTGTTCGGAGCTCATTTCAGCATGGCGGTGCTCGTCCCAGAAGTCATCATCCTGCGACTTATAGCCGTCGGCCTTGAGAGTCTCGATAGAGAGGGCCTTACGGCTAAGGAGGAGAGGTTCGTCGATATCGAGGCGTACCTTGTCGTTGGAGTTGAACATGTCGCAACGAATCTGTAGACGCTTCTTCTCAGAGTTGACGGGCATGTAGTCGATACTTGCGACCATACTGTTAGTCGCGTAGAATGGCATACTATCCTGGACCATCTGCCAGGTGCTCGAGAGTTCGAGACGCTTGACGAAGTTGATATTAGTCCACTTAGGCATCTTAGCGTCGATACGAGTCGGGCTGAAGAAGAGAGTCTCGATATCCATAGTACCCTCGAAAGCCTTGTCACCGGCGTTCTTAGGACGGAACTTGACAGTATAGGACTTGACGCTATCCTGCTCGGCCCATTTAGGTGCGGCTACCGAAGTACTATCGATGATAAAGAAGTCGTAGTAGTGGAAGCAGTCCTTGGCTATCGGGCTAACGAAGCCGATGCTGAAGATCTTGACAACGTCGTCGTAGAAGTTGATTTCGTTGTCGATAGCGCTAGAGAGGCCACCGATCTCGTACTGCTTGAAGAGGTCGACACCCTTGACTCTGTCGGCGAGGACAGTCGAGCGGGCCTTACGAGGCTCGCGTTGGAGCTCGTTTTTGCAGAGCGTCTCGGAGAAGTAGACGGGGAGGTATCTCGAGCTGTCTTCACCGCTGATCTGCATAAGGTTTTGAGCGTCTCGGAGGAGGAGTGTGTTCTTAGCACGGTCGTTGATATTACCGAGACTATATTGCCAGCGTGTATATTTCTCAAACTCGGCACGTTGATGACTTTCGGGGTTGTTTCTGCCCTTAGCCTTGACGACAGCCTTGAGGAGACGGCGAGGGGCGTCGTCTGGGCGGACAACAATCTCGTCGATAGCAATATTATCAGGCTTCATCGCGATAACTAGACTGTCAGGATTTTTAAGCTGGTCGACGCGGAAAAGTTGTTCACGATAGCCCATAGCGCTAAACCAGACAGTATCATAGCGTGCAGGGACGACGAGCGAGAAGAGGCCGTCGAAGTCAGTCTGAGTACCGACGAGGGAGCGCTTGATAAAGACGTTGGAGAAAGGGAGCGGTTCCCCCGTCTCCGAGTCCGCCATGATGCCGCTGATTTTCAGGTCTTCCGTCCGTTTCTCAAAAGCAGGTTTCTTGTCTTTACGCCTATCGGCATCGTTGGAGGCGAAGACGAAGAAAGCGGACAGAAGCGATAAGAGCAGAAGCGCAAATCGTTTCATGTCCGCAAAGATAAATTAAAACTCTATAGTCTGTAACGTGCTGCTATGTTAAATTTCGCAAAAAGCGGGGTTAGGCATAGATGAAAGATAAAGCGGGGTTACTTAGCGTAGCGTGCTTTCCAGACGTCGTAGGCGGTGAAGGCGGCCTCAGGCCAGTAGCCGTACCAACCGTAGCCGGCACGTCTTTCGATGTCGACCTGCTTCAGTTCGGAAAGTTTCTCGCTCTTGCGGTTGCTGAAGAAAGGCTTGTTAGTATCGATGTCGTAGAATCTGGCCCAGATACGCGCGGCAGAGGGGTCTTCGACGACGATACGGTCGTTAGCTCTCTTGAAGAGGGTAGCGAGGCTATCTGAGAGAGGGACGTTCTCGATTCTGATCCCCTTGATAGCGCTAGACTCCAGCCATTCCATAGCGCCCTTGATAGCGTTGGAGACCTCCTCGGAAGGGTTGTCGATATTCATGAGCGCGATAGCGATAGAGGAAGTCTCGTTGCTGACGACGCCTGGGAGCTCGTAGGAGCGGCCCTGGACAGGCTTGAGAGAGTTGTTGTCGTGCTGGAGGCCCCAACCAGTCAGTTTGCCGTCGGCGGAGCGTACTTGGCAGCGGAGCGTAAGGTCGAGAGCCTTTTCGAAGGCAGCCTTAGCGCGAGTACGGACCTTCTTGCTGACCCATCTGTAAGGTGCGTCGCACTCAGCGACCTTGTGGAGGAAGCGGAGCAGATTGCCAATCATATTGTCGTTGAAGGCGATAGCGTCGACGTCGTTGCCACGCCAGCCACCGTTCTCCATCTGAGTGGCGAGTATGTACTCGATACCACGGAGAGCTGCCTCCTTGTACTTACGGTCGAGCGTAAGGTTGTAGGTAGCGGAGAGGTATTCGACCTGCGGGCAGACATTCTTGTTCTCGAGGGTGCTGACCTTCAGTTCTGGCTCAATATTCTTGAGGACGAGGATAGGAGCGGTAGCGTCGAGCCAGTCGATATTCTTAGGCCAACCGCCGTCGGCGTTCTGATAGCCGAGAAGGTTGTCAGCCACGGCGCGAGCATCGTTCTTGTTGATGCGGTTGTAGGCGTTGTTGCGGTGGAGAGCGTTCTTAGCCTGACCGTAGGTACTGAAGATGAGGTCGTAGTTAGGTACGGCTTGTGCTGTTGCGTCAGAAGAAGAGGCGACGAGGGCTGCGAAAAGCAGGCACAGCGACAATAAAGTTCTCGTATTCATCATTTCTCAGATTTATCGTTTCGTTACTTACTATTACGCTTAGCTTACAGAATAGTTGCGGGGGGTAGTGCACAATTACAGATTGTTGTCTTTAAACGGCTGAAGTGTAAATAAGTGTCAATTACACAGAGATATAGGGGAAAGAGAAGATGCCGTAAGACGAGACAGTAGAGATTGGGGCGTGGATAGCATAAGAGGGACCAAGTCTAATACAGGTCTAACCCAATTAGCAATGTGCAATTAGCAATGAGCAATTAGGAACGGAGGGGTCTGGGCGTGGAGGGAAAGCGAGAAGAGGGCACAAAGAGGTGGCAGAGACATTATAAGGAGCGGAAAAAGCAGATGAAAGAGCGAAGGATAGATAAAAAAGGGTAACTTTGCAGACGTATGATAACAGCGGAACAAATAATAAACATACTGACCATGAAAAGACGTTGGGTGGTAGCCAAGGGGCAGCCTGTCACCGAGATGGACAAGAAGGTGTTGGCGGCTCAGAAGGCTGGGCATACAGTGCCGAGTCGGAATCTGATACTGACGGAAGAGCAGATAGACGGCGTAAGGAAGAGTGGAGTCGTAAACACGGCGCTTCTCGACATGATAGGCAGTGAGATAAAGGAGGGAGTCTCAACGGAGCATCTTGACGACCTCATATATCAGTTCACGAAGGATCATGGAGGCATTCCGGCGGATCTTGGTTATGAGGGATTTCCGAAGAGTTCGTGCATATCTATAGATAACGTCGTCTGCCACGGGATACCGTCTCCGGACGCAATACTGAAGAACGGGCAGATAGTAAATGTCGACGTCACAACGATACTGAACGGGTATTATGCAGATGCGTCGAGGATGTTCGTCGTAGGCGGAACAACGACACCGGAGAAGCAGAGACTCGTCGACGTCACACTCGAGTGCCTCCAGATAGGAGCGGCAGCAGCCAAGCCGTACAGCTTTACGGGAGACATAGGTTTCGCGATACAGTGTCATGCTCAGAAGAACGGCTACAGTGTCGTCAGGGAGTTGTGTGGACACGGAGTAGGGCTAAAGTTCCATGAGGACCCGGAGGTGCCACATTACGGAAAGCCGAAGACCGGAATGTTGCTAGTCCCGGGAATGGTGTTCACGATAGAGCCAATGATAAACATGGGCAAGAGGGAAGTCCACTTCGACCAGCTCGACAAGTGGACAGTGACGACGAGGGACGGACTGCCATCGGCGCAGTGGGAGAACACCTTCGTCATGACGGAAGAGGGACTTGAGGTCCTGACACACTAAAGGAAACTTCTATAAATTGCTTTTTCTGCGTTAGCTTCGCTGACTTTTCTCACGTTAGCTTCGCTGACTTTTCTCACGCTCGGCAGAGTGAACAAGTTCCCTCTGCTCTCGCTTAATCGAAAAGTTCGGCAGATTTCAAGCAAGCTTGATCTGCTCTCGCTTAATCGAAAAGTTCGGCATAACGAGCAAGCTCGTTCTGCTCTCGCTTAATCGAAAGTATGCGCTCGCTTAATCGCACAAGTGAAAAACCAAATTTCTAGAAGCCCCCTAATATATTATAGTACAGAGGAGCATGGAGAGAGTCGTCATAGGAATGTCTGGAGGAGTAGACTCCAGCGTCGCGGCATACGTCTTGAAGCAGCAAGGGTATGACGTGGTGGCGCTCTTCATGCGCAACTGGACAGACACCACGGGAGTCCTAAAGGGAGACTGCCCGTGGCTCGACGACAAGTTTGACGCAGAGGCGGTAGCGCGGAAGCTCGGCATACCGTTCCATTTTGTTGATCTCAGCGAGGACTATCGGAAGAGAGTCGTCGATTATATGTTCGACGAGTATTCGAAGGGTCGGACGCCAAATCCCGACGTCCTATGCAACAGGGAGATAAAGTTCGACAGCTTCCTCAAGGCAGCGCTGGAACTGGGGGCAGACAAAGTGGCGACGGGGCATTACTGCAGGCTCGGGCGAAGCGAGACAGGCAGTTACAAGCTACTGGCTGGGGCGGACAAGAACAAAGACCAGAGCTATTTCCTGTGCCAGCTCAATCAGGAGCAGTTGTCGAAGGCGTTGTTCCCGATAGGCGACATGGAGAAGCCTGAGGTCAGGAGGATAGCGACAGAGCTAAATCTCGTGACGGCACACAAGAAAGACTCACAGGGAATCTGCTTTGTCGGCAAGGTCGACTTGCCAGTCTTCCTCCAGCAGAAGCTGAAGGCGAAAGAAGGGAAAGTATTCCTCATACCCGAGGACAGCGAGCTATTCGCAAGAGACTGGAGCAAGAAAGACAGTGAGGACGAGGACGAGCTGTATCAACTCTCACAGGCGTATGCGTTTCACCCGAAATACGGGAAGAAAGTCGGGACACACCAGGGGGCGCAGTTCTACACCATAGGGCAGCGCAAAGGCCTATATATAGGAGGATTTCCGGAGCCACTTTTCGTAATCGGGACAGACACCGAGTACAATCAGATATACGTCGGGATGGGAGAACACCATCCGGGACTATATAGGAGCGTACTCAGGATAAGGCATGACGAGATGCACTGGATACGGAGGGAAGTCGAAATGAAGGTCGGCGAGGAGCGACGGTGCGAGTGCAGAATCAGGTATCGACAGCCGTTGCAGAGAGCACGAGTCAGGGTAGGGGAGAAGGCAGTATACGTCATATTCGACGAGTCGCAGAGGGGCATCACATCTGGGCAGTTTGCGGCGCTGTATGACGGAGAGGAACTGATAGGTTCGGGAGTTATAGAGTAGGCGGAGAGGCTTAAAGCAGAGGGGGAGACGTGAAAGTCGTAAGATATACAAGAACAGATAGGTTTTAATACGTATTTAGAAAGTGACAAAAACTACATAGATAATAAGCAGCGAGGAAGAAAAACCAGAGAGGAAAGAAGACGAAGAGCGAGTTTAGATGTTTGATTTACAACATATTGAGATTTCAAAAAGAGCATACGTTATGCAATGAAGACTCTTTTTTGCTTTTTTTGAGAGTTTGGAAAGTAAAAAAGTGCGAAATTGCGTGCCGAAAACGTGCAAAAGAATAATTTGTACGGAATAAAAGGAAACAGAAAAAATCAACATAAATGAAAAGGAGAGTTGTTATCACGGGTTTAGGGATTTACTCTTGTCTAGGAAAGACGTTGGAGGAGGTTCGCCAGTCGCTCTATGACGGGAAATCCGGGATAGTATTTGATCCTGTCAGGAAGGAGATGGGGTTCAGGTCGGCCTTGACAGCGAAGGTTGACGTTCCAGACTTGAAGGGCATATTGACCCGCAGCCAGCGAGTATACATGGCGGACGAGGTCAAGTACGCATATTTGGCGACGCGCGACGCATTGGCACATGCGAAGTTGACGCCGGACTATGTCGAGGCGCACAATGTCGGCATACTGTATGGCAACGACAGTAGTGCTGACGCAGTAGTGAAGAGCGTCGACACGATGCGCAACAAGAAGGACACGACGCTTGTCGGTTCGGGAGCTATATTCCAGTCGATGAACTCGACAGTAACGATGAACTTGTCGTGCATCTTCAAGCTGAAGGGTATCAACATGACAGTATCTGCGGCGTGTGCGAGTGGCTCTCATGCGATAGGACTTGGAGCGTTGCTCATCAGCGAGGGTCTGCAGGACTGTATCGTATGTGGAGGTGCACAGGAGGTCAATCCGTTCTCGATAGGCAGTTTTGACGGCATTTCAGCATTCTCGGCACGTGAGAGTGAGCCGGAGAAGGCTTCTCGTCCGTTTGACAGGGACAGGGACGGCCTGGTACCTGGCGGTGGAGCTGCGACAGTCATTATAGAGGACTATGAGAGTGCAGTCAAGCGTGGAGCGCCAATTTTGGCAGAGGTGTTGAGCTATGGATTCTCGTCGAACGGCGATCATATCTCGTCGCCTAACGTAGATGGACCGGCTAGGTCTCTGAGGATGGCGATAGAGCGTGCGGGCATAGACATGCGCGAGATCGGATACATCAATGCCCATGCGACGTCGACGCACATAGGCGACCAGAACGAGGCGAAGGCTATACATGCAGTCTTTGGGGACTACAAGCCGTACGTCACGTCGACGAAGGGTCAGACGGGTCACGAGATGTGGATGGCAGGTGCGAGCGAGATCGTGTATACGCTGTTGATGATGAAGAACGACTTCATAGCAGCGAACTTGAACTTTGAGAATCCGGACGAAGATTCGGCGAAGTTGAACATACCGGGTCAGCGAGTATCGGCACATTTTGACACATTCCTGTCGAATTCGTTTGGATTTGGAGGCACAAACTCGACACTTGTCGTCAGAAACTTATAAAAGATTTGGCAGTTTCACGCAATAGACTTACTTTTGCCGTGTCTTAGGGGGATAAAACCCCATGAGAACAGCAAAGATAATAAGGAACAAACAAGTCATCACGATAGAAAGAAATGGAAAAGCAGGAACTGATTGACAAGATCAATGGAGTATTGGCAGAGGAGTTTGAGGCAGAGGTAGAGAATCTGAAGCCAGAGGCAGGCATCAAGGATACACTTCAGCTCGACAGTCTGAGCCTTGTTGACATGGTTGCATTGATAGAGAGCGAGTTCGGAGTGAAGATTCCGAGCAACGAGGTAGGTAAGATCCTGACGTTCGCAGACCTCTACGACTACATTTACGAGAGGAGTGCGAAGTAGAATCCGATGGCATATCAGGATATGTCGTCGGTAGCTTACCACATCAATGCCGTGAGGCAAGGAAAATCAGTGTAGAACAGGCACGGAATCAGTGTTCAGAAGAACATTGATTTCGTGTTTTTTGCGTAAAAAATGACCGAATTAGTACTCAGCATATATAAGTATCTTCGAGATCGGAGAGTGTTGCGCTACGTGCTCTTAGTAGTAAGCACGATAGCATTTGCAGTATTGGCGTTCCAGTTGCAGTTCGAGGAGGACATCACAAAGTTGTTGCCATCGACGGGCGACAGTCAGGAGCAGATGGCGTTTGACCAGTTGCGAGTCAAGGACAAGATATTTGTCTTGATGACGTCGCGGGACACAGAGCGGCCGATGGATCCGGACGAGCTAGTCGAGGTGAGTGATGACTTCGTAGCGTCGCTAGGTGAGTGTGACACAGCGGGGACGATGATAGAGGACATCTTGTATGAGATAGATTCGGAGACAATGATAGATTTGGTCTCGTATTTATCGGACAACTTCCCATTGTTCGTGGATACGAGCAAATATTCACAGTTAGCGGAGCTGACGACTCCGGAGAGCATAGAGAAGAACGTAGCGAAGAGCAAGGAGCTGCTGATGACGCCGAACGGAGCGGCGATGAAGGGAATGATAGCGTCGGACCCGATAGGGATGAAGAACTTGGCGCTAGAGACCGTGCAGGATATCAGGAGCAGCTTAGGGGGGAACCAGACAGTATATGACGGGCACTTCTTCAGCAGGGACACGACAGTAGCGATAGCGTACATATCGCCGAGTTTCAAGTCGTTTGACTCGAAGAGCGGTCAGCGTCTAGTCGAGTTGATAGAGAAAGTCATAAAGGATACGGAGGCGAAGTATGAGGACGTAAAGATATTGTTCCATGGGGCGCCCGTCCAGAGCGTCAACAACAGCAGGAGAGTCAAGAAAGATCTAAGCCTGACGCTGAGCATCTCATTGCTATTAGTCTGCATAGGCATAGGAGTATGCTTCAAGAACAAGTCCACGATACCGATGCTCATCTGCCCTGTGATATACGGAGCGTTGTTCGCATTGGCGATGATGTATGTCGTCCGAGGAGGGATGTCGTTGATGGCGCTAGGAATAGGGGCGATAGTGCTGGGCGTAGCGCTCAGTTACTGCCTCCACGTAATAACTCACTACAAGTATGTCAGTTCGCCAGAGCAGGTGATAAGGGATCAGGCGAAGCCCGTATTCCTCGGGTGCTTGACGACGATAGGGTCGTTTTTAGGGCTGATGTTCACAGATTCGGAGTTGCTGAAGGACTTCGGACTGTTTGCGTCGTTCGGCCTTGTAGGTACGACATTCTTCAGCCTCATCTTCCTGCCACACTTCTTCAACGAGCAGAGGAACAGGAAGTCCAAGAAGGCGTTCATGGTGTTGGAGAGGTTCAATTCCCATCAGTTTGACAGGCACGTATGGTTGATAGTCCTGATACTTGTCATATCGGCAGTGTGCCTATACACACAGAGGTGGGTAAACTTCGACGCAGACTTGAGCCACATCAGCTATACAGCTAAGAGCGTAAAAGAGTCTACGACACTGCTTGCCAGCAAGACACAGCCAGGTTGCGTCACAACGTATTATGCCACGTCGGACAGTTCGCTCGACGTCGCATTGGAGAAGAGCAGGGACGTGATGAACGTATTGAGTGAGGCGAAGAAGAACGGACGCATCAAGGGATACTCGAAGGCAGCGACGCTGTTTGCGACCGAAGAGGAGCAGGAGGCGAGGATAGAAGCATGGAAGTCGTTCTGGACAGAGGAGAAGATAGCGGAGACAATGGAATATGTCACAGCGGCTTGCAAGAGACAGGGAATAGCGCCGTCGTTCTTTGAGCCATTCAAGGACATGGTAGAGGCCGAATATGAGACCATATCGCTGTATGACGATGACGTCCTGCCGAATGGACTCGTAGCGAACATAATCGAGAACAACAACGGAAAATATCTCGTATATACGCAGGTAAGCCTGAGGGACGAGGACAAGAAGCAGGTAGGTCGTGAGGTCATCAGCAAGACAGACAGTTTCGTGGTTGACCCGATGTTCTACACTGAGGAGATGGTCAAGAGCATAGAGAGGGACTTCAACACTGCGCTGAACATATCGATGGCGTTCGTATTCGTCATATTGTTGTTGTCGTTCAGGGACATATTGCTTGCCGTGATAGCATTCATCCCGATGTCGTTGAGCTGGTTCATAGTATTGGGAGTTATGGGCATCTTCGGATTGCAGTTCAACTTGATAAACATAGTGATATCGACATTCATATTTGGCATAGGAGTCGACTACAGCATATTTGTCATGGATGGGTTGCTATCAAAGGCAAAGTCGACGTCGGAGCCGCAGTTGCTCGTATATCATAAGACGGCGATATTCTTCTCGGCAGTCGTATTGATATTGAGTACAGGCTCGTTGCTATTAGCGTCGCACCCAGCGTTGTCGTCGATAGGCATCGCCACGATAATCGGAATGACATCGGCATTAGTCTTGGCGTATACATTACAGCCGTTCATGTATCATGCGTTGGTGAAGTTCATCATCAGGAAGGGATATAAAGTACGTTGGCTAAACGGTAAGAGAGAGTAGAGATGAGCAGTGACAGTAAATATGACGTAGTAGTCATAGGAGGCGGTCTTGGAGGCTTGGAGTGTGGATATATCTTATCCAAGAAAGGGAAGAAAGTATTAGTCTTAGAGCAGTGTGGCCTAATCGGCGGGTGCATACAGAGTTTCAGGAGGGAAGGACATCTATTTGACACAGGCTTCCACTATGTCGGAGGGCTTGACGAGGGACAGATGCTACATCGACTGTTCAAGTACTTTGGACTCATGGAGTTGCCGTGGGTCAGGCTTGACAGGGAATGCTTCGACCAGGTGACGATAGGAGACAGTTCATACAAGTTCGTCAATGGGTATGAGAACTTTGAAGAGGAGTTGTGCAGAGCATTTCCAAGTCAGCGGGAGGGCATAGCGAAATATGTCAAGATGCTGAAGGAAGTCGGTGACAACATACAAAAGAGTTTCGAGCCACGGACAGCATTAGATGTATTAGAAAACTCAATGTTCTCTCGGTCGGCATACGGATTTTTGAAAGAGAGCATAAGTGACGACAGACTAATAGACGTACTTTCCGGAACATCGATAAAGATGGAGTTGAACCGGGAGAAGTTGCCGCTGTACACCTTTGGACAGATAAACAGCACGTTCGTACAGAGCGCATACAGGCTACGCGGAGGCGGGATGCAGATAGCAGAGACCCTCGTCGCGAGCATAGAGAGGTTTGGAGGGAAGGTAGTCAAGAACAGGAAAGTCACAGGATTTAAGGCAGTGGATGGGCGAGTGTCGTCCGTCATCGTCAATAATGGCGAAGAGGAGTATGAGACAGACATAGTCATATCGGACATACATCCAGCTCGGACAGCGCAGATGCTTCAGGAGTCAGGACTCGTAAGGAAGATATTTGCGAAGAGGATGACCTCGATGGAGAATACGTTTGGAGTATTCACAGTCAACATAGCATTGAAGCCTGGGAAGTTGCGTTATCGCAACCGGAACGAGTACATATATCGCAAGGGAGGTATATGGGAGTATCATGAGAAGCTATCAGACGAAGTCGAGGCAGCGTTGGTCAGCTTTGCTCCGCCGAAAGTCGGAAGGGAGTGGTCGGAGGTTGTCGACATACTTATCCCGATGAAATGGGAGAAGGTCAGCAAATGGTTTGGCACAAAAATTGGATACAGAGGGGAAGACTATAAAAAGTTCAAGGAGGAGATGGCGGAGAGAGCCATAGACTTCGTGAACGAGAAGGTAGAGGGTCTGCGTGCGGCAGTCGACAAATACTGGGTCAGCACCCCGTTGACGTATACAGACTATACAGGGACAGTCGAAGGCAGTGCATACGGAATCAGGAAAGACTATAGCAATACGATGTACACAATCCTGACGCCGAAGACACCAGTCGAGAACGTCTACCTGACCGGACAGAACTTGAACCTGCATGGGATACTTGGGACGTCGATGACATCGTTCTTCACATGTGCCGAGATATTGGGGATGCAGACAATAGTCGAAGATTTAGGTTGAACAAGGAAACAAACGACATTATATGTACACGATGAGAAGTATAGTAATCGCAGCATTGGCTCTCATGCCGGCGTTGTGCAGTGCACAGCTAAAGAATGCTGAGAACAATGCCGACATTAAGAAGATCGAGGCGGCAAACAAGGAAGTGTCGACGATAGAGTGTGGATTTGTCAGGACGACGACAGTTGCGGCAGTCAAGAGCGAGACGAAATCAGAGGGGACATTCTACTTCAGCAATCCGACGAACCTCAGCATGAAGTATGCAGACGGCGAGACATTTGTCGTAACGGCCGACAACGTATCGGTCACGATAGGTGGCAAGAGCAGGACGTTACGTTCGGGGAACCATCATGTCGAGGCGCTATCTGAGACCTTGCTGCACTGTGTGAAGGGAGAGGTCTCGGCCGTAGAGGGGACCCTGTCGTCGGCGAAGACAGTAGGGAAGAACGTAGTCCTGAAGATAGCTACCAACATGAGCATGAACAGGAGCAAGGTGAAGACAATCGAGCTTGCATACGACAAGAATGACGGGACGCTGGTCAGCCTCAACATGATAGAGGCGGATGGCAGTTCGACGAAGTATGACCTGCAGGAGAAGAAGCTGAACAAGCCGATTGACGCGAAGGTATTTGAGCACGCCAAGAAAAAGAGGAAATAAGGATACAAGGGATAACAAGGACTGTTAGATAATGCGAATTCGCCCACCTTTCAAGACGCGAAAGGTGGGCGAACATTTAAAAAGGACTCACGGCGCAGATGTCGTGAGTCCTTAAACGTATAGTAGGGTCGATTACTTGTTCTTCAAGAGATCCCTAATCTCCGTGAGGAGTTTCTCCTCGGCTGTTGGCTCTGGTTCTGGGGCAGGAGCAGCAGCTGCAGCCTCCTCTTCCTTCTTCTTCTTGCGGGTCAGGACATTGATACCCTTGACGAGGAAGAAAACGCAGAGTGCGACAATCAGGAAGTCGATAACATTCTGAATGAACGAGCCGTAGGCGATAGTAGCAGGCTCAGTTCCCTCTGGTGCCAGTGGGTTGGCAGGCAGGACAACTTTGAGGTTAGTAAAGTTGACGCCACCGATGAGCCAGCCTATGGGAGGCATGATGACATCGTTGACGATGGAGGTCACGATCTTGCCGAAGGCGCCGCCTATGATGACACCTACTGCCATATCGACCACGTTGCCTTTGACAGCAAACTCCTTGAACTCTTTAATGAATCCCATTTCTATCTATAGGTTTAATGATTATTAATGCAAAATTACCTTTCGTTTCTCTTTTTTACAAGAATGAACCATTAAAAAAATAGGGAACCACATTGGTCAGGATATAAGTCGAATAGAAGGGAGAAGATAAAAGCATTATACCGTAGTAGCCATAGCATCAGATTTATTCCTTAAATTTGCGTATCGAAATACTTTTGACAGATAACATGGTAAATCAACAATCGCTTAGCAAGCACCACATACAGTTGCTCACTATTTTCGTGGTATTCATCATTATAGCATCATCGTGTACGCGGCAACGTACTTGGGACGAAGATTTTCGACAGCCGTCAGCAGAGACTGCGCCATGGACATTCTGGTACTGGATGTATGGAGCCGTTTCGGACGAAGGGATACGCAAAGACCTTATAGCTATGAAGCAGGCGGGGATAGCAGGATTCTACTTGATGCCGATAAAGAGCAGCGCAGAAGACAGAATAGGGCTGGGAGGCAAGGCTGACCAGTTGACAGAAGAGTGGTGGAGAGAAGTAGACCTGACGACACGGATAGCGGACAGCCTCGGACTGCAAGTCGGGATACACATATCAGACGGGTTCGCACTGGCAGGAGGTCCATGGATAAGCGAAAAGGAGTCCATGCAGAGAGTAGTCTGGAGCGACACGATAGTGAAGGGTGGGGGAGAGGTAGACCTCAGGATACCGATACCACAGCACAATGGCGAATATTACAACGACATAGCGACATACGCCTTCCCGGCAAAGTCGTTGACACAACAGACGCCGCGAGCCTCGGTCGAGTTCCCGTTCCGTTCTAAAGAACCGGCAGACATCATTTTCACCTACGACAAACCATTCACACTACGATCGGTCAAGATAGTGACAGGCGGCAACAACTATCAAGCACACCGATGGACAGTCTCTGCGAGCGAGGACGGAAAGCAGTGGCAAGAAGTCGGCACAATAACGCCAGATCGTCAGGGATGGCAAAATACAGACGCATACGCGACATACGCTCTCCGACCGACGACAGCGCGACAGTTCAAGTTCTCGTGGACGCCAGTCGGCAGTGAGCCAGGGTGTGAGGACATGGATGCGGCGAAATGGGCACCAGTCCTAAAAGTGGCAGCGCTCGTGCTCAGCGAAGAGCCCGTCATCAACGCATACGAAGGAAAGTCGGGGGCAGTATGGCGAGTCAGCAGTGCCAAGAAGCTGGACGACAAAGACTGCATATCGCTTGAGGACGTCATCAGATGTGACATAGACAGAGATGGGCGCATATCAGCGACACTTCCGGAAGGTGTCTGGCACATTCGACGCGTCGGACATGCCTCGACTGGGCATACGAATGCGACGGGAGGCGGAGGAAGAGGTCTCGAATGCGACAAATTCTCATCGGCGGCAGTACGGAAGCAGGCGGAGAACTGGTTTGGGCAGATACGGTCACACGTTCCACATCCGGAGGTCATCACACGACTGCACATCGACAGTTGGGAGTGTGGGTCGCAGAACTGGAGTCTAAACTTTGCAGACGAGTTCAAACGTAGGCGCGGGTATGACATAAAGCCATGGCTGCTGACGATGACAGGGGTACCAATGGTAAGCTACGACGAGAGCGACCGCATACTTCGCGACGTTCGTCAGACGATAGCCGACCTCACGAAGGACGTCTTTTTCAAGACAGTACGAGAGTATGCAGACGAGCAGAAACTGCCAATCTCGTCGGAGAGCGTATGTCCGACAATGGTCTCGGACGGCATAGTACATTATGAGGTCGTGGACTATCCAATGGGCGAGTTCTGGCTCGGGAGTCCGACGCATGACAAGCCTAACGACATAGCCGACGCGGTCAGTGGGGCGCACGTATATGGCAAACCAGTAGTTCAGGCAGAGGGTTTCACAGACGTAAGAGCGACATGGGACGAGACGCCAGCCATGCTGAAGCCACTCTTAGACCGCAACTACTGTCTCGGCATAAACGCCATCGTCTATCACGTGACGGCGCACAACCCATTTACAGATCGTCGTCCGGGGCTGACGCTCGACGGCATCGGAGTATTCTTTCAGAGGGACAACACATGGTGGCACGAGCTTGCATCCTTCTCGACATACGCAATGAGGTGTCAGGCGCTTCTCCGTCGTGGGGAACCAGTCGTAGACCTGGCAGTCTTTGCAGGGGACGAAATACCACGTCGGAGTCTGCTACCCGAGAAACTTGTCGGCACATTCCCAGGACTATTTGGAAGTGAAGTAGTCGATAGGGAGCGCCAGAGACTGGAGAACGACGGCATCCCAATGGAGACAAGTCCAGTCGGAGTCAGACATACGAAGAACATGACGAAAGCAGACAGCTTCATCAATCCACTCCGCGGATACAAGTACGACACATTCACAGCAGATGCACTTCGGGGCATAGCAGTACTCCCGGACGGCAGTGTCAGGATGCGCAGCGGCATGACATACAGAGCGCTCATCGTCCCTCAGCCACACAAGATGAACCCAGATGGCATCAATCATCACAGAGCAGTCTTTGACTCGCTTCGCTCGGTCGGAGCGAGGATTATCGACGACGTATGGACGGCTGACGACCTATCAGGAATTGGAATCAGACGTGATGCAGAGTTACCAACAGGTGTTGACTATGCGCATAGGACATCGGCAGACGAAGAAATATATTTTCTTAGCAACCAATCAGATACGACACAGACATTCTCGCCAAAGTTTCGTTCAGTCCGGAAGAACGGATATATCTGTGACCCAGTAGAGGGGCGGATATACAATTACGATGGCAGCGTGACACTTCCTGTCGGAGGCTCCGTCTTCATCGTTTTCAGCGACACACATGTAGCAACGAGCAAACAGTTTACGGCAGAAAGCGAAGTGACGCTCAACAACGAGTGGACATTGTGGTTTCATGACAACGGAGCATACGTAGTTCTTCCAGACGGGAACATCGAGAGTTGGAGCAGCTTTGAAGACCCGAGGATAAAGTATTATTCAGGACACGTGACATACAAGACCAAAGTAGAGCTGTCGGCGCAGCAGAGCGAGAGCCAATCGAGAATAGCGTTTGAAGAGCTACGTGACATAGCAACAGTCATAGTCAACGGGCGGGTGTGTGGCACGACATGGTGCGAGCCGTACAGCGTCGATGTCAGTGGAGCGTTGAAAGAAGGGGAGAACGAGATAGCGATCGTCTGTGTCAACACATGGGCAAACGCCCTTCTTGGAGCCGAGAGTGGCACGCCGCCATTCGAGGGAATCTGGACCAACGCGAAGTATCGTCGAGCAGAGGGGAAGCCATTGCCAGGGGGCATTATAGGTCGAGTTAGGTTGCAATTTCCTGCAAATAGCGCGCAATAACTGACAATATACAAAAAAAGTTTTGCTGTTATAGTTTAAATTGATACTTTTGTGGCATAATTACTATGAAATTGTAACCAACTACAGGCGATTATGTCACAGTTGTACATACCAAACGGCTATCGTCCGCTTCTTGACTTAAGGGAGACGGAGATGGGCATCCACTACATCAAGGGCTTCTTCCAGAGCAATTTATCAGCAGAGTTGCGTCTCAGGCGCGTGACGGCACCACTCTTTGTCATGAAGGGCACGGGACTGAACGATGACCTCAACGGAGTCGAGCGTCCGGTCACATTTCCGATCAAAGACCTCGGGGATCAGCAGGCTGAGGTAGTACATTCGCTTGCGAAGTGGAAGAGGATGATGCTGGCCGACTACAAGATCCAGACAGGCTATGGACTATACACTGATATGAACGCCATTCGTTCTGACGAGGAGTTGGACAATGTCCATTCGCTCTATGTCGACCAGTGGGACTGGGAGATGACGATAGACCAGCATCAGCGTAACATAGAGTTCCTAAAGAAGACAGTAACGCGAATCTACGGAGTCATGAAGCGGACAGAGTACATCGTCTGCGAGCATTACCCACAGATCACGCCAATCCTCCCAGAGGAGATACATTTCATACATTCAGAGGACCTTGCGGCACAGTATCCAGACCTTACGCCGAAGCAGAGGGAGGAGGCGATAGCCAAGGCGTATGGTGCAGTGTTCATCATCGGCATCGGAGGCTCGATCAATGGCGGAGAGCCACACGACGGTCGTGCCCCAGACTATGACGACTGGTCGACGCCAACGGGTGACAACCATACAGGTCTGAATGGCGACATCATAGTCTGGAATCCAGTCATCAACAGCTCGTTCGAGCTCTCGAGCATGGGAGTCAGAGTAGACAAGGATGCACTTCTCCGACAGCTCGAGATAAGGGGTGCCGAGTCGCGCAAGGAGCTGTACTTCCACAAGCGCCTTCTCTCGGGCGAGCTTCCGCAGTCAATCGGTGGTGGCATAGGTCAGTCGCGTCTCTGCATGTTCTATCTGCGCAAGGCTCATATCGGCGAGATACAGGCATCGATATGGCCAGCAGACATGAGGGAGACATGTGCGAAGAACAACATACCGTTGATATAGAATAAAAGAATAGACATCTTCATCAGCGTCCTGGCCGAAAGGTCTGGGCGCTGAACTTTTTATAGGGTAGCATAAACGAAAGGGCGACGTAAGGTACTAAAATGGAGAAACGCCCATAGTCGAAAAAAGACATAGACGAAGAGACATATTACGGGAGGAGTCGTACCGGAAGGAGGACTGTCAGAGTTAACATAAGAAGTGACAGGTCTAATACAAGACTAACCCAATTAGCAATTAGCAATTAGCAATGAGCAATTGCTTAATCGGGATGGAATTCAAATGACGGCTCAACGGAGATGTGTCTGGACTAATGGTCTAACTAAGAGGTAAGGTAAGAGGAGGGGAGAAAGGACGAAAACAAATCCACCGAAACGCATAGAGTATTAAAAGTGAACGACTTAAAACAAGACGTAAAAAATATTTCCCATAATACTTGATTTATTCAAAACAAAGAAGTAATTTTGCAACGTTTTCAAACGGGTGTAGTTCAGTTGGTAGAGCATCGGTCTCCAAAACCGAGTGTCGGGCGTTCGAGTCGCTCCACCCGTGCAAACGACAAGGGCAGCTCCTCATGGAACTGTCCTTTTCCTATTTCGGCACGCAATTTGCAATTTGGGTGTCAGAAGCATTACAAAAACGACGAAAGCCATGAACATCAGATATATATTCAGCATACTCCTCAGCCTCGTGACAATAACAGCATCAGCGCAGGACGAGATGGAGGAATCTGCAAAGCAGGCAAGGGCAGCGCTCGACGAGATGAGCGAGACGATGAAGAAGTCGGACGCCATCAAGATAGACTTCAAGATGACGAGCGAGAGCAAGCAGACGGGCGAAAAGAGTGCGGCTGACGGTTCACTCCTGATAGTTGGGGATCGGTATGTGCTTGACCTCATGGACATGGTCACATACAACGACACGAAGAGCGTCGCAGTTTGGCAGAAGAAAGCCAACGAGGTAGACATCAGTGAGGCCGAGGAGGACGACAGCACAATCACCCCTCACAACCTCTTCAGCGCATATAAGGAAGGCTACAAATTACGAATGCTCGGGGAGAGGAAAGTCGACGGAGTCAACTGCCAGGAGATAGACCTCTATCCTGATGCCAAGAAGAAGAGCAACATAGTCAGGATACGCATCTCGATAGACAAGTCGAAGAAGAGCCTACGACAGCTCCAGCAGCAGATGAAGAATGGCGAGGTCATGACCGTCAGCATCCAGAAGATAGACACGAGCGTCACGGTCAGCGACAAAGATTTGTGGTTTGACAAGGCGTCGCATCCGGAAGTCGAGATAGTAGACCTCAGATAAGCGAAAGAAAATTAGCAGGGTAGGGGTGTGAGCAGCACCCCTATTTTCGTTTATAATAGCTTGAGGGCGATAGCAGCGCACGCCTCGGCGTCGGCAAGAGCGTGATGGTGAGTGAAGGAGTCGTAGCCGCAAGCGAGGGCCACCGTGTCGAGCCTATGGTTGGGCAATGCCTTGCCAAAGAGACGACGGGAGGCGAAGAGAGTGTCGAGGAAAACGTAGTCGGGATAGTCCATCTGATAGACCTTGAAAGCAGCCTTCAAGCAGCCTTGGTCAAATCGGGCGTTATGGGCGACAAAGGGAACGCACGACACGTCCTCCGTCCAATCTAAGCGAGGGAAAACACTAGATATACGCTCCTCGACGTCGGCCCATACGCTCGGGAACAGTGGAGCGTTGTCGGTATCAGCACGGCTGAGACCATGAATCTGCTGGCAGAAGTAGTAATAGTAGTTAGGCTCGGGCTGGATGAGACTATAGAAAGAATCGACGACCTGGCGGTCCTTGACAATGACGATGCCTACCGAGCATACGCTGCTTGGCTCATTGTTGGCAGTCTCGAAATCAATAGCTACAAAGTCGTTAATCATGGCAACATCTCCTTCTGTCCTCAAAATTAACGCTTTTCGTCGTTGTGGATTCAATTGCCACAGTTTTTTATCCAATGGTCATTCACTTTTTATTTCTGAATCTACGCAATATATAGTATTTTCGTCCGTTAATAAAGCAGGAAGAAGAATGGACATGAACAGAATCTATCATCATACCATTGTAACTCTTGCGGCGTTCTCGCTCAGTATAGGAGTCTGTGACGTCGCAGCACAGCCGAGGCCGTCCGACAAGCCAGATGCGCCAATAGTCCTCCAGCATCCCTGGTCGAAAAAGAAAGTAGCATACCTCGGGGACTCCATAACAGACCCCAAGAACAAGTGTGCGTCGAAGAAGTTTTGGCAGTGCCTTCAGGAGTGGCTAGGAATCGAGCCATACGTTTATGGAGTCAGTGGTCGGAGATGGAACGACATACCCCGCCAAGCGGAGAAGCTCAAGGCGGAACATGGAGACGACTTTGACGCGATAATAGTCTTTGTCGGGACGAACGACTTCAATGGAGCGACGCCAATAGGTGAGTGGTGGACATACACAGAGGACACCGTCAGTTATGCGAGACATGCAAAAGTCCAGAGGGAGCTCAGGCGGCAGCGTCGGCCATCGATGGACAAGTCGACATATCGAGGCTGCATCAACATAGCCATTGACAAGCTGAAGAGGATGTACCCGACCAAGCAGATAGTCCTCTTGACGCCGTTACATCGAGGGTATGCGACATTCAGCGCGGACAACGTCCAGCCTGCGGAGAACGTGCAGAACGCCTGCCACGAGTGGATAGACGAGTATGTCAACTCAGTCGTTGAGGCAGGTTCAATATGGTCAGTTCCGGTCATCGACTGGAATGCGCTCTCTGGCATCAATCCAATGGTAGAGCAGCAGCGCATATACTTCTCGAACGCCGAGAACGACCAGCTACATCCTAACGACCTTGGTCATCGTCGTCTTGCGCAGCTACTGATGTGGCAGCTAATAAACATACCGGCTACTTTTTAAAACACGTACATAATGGAATTGGAAGATGACGTATTGACATGCTTGTTCACGAGCGACTTTAAACTGCTAGTTGCGGAGGAGGACTATGGCATAGGCGTAGAGACGGGAGGCATCTTGTACTTGCCAAGAGCACGGGAGCTACGTTCGGTCCTGCCACACGTCTTGAATGGTTGTACAGTCAATGGAGGTAGTGCGTATACAGGCATACTGTCGGAAGGCTTCACGGAGTATGGTCCACAATTCAAGGTCGTAGAGTTGAGGCCGATGTATTCAGTCCTGCAGTCGGACAGTTTTGCCGTGGCGTGCAAGTGTCGTCAGATGCTACATTGGAACATCCATAGCCGCTATTGTCCTCGATGTGGAGTGGAGACCAACCTTCTGGCGGAGAATGCAAAGAAATGCCCAAAGTGCGGCTTCGAGATATATCCCAACCTCTCGCCGGCCGTCATAGTGCGGATAACACGTGGCGAAGAGGTCTTCCTTGTCAGAGCGAAGAACTTCCGAAGCAATCATTACGGGCTTGTGGCTGGCTTCATAGAGGCGGGAGAGAGCATAGAGAGTGCTGTCTATCGGGAGGTCAGAGAGGAGACGGGACTGGAGATCAGCAACCTTCGTTACTATGGTAGTCAGCCGTGGCCATTCCCCAGTGGGCTCATGCTCGGCTTCACGGCGGAGTATAAAGGGGGACAGATAAAACTCCAGGAAGAGGAGCTCGTGACAGCAGGATTCTTCGGTAGGGACAACCTGCCGCCACTGCCGGACAAGATGAGCATAGCGAGGAGGCTGATAGACGAATGGGTGGAAGCAAAGAAGTAGAAGAACCATGAGCAAAAGCATAAGGGAAACGTCAGTTAAACTCGCCAGCGTAATAGCGTTGACGACGTTAGCCACGATGACGTCGTGCGACATCCACCGTCTTGACCTAAAGTTAGCCCTTGAAGTAGAGGCGGGTGCCAACCCGAAACCGGCAGGGCTCGGTATGACTCAAACAAAGGCGGAACTGACAGATAGTTGTGTCTTGTTCTGGATAGAGTGCGACGAGAGCGTCGTGCCATTCACGAAGATCGACGAGCGCTCGGACGAAGTCAGGAGACAGTTTCTAGCACATTTGCACGATGACGATATAGAGCATCGTAGCCCACTGCACGAGATTGCGGGATGTGCGAAAAGGTGCAATCTCCCGATAGTCTGGGTGTATGAGGCGACCGAGTCTCATAGACAGACAATAATACGGATAGAGCCGAGGGAGATGAAATAGATATCCGAAATAATGCTTACTTTTGTATTCAGAGAATAGAAATAAAGATAGACAATGAACAACTACGAGAACTTCAACGCCATCTCGGACAGGATTAGAGAAGGCGAGGTAGATGACGAGTCGATCGTCAGGAAGCTGATGCAGAAAGTGTATACGTGGATGGCGGTAGCACTTGCTGTGACGGGTCTGACGGCGTGGTATGTGGCGAGCAGTCCGACGATGCTGCAGGCAATATTTGGCAACCGGATAGTGTTCTGGGGGCTGATTATCCTGGAGGTTGGATTTGTATTCGGGATCAGCAGGGCAATCAATAGACTGTCTTTGACGATGGCGACGCTGCTATTCATGATCTACTCAGTAATCAATGGAGTGACGTTATCAGTGTTGTTGCTAGCGTACACGTTAGAGTCGATAGGCTCAGTATTCTTCATAACAGCAGGGACATTTGGAGCCATGGCATTCATTGGCTATACGACAAAGACAGACTTGACGAAGTTCGGTCAGATAATGGTCATGGCCTTGATAGGTCTGATAATAGCTACGGTAGTCAACCTGTTCCTACATAGCAGTGGTTTTGCCATGATACTGAACTATCTTGGAGTCCTGATCTTTGTAGGACTGACAGCCTACGACGTACAGAAACTGAAGAATTTGTTCTCACAGTCGGGTGGAGTGACAGAAGAATGGCAGAAGTTAGCAATACTTGGAGCGCTGACACTGTATCTTGATTTCGTCAACTTGTTTATCAAACTTCTCGCCATAATGGGGAAAAGAAAATAATCAGACATAAAAGTGTAGAAAGTTTTAGGTAGTCTCCCTAATTCTATTTACATTTGTATTGAAGATACAAAAATAAGAGAGATGGCAAAGATATTGACAAAGCAGTTCCAGTATGCAGGGACAGACGACTTTGATGAGGTTTTGGACGTACAGATCAATGAGTTCCTTGTAAAGGAGGGTTTGACGGAGGACAGCATCGTGGACATTAAGTATGAGGGGCATGCTGCTCTTGGGGTCAATACGTACTCTGCATTGATAATCTACAAGTCAAACGACTAACATCGAGCTGGCTGACGGCGTACTTCTGACTTATCAGAATGAAACAGAATGCCTCCCGACAGTACAATGTTGTTCTGCGGGAGGCATTCACTATTTAGGAAGGCGGTCAGATTCGACACAAATCATCCGAAATGGACAACGAGAATAATCAGAGCGAGCTGATACTGCTCAGTCTCCAGGGTGAGGACAAGCCTGGACTGACAAATGAGATCACGAAAGTATTGGCCGAGCATAATGTAGACATACTAGACATAGGTCAAGCAGTCATACATAATGACCTCAGCCTTGGCATATTGATTAGCATCACGGATGAGACCGATGATTCGTCCTCAATCCTCAAAGATCTTCTATTCAAAGCCTACGGGTTGGGGCTGAATATCAAATTCCGACCGATACCGAGGGACGACTATGAGGAATGGGTGACTCAACAGGGCAAAAAGCGCAACATAGTCACGCTGATGGCTCGTAGGCTTAGTGGAAGGCACATAGCAGAGGTCACACGTATAATAAGGGAACAGGGGCTGAATATCGACAAGATTTCGCGACTTACTGGACGTCGGTCGTTGCAGGTCGACAACAGTCGAGTTATGAGCGTAGTGGAGTTCTCGGTCAGAGGTGAGCCGTTGAACAGCGAGAAGTTGAGACTGGATTTCATAGAGGCGAGCAAGAATCTTGATATAGACATAGCATTCCAGGCGGACAACATCTTCCGTCGTAACAGGCGTCTTGTCTGCTTCGACATGGACTCAACGCTAATACAGACGGAAGTCATAGACGAGTTGGCGAGGAAGGCCGGAGTATATGAGCAGGTGTCGGCCATAACAGCGTCTGCGATGAGGGGAGAGATAGATTTCAAGCAGAGCTTCATGAAGAGGATTTCGCTATTAAAGGGACTTGACGAGAGCGTCATGAGGGAGATAGCGGAGAACCTGCCGTTGACCGATGGAGTAGAGAGACTCTTCAACACACTGAAGAGATATGGATATAAGACAGCGATACTATCTGGAGGTTTCACGTACTTTGGCAACTACCTAAAGCAGAAGCTCAACATAGACTACGTATTTGCGAACGAGCTAGAGATAGTAGATGGGAAACTGACCGGAAAGCACCTCGGGGACATAGTGGACGGGGCGAAGAAAGCGGAACTACTACGTCTTCTTGCGTTCAAAGAGGACATACACCTTGAGCAGTGCATAGCAGTCGGAGACGGGGCCAATGACCTGCCGATGATACAGGAGGCGGGACTCGGCATAGCGTTTCATGCGAAGCCAAAGGTCAAGGCTACAGCAGCGCATTCCATATCGCAGAATGGCCTAGACACGATATTATACCTAATAGGGTTCAGGGATAGGGAGATAAACAGCTAGACCTGACAGGACAGGGGAATAAAGCCTTTCAAAAGCCTTCGGAGAAGGAATTGAAAGGCTTTTTTGTTTGGCATCGTCGAGTGGTGGTGACAAAAGAAAGCGAATGACGCTCGTAGGGGGACCCCTACGGACGTCATTTACTTTTGAAGAATGATGAAGAACTAACTGTGTAGATGACCTGTCTCTCGCACGAAAGATTGACGACGAGAGCGGGTTTCATCAATTGTTGAATTTGTTGATTGTGTATGCTAAACTAGTCAGATATATTGATATGACATAATCTTTTCAACGGAAGGGACAATAAATCGGGTGAATTGCCCATTTTCTTCAGCGAATCGGAATTGATAGAAAAGAGAAAGGCGTCTGGGAGTGGGTGTCCAAACGCCTTAACTCCGTAAAGGGAAGAGGTTGTTATATCTCTAGGCAGGGGTCACAGGAATCAGTAGAGTCCAACGGAGAGGCCACTAAACTCCTCCTTGTCAGTAGCAAAAGTAATAAGAGGGTAGGGGATATAAAAGAATAATCAGTGAACGGCCGGAAATAGAGAGCGAAATGGCCATATTTGGGGTGAAAAAAAGCTGCGGCAACCGGCAAAGGGTTGTCGCAGCAATAAGGTAGGCTAATAGAAGCCTAAAGCATATCCTCGATGACAGCCAATTTCTTGGCGATAAGGTCACGGTTCTCGCGAGCCTTCTCGATCTTGGCGCGAACTTCGGCGACGATAGACTCCGAATTCTTGCTCTTAGAGAAGAAGGCGATGTTGTTCTCCTGCGTCTCGATGTCCTGAGAAGCCTGGCTGAGGAGGCTCTGGAGGTGCTTACGCTCCTTGTTAAGCCTATCCTTATCGGAAGCGAAGGCCTCCATCTTGCTACGGAACTTCTCTATCTCGCCACCGACCTTGTCGAGGTTAAGTGCGTCGAAGTGCTTGCTGATCAAGTCGGAGTACTCCTTGTTGATCGTCTGCTTGTTCTGGATAGGAACGAAGCCGATAGCGTTCCAGCGCTGCATGATAGACTGCATAGCCTTAAGGTACTCGTTCTCGTCCTCAGGGACGACAAAACCCTTAAGCTCGTCTATGATAGCCTGCTTCTTAGCGAGGTTCTCTTGCATCTCAGCCTGGTCGCCCTCAAGCTGGTTGTTGCGGTTCTCGAAGAACTTGTCGCAGGCGGTGCGGAAGCGCTTCCAGAGAGCTTCACCCTGACGATAGCCGACCTGACCGATCTCCTTCCATTGCTTCTGGAGGTTGATAAGGAGGTTGGCAGTCTCCTTCCAGTCGGTGCTATTCATGACAGCCTCAGCCTTCTCGCAGAGAGCCTCCTTGAGTTTAACATTCTCGTCGAACTTGCTGCTCTGCTCCTTGTAGAAAGCCCTCTTGGCGTCGAATACGCTGTCGCAGACCTGACGGAAGCGGGCGTAGATCTTCTCGTTGACCTCCTTAGGAGCGAAGCCGAAGGTGCGCCATTGCTTCTGGAGCTCGATAATCTTCTTAGTAGCGTCCTCGAAAGCCTTAGCAGACTGCGGGTTGCTGTTAGCGACAGCCTCAGCCTCTTCGCAGAGCTTAGTCTTAGCTTCGAGGTTGATTTTCTCCTTCTCGTGATCTTCTTCAGCCTTCTTGTGGAAGCGCTTGTTGACGATAGAAGTAGCAGCCTTGAAGCGCTCCCAGATAGCGTCTCGGTCGGCATGAGGGACCTGGCCGATAGCCTTCCAATTGGCGTGGAGTCTCTGCATCTGGAAGAAGGCTTGGGAGATATTGTCGAGAGTCCCGAGTTTCTCAGCCTCTTCGCAGAGTTTAGTCTTCTCCTCGAGGTTGTGCTTCTCGTCGTACTTGCGCAAGTCGCGCTCCTTGTTGAGGTTCTCGAAGAACTTGTCGCTAAGGCGGCGGAACTCGTTGTTCATCTCCTTCTTTTCAGATGGGACGGAGCCGATTTCCTTCCAAGCGGCGTTGATATTCTTGACAGTTGTGAGGAGAGAAGAAGGGTTGTCGGTCGTATTCTCGACGATAGCCTTAAGGTCGTCGATAAGTTTCTGCTTCTTCTCAGCGTTCTCTTCCTGAATTTTCAGTTGAGCCTCGCGTTCAGCCTTGAGAGCGGCCTCGAAGTTCTTGTAGAGTTCCTGGAAGAGGTTGTTAGCGTCGGAAGGCTTGACGTCGACATCCTTTTCAGTAATTTCCTCCTCTGGGTTCTCGTTCTGGAGTTTAAGGTTTTCTAGGGCCTGTTTCTTAAGTTCGTCGAAACGGCGAGAGAACTCGTTGCGAAGGTCACGGACGGTGTTCATGACCTTGCGAGCGGACTGCGACTTGGTCAGTTCCTTCATGTATGCGACGAGGTCGTCTTCGGACTTGTCCTTCAATTGCTCAGCGGAGAGCAGTTCAACGTCGGGCTCGTCGGATGCGGAGTCTTCAGTAGCCTTATCAGGCTGTGCCGCTGGCTCCTGAGTGTTGTCGGTTTGATCGGCAGGCTGAGTCTGCTGGTCAGAAGAAGCCGTAGTTGTAATCTCCTCGGCCTGCTGGGCAGTCTGGTTGTCGACAGGCTGGTTGGTTGTCTGCTGCTCTTGCAGCTGATCGCTCGTGTTCTCTTCCATAATCTCTAAGTTGTCGAGAGGTAAGCATAAAAGCTTGGTACACATAATGATGTACCTTGCTCGGTGAGTTAAATAAGTAGTGTTGTACGGTAATGAGAGGTTAGAATATTCACTCATAAGTACAAGACGTAGCAAAGTTATTCATTTTAATTGTTAAAGTATGGATGAAGAGGTATATTTTTTCGAAGCGGAGAGATAAAATTAGTTCGTTAAAGAGGTTTTTGAAAGTCGGCATGCGTAGAGGCCAGGTGTGGTGAAGAGGGGGCAGGTCTATACCAAGTCTAACCCAAGTCTAACCAAGAGGCGCCCGAATAGAGGTGTCGCGGAGGACAAGAGGGCAGGGAGAGACAGAGAGTAACGCATTGGTAAGGGCATAAGTTATGGGAAAGGAGATAAAAGAGATGACGTAGAGAGTAGAACATATCGAAAGAAAAGAAAAGATAAATGGGGGTAAAGAGTTGTATGGAAAGACGAAAAATAGTAAATTAGAGGCATGAAATGGCTTATTGAATGCTGAAAGAGAAGATAAAAGCCGATGATAGGCTTCGTTTATTGGTACGGATGGCGACTGTCTTCGTACTGGTAATGCTGTCATGTGTGGTATCTCGCGGAGCGGATGTATATCCGCTGCGCCACATTTCCGTGTCGGACGGACTAAGTGACCGTCATATCGTGAGCGTATTCAGGGATCATGTAGGTTTTTTGTGGATAGGGACGCCGGTAGGGCTCGACAGGTATGACGGATACAGAGCGATATCGTTTTCGTCTGACACGGCGTTGGCGATAGGGGCCGTCGACGAGTTCAAGGCGCACGTGATAGAGTATGGTCCAGACACATTGATATCGAAGATACAAGAAGTATTCATTGTAGCAGACAAGCGGACAGGACAGTGGGATTTTGGTCAGAAGTATTTCAATAGTTTAGGGGTGACGGATACCGTGCGGCTTGTGGCCGTCGATGACGAGGGGAACTTGTGGATGGCGACTCGGAACAGGTGTTTTGTATATGAGAGAGGTCATCACACTATAGAGGTCTTGCTGCCTAAGGACAATGGTCGTGTTTCACAGATTTGCCGTACAGATGGTGGCGTACTCGTGCTGATGGAGCGGCGGAGAGTAGTTCGCTGCTCGTCGCCGTACAAAGGTCGGATAAACACGCCGGTAGCATATTCGTCTCCGTTGAAGAACGGAGCGAAAAAGATATTTAGTGACAGTGACGGAGACTTGTGGGCGATAACAAGTTATGGAGACAGTCTCTGGTATTGTCCGCAGACGAGCAAGAAGTGGAAGTTGTTTGACGCTAAAGCAATGTTGGGCGAGGAGAACGCGCGTCTGCGGTTGACGGACATAACACAGGACAACGACAGGAACATGTGGGTCTCGTCGGCGCTGCATGGGATATTCATATTGGAGATATCGGACGGCAAGTCACACAACCTGCGAGCGGACGATTCGGACCCGCTAGGATTGCGGAGTAACAAAGTAGAGTGTTTGTATGCGGACAATGACGGATCTATATGGATAGGGTATCATGATGACGGACTTGGGCTGTATAACAAGTCGGCGTTCAAGTTCAACGTAGTCACGGACTTGCATCGCAAGAAGGTGGCGTCCAACGGAGCGATGACGATAGCACTTGACAGGGATAAGCACATTTGGATGGCGAGTGAGACTGGGACGGAGATAGAGTTGTATGACGAGAAGACTGGTCAGGTAGATGGAAGGATAGACATCTGGGACATGCGTCCGGAGCGTTACAAGCAGGGGTATCGTCAGGGGTACAAGGATGACATATCTATAGTCTCCATGGTATGTGCGTCGGATGGGGTCATGTGGGTTGCGCAATCGGACGGATGTATCACGATAGTAGATCCGGACAGGAAGAATTCGACGACGATCAAAGAGGATGTCGAGTGGCAGCATGGAGTGCGTCCGTTGGCACAAGACGTGAGTGGTCCGATATGGATAGTTGCGGGGGACGAAGTCTTGATGAGAGATCACTTGACGGGTCAGTTGATATCGAGTTTCAAGTTGCCGGACGACAATGTACTCTCGATAGAGTCGATGCGTGAAGGGGGGCAGATCGTGACGTCACCGCGAGGTGCATGGCATTTAGACTTCAGCAACGGGTCGTTGCGGACCACGAAGATGAGGGGAGACCGCAATAACCTCCAGAAGTTCATCAGCTGTGTGAAGGAAGACGACAGGGGTCTGCTGTGGTTTGGGTCGAGAGATGGAATAGACATAGAGAAGCGAGTCGGGAAGGAATTGCTGCAGTCGGTCGACCACATCAACCTTGACGGCATGGTCACGTCGATGGCCAATGATGGTCAGGACGACATGATAGTCACGACGAGTCATGGAGTATTCCACGTAGTCGTCAGGGTATCGGACGAGGGTGACTTAGACTTCCAGCTGAGGCGATTCACGGAGGCAGATGGTTTGCTAACAGGGGAGTTTGGCATAGGAGCGGCGTTACGGTCGATAGACGGGACGGTAGTTCTCGGCAACACCCATGGGCTGAACAGGTTTCTCCCGCACAGCATAAGGTACAAGTTCAAGATGCCGAAGGTAGTGTTCTGTGCGGTAGACGAGAACGGACTTGGGCACTTTGACATGGCAGACGACATGTTTCCTTACACGAAAGAGGTCAGGATACCATATAGTCATAACTCGATGATGGTAAAGTTCTCGGCACTCGAGTATGTCTCGCTGTCGAGGGTGAACTATCATTATCAGATAATAGGGAAGACGCCAGTCGTCCATCTTGGAACACGCCCGTATCTACACTTGTCGTGTCTAAGTCCAGGGACATACACGTTGAGAGTATGGGTAAGTGTCGGAGACGGAGCGATCAGCGGAGTACACTCGGACCTCATCATCAAGATATTGCCGCCGATATGGCAGAAGAAAGTATTCGTCTTTGCGATGTGCCTTCTTGCATTGCTAGTACTTCTGTTCGTCATGATACAGGTAGCGAAGATCAGGAAGAAGCAGATCAGGCGGCTCGAGATACGAATGGACTGCGAGCATGCCATACGGGCAAGTTTCGGGAATGTGATAGCCCGCCAGGCATCGTCGACGAAGGGAGACATGAAGATGATAGAGAACCTATTTGGCAAGCAGAAGAAGGAGAACACGGCGAACATAGACATAGTAGATTACGTAAGGTCAGTCTGCGTATTATTTGAGAACAAGACGATAAACAACGTGACAATCTCGTATAGGCCGGACGAGTCGAAGCTGATAGCAGGAGTGAAGCTATCGGAGCTGGCAGACGTATTGATAGCTGCGTTGCTACATGCGTACTCGACAGTCGGAGAGAACGGCGAGGTGGAGGTGACGCTCGGGTATTCAGAGGAGGAGTGGAACGTAGTCGTCATAAGGGTCATCAGCAAGTCGATGGAGAAGGGGAAGGAGCCGTCGAAGATAGGCGTCGGTGTAGCAACAGAGGCGGCGGAGCAAGCGGGGATGAAAATAAGGTTTGACACGAGCAAGAAGGGGGACAGCGTTGTCACGATCGAGATGCATGTAGACCTCGTTAAGGACGTAGTATAAAGGAGTAAGAGTTACAGAGGTAAAACATAAGAGGAAGAGTAAGGAGAGAAAGCCTTGAGAAGAGGAGAGAAAATAGGGTATATAGTCGTGTTGATAGCAAGTCTGACGAGCTTGATAGGCGGATGCGGATACAAAGGAGAGCCGATGCCGGAGTTCAAGCCAGGACAGGCGAAGGACACAGTGTATAACGACCTCACATATACAGCGGTGACTGGCAACGTCTCGTCGGTCAGTGGTGTGGCGGTCACGCTCAACGGATTTGCGAACACGAACGACGAGATAGCGAATGCATTCAGTGAGCAGGGGTTCCTGATATCGAGGTACGAAGAGAACATGTCACTGAAGATGTCGGAGGATTCGGCGATGAACAGTCGGCATGCCGTAATAAGGATAAGAGTCGAGCAGGAGAACGTCGACCCAGAGAGCCACTTGATGCAGACGCGATACTATGGGCTCATCCCGAGCACAAAGTTCTATTACAGGGCGTATGTAGTCAAGAAGGATGGTACAGAGATACACGGAGTCGTGAAGACGTTCACCACGATAGAGATGGGGATAAGCATCAGTCCGAATCCAGACGAGATAAGCCTGATGGACGCATACATCTCGGCAGTCCCGATAGGGTATGGGCCAAACGATTACGGTCGGACGTCGAGAATACACTTTCTCTGTCAGGACACGCCAATAGACAGCACAGGGTACACGCCGACGTACAGCAGGTATCAGGAGGCGGAGACAGGAGCGGCAGAAGGGCGATACTATAGTCGGTTTCATGACCTCATCCCGGGAGGGCAGTATTATGCGAAGGCTTATATAGAAGTCGAGTCGCCATTCTTCGTGTATGAGGAAGACAACGTCGTAAACCCGTTGACAGGTCAGTACACATACGGGACGGAGGCGATAGACGTAAGCAGAAAGCGATACAAGACGGCGGAGATGCAGATAAAAGCGACAGAGCTGACAGGAGTCGGAGTCTTCACGTCGGAGGAGTATGAGCAGAGCTATGACGTCATAGACATCAAAGACAACTACTTCGTCATGCCGAGCGACACGATCACGATAGCTGAGTATGGAGTAGCGCTAGTCACGACAGACCCGAGTGACTCGACAAAGTATCTGTATGAATATCATGAGGCGGATGATGTAGCGCTGAGGACAGGGAACCGGTATGACGTCAGGATAGTCGGGCTAGAGCTGAAGCATGACTACCGATACGTAGCGTACTTAGTCGTCAGGGGACTGTATTTCTACTCAGTCGATATCAAAGAGTTCTCGACGAAAGACTATACGCCCAAAGAGATAGACATGGGAGGCAAGCTGATATGGGCAGACAGGAATATCGGGGCGTGGGCGCCGGAAGTATATGGAGAATACTACGCATGGGGAGAAGTCGAGCCGAAGAGGAATTACAACGAAGGGAATTTCGAGGGCACGCCACTCGAGTATACAGGGAGCATAGCAGGGGCAGAATATGACGTCGCGACAGTCAAGTGGGGTAACGGATGGAGGATGCCGACGCGGGAGGAGATAAAGGAGCTGTGCGACGAGTGCGAGTGGAGCTATACGAGGCTTGAGGGAGTCCCCGGGTTCAGGGTCGTCTCGCCAAACGACAACGAGCTATTCCTGCCGTTTGGAGGGAGCATGGTAGATGCGAAGCACGTCGGGTATAAGACAGACGGAAAGTATTGGACAGCAGACCGGTACACAGAGCACAAGTCAGAGACCGACGTCGGGTATGCGAACTATCTGTACTTCCTGGAAGGCAGTCACATACCGCCGGAGCATGCGAACGAAGACTATCCATTTCTACATGGAAAGGCGTCAGTCGGGATGCTAATCAGACCAGTAAAGAGCAAATAACAACAAAAGGCAACATAGAATGAAGCGGATAATAACAATAGTATTAGCATTGGTGGGAATAGTCAGTGCGAGAGGACAGGGCGAAGAGCGGCTGAACCGAGGAGTAGTCGGAGTGGAGACCAAGTACGGAGTGTTCCTATCGTGGCGTCTCTTGAAGACAGACAGCGAGAAGACAGCGTTTGACGTGTACAGGGACGGGTATAAACTAAACGAGAAGCCCCTGACGAACGTCACCTGCTACACAGACCCGGCGGGCAGCTATGCCAACAAGTATGAGATACGCACCATAGACGGAGCTAGCGGTAAGGAGACACGAGACGCAGCCGGAAACGTCTGGAAGGGTGCACTCTGGATACACCTCGACAAGCCCAAAGGCGGACAGGGCAAAGACGGGAGGAAATACTTCTACGGACAGAACGACTGCACAGTGGCAGACGTTGATGGAGACGGAGAGTATGAGATAATAGTGAAGTGGGAGCCATCCAACGCGCATGACAACTCGCACAACGGAGAGACAGCGCCAGTACTGTTCGACTGCTACAAGATGAACGGACAGAAGCTATGGAGGATAGACCTCGGGCAGAACATACGCGCCGGGGCGCACTACACACAGTTCCTCGCATACGACCTTGACGGAGACGGCAAGGCAGAGTTCGGATGTAAGACAGCGCCAGGCTCGAAGGACGGAAAGGGCAAGTATGTCAGCGAGGCTGGGGACAACAAGAAAGTCAAGAAAGTCGACAACAGTGCACGATTTGCGAACGATAACGGCCACATAATGAAGGGCGAGGAGTTCTTCACAATCTTCAGGGGAGAGACAGGCGAGGCGATACACACAGTATTCTACGAGCCGGGTCGAGACATCAGGACCGCAGACAAAGACGGATGGGGTGACAATCATGCGAACAGGTCGGAAAGATACCTGGCGACCGTCGCCTACCTGCCGAACAAGAAAGGCAAGGCTACGCCAAGTTTCGTCATGTGCAGAGGGTATTACACACACGCATTCCTGACGGCATGGCAGTTTGACGGGAAGAAGCTGAAGAAAGTATGGATGTATGAGACGCCATCTGCGAACCCGAAGGAGTCGATATATGGAGCTGGGGCACACAGCGTCATGGCGAGTGACGTCGATGGGGACGGATATGACGAGATAATGTATGGGGCTGCGGCAGTCGACCACGACGGGAAGATGCTGTATAATACAGGATGGGGACATGGAGATGCGCTGCACGTCGGTGACATGGACCCAGACAGGCCGGGGCTTGAGGTATGGATGCCACACGAGTCGGCGCATCATGCAGGGAAGACGCTTGACGGAGAGCGGATAGACTATGGAGTAGAGCTACACGACGCAAAGACAGGAGAAATAATATGGTGCAAGCCGTCGGCGTTCGACAATGGGCGAGGCCTTGCAGCAGATATAGACTCAACATACAGAGGATATGAGATGTGGAGCCTCGAGAGCAAGAACGTGTATAACGTCAGTGGGAAAGTAATAAACGAAGGTGTAGGGGAGCTACCGCCAGTAAACTTCAGAGTATATTGGGATGGAGACCTCCAGGACGAGCTGTTTGACGGCGGGGCGCTCAACTTCAACTTCGGGAACAGATTTCGCGGTCCATTCAGACAAGGTGCTGGAGCTGGAGCAGACAGCACAAATCAGCGTTTCAACTTCGACGTCAACATGCTGAAGAGAGGTCCGAGTGCACATGCGGACAGCATACAGCCGAGGGACCCGAACGACATGGCCTCTGTCGAGAAGAAGCCGGGCATGAGCTACGTCTACAAGTGGGATAGCTCAGAGAAGAAGGCGAAAGTCCTGACAGAGTTGAAGGGGATGACAGCCAACGGGACGAAGAGGACGCCTAACTTCCTCGGAGACATAATAGGCGACTGGAGAGAAGAAATAGTATTGTGGGAGGGGGATGACCTCGTCATCTACACGACGACAATCCCCACGCAGTATAGGGTAGTGACATTGACGCAGGACAGGCAGTACAGGATGAATCTATCATCGCAGAATGCTGCATACAATCAGCCGCCACATATCAGTTACTACCTGCCATCGTTGTTTGGAAAAAAATAGAAAAGATGAAAAAGATATTGTTATTAGGCTCGGGAGAGCTCGGGAAAGAATTCGTCATATCCGTCAAGAGGATGGGCGGATACGTAGTGGCCGTTGACACATACGACAATGCGCCGGCGATGCAGGTTGCAGACGAGAGGGTAGTCCTCGGGAGCATGCTTGACGGCGAGGCACTCGACAAAGTCGTCGCGCAAGTCAAGCCAGACATAATAGTGCCAGAGATAGAGGCCATCAGGACCGAGCGGTTGTATGACTACGAGAAGAGCGGCATACAGGTAGTCCCGACAGCGAAGGCCGTCAACTACACCATGAACAGGCGAGCCATCAGAGACCTAGCGGCGAAGCAGCTCGGGCTATTGACGGCACCGTACACGTATGCGAGCAGCCTCGAGAAGCTGAAGGCGGCGGTAGGCAAGATAGGCATGCCGTGCGTCATCAAGCCACTGATGTCGTCGTCTGGCAAGGGACAGAGCGTAGTGAAGACAGAGGGGGACATAGAGAAGGCGTGGGACGCAGCGAAGGGAGGACGAGGCGACTCGACAGAGGTGATAGTCGAGGGCTTCATAGACTTCGACTATGAGATAACGCTGCTGACCGTCAAGCAGGCAGAGGGAGAGACATTGTTCTGCCCGCCGATCAGCCACAGGCAGGTAAAAGGCGACTATCATGAGAGCTGGCAGCCGGCGAAGATGGACAGCAAACTGATAGACCAGGCGAGAGAGATGGCGAAGAAAGTCACCGACGAGCTTGGAGGAGCGGGAATCTTCGGAGTCGAGTTCTTCGTCAGCAAGGACAAAGTAATCTTCTCGGAGCTGTCACCACGTCCGCATGATACAGGCATGGTCACCCTCGGACACACGCAGACCTATTCAGAGTTCGAGTTGCATGCGAGAGCAGTCCTCCACCTACCGATCCCGAAGGTAGAGCTGCTGAGGGCAGGAGCGTCGGCAGTAGTATTGGCGCCTACAGACAGGACAATAGAGAAGCCGGACTACACGGGAGTCTGCGAGGCCTTGAAAGAGGGGAACACAGACGTCAGGATATTCGGTAAGCCGAGGGCTACACCAGGGCGAAGGATGGGCGTCCTACTCCACTGGGCGGACAGCAAGGATGCCGACGTCGACAAGCTGAAAGACGAGGCAAGAAGAATAGCGGACAAGATAAGCGTAGTGGAGGGAAAGTAGGGCATGAAACTATATGGACTGATAGGCTATCCGCTCGGACATTCGTTCTCCAAGAAGTATTTCACAGAGAAGTTCGAGAAGGAAGGGATAGACGCGAAATACGAACTATTTCCGATAGAGAGCATAGAGAAGCTGCCGGACCTGCTCCTATCACACTCTAACCTTTGCGGATTCAACGTCACGATCCCGTATAAGGAGCAGGTGATCCCGTATCTCGACGAGATGGACGAGGACGCCAAGGCAGTCGGGGCGTTCAACGTCGTCAAGGTGACAGAGCGAGACGGGCGGAAGTATCTGAAAGGATATAACAGCGACACGTACGGCTTCAGGGAGTCGTTGAGGCCGTTGCTAAAGCCAACACACAAGAAGGCGTTGATACTCGGCACGGGCGGAGCGTCGAAGGCAGTATACTCGCAGCTCGTGAAGCTCGGGATAGAGCCGACGTATGTCAGCAGGAAGCCAGCAGATGGCAGGTTGACGTACCAGGACTTGACGGCAGAAGTCATGAGGAATAACCTAGTGATAGTCAATGCGTCGCCAGTCGGGATGTCGCCCAACGTAGATCAGTGTCCGGACATACCATACGAGATGCTGACGGCAGAGTATGTATGCTTCGACCTCGTATATAATCCAGAGGAGACTTTGTTCCTCAGGAAGGCTGCGGAGAGAGGTGCGACAACGAAGAACGGGCTCGAGATGCTCCAGCTGCAAGCAGAGGGGGCATGGGCTATATGGAACAGGGAAGAATAGCGGAGAGAGAGATGGACGAGAAGCAGCGGATCATATACCTCAGGGATTACCTACACGAGCAGAACAGGAATTATTACGTCTTGAACAGTCCCGTCATCGGTGACATGCAGTTTGACCAGCTGATGCAGGAACTGACCATGCTGGAGGCCCTGCATCCGGAGATGGCGGACCCGAACAGTCCGACACAGAGAGTCGGTAGCGACCTGAAAGGACAGTTCACGCAAGTCGAGCATGAGCGGCCAATGCTGTCGCTCGGCAACACATACAGTCGGGAGGAGGTTGCGGCCTTCTATGACAGAGTGTGCACAGCAGCTGGAGGAAAGATAGACGTCACGGCAGAGCTGAAGTTCGACGGAGTATCGATAAGCCTCGTATATGACAACGGGCAGCTGACAAGGGCTGCGACGCGAGGGGACGGAGTAAGGGGAGACGACGTGACCGCCAATGCAAGGACGATCAAGACAATACCACTGAAGCTCACGGGTGACTATCCGAGCCATCTCGAGATGCGAGGTGAGGTCCTGATGCCGATAAAAGGATTCGAAGAGATGAACAGGCAGAGGACCGACATCGGGTATGAGGCGTTCGCCAATCCGAGGAATGCGGCGGCGGGCTCACTAAAGCAGAGAGTCAGCAGCGTCACGGCATCGAGGCCACTTGACTGCATGCTCTACTACGTCTTGACAGACGAGAGAGATTTCAAGAGACATTCTGAGAGTCTTGAGGCAGCGAAAGGGTGGGGCTTTGTCATCTCGCCGAACTACAGACTATGCCATTCGCTGCAGGAGATACTCGACTTCATCGACGAGTGGGACACCAAGAGACACGACCTCCCATACGACACGGACGGCATAGTCCTTAAGGTCGACGACCTCGGACTCCAGCAGAAGATGGGCCTCACGGCAAAGAGTCCGAGATGGGCGACGGCATACAAGTACAAGGCCGAGCAGGCGCACAGCAAGCTACTCGAGGTCACATATCAAGTAGGGCGGACAGGCATCGTCACACCAGTGGCTAACATGGAGCCCGTGCCTCTTGCAGGGACAATAGTCAAGCGAGCATCGCTACATAACCTCAGCATAATAAGGGAGCTCGACCTACATACCGGTGACACAGTAGTTGTCGAGAAGGGCGGCGAGATAATCCCGAAGATAGTCGGGGTAGACCTCCCGCTGCGCCCATCAGGAGCGACTCCAATAGACTTCCCGAAGACATGCCCGGAGTGCGGCAGTCAGCTAGTCAGGGAAGAGGGCGAGGCAGGATACTACTGCCAGAACTACAACGGATGCAAGCCACAGATACTCGGCAGACTCATACACTACGTCGAGAGGGGAGCGATGGACATAGAGCAGATAGGCGAGAAGCAGGTCGAGCTACTATACACCAACGGACTCGTCAAGACGTTTGCCGACTACTATCGGCTGACGGTCGAGGACTTCCTCTCGCTACCGGGCTACCAGATGAAGTCGGCACAGAAGGCGTATGAGGCGATACAGCAGTCGAAGGAGAAGCCATACGACCGCCTATTGTTCGCGATAGGAATACGATATGTCGGGTCGACAGTGGCGAAGAGCCTTGCAAAGACATTCACAGACATCGACACATTGATGAATGCGACGGAGGAGCAGCTCGTGGACGCTCAGGACATCGGTCAGAAGATAGCGTCGTCGATACTGTCGTTCTTTGCGAACAGCGAGAACCGCCAGATGATAGAGGAGCTACGTTCGTTCGGGCTAAACCTCAGCCAGAAGGCCGTAGAGACAGCGTCGGACGCATTGGCAGGCAAGCAGTTCGTCGTCAGCGGAGTCTTCGAGACGATAGGCAGGGAGGAACTCAAGGCGCTCATCGAGGCAAATGGCGGCAAGGTCGGCAGCTCGATATCGAGCAAGACAAGTTTCGTCGTGGCGGGGGAGAACATGGGTCCCTCGAAGCGGGAGAAGGCAGAGAAACTGGGAGTGCAGATCATAGGGATAGAAGAGCTCGAGAAGATGATAGGAGGAGAACAAAAAACAGAAGCCGATGCTTAACTTCGCTATAGGATTACGTCAGTGGGTCGGGGACAAACTCAACGACTACGCCCTCGTCAAGCAGCCAAGCGAGTTCAGCACGCCGCTTGACTTGATACGGAGCATCGTCGTCATCACGCACGTCGGGAACCAAGAGCGACAAGACGCGATACAGGCGTTCAAAGACGAGATGAAGGGACTTTGCCCAGCGGCGAAGATACAGTGGATATGCTTGCTACCGAAGCGAGGCGGACAGGACTCGTTCATCAGCAACAATGGGCTGGAGTTCGTATCGGAGGATGATTTCTCGTTCTGGTTCAAGATAGTCAATGGAGGGCTGAAGAGCCTACTCTCGAACGATTATGAGATGAGCATAGTGCTGACAGAGCCGGGCGACGTATTAGCGGACTACTTGACGAGGTACGTAAAGGCGTCGCTAAGAGTAGGTTCGGACAATGTCGAAGAGAGGGTGGGGGAGTATCTAAACTTCCAGATAGCCATGCCCAAGGGGGCGACGCTCACAGACTTTGCGCATGCACTGCCGAAGAACCTCAAGATGATGTTCAGCAGGCAGAGGTAGGAAAGATAACAGATTAATCAACACAAACATGCTTAGAAGAGCAATCAGCACACTGCTACTCGTCGTCGGAACGGTAGTCGGAATGGGGCAGACCCCGAAGACAGCGACGGTGAAAGGGTATTCGCCAGCACTGAAGGACAACACACAGGTGATATGCTTCGTAAATAACGCATCAGCAGCTACGGACTCTGTGCGAGACGGACATTTCACGCTGACAGTCCCAGTAGAGAAGTTAACACAGGCGGACATAGTATTGCGAGGTGAAGGTTGTTCGCATTATTCATTGGACTTCTACCTGAAACCAGGCATCACAGTGAACATAACAGACACGAACTGTCTGTTTCCATTGTGGAAGGTAGAGAGTCCACTGCCAGAGCAGAAGACAAGCAACAGCATCAAGGCCTACACACGCGAAACATACACCGAGTTTTTAAAGAGTGGGGATGAAAGAGGGAAAGCAGTGCGTCATCAAGAACTATTCAAAGAGGTACTTAAGCAAGAGATAGAAGTAATGGGTACATTGCCAGTAGACTACGCATTAGTCACTGAGCTGGAAGAAGTAGCACGATTTGCGAGGAATCAAGACGTATTCCTATACACAGAGCAGCTGAAAGAGCTGGAGAAGAACGTAGCAGCAAGGGCACCGAAAGAGTTTAAGGAAAACCTAGTGAGAATACATCGAGAAGTATATCCGCCGCAAGTGCTGAAAGTCGGCGAAGAAGCCGTAGATGCAGAGCTCATCGACATACAAGGAGAGAAGCACCACCTAAGGGAAGTATTCGACGGGAAGAAATACGTACTGCTCGACTTCTGTAGCCTAGGTTGCGGTCCGTGCATAATGTCGGAGTTTGAGATGATCGAAGCGTATAAAGCGCAAGACAAGCTGGAGATAGTCACCATCAATGTAGACAAAGAGGTAACATGGAAGAAACACGGACAGAACGAGAAAGTAAAGTGGAAGAACTGGAACAAGGGGGAGTCTGACGTAGTGTTCAGGTATTGCGACAGGAATGCGACACCATATTACATCCTAATCTCGCCAGACAAGCGAATCATCTGGAAGAAAAGTGGCAGCTATCCCGGGAGATTCATGGGCATGGTAGATGCGTTGAAAGGGTTGAAGCAGGATAACCGCCACAACTTCTCACTGGTGGTTCGCAAAGTCGAGATGAAGTCCGATGCGACAGTTGTACATTTGCGGTATTATGGTCATACGAAGTATTGGTTTACAATCAGTCAAGACACATATCTCTCGGCGAACGGCAAGAAGTATCACCTGACAAATGCTGAGGGCATATATCTGGATGAGCATACATATCCAAAAGAAAAAGTGACAGATGTAGCGGACGAATATCCAGACTATAGCTATATGAAAGACTTGGGATACATAGACTTCAAGCTTTCATATTCGCCATTCGAGACGAAGCCAAAGAGCTTTGACTGGAAAGAAGGTGACGATGAAAACTCATTCGTCATACGCAACATAGAAGTAGAATAGAGTAGGGGGAGAAAGATAGACGAGCGGTCTTAAGGCGCCAGAGTTGAACGGAACCTTAAGGCCGCTTGAACGTAGAAGGAAAAGCGAATCAAGACAAACTATACCAAGACTAACCCAAGTCTAACCCAGAGGCGGAGATACAGACATCGAAAGAGGGTAGAGGGGAGAAGCAAGGAACGGGTATAACAGAGACCGGGGAGGACGTCTGGGATAGAGCCAGAGGAGAGGACAGTTGCAAGAAGGAAAGAAGGGAGGGAAGAAGGAGAGAAAAACGGCGGATAAAAAGGGGGAGTAGAGCTATTTTTCTATTTGTATATCGACAAAAAAAACTACCTTTGTAGAGGAATATCGGATAGAAAACCCGACAAAAATTAAATAGATTGGAGACATTATACCTTGGCGTAGTCATCTTCCTTTTTGCGCTCGCCATTCTCGACCTGTCTATCGGCGTCAGCAACGACGCCGTAAACTTCCTCAACTCGGCAGTCGGCTCACGTGCTGGCTCGTACAAGCTTGTTCTCGCAGTGGCAGCAGTTGGCATCTTTTTAGGGGCATCGTTCAGTAACGGGATGATGGACTTGACGCGTCACGGAATCTTTAAGCCCGAGCATTTCACATTTAGCGAGTTAATGAACGTCTTTATGGCGGTCATGGTGGCCGACATAATACTACTCGACATATTCAACACACTAGGACTACCGACGTCGACGACAGTATCTCGAGTCTTTGAGCTGCTGGGTGCGTCGTTCATGTTGGCCATCGTAAAGTGGATAGCAGCGCCGACGTTGTTACCGCCATCAGAGTACATCAACACAGAGATGGCCTTGACCGTCATATTAGCGATATTTCTCTCGGTAGCAGTAGCATTCATCTTCGGTTCGGTCGTACAGTGGGTCACACGACTATTTTTCTCGTTCAACTATCGGCGAAACTTGAAGTGGAAGATAGGCATATTCGGTGGTGCGTGTCTGACAGCGATATTGTACTTCATGCTGATCAAGGGAATCTCAGGGATGACGTTTGCGACTCCCGAGCTAAGGGCGTTCGTGGAGGAGTGGACAGGGATGATAGTTTTGGGTAGTTTTGTAGTCGGTACAATCCTATGCTACATACTGCATGCATTGGGTGTCAACGTCTTGCGTATCATAGTGCTGTTCGGAACGTTGTCTCTTGCGATGGCATTTGCAGGGAACGACTTAGTGAACTTCATAGGCGTGCCGCTCTCGGGATTCGAGATATACGGATATTTCAGAGATGCGATAGCTACAGGTGCGGCAGACCCGGTCAATATGAACATGAGTCGATTGAACGATCCGAACAATGCATCGTGGTTGTTCCTGTTCTTATCAGGCGTCATCATGGTCGTCTCTCTGGTGCGTTCAGAGAAGGCGAAGAACGTTGTGAAGACATCCGTCAGTCTGGCGAGCCAGGATGCGGGTGACGAGATGTTCGGTTCATCTCGGGCGGCACGTCATATAGTCAGGTCGGCGCGAAACATAGGGGACTGGGTTGACGACCACACGCCCGACAGAGTCAGGAGGTGGATTAACAGTAGACTTGATGCAAACGACGCTATACTGCCAGATGGTGCGGCATTCGACTTAGTGCGAGCCGTCATAAACTTAGTGTTAGCAGGATTGCTCGTAGCACTTGGCACGTCATGGAAACTGCCGTTGTCAACGACATACGTCACGTTCATGGTAGCAATGGGCACCTCGCTTGCAGACAGGGCGTGGGGACGAGAGACGGCAGTCTTCAGGATAACGGGAGTAATCTCGGTGATAGGTGGATGGCTTGTGACGGCAGGCGTCTCGTTCATATTAGCGGCAATATTCGTCGTAGCGATGCATTTCGGCGGAATATATGTCTCTGCGGCGATAATAGTATTGTCGATAGTTCTGCTCGTCCACAACAACATCGAGTTCAACAAGAAGGCACGTGCGGAGAAGACAGAGGTCGAGAAAGTATATGCAGAGATGTGCGTCTCGAAGGACAAGCCACGGACTTGGTTACTACTGAAGAAGTATATAGCGCTCAATGAGGCAGAGTACATGCAATTCTTTGCGACGTGCTTTGAAGGCATCACGACTGGGTTCATGGAGGAGAACGTCAAGGCGCTCAGGCGTGCGAACAACGAGTTGCCCAAGGAGAAGACAATAATCAAGGCGATAAGAAGGAAACAGACCATGGGACTGCGGCGGACAGAGCCGCGACTGGCGATAGAGAACAACACATGGCTACACTTGGCATACAACAGCAACCAGCAGATAATATACTGTCTGATGCGTATGTGCGAGCCATGTCTCGAACATGTAGATAATAACTTCGCGCCACTTCCTCAGGAGCTAAAGGAGCAGTTTGAGCCACTAAGGAAAGACGTCATATCACTCTTTGAGAAGAGTTGCACAACAATACAGAACGACAAATACGAGGAGACATCTGACATACGCCAGGAGGGTGACAACGTCAAGGACAGGATTTCGCAGATGAGAAAGCAGCTCGTCAGTCACATACACGAAGACATGGACAACTACTCCGTCATATACGTCTATCTAAACATGCTTCAGGAGACGCAGGAAATGGTATCGAGCCTCAGGCATAACCTTCGTGCGCTTCGCAAGATAGAGCGAGAGGCATAGGGTAGGGGGCTATGTCTCTGGGAATAAACAAGACACAAAGGCTGTCATACGTGTCAGATATTAAGATAGTTGAGAATTAGGGACTAGAAAGGGAGAGAAGAGAAGTAGATCAAGAGACTAGCCTTTAGCAGTGAAAACATGCAAGACAAGGCTAGAACAAGGCTATCGTTGGCCTAATAGGGAGAGAATAGAAAGAGACAGAGGACAGGAAAAGCTAAGAAAAGGGAGCTCATATAGTTGCAGAGTCGGGAATTATGGCTATATTAGCAGATATGAGTCTGAATATAAATCAACAGAAGAAAGATAAGCGGGAATGGGCGATCATGAACTTGTTCGTCCAGAGTTGCAGTGCTGTGCCAATAGGAGAGATAGAGAAGAGCGAGAGTCCTGATTTCATAGTAGTCAGCGGTCGGGAGAATGGAAAAGAACGAAGAATAGGGATAGAATTGACAGAGCTGAAGTATGAGAGGCAGGATACGGGATTCAATATGCGAGCACATGAGGACTACCTAAGCGGACTCATGGAGGAGGCAGAGACCATATTCAGACGGAGCAGCGACATGACAATAAACGTCGACGTCAGTTTTTCGGACAGCATAGCGCCGCTGATACTTGGAGAGAAAGCTGACGACACGGCGACACTCAGGAAAACAGCATTGGCGGAGACGATAGCCAAGATAGTCCTTGAGAATCTGCCAGAGGCTACAGGGAAGAGCTATTGGGTCGACAGAAGATACAAGTATGGGGATATGAACTTGCCTCAGCATATAGAGAGGATAAAGATCTCGAATGTATGCGGACGGCTGGACGAGAGCATGTGGAATGCTGGGATATGGACGAGAGTGAAGCCATTGACGATAGAGTCTGTTATGCAGAGGATACGCGACAAGGACACGAAGCTACGTCATTATAACAAGACGTGTGATGAGCAGTGGCTAGTCATCATACAGAATAGCTTTCTGATGTCGAGTCAGTATGATCCACACGAAGCGTTCAGAGCGTTGAAGCACAGATATCGTTCAAGTTTCAAGCGCATTTTCGTCTTTGAGAGAAGTGAGGCGAAAGTATACGAGTTGAACATCATCAGGAAGATACGATAGAGGGGAAAGAAGGAGTTGGAAAAGGGTCGTCAAAGCCAACACTATAATAATTAGAATTTATATTATGTTAAGTACGGGTGTAAAAACGGGATAGGGGACCGGATGAAGCAATAAAAACGGCTAGGATACAAATGAAAGAAACTAGTCCTCGGGAGCATCAGTTAGAGGCACAATGCCCGAATGAAGATTAGCTACGATTTCAGAGACGCTCTTGAACTTGAAAACGAAGCCAGCTTCTGTGAGACGACGAGGGATAGCCTTACAATTCTGCTGGAGGAGACAGAGGGCACGGCCAGCAAGGAACTTGATAAGGAACTTAGGCATCCTATGCTGATTCTTGCCGAGGACAGATTCAAAAGCGTCGATCATCTCATTCATCGAAGCCATATTCGGAATAGTCAGATTAAAGATACCTTTAGCCTCTGGATTGTTAACAATATAGAATATAGCATTGACGGCGTCGTCAGCATGAATCATCGGGAGACATTGGTAACCGTCATCGACACGACCGCCCCAGCCGATACGAGCCAATTTTGAGAGGAGAGGATAAGCGCCGCCTTCGTGGCTCATAATATAGCCAGAACGGGCGATAGCAATTCTACCGGAGAAAGACTGACGTTCGATCTTGATAGCTTCGTCGGTCTCCATACGACCGACCTCAGTCATAAAAGAGTCGCCATAGTCAATAGAATATTCGTCGTGGACCTCGAACTGGTCGTAAACCATAGCGTTAGAGAGAGTCAGGAATACCTCTGGCTGTTCCTCGCAGTAGCGCAAGGCGACACCGATAGCACGTAGAGCCTCGAGACGACTCTTGTAGATATCAAATTCGTAGCGTCCCTTCCACTTAGCGACGTAGGGTTCACCGTAGAGGTTGATAACAGCCTTAGTGCTGCTAAGCTTCTTAGCGAGCACAGGAGGAGGAATCCTCAGGTCGATATTAGTAATCGTCCTAATCTCGACGGAGGAGGCTCTGAGTTTCTTGACGACTTCCTTGCCGAGAGTACTTTCAGCCCCACAAATAGCTATAGGCTTATCACAAACGCTCATATCCTTTCAAGATAACCTTTCAGTTCAGATGGCGAGAATATCTGGACATATTCGCCTCCTTCAAATATCGTAATAGTCCCGGTTTCCTCGCTGACGACAATAGCTACGGCATCGCTGACTTCAGAGATCCCCATAGCGCTTCTATGTCGGAGTCCGAAGGATTTGGGGATAGAAGTACTCTTAGAGACAGGGAGAATACAGCTCGCGGCGAGGATATTCAGTTTATCAATAATCACAGCACCGTCGTGGAGAGGAGTATTCTTGAAGAAAATAGTCTCGAGGAGGAGGGCGGAGACCTGGGAGTTTATAGGTTCACCGGTAGATATATACTCATTCAAACCGACACTTCTCTGGACGACGATAAGGGCTCCAGTCTTGCCTTCGGACATATTCTCGCAGGCGACAACCAGATGAGTCACAAAATCCTGAGAGTCAGTCTTATCGTCATCTTTCTGAACAAGCTTGTCGATGCCGAACTTTTTGAGTATCGTATGCTTAGCGCTAAGCATGACAAGGGAGTTTCTGATTTCCTGCTGGAAGATTACAATGAGAGCGAGGAGACCGATATTGACGAAGCTACTGAAGACGGCCGAGAGCATATTCATATTGAGAGCTCGGACGACGACCCAGAAGACGAGGAAGGCCAGAATACTAAGGACGATATTAGCTGCCATAGTGCCGCGTATCATACGATAGACGACAAACATAAGGTAGGCACTGACAATAATGTCAATGACATCTACGAGCCTTATTTCGAGGAATGACAGCATAACTCCCCTACCCTAGTTAGACTTCAACTTTTCGACAATCGTGATAACCTCCTTACATTCCTTGACGTCGTGGACGCGTAGGATATCAGCGCCTTTCATGACGGCAATAGTATTGAGGACAGCAGTCCCGTTGAGGCTTGTAATCGGACTTCCCTCAAGGAGCTTGTATATCATACTCTTACGGGAGATACCGACAAGGACGGGGCAATTAAAGATCGAGAATTCCTCGAGGTGGTTCATCAGGAAATAGTTGTCTTCGAGAGTCTTGTAGAATCCGAAGCCTGGATCCACGATCACGTCGGAGACTCCCCTTTCGTGGAGTTCTTGCATTCTGAGCGAGAGAGACCTGCTGACTTCAGGAAAGAGCTGATTGTCAACGTTAGACTGGGCGTAGGTCAGAACGTAGGGGACGCCAGCAGCAGCTACAACATCGTACATCTCGGAGCTACCACCTGTCACATCGTTGATAATAGCGACACCCATATCGCAGCATCTCTTTGCAACGTTGGGCCTATAGGTGTCGATAGAAAGAATAGTATTTGGGAAAGACTTCGTAATATGAGGGAGGACGCTAGCGATACGTCTCCATTCCTCCTCTTCGGTAGCTGGGACCGAGTCTGGACGAGTAGAGCAAGCACCGATATCGATAATATCAGCACCATTCTCGAGCATCTCGTTGATTTTGCCGAGGATAGCATCCATAGCCGTACCGAGCCTACTTTCAGCATAGAAAGAGTCTGGGGTGATATTGATGATACCCATTATACGAGGCTTATCGAAGGAGAGTATTTGCCCTCTGCAAACAATAGAACGATTACTCATAAGTCAGCATTTTTAGGTCTAAAGAAAGAGAAATTCACCTTACCGTAGGAGCGAGTCTGCCAGAAGCAAGGGTGGCTATTGAATCGTCCGGCGGTAGAATGCTCGAGGATAAAGAGCCCGTCGTCAGTCAAAATATCGTTGGACAAAACGAGGTCTGGGATGCTATCCACTTCAGGCAAAGCGTAGGGAGGATCGGCGAAAATGATGTCGTACTTCACGTCAGTCGAGCGTATGAAGGCGAGAGCGTCGCCCCTGATACATTTGACGAACTGAGCCATACCGAAGTCAGCCAAGGTCTTGGCGATAAAGCGGAGGCTTCTAGTGTCATGTTCGACGCAAGTCAGATGCTGGCAACCTCTGGAAACAAACTCGTAGGTTATACCGCCCGAGCCAGCGAAGAGGTCGAGGATAGTACTGTTCTCGAAGTCGACGAAGTTGGCAAGGACGTTGAAAAGGTTTTCCTTGGCGAAATCCGTTGTCGGTCTAGCCGAGAAGGATTCAGGCGGGCAATAGCGTCGCCCACGAAGAGAGCCGCTGACTATACGCATAGAGACATAAGGAATAAGTTATAGAAACGATGCGAACGGGGAGGAAGATTGAAAGCGTAGTTGAAGAAAGAGGGAGGAGAGGCGAGGGAAACATTCTTGACGAAACGAGCGAGAGACGTCATAAACAGGTCACCATCAGTCACGTCGCCATGAAGGACTACGGCAGCCGAGTGGTGGTCGAAGTCAAGTTGGCTCATGACATAGAGGATAAGGTAGACCTTGTCAGTTATATCGCTCAGGTAGTAGCGGTTAGTCAGGAGAAGTTCGCCACGACGAGCTGCTACAATCGTCAGATAGGATTCGGAGACACAGACGCTAAGGATACTGTCAATCTTGTCTCCGACTCTTTTGCGTAGCATAGCAGAGATAAGGGGAGTCGAGTCGTGGAGGATAGTCAGTTTAGCGAATTGAGTCTTCAGGAAATAGAAGAGGAAATCTGGCAGGCAGAAGACGCATGAAGCGTTAGCCTGTTCGATATCGTTGCGAATCAGCTGATCGTTTTTCTGGACCTTAATACCTTGGAGGGTTAGGACTTCGCGAACGGCGCCCTGGTCGAAGAGGGAGATAGGCATAAGGGAGAAAGCCGGGCTCTCGACGCTGACGATAACCTTCTGGTAGTTGAGACCGAAAGCCTTGTGGGTCAGCATATACTCTTCGTGCTTGGCGAAAGAGTTGTCTGGAGCGCCGAAGAGGACGGAGGAGATCAGCAGATAAGTATTGGTGACAGGGTCGAGAATGCAAAAAGAAAGTCCATCCAACCCAAGGCGGATGGACATATAGTAAGATTCTGTCTGACCCCAATCGAACTTAGGAGCGATAGCAGATAGCTCTTCTGTCTTACTCCCAGTTGCCCGCATTGTTGTTAGCCTCTTCGAGCGAACCAACCTTAAGACCAGGGTAACGGTCGAGCTGCTTAGCCTCGTTGTCCATGTTGATACGCTGCTGTTCGTCAAGACCTGCGAGATAAACCTTGTTGAGGACCTTAGCCTCGAAGACCGGGATAACGAGACCGGAGCCCGTCGTGAGCTGACCAGCGCCGAGCTCAAACTCCTTGCCGACGAAAGGAACGAACCTCATCGAGTCTGGAGAGAGGCGCTTGCAGATAGAGTCTTTGACAGAGATGAACATCGTGTCACGCTTGATGATACCCTTCTTAAGAGCCTCAACCTCCGTCATGCCGGCCTGGAGCATGCTATCGGTGAGAGTACCCTCCATGCGAAGGACTTTGAGGTTGCCAGTCTTGACGAAGTCGATGAGAGTGTCGAAACTGCCAGTATACTTGTTGTGGATAGTCTTGTAGGCGACCTGTGCGTCTCTGATGAGCTTGAGCCTGTTGACAACAGCTTCCTTGCGCTTGTTGTACTGTTCCTGATACACGATAGGCTCGTTTATACTTTCGTAGAGCATATAGCCAAGGAGTACGATGACTACCAGAAGGGCTATCTTAATAACGGTTTTGATCATTTTAGTTTGGTTTCAAATTTCAATGGCAAATTTAGTAAAACTTGTTTCGTTTAGCAAAGGAAAGTCGTTTGTTTTTTGGATAGTAGAGTATAATTTGGCAGTTGGCGGGGTAAAAAGGCGGAAGTTGTAAGAAAAGAGAGACAATATCGATAGTGAATGAGGCGCCAAAGAGCCATATCAGCGACGAGGAGATGCCAGCCTGGCGCCTACGCCATTCTTGTAGGCAGACCAGTCAACGTCGTCAGCCAGCAGGTCGGAATCTGGCCAAGCACCTACCCTATTGACAGCGTCGGAGAGAGTACCGCCGATGAGAGAGGCGAGGTTGATACCGAGGTCGTTGGAGCAATTGAGGATAATGACGAAGCAGATGCCGTCTGGGCGTCGGAAAGCAGCAGCGCTCGTGCCGGCGAGAGTCCCGGAGCGCCACCAGAGGCCGCCGGACACGCTACGCCACCCCAGAGGGCTACCAACAGAAGAAGGCGTCGATAGAAGCCGGACGTCGGACTCGGGCAATTGGTCGGGGACTGAAGGAAAACCGTCGATTGAGAGAAGCAGCTTAAGAAGGTCAGTAGCCGAGAAGAGCCAGCCGCCAGCCGCGCCGAGAGTATTGATATCCGAGCCACCATAGGGACGGCGCGACAAGACAGAGGCGTCTGCGTAGTCGGGGGTACGGTAGTTAGTATCAGGCTCGTAGTAAAGAGGTTCGAGGGGGAAGGCGTCCTGGCGGTGAGAGAAGCCGACGCGGGCGGAAGATATGCCGAGAGGGAGGAGCACATGACTACGGACATAGTCCTCGTAGGGGACGTGGCTGACCTTGGAAATCACCTCACCAAGGATAGCGTAGCCGAGGTTGCTATAAGCAAAGTGAGTGCCGGGGTCGAAATCGAGGTGACGGCAGACAGTAAAACGGAGAATGTCGTCCATAGAGAGAGGGAGGAGGTGCCCTTCCTCGAAAGCGATACGGTGGGGACTGAACATAGCGTCACCACTCTGCTGGGAGGCCCAGCCAGCGGAATGCTCGAGGAGATTCTTGACAGATATTTTAAGAAGCCTCTTGTCTCGTATGGCGCAGTATTTGTCGTCGTTGAGGATACCAGAGGGGCCGAAGACCTTCTGGTCGAGCGAGAGCCGACCTTCCTCGACGAGGTGCATGATAGCGACAGCAGTCACAAGTTTTGACACAGAGGCGACCCTCAGAGTATTCTGATTGGAGAGAGGTATACTATCAGAATTGTCGGCCCAGCCGAAGCTACGAGCGAAGACAACCTTACCATCCTTGCTTATGGCGACACTAGCCCCGCCTTTGAGCCTTTGATCCTTCAACATCTTGCGGATGTCGCGACTGACGACATGCAAAATAGAGTCAGCACATAGCGAATCGGGTATACAGAAAGAGCTACGATACACATTCGCAACATTCTGAAGCCTTAGCACATTGACAGGAGAAGCTGGGATCCGGCTTTTGAAAGCAGCCGTCACGACCGCGCAAAGAACGAGAAGGAAGAGAGAACGGGCCAGAAAAAGCAAGAATCTACTCATCTGTGGAGGAGTAAAGAGCAACGCAAGAGGGAGCAGATAGAGAGAGAGAAGGCAAGAACAGGGGCGAACTGAACGCCAAAGACGACCAGGACGAACCAGAGAAGGATAAGCCCCTGATTGAGAAGGATGATTGGCTTGAGACGACGCAGAGGACGAGAGAAGAGGGAGATAAGAATCAGAATAGCCAAAGGGTTGGCCCAAAGGAGATTCCAATTCCAAGAAGTCGTCCTAATCTCTGAGATAAACCACAGGTAGGAGAAAAGAAGCGAGAGGACAGCCAAAACAGAGAACAGGCAAACGTCCAACCACTTGAAGTACGTACCACGGTGGTATTCGAAGACAGAGAAAGCGGAGAAGAGAAGAATAAGGAGGACAGCCACGCAGGACGGCGAAAAGAGAGAGGAGAGGATGGAAGAATCCTCGGCGGAAGCCCTCTGGAGCAGAAGTCTAGGCTCGGAGACCAGATTTCTGCCAACCATATAAGCCTCCAGGCTATCGGGGAGCATCGCCACGTCGTCGAGCGCGACGTCATAGTCAGTCTCCATCCCGAGGATAAGGTCGATACCTTGTCCAGTCCACCGGGAAGAGGGAACGTAGGCGTGGAGACAGTCTCGATATGAGAAGTTCGCCTTGCCAGACAGAGGCTGAAGCTTGCCAGCCTTGAGGACAATGTCTCTGATACGAGTTGCGCAGTTGTCGAAGAGGAAGTCATAGCGATAGTATCTATTCTCTTCGCGACTGTTCTCGACAAGGAGAGAAGCCAATTCACGTCTCTCATCCGGGGGGAGGATTATTTCACGCTCCACCACGGCTCTACCCTCATAGTCGTAGATCCTGAGGAAGCTATTAGTCGGACTGACAGAGAGACAATAGTCGAGAGTACCTTGAAGGAACTTGCCATAGAAGTTAGGCGTATCGAAATTGAAGGTGCCATAGTTGAAAACCCAGTCGATACCAAGACTATCATCCTTGAGTCTGACAGCCGAGTGACCGTAGGCGGCATAAAGCTCGTCGCCAGGGGAGCAAGTCATCAGACTTAGGACGGGAGAAGCACCGTCAGAAGAGGATGCTTTACAGTGTAAATCAGCAGTTAAAGCAAATAGAAACGAGAGGACGACTGCGTATATTTTACACACGTTCATACATGTATAATTACACTATAAGACTGCCAATCAAATCATTAACATTGTCGATATTATGTCTACGCAGGTAGTCCTCGATACCAGCAAGGACGCGAGCAGGCGTAGAAGGATCGATAAAGTTAGCAGTACCGATCTGAACAGCGGAAGCCCCAGCGAGGAGGAATTCGACAGCATCTGTAGCGTTAGCGATACCACCGAGACCGACGACAGGAATCTTGACAGCGTGACTAACCTGCCAGACCATGCGGAGAGCGACAGGCTTGACAGCAGGGCCAGAGAGCCCGCCCGTGATCGTCGACAGCATAGGCCGGCGACGTTCGGCGTCGATAGCCATCCCGAGGAGAGTATTGATAAGAGAGACCGAATCAGCGCCAGCAGATTCGACAGCGCGAGCGATAGCCGTGATATCCGTGACATTAGGAGTCAGCTTGACCATCAGGTGCTTACTGTAGACCTTTCTTACCGCATCGACCACCTGGGCAGCCATATCAGGGTTAGTCCCGAAGCCCATTCCGCCCTTCTTGACGTTAGGGCAAGAGATATTGAGTTCGATAGCTGCGACATGGTCAAGTTGAGCGATACGGGAAGCCGTAGCGACATAGTCTTCGACAGAAGAGCCGGAGACATTGACGATGACACAGTTAGAGTACTTAAGGAGCTTAGGGTAGATATTAGAGACGAAATATTCGACTCCCTTGTTTTGCAGTCCGACAGCGTTGAGCATCCCCGAAGGTGTCTCGGCCATACGAGGGGCGGGGTTACCTTGTCTAGGCTCGAGCGTCGTTCCCTTAACAATAAAACCGCCGAGAGAAGAGACGTCGAAGAAGTCGTCGTATTCGTAGCCGTAGCCAAAAGTGCCAGAAGCCGTGAGGACAGGGTTGGCGAGGGAGAGGTTATTACCGAGGTTGACAGAAAGCTTTACCATTTGAGCGATTTAGTATTGAAGACAGGACCATCAGTACAAACGCGGAGGTTACCCTCCTGAGTGTCGGTGACGCAGCAGAGGCAGACGCCGATGCCGCAGGCCATCATAGTCTCGAGCGACACGAAGCAATCGATAGACGAAGAGGCGACACGGTTGTTGACTGCCTTCATCATCGGTGTAGGTCCGCAGACCATGACGGAGGAGAAAGACGACAATTCAGACGGAGAGAAGAGAGGAAGGTCTGAGACAAAGCCCTTGATCCCCTTAGAGCCGTCGTCGGTCGAAATATGGACGGGACATAAGCGGCTAAACTCGTCGATAAGCAGCAATTCGCTCTCAGTCTTAGCGCCGAAAGCGCAGACGGGGGAAGCGCCGCAAGAAATTAGCTGCTTAGCGAGAAGCATCAGTGGAGCCACGCCGACGCCACCGCCGACGAGCAGAGGCCTATTACCAGCCTTGTCGAGCGGGAAGCCGTTGCCGAGCGGGAAAACAGTATCCAGTTTGTCGCCAGGGCGGAGCCTACAAATAGCCTTAGTAGCGTCTCCGACGCGCCGGATAAGGAAGCTAAGGACGTGAGCCTTAGGGTCGTAGTCGTGGATAGAAATAGGTCGACGTAGTAGGTTGCCCGTCGGGGTAACAGTCCGTAGTTCAGCGAATTGCCCTGGTGCGATGACAGGGTCGATGTCGTGAGTGCTGACACGGAGCAGCGTAAAATCCTGAGCCACGTCAGTCGAAGACAGAACAGTCAGGTCAGCTCTGTATTTAGTCATACTTTTCAACTTCTTTGAGTGAAAGCCTAGTTAAGTCTATTTATGTGACAAATTTACTCAAAGGAGTCGAGAAATACAATAGAATCAGTTCTTGAGCGGATGATAGTCAGAGAAAGAGCCGTCTGAGTAGAAAATGATAACTCTCTCGATCACACGAGGAGATGGGGCTGTGGAAGACTTGGCAGAGTGCGAGCTGGCGGGAGGGGTAGAGGGAGCCAGCTGAGGTTCCGGCTGCTGAACAGTCGTCGTCGTTGAAGGGGACGTTGCGGCAGGTCGTCTGGTTGTGACAGTAACAGCTGGAGCTGGCGCTGGGGAATGAGTGGACGTGGAAGCAAGAGAAGAAGGAGAAGAAGATGAGGAGGAAGTGGAGGAGGAATGAGGAGTGGTAGCCTGACGTACAGGCTGAGAGTTTGTCGTTGTCGTCTGGACAGCAGTGGCAGGCTGAGTGGTCACAGACTGTGGTGCAGCCTGGATAAGGTTGTCGAAGAGACCGGGCTGGACATTAGCAGGTTTCTCGTTGGCGGCAGTGACTTGTTCTTCTGGTTCCTCATTTTCGTTGCCCGTGAGGAGCCAAGCCTTAGATAGGTTGAGCTCGGGGAAAGAGGCGAGGATCTGGTCCGCCAGTTTCTCAGAGATATTAGAGTGTCTGCCGTTAGGGGAGACGATATGCGAGAGTGTAGCCTGACTGATATTGAGTTGCGCGGCGAGTTCACCGAGACGCAGACCAGTCATCTCGAGAACATAGTTAATCCTGTCACGAGGTTCGGCGTATTCAGGAAGCTGTAGCGAGTTGTCCATACACTTTACACTTTAACAGAGTTAGACGATTTTACGGATGCGAAGGTAAAACAAATTTACGACAGTTTACACAACATGGAGGTAAAAAGATTTTACACTACAAATAAATTAACATTGATTCAAAAGTAAAATAGCATAAAGTAAAATGATAGATTTACAAAGCAAAGAAGTAAAGAGGTAAAAAGACGCTGTTGAGTAAAATCATGCTGGTGTAAAATAGGGAATAATGCGTAGGAGTACAGGAGACTTCACGTGATTAGTTAAAAATAGTTGAAGGATATGCAGTTAAGTGAACGAGCGAAGGAACGAGATACACATTTCTGTGCGCAGCATAAAGAGAAGACATGGCTGGGACGTAAAGGACATGATAAAGCACACTCAGCGTAGAGAGATGGAGGGAAGGAGAGCAAGGTAAGATAAGGTGTAAGACAGAGGGGAGAACGCAGAGAGACAGAGCGATACGTATAGACTATATGCAGGGAAGAGAAGGGAAGAGAGGGCAAGGAAGAGAAGAGGAGGGGGAAGAAGAGTAAGAAGTGGAGCAGTGGGCGAAGAGGATGATCGGTAGACAGTGGGCATTGAGAAGGATAGCGGAAAGAGTTGAATAATAGAGGGAAAGAGATAGCGGAGGCAGAAAGAGACCAGAATAGGATAGGGGGGACTCATCTTCAGGGTGAAAAGCCGCCTCCCAGAGGATGTAAAACCAGTTACGCCAAATAGATTAAACAATTAGTTTAGATATAACATTGTAAGTATATGATTAGTAACACAATGTTTTATTCTATATACATATATTTCTAAGGCAGTAAAGAAGGGTGTCAAGTGTAGAGAGAAGCAGTTGAATGAGTAAAAGCAGTGGTTGGAGTAAAACGGGCAAATAGGTGTAAAGAGAATGAAATTTACACACTTTACACTTTATCTAATTGTAAAATACAATTTGTAAAGTGAAGATTTTACATACAAACACGGTAACAAAGGGATAGTAAAGCAGGGAATTTTACTTCGTGTAAAATATGGAGATGAGGAGTAAAGGCACAAAAAGAGACGAGGAGCAAATCCCGAATATGGTTGCTCCCCGCCTGTGTAAGTTGCTACAGTCTCTAGAGCCCCTCGCTAGAGGAGCGAGACGATAGTCAGCGAACTATACCTCCTGAATAGCCTCAGTCGGGCAGACGCCAGCGCACGTACCGCAAGATACGCAAATCTGGTCGTCGATCTGATACTGAGTCTCGCCAGCAGAGATAGCCTCAACTGGGCACTCGCCTGCGCATGTTCCGCAAGAGACGCATGCTTCTGTAATCTTGTATGCCATAATTCTAATCGTTATTGATTTATTCCTAATGCAAAGTTAAACTAAAAATGAGCATTGCAAACACCTTGCCAACCTTGCAGGCTTATTTGAAAACTTTCCAATTATCAATAACTCGTAAAGTACTGATATACAAATGATAATCAGCACCACAAGCCTTAATGAGAATGAGTGTAAATAAGGGAATATGAATAATATCGAAAGGAGAGAGGGGTAGGCACGACACCCCTACCCCAAGAAGAAGCCCATATAGACAGATTGCAGCCAGAGACGCGGCTACGAATCGACTATATGGGCAAAGAAGCTGAGTGAAAGTAAAAAATGGGGAGAGGAAGGAGGGTCATTCGTCAGAAGCATCCGAGAAGAGCGCGACAGAGGCGTCGAGACCTTCGGCTCGGAAAACAGCGAGCCAATCTTTTCGAGCCTTGAGTGCACGATAGGAAAGGGACTCGAGCCGAGAATCGTCTGGGAAATAGGCGCGAAGAGACTTAACAATATTGTCCATTTCATTGCAGACTCGATACTTCTCGAGCGAAGGCCAGATCATACCAGCGAAAGCAAAGGCGTCAGCGCGTTCGCCATGGGAGGCGTAGTAGTCGACTACAGAAAGAGGCATAGAGGTGAAGGGCATAGGAGAAGAGAGGATAGTAGTGGCGAGGAAAGGAATGGCGGAAGCAGTGTCGCCAAGTTCCATCAGAGACGAATACATAGCGAAAGATACGCCGTGGACATTCTGGAAATCAGAGGCGACACGCTTAGCTTTGTCGGCCATACCGAAGTGGCAGAGGATAGAGACGTAGTTTGGGAGGACGGCGTCGACCCTGATGCCAGCAGCAATACGGTTGTCGACCAACTGGACGAACTTCTCGTAGTCGTAGGTAGTATCAGAGACGGCACCATTGGCAGACGGAACAGTACGGACATCAGTACAGAGACTGTCGATGACAGCGACATGGCGGAGGGAGATAGCGTAATTAGTATAATTCTCCTGGAGGAAGGAGGCATAGCGACCATAGGCGCCGAGTGCGTCGAGACGGTCGAAGATCATAAAAACATTGTCGTACATGCCATTGGACTCGAAGAGGGCGAGAGTCTCGTCGTAGAGAGCGAGGGCAACCGGCAGGCTATCGGGGATCTGTTCGAGAAGCGTAGCCGCCTCGAAGGGAGGGCGAGCGTAGCAGGGGTTGATCTTTGAGGCGACGTCGTAGAAGTGGAAAGCAGAGTCCGTCATGCCGAGAGCTCGGTAGGCGCGTGCAATATCCATGTAGATATATTCAGGACGCACTCGGGAGCTGTTTTTATAAAGACGTACATATTCGAGACCTTCTCGGACACGGCCTTCGGAGATCATCGCCTCGGTCACTGCGAGAGAAGCGCCATTGTCGGAGACGGTCTTCTTGAGGTCGGAAGGCAGGTTGTCGTAGACCTTGAGGATGGACTGCCAGTCCTTTAGGTGATAGGCGTCGGTGATTTCGTTGAGAGCAGACTCGGAGGAGCTGGTACTACAAGCAGCGAGAAGAGGGACGCTGACCACGGCGGTGAGGATAGAATACTTGATGTTCATGATAGTTCGTTACTATATATAATATATAGGGTACAAAGTTCGGGAGAAAAGAGGAGGAAAGCAAGGGAGGGGGGGAGAAGGGCGAAAGGGGGAGAAGCGAGAAGAAGCATGGAGGAGAGATGAAAAAGAGAAGAGACAACAGAGAATGAGGGCGAATCAGGGGAGAGCACGACGAGGAGGACAGATAGGGAAAGCAAGAATGAGGTCGGGGCAAAGTTAACATAAGAGAGGACGGCTCTAATACAAGACTAACCTAGGGCTAATGTCGGGCGGAGGTAAATAGGATATGCAAGGGGGAGAAGAGAGTAAAGAGAGCGGAGTGGAAAGAGGTGAAAAAGAGGAGAAAAGAGAGTGTAAAAGAGGTTAGTAGTTGTTTTTTTATTGTAAATGCTTTTTTTATTGTTAGTTATGTTATAATTTTGCGCTGTCAAAAGACGGGTGGCATGCTGGAAGCGTGTTGCAGCGAAGACAATGTAAAGAAAACAGATAAAAACTCAGGATTAGATGACAAAGGCTGAAGTCGTAACAGAGATTGCCAAGAGTACTGGGATGGAGAAGCAGGATGTCCTGCGCGCAGTAGAGGCATTCATGCTGACAGTAAAGAAGTCGTTGGTAGAAGGTGAGGCTGTATATCTTAGAGGATTTGGCAGTTTCATAAGGAAGAAGCGAGCAGAGAAGACAGCGAGGAACATCACGAAGCACACTTCGATGTTGATACCGGAGCATTACATTCCGTCGTTCAAGCCGGCAAAGTCGTTCATGGGATACGTGAAGGACGGCAAGATGGATCTTTCGTTGGAGTCGGAGGACGAGGAAGAAGATTAATAAAGTAACTGAAGTTTAACCTATTAAAATTTTCTGAGCTATGCCAAGCGGAAAGAAAAGGAAGCGTCATAAGATGGCGACCCACAAGAGGAAAAAGAGGCTGAGGAAGAATCGTCATAAGCACTAGAGACTTGTGGGAGCGTAGTTTGCGATAAGCTACGACGGAGGTGGCTGACGAAGGTTGGTCACGCGGGCCTTACGGGAGCGGATGGAGAGTGAAGGCAGAGAGACGGAAGAGCAGGCAGCGGGATAAAAGACGAGGCATGTGGAGAAGTTTTGAGTTGGAGCTTGAGAGAGTTCTCGGATATGACCTAAAGAGATGTAGACAGAAAGCGCGAGCTTTCTGTCTGCTTTTACAGAGTTCTTTGAAAAAATGAGTTGGAAGTGAACGCAGAGTTATTTATCAACGTCACGCCAGAGGAGATGGTGATTGCCCTGACGGAGGATAAGCGTCTTGTGGAGCTTCGTCGCGAGCGTCGTAACGTACAGTTTGAGGTTGGCGACATATACATCGGTAAGGTGCGGAAAGTCATGCCAGGCTTGAATGCAGCGTTTATCGAGGTAGGCTATGAGAAAGACGCGTTCCTACACTACCTAGACTTAGGTCCTCAGTTCAAGACCCTCCAGAAGTTCATGCAGCAGGTAATCAGTCGGAAGAACACGACGGAGATGCCGAAGGTGAAGCGGGAGGAGGACATAGACAAGAAAGGTTCGATAGAGAACGTACTTGCCGTAGGTCAGGAGGTCTTGGTACAGGTAGCGAAGGAGCCGATATCGACGAAGGGTCCACGTCTAACGTCGGAGATATCTTTAGCGGGACGCAATCTCGTCTTGATGCCGTTCTCGGACAAAGTATCCGTGAGCAAGCGGATACGGTCGGCAGAGGAGCGGAATCGCCTAAAGAAAGTGTTCTTGAAGTTGAAGCCGAAGGATATGGGCGTCATCATCAGGACCGTAGCGGAGGGGAAAGACGAGAGCGAGCTTGCGGAGGAGATCAAGTCGTTGGCGCGGCGTTGGGAGGAGTGCGTTAAGCACGTGAGAGAGAGCAGGCCACCTGCGTTGGTACTTGGGGAGATGGAGCGAGCGTCGACGATGCTACGCGACCTGTTGAGTCCTGAGTTCAACAGTGTGATGGTCAATGACAAGGATGTCTACGAGGAGATAAAGGAGTACGTCGGGAGGATAGCCCCGGAGCGAGTGAACATAGTGAGGTACTACACAGGGAAAGTGCCATTGTTCGACAACTACAACATCGAGAAGCAGATAAAGCAGTCGTGTGGTAAGGCGGTCTCGTTCAAGAGTGGGGCATATCTGATAATAGAGACGACGGAGGCGCTGAACGTCATAGACGTGAACAGCGGCAACAAGTCGAAGACAGCGGACAATCAGGAGAGCAATGCGTTGGAGACGAACTTAGCAGCGGCGGACGAGATAGCGCGTCAGTTGCGTCTGAGGGACATGGGTGGCATCGTCGTTGTGGACTTCATAGACATGGCGAATGCGGAGAACAGGCAGAAGCTATATGAGCGGATGCGCGAGGCCATGTCGACAGACAAGACGAAGCACAACATACTGCCTTTGAGCAAGTTTGGATTGATGCAGATAACTCGCCAGAGGGTACGTCCGGTGATGGTGATGGACACGACAGAGAAGTGTCCGACGTGTGGAGGGACGGGAAAGATACAGACCTCCATACAGGTACCGGAGATGATAGAGGCGGCGGTGAGCAAGGAGACGGCCGAGCATGGTAGCAACATACAGGTCAGGTGTCATCCGTTCGTGTACGCCTATTTGAAGAAAGGATTTCCGTCGAAGATATTAAGATGGCGGATGAAGTATGGTTGGGGACTTAAGGTATATCCGTCGGCGGCATTAGGAGTAGTCGACTTTGAGATAGTACATGACGAGAAATAGTCCATCCATATTGAGGAAAAGAATTAAGTCCTCGAGGTGCGGAGAGCGTCTCGAGGACTTTTTTTATCGAGACAAAGCGCATTAGAGAGAGTCGAGGGATGACAAGAAGGAGAAAAAGGGGGAAAACGAAAAAAATCAAGAAAAAAACGCATCAGCTATTGCACATGAAATAAAAACTCTCTAACTTTGCACTCGCAAAAGAGAAATGAATGGCCGATTCGTCTAACGGTTAGGACATCAGATTCTCAATCTGGTAATAGGAGTTCGATTCTCCTATCGGCTACAAAGGTTGAAGGGTTGCAGGAATAGATTCTTGCGATCCTTTTTCGTATGTATCATACAGCTAACAAACATAGAAAAGTCAGGGAAGTCGACGAGAGGAAAACATCACTCCCCTACCCTAGTCGAGACAGAAGATGCGCAGAGCAATGATGAGCATAATAGGCAGGCGAGCAAGAGCAGCGGCAGCGCTGATCATTCTGATGTCGTTAGCAGTAGCGAGCAGCGCGGAGGCGCAGGGTGTCGACCTAAAGAGCACGAGACACAGGAGCCATTATAAGCGAGAGGGAATAAGCCGGGTCAGAGAGTGGAGCGTAGAGAGCGAAGAGATACCAGAGAGCTTCGACGGATTCAAGATGGTCTTCGTAACCGACACACACTATCCAAGCAAGTTCACAGACAGGACACTAGAGGGACTAAGGAGGCTACTAATAGAGATAAGCCCGGACGCGCTATTGCTTGGGGGGGACTATCAGGAAGGTTGCGAATGGGTAGAGCCGCTGATGGCGGGGCTCATGGATTGCAAGCCACGATATGGGGCATACGCCGTCATGGGTAACAACGACTTCGAGAGGTGTACGGCGGAGATATACGAGTCTATGGAGCGAAACGGTATAAAACTCGTCGAGAATGACACGGCGAGCATCTGGAAGGGAGGAGAGAGGATAATAATAGCAGGGGCGCACAATACATTCAAGCGGAGGGAGACGACACCGTCTCCAACACTCAAGCTACGAGAGGAGGACTTCGTAATCCTCTTGACACACACTCCCGACTATGTAGAAGATCAGAACATAAAGAACACCGACTTAGCACTGGCAGGGCACACACACGGCGGGCAGGTGACGCTATTCAACCTCTGGGCGCCTGTGACCGCGTCGCATTATGGACAGCGGTTCAGGAGGGGCCTGAAATACAATTCGGCAGGTCAGCCGATAATAATTAGCACGGGAATAGGTACATCAAGAAAAAAAATTCGTATTTTCGCAAGTAGTGAGGTGTTAATAATCACACTGCACAGTAAAAAAGGATGAATTCGATGATAGGATGTGGATGCCGTAATGAGAAGATAATCAGGCGGAGAGGTGAGAGGCACATAATAGGAAGTGTCCGAGTCTCGTTGATGTCGGCGTTGGTAGTCGGCATATTAGGCTGCAGTGATATCAGGGCGGGCCAGACGGTCAGCATAGAAGACATATTCGGTAAGTGGATGTTCTGGGCGGACAAGCCGAGCGGCATTGTCAGCATGCCAGACGGGGAGAGGTATAGCCAAATCGGAGAGAATGGCAAGACGATAGAAGTATATGAGTATGCAACCGGGAAGAAGACCGGCACGCTGATGGACCTGGAGAAGGCGAGGGGCGAGTGCACAGTCGAGGAGATATTAGGTTATAAAGTATCGCCGACAGAAGAGTTCATCTTGTTCTGGGGTGAGGAGACGAAGGTCTACAGACATTCGTTCAAGGCAGACCACTACATATATGACATCTCGCACAACAGCATACTGAAACTGAGCAAGGATGGCGGGGAGCTGGAAGTAGACTTTGCGCCGAGCGCGTACATGCTGAGCTACGTCCAGAACAACAACCTCAAGATCTACAAGTTGAAATATCAGAGCTCGAGCGACGTCACGAAGGACGGAGAATACGGGTCAGTATTGAACGGGATACCGGACTGGGTGAACGAGGAGGAGTTCTCGACGACACGGAGCTATGAATGGTCGAAAGACAGCAAGAAGATAGCCTACATACGCTATGACGAGCGGGAGGTGCCGATGCAGGAGATGGTCATGTATGACGGCAGCCTGCACTCGGGCGTAACCAGATTCAAGTATCCGAAAGCTGGGGAGAGAAACTCGACAGTCAGTGTCAGAGTCTTTGACGTCGACAGCAGGTCGACAAAAGAGATAGACCTGGGCGCGAAAGAGTGTTACGTCCCGAGGATAAAGTGGACCGGGAAAGAGAATCAGCTGGCAGTAGTCAAGCTAAACAGACTGCAGAACAGGATAGAGGTTCTCGGAGTCGATGCTAAGTCGACAGTCTCGACACTAATGCTACAAGAGAAGAACGAGCGGTATTTCGAGGAGAGCGAGTTTGACAACATACACTTCATACACGAAGGCGAAGATTTCGTCACGACGAGCGACAGGGACGGGTGGAATCACATATACCTGTATGGAACGAACGGCGTGATGAAGAAGCAGTTGACGAGTGGCGAGTGGGACGTCACAGCGATCTACGGAGTCAACGAGGAGACGAACACCCTGTATTATCAAGCAGCGAAGAACTCGCCGATGAGGAGGGAGATATACGCCATAGACCTGAAGACGTACAAGGAGAGAGTCCTGGCGGGCGAAGCGGGGACGAATGATGCCACATTCTCGGAGGGCTGCAAGTATTACGTCTGTGACTACTCGAATGTCGGGACGCCTAACAAAATCACATTCTGCGACGCAAAGGGAAAGACGCTAAGGACATACGGAGACAACAGCCTAGAGAAAGTCATGGCTGGCAGGAAGTTCTCGAAGAAAGAGTTCACCACATTCACGACGAGTGACGGAACCAAGTTGAACGCATGGATGGTGAAGCCGTTGAACTTTGACAGCGGGAAGAAGTATCCAGTCCTGATAGTCCAGTACAGTGGACCGAACTCTCAGGAGGTGCTTGACAAGTGGGACATAGACTGGGAGCAGACGTTGGCTTCAGAGGGAGTCATAGTAGCCTGCGTAGATCCGAGAGGGACAGGATGTCGAGGGGCGGACTTCAGGAAATGCACATACAGGAAGCTCGGTGAGATAGAGAGCAATGACATGATAGACGCGGCGAAGGAGATAGGGAAGCTGCCATACGTAGATCCGAGCCGGATAGGCATCTGGGGATGGAGCTACGGAGGATTCATGTCTTGCCTGTGCCTATGCAGGACAGACGTGTTCAGACTCGGAATCTCCGTTGCGCCAGTAGTGAACTGGAAGTTCTATGACACAGTGTATACAGAGCGGTATATGCAGACTCCGGAGCTAAATCCGGGAGGGTATGAGCTATGTCCACTCAGCAAGGCAAAAGACCTCGAGGGGAGACTGCTGCTCGTACATGGGACAGCGGATGACAACGTCCACATACAGAACCAGATGGAGATGGTCAATGCGCTGATAGAGGCAGACAAGGACTTCGAGATGTTTGCGTATCCGAACAAGAATCACAGCATAATAGGGGGGAACGTCAGGGTGCACCTCTACAGCAAGATGATAAAGTTCATAAAGAGAGAGTTCGGATTGTAGAACAGGATAAAAGAAACAAACATAATAAACCAAAAGGATGAGCATACTAAAGAGCATCAAGGGGTTGATAGCATGTGTCGGATTGGCGACGCTGGTATCAAGTTGTAGTTACAACACGATGGTAGAGAAAGACGAGGGAGTCAAGAAGGCCTGGTCTCAGGTAGAGAACGTATACCAGAGGAGGGCGGACCTGATTCCAAACCTCGTAGAGACCGTGAAGGGATATGCGGCGCACGAGCAGGGAACGCTAGAGAGTGTCGTCGAGGCGAGAGCAAAGGCGACGAGCATGACGATAGACCCGTCGAACCTCGACGAGGAGTCGTTGGCGAAGTTTCAGCAGGCACAGAGCCAGCTGGGAGGTGCACTATCGAGACTCTTGGCAGTCCAGGAGAACTATCCTGACCTGAAGGCCAACGAGACATTCAGAGACCTGATGACGCAGCTCGAAGGCACAGAGAACAGGATAGCCGTCGAGAGGAAGAAGTTCAACGACGCAGCTGGGGACTACAACACATACATCAGGATGTTCCCGAAGAACATAACGGCGATGATATTCGGATTCAAGTCCAAGCCGTACTTCCAGGCAGACGAGGGAGCGCAGAAGGCGCCGAGCGTGAAATTCTAAGTACAGACAAAAGGCAGGAATATGATAGGTGGCATCTTGACAGAGTCGGACTGCGAGACGATAGAGCAGGCGATAGAGGAGGCAGAGAACAACTGCTCTGGCGAGATAAGAGTACACGTAGACAAGACGTGTCTGCCAGACGTCAGGGACTCGGCGGCTGACAAGTTTGCAGAGCTCGGAATGCACAAGACGAAGCAGCGCAATGGAGTGCTGATATACATAGCTGCCGCCGACAGGAAGTTCGCGGTAATTGGTGACGTCGGGATAAACAGCAAGGTCAATCAGGACTTCTGGGACGACATCATAGCCGAGATGAAAGACTGCTTCATAAGGGGTGAGTTCTGCAGTGGGATAGTTCACGCAGTCAAGACGTGCGGAGACAAGTTGCGGAAGTACTTTCCGCCGACAGAAGACGACGAGAACGAGCTACCAAACGCAGTCTCATTCGGACGATGAACATTAGAAGAGAGACAATAGGAATCAAGATGATACAGATAGTGGCATTAGTCATGTCACTATCTGTATTTTGTCTTATAGAGACGAGGGGAGAGGCAAGCAGCGTCAGTCTCATACAAGAATACACGAGCGATTTAGAGGACGAGAGCAACAACAATGAGGTAAGTTCGGGAGATTGGGACGAAAAGACAGACGACATCAGATATGACGGGGACTTCCCGAAAGTCCCATATCCTCCGAGGCTCGTAAATGACTTTGCGGGGCTGATGGACGTCGAATCTCGACAGAGACTCGAAGCATATCTATTGGCGTTCAACGACACGACATCGACACAAGTATATGTCATCACACTTTCGACCCTAAAAGGATACGAAATAGCAGATTACGCACAACAACTGTTTGACAGGTGGGGAATCGGAGATGCGAAGAAAGATAACGGCGTACTGATACTAGTGAAGCCCAAGACAGAGAGCAGCAAGGGGCGCGCCTTCATCTGCACAGGCTACGGAGTAGAAGGTGCGCTGCCGGACATAGCAGCGAGCCATATCGTCAATGACGAGATGATACCGTACTTCATGCAAGAAGACTACAACAGAGGTATCATAGCGGGAGCGATGGCCGTCGTCAAAGCAGTCGAAGGAGAGTACACCATAGAGAACACCGATGACGAGACCGACGGTGAGCTCGTCGTAGAGTTAATCTTGTTTCTGCTGATCATCCCATTGATATTGGGGTATGCAAGCCTGTCAAAAAGACAGCGGAGAATGACCTTTGCGGCAGTGCTAGGGCTATCGCTGCTGTATGGATACGGACAGATGATAAAAATCATCCTATCGTCAGGTGGAGGCAGCAGGGGAAGTCGTGGTGGCGGTTTCAGTGGAGGATTCAGCGGAGGCGGCGGTGGTCACTCTGGTGGCGGTGGCGGAGGAGGCAGCTGGTGATAGCCACATCGAGCAAGAAAGTTATATGTTGGCACAATAATTGGGAGACAAGACCGTTAGATAAGGAAAAGAATTAGATTATGGGAATGAAGACCGTGATAAGGATAATGATCGCGATATTCATCGCGATAGGCAGCAACGCATACGCACAGGATTTCTTGGGCGGAATGGCGCCTAAGAGTGCAGATAAGCAAAAGGCAGATAAGCAAAAGAGCAAGAGAAAGGTAAACCTGCCAGACAAGCCCAACTATAAAGATGCGAAGGGACTGCGACAGGGCGAATGGGGGACCAAATACCCCAACGGGCGGTATAGATATGAAGCCACATTCAAGGATGACAAGCCAGTAGGGAAAGTCAAAAGATACGACGAAGACGGGCGACTTGTAGCAGTCCTGACGTATCAGGCAAATGGTATAGTCACGTCCATAACGTATCATGAGAACGGGAAGATGGAGAGCAAGGGGAAGTATAAGAACCAGAAAAAGGAGGGAACATGGACGTTCTACGACCACAACGAAAGGTTGATAATGGAGGTCCCATATTCGGACGGCAAGGAGCATGGCATAGCGAAACTGCTCTATGAAAACGGCAAGACGCTAGAGATGACTACGTGGGTCGACGGAATGAAAGAGGGGCCATACACAAAGTACTTCGTATCGGGGCAGAAAGAAGTCGAAGCAACATATAGCAAGAATGAGCTCAACGGACCATATAGAGTCTGGGGAAGCGACGGCAAAATAGTCAATGATGGACAGTTTGCATACGGTGTCAAGGTAGGCAGATGGAAGGTAAGGTTCCCACAGGAAGGCAACTACGAAGTGACCATCCTCTACGACAAGCATGGCCTAGTAATCAACAGGGCAGAAGTTGACTCGGTCGAAAACCTGAGAATCAAATATATAGAGAAGCAGTTGGGCAAGCACAGAGACCCGGAGGAATATGTTAGCCACCCAGAAGACTACGTACCATTCTGAAAGGCCAAACTAACAATAGACACAACAAACAATCAGAAATTATGAGCAGGTTGACGAATATACTGACAATGGTGATAATAGTCGCGACGTGCACATTAGCGAAAGCACAGACACTGGGAGCGTATCCCGACGGACTGAGCGACGCCATTGCAGAGCAGTTGACCAATGACGTGAATACAGCAGAGACGACAACGTGGAAAGTGAACTATGAACGGAGGACTATAGAGAAAGGGGAAGTCGTATACAGAACTATCTCGAAGTTCGACAACAAAGGGAATATCCTAAGTATCGAGAAGAAAGACAAGGACGGGCAAACGAAGAGCCTGACCACATACTACTATGAGGACGGGAAGAAGATCAGCAGCACAGAATCATCGCAGGGTGGTGACAAGGTGACACAGACATCTTATACCTACGACGACAAAGGGAGGATGACAGAGATGCTGCTAAAGGACTACGAGGGGACAGAAATAAGCCGTACGACAATAGAGACAGGAAGCGACTATACGACAACCAGGGAACAGTTTCGAGACGGAGAGACACTCGAGACAACAATGAAGTACGACAAGAACTTGAGACTCAATAGAGTATCGATAAACGACGGGACCTCGAATAGAGAAATGAGGTTCAAAATAGGCCCTGACGGCCTGCCAACAAAAGGGCTAGTCAAGGATTCAAACGGAGAGAAGAAGCAGCTCAGATTTACCTACGAGAAAGATACAAAGGGAAATTGGACAAAGAAGACAGTATACCTCGACGACAAGGTCATAGAAACATCCGAGAGAGTGATAAACTATCGGTAGGACTCCCCTACCCTACAAGTCCCTATCACGTCTCCTTTTGCAGTCTGGGCAGACACCTTTGACGACATATTCAGTCTCCTCGACGACGAAGTCTACAGGCAAGACAACGGCAGGAATCTCCACGTCTCTCAGACAATAAGTCTTATGGCACACTCGGCATGTCACGTGCACGTGCCCCACGTGATGAGCCCCATCGTGGCAGTGACAGACACAGTATTTCTGCTTACCGCTCCCGTCGTCAGTCTCGTGGAGCAGACCAGCCTCTTGGAAAGTCACTATAGTCCGGAAGATCGTACTCTTGTCGACAGTCGACAGACGATCCTCAATGTCTTGGAGACAGAAAGTACTACCCTCCTCCTCGGTCAGCGTTCGCCAAATCAGCAGCCTGACAGCCGTGACTCTCACACCCGCCTTAGTAAGCCGAGCCTCGGCCTCGCTATAATCACTCATGACAATGCCCTCCTTTCTTCATAAAGCGTCTGACGACGAAAACGTAGAACATCAGACCGAAAAACACTATTGTGCTTAGCCACTCCCACCATGATGGTTCACAACACTCGACAAGTCCACCCTTCAAACCCATCTGAAACCATTCGCGTGGCAACATCCAGTCCATCAGTAGACCGCACAATACAGAACCTACAACAATACTCAATATATACGTCACAAGACTTCTACGTCCCATCTTACGGCCGAGAACAATGATAGACGCCATATTGCATGCGGGACCAGCCATTAGCATCACAAGAGCGCTACCGGGTGTCAAGCCCTTCATCAACAATGCGGCAGCAATCGGTATAGAGCCCGTCGCGCAAACATACATCGGGACGCTGACAGCGAGCACCAGCAGCATCGACAGCAGACTGTTGTCTACAAACATATCGAAGAAACTGTCGGGGATGAAAACCGTTATAACACCGGCGATAAGCAGACCGATGAAGAGCCACTTACCGATGTCCTCCATCATGTCGATAAAAGCATAATGGATAGCCGCCTTCATCTTCTCTCCGAACGTCGCATCAGCCTTGACCTCCTCATGATGACAGTGGCAGCCCTCCTCATGCTCGTCTTGATGCTCGTGGCAGCAACAGTGGTCATGCTCTTCATGCTCCTCATGATGCTTGTGGCAACAGCAGTGGTCATCCTCTTCGTGCTCGTCATGATGCTCATGGCAACAACAGTGGTCATCAGACTCACATTCGTCTGAGGTGTCGTTAGTCATCAGGTCTGTCACTATTCCGCCAAACAAAGCCGTTATCATGGCAGCGATCGGTCTAATTATGGCAAAAGGCAGACCCATCAAGGAATATGTCGCAGCTATCGAGTCGACGCCAGTCTGAGGGGTTGCAATGAGGAAAGAGACCGTCGCCCCCTTGGAGGCGCCCTCACGATGAAGGGACATAGCTGTCGGGATCACGCCGCACGAGCACAGTGGCAGCGGAATACCGAGCAGAGCCGCATTCAAGACTGAACGCAGACCTTTCTTTGACAAATACTTTTTGAAGAAATCTTTCGGCATGAACGCATGAAGGATGCCAGCTATAAGGAAGCCGAGCAGGAGAAATGGTGTCATCTCAGTCACCAGATGAATTATCTCGTTCATAATAATGCTTCTTTTGTTTCTGCAATATTACGCCCTTTCGTAATATCTTGCAATACATCTGGCGACTCTGCAACTCGGTTGCAAAACCCCTACCCTTCCTTAGAATCTGGGGACTCAGCTAGAGACCAGCACATCTATTTGGCGACCACCTTTAGGATCTCGTTCCAGTCCGTCGTATAAGCAGGGCTCTTATACTCCCTCCTTAGGTTCGCCAGAGTCACTCCATCGACATCAGCCTGCGACATCTTGCCGACCCTCTGAATGCCCAAGTGAACCTTGTCACGACCTTTATTCTTGTTGATATCGTCTATGACGACAGAGAGCTTCTCCATTCTACTTCGCCTCTCAGGGTCGTTACCGAACAGAGGTTGCTGAATAGCATTGTCAGATACAATACCACTGACAATTACAGCGGCTTTCTTGTAGGCGACCTGAGGATTAAAAATCCTCTTGAGGGCGAACAGGGCTGTGTTAACTATCTCCATCTGACTCGAAGCCGCCATAGGCAATACGACAGACTCCGTGTTGCAATACGTCCCGAGGTCGGACCGAAACACATTTGTCCCGATATACACACTGACAATATTAGCGGCAGAATGCTGTTGACGCAGTTTGACCGAGGACATTGAGGCAAAGTCAGCCACGTGGGCACTCAGTTGTTCATAGCTCGTAACCATGTCGGCGAAGGAGCGGGAAGTGCATATACTCTTCTTCGACTCGCTGTTGTCTACAGATATCGAATCCACTCCATGAAGTTCTCTCCAAGTCCTCAGGCCCGTGATGCCCATCACGTGACGCACCTGTTGCTCGCTCATCATCGTAAAGTCCCTCGCAGTCTTAATGCCAGCCTTCCGCAGCCCCTCGACCCTCCGACGGCCGATACCCCACACGTCTCCTATCTCAATCAGAGACAAAGCCTTCAGGCGCGCGGCCTCACTACTTATCTCGCAAAAGCCATTGTAACCCTTGTATTTCTTAGCAAACCTGCAGGCAAGTTTCGCAAGCGTCTTAGAGCTCGCCAGGCCTACGCTCACAGGTATTCCCGTGCACTTCATCACCAACTCGGGCAGAGACTTGACAATCTCGCGAAAACTGTCATCCTCGCCACCGAAAGACACGAAACTCTCGTCAATCGAATAAGGTGTAAGGTCGAGGCCAGCCTCAGTGATGACCAGCATGACCCTCCTCGACAAGTCAGCATACAGGGCGTAGTTGGACGAGAACGCCGTAACCCTCCTCAACGGGTCGTAATCACCAATCTTGAAGAAAGGCAGCCCCATAGGAATCCCCATCTCCTTTGCCTCGTTACTCCGGGAGACAATACATCCGTCGTTGTTAGACAGGACGACGACAGGTTTCCTCTCGAGGTCGGGACGGAACACCCTCTCGCACGAGACAAAGAAATTATTGCAGTCTACTAAACCATAAAGTTTCGACATTCCCCACCCTAACTTCGTCGGTCAGCTATCGTTTTCTAATGTTCGGGGCGCTGTTGCCCTTACCCTTGTCAAACCATGATGACGAACGCGACTGCCCTTCGGCGCCTCTCGAGTTGAACCCCTTGCCAGTTGCACCACCCTTATAGCCATTCGTCCGTTTCTGACCGTTACTCGTAATCATGTCGCTCTGAGTCCGCCCGACCTCTTTGTTAGGCTCCGCACCTTTCTCACGAGTGATCTGAATGTCAGTCTGAAACTTCCAAACGCCGTCGTCATACAAATAGGCATCGTAGCTTAGGTCGGGTCCGTAATAAGAATACTGGCCAGTCAGAAGCGGATCAGACGGCTCAAGGTGGTCGAAGACAATCATGCCGCTCTGCTCGTCAACAAACACGTTCATGCTTGCTCTTGCAGAATACTTGAAGACCCTGCGCTTGTAGGTAGACTTAGGATGCTTGAAGACAGCATAGCCGAAGGTCACATTGCTGCCGTTCACCTGCATGACATCCAGGACCCTCGTCTTCACCTGCGGGTCTACACTCTTGAATCCGCTCAAGAGGTAGTATTGCTTTCTACCCTTCTTGAAGGGCACAATCTTCGTGTATAGCGCCCCATACCAAGCCTTATTCGAGAGCGTCGACTGCTCGGGCTTACCAATCCTCTCTGTGCAGTCCTGTAGCCTTGCGATCGCGAGCCTATTCTTCTTCGGCCTGCTGACGATCCAACCACCGCAATGAGAAGTGAAATCCTTGTGCGAGTCCATATACGTTATGACAGTCACATCAGTCTCCTCGTCCCTGCAGACAGAGAATCCTTGCATCCCACTCAGGTCTCCCGAAAGAACATTGGGAGCCTTTCCCATCCTGTCGTTCATAACCCTCTCGGCCTCCATCTTGACGCTGTCGGGATACTCAATACTGCCTAGCACATTCAGACTAATCCTGCACTCGACATCAGGGACGTAGAGCATCACATTTCCAGACACAGAATCAGCCACTTCAAAGCCGCACAAACCATCATTGTAAGACGGTCTTACTATCACCTTTTGTGCGCCACGGCTCTTCATCATCGCGAGGTTGTCTGAGAATGCCAGACTCGTCGGCATCAACCCATTCTCGCCCGTCTTGGCGCTGACAGCCCATAGCAGCATCCGCCTGTTCTTTGACTCCCAGACATGATAATACAGCTTGTAGTCAGAGAGTTCCAAAGACTGGAAATACGGAAGAGTGTCACGGGCGGTCAACAGCTTTTCAACAACATTCTGCCACGCAGGAATCCTGAAAGACAATTCGTTATAGTCACCTGCCATCATGACGCTACTTGTCGTCTCCACTATAGGATTCTGTCCCTTGATTTCCACTATTGCAGCACTCCAAATACCGATAATGCTCACTATGAGTGCCTTTATATGATGTCCGTTCATTATTTTTGTTTATTTTTACGACTGCAAATATAAGACCAAATCATTGGAAAAGGAACTTCAATATATCAAAGGAGTCGGACCGAAACGAGCCGAGCTACTGAAAAGGGAGTTAGAAATCGTCACCCCTGAAGATTTATTGACCTATATCCCAAGAAAATACGTAGACAGGAGCCGAGTATATACAATACGCGAGCTTGCTGCGGACATGACATACATTCAGATACTCGGTCGCTTTGTCAGTTTCGAGGAGATTGGAGTCGGAACGAAAAGAAGGTTCGTCGCTCGATTCACCGATGGCACAGGCGTCATAGAGGTCGTCTGGTTCAACAACTATCAGAGATTCGCCACCTCGCTCAATACACAGTCGATATACCTCCTATTCGGGAAGCCGACAGTATTTGCGGGGCGACTCTCCATGACACATCCGGAGATAGAGAAAGACCCGGACATGAAGAAGTACGAAGGCTCACTCCAGCCAGTCTATCCACTTACAGAAGGATTGAGAAAAGCCTTCATCACCAACAAGGTCATGCAGGAGATTGTCCGCAACGTATTCGCAGCCATCACCGTCGGAGGTATTCGAGAGACACTCCCCGCGTGGCTTGTCAAAAAACACAGCCTCCTATCGCGTGGCGAAGCCATCTGGACCGTCCACTTCCCGACGGACATGAGGACGCTCGACAATGCACGTTTCAGACTGAAGTTCGAAGAGCTCTTCTACGTCCAGATTGAACTCCTGCGCCAGAAGAACATCAACCATAGCGAAGTCGCAGGCATAGCACTTTGCACATCTGGTCCACATCTCGCAGAATTCTACAAGTCGCATCTACGTTTCGAGCCAACTGGGGCACAGAAACGCGTTGTCCGCGAGATATGGACAGACCTAAAGAGTGGGCGACAGATGAACCGCCTCGTACAAGGGGACGTCGGCAGCGGCAAGACACTCGTCGCGCTCATGTCCATGCTCATGATGACAGGGAGCGGCTATCAGGCGTGCCTAATGGCGCCGACAGAGATACTTGCGACCCAACATTTCGAAAACCTTTCAGCCGAGCTTGGTGGCATGGGCGTCCGTATTGCCCTACTGACGGGGTCGACACGGACCAAGCAGAGACGTGAGACCCTTGCCGGGCTGGCAGACGGAACCATACAAATCGTCGTCGGCACGCATGCGCTCATCGAACCGACAGTTGTATTTAAAAACCTCGCTCTTGCCGTCATCGACGAGCAGCACCGATTTGGCGTCCAGCAGAGGGCAAAGCTATGGGCAAAGAACACCGTCCCGCCCCACATACTCGTCATGACTGCGACGCCTATTCCCCGCACCCTAGCCATGACCATCTATGGAGACCTCGACGTCAGCATCATCGACGAGATGCCGCCTGGCAGACGACCAGTAGCGACAGAGCATTATTTCCATAAAGACAGGAATCGCCTGAACGCCTTCATAAGGAACCAGATACGCGAAGGGCGCCAAGCCTACGTCGTCTATCCACTTATCAAGGAGAGTGAGCGGTCGGACTACAAGAACCTAGAGGAGGGATTCAAGTTTATGGTCGACTGCTTTCCAGAGTATAAAGTCTGCATGCTACATGGCAAGATGAAGCCCGAGGAGAAGGACGAGGCCATGAGACGTTTCGTCTGCGGAGAAGTGCAGATCATGGTTGCCACGACAGTCATAGAGGTAGGCGTCAACGTCCCCAACGCCTCCGTCATGGTCATCGAGAGTGCAGAGCGCTTTGGACTGAGCCAGCTCCATCAGCTTCGCGGACGAGTCGGTCGAGGAGCGAGCCAGAGCTATTGCATATTGATGACCGACGTCGCACTCAGCAAGGACAGCCGTCGGCGGATGGAGACCATGTGTCAGACTACAGACGGATTCGAGATAGCCGAGGTAGACCTCCGTCTTCGTGGACCAGGCGACCTCGACGGCACTATGCAGAGCGGTCTGCCATTCAGACTTCAGATCTCAGACCTCGCACGAGATAGCGAGATAGTCAACTTCTCGCGCGACTGTGCCAACGAAGTACTTGCGCAAGACCCTCTACTCACATCACCGAATAGCATCATCATCTCTGAACAGCTCAAACGACTCGCACAAGATAAAGTCAACTGGGGGATGATAAGCTGATAGACAATCAGTCGTTATACATTACATACCAGTCGAATAACAGCCGAGAAGACTCAAGGCATAACAGGACGGATAGAATAGCCGAGGATACGGAAGTGGTAGTTGTTGGCTCCGACCCAGTTGTCACTAAAGTCAGTATCGCAGGCGCCGATAGAGGAAGTCTGATAGAGAGAAGAGGACCAATAGTAGCCATGGTCAGCAGCATTGACCAGTTGTTCGTCTGACATGAAGCCGGCAGCAGGAAGGAAGATAGAGTTGCCCGACGCAGTATTAGTCACAGCGTAGCCACAGATGCCCGTTCCTTCGTAGTCTGTAGTCCAAGTCCACGAGCATTTTTCTTTCAGTTCCTTCCACTCGTCGGCAGACGGAGTCCGCCATTTACCACCCCAGTTGACAGAGGCAGCATCGTCACGCTTTTCGAGAGTCATCTTATTGTCGACGACACCGAAATCGCTACAATTAGAGTATTTCGTGAGAGCGTCCATGTTGCCCCACTTGTAGGACTCCCAGTTATAGGAGGTCTTGGGAGCAGACTCAGCCCAGGCGAAGTAGACGCCGTATTGTTCTGGTCTTGAGGCACCGAGGTTCCACTTAGCCCATTTGACAGACGTCCCCATGTCGACAGCGTCGGCGACGTCTCCACTGATAGTAACACTCTGAATGTCGTCATCCGTCTCCTCGTCGTCGTCATCGCAAGCAGAGAAGGCGAGCCCCATTGACAGGCTCAGAAAGACAAGCCATAAGTTTTTGCAGGTCGGTTTCATCATTAGAAATGGTATTTAGAAAAGACAACGAATAGTCAAGCAAAAATCGTTCCGTCTCGCAATCGGCACCAAGTGCGAAGAAAAAGAAAGAATGCGGGCTACAGTCGCTAACACAGGGCTAAGGGAGGAGAGAGGAGAATAAGGGAGAATATTGTGGTCACCTGCTTGACAGCGGGCCTTTCTGATAGAAGAGAATGTGAGACGAATAGAGGTGAGAAGTATCTGAGCGGAGGAAGCAATTGACGGAGATACGGAGACGAGAGTAATAATCGAGCTTAGTCTCGTAGGGAAGAAGGGCGCAAATAGCATTGTAGTAATTCGTAGTATCCTCGGGCAAGATAACGTCGACGGAGAAGCACTTGAAGTTCGAGGAGTCTGGGAGCTGGACAGGCTTGCCAAAAGAAGGCAACGAACGCCCCAAGACAGGGGCAGACACATCCCGCTCATTAGGGCGGAGCTGACTAACTTGACTCACAGTATTGGCAGCCTTGAAAGCTCTGCGAACTCCCTTCTTGCATGAGGAGAGAGTACAAAGGGCCGCAAGAGACAAGATAAAAAATAGTTTATTATACATAACTTAGAGCGGTAGTAAAGAACTACTTAAGAGGCCTGCTCGGGAAGTCGGCGGGGCCAGGGGTGACACGAGTCCAACCCTCGGTGAGGATGTGGCGACCCTTGATGTACTTCTCGTAGTAGTCCAGACAGGGGCCAGTGTTACCGTCGCGGCTGACACAATCGAAGGTGCGCTCAATCTCGTAGAACTCGTTCTCGGTAATCTCGGCACTATAGAAATAGTCGTCGTTGCGGTCTGGGAAGCCATAGAAGGCGTAGTATCGGCGGCGCTTCTTGACAGTGACATAGCCATTGCCAAAGCGGCGATTGGCGCCAATAAGGCGGAAATGATGGTCGTCGGCAGCGGCAACATCAATAGTAGTGACATCGGAGCCGACAACATACTCGGACTTCTGGGGAACACGATTGCCGACGCCGTAGCAAGTCGAGAAGAAGAAGCGACGCTGGCGAGTCGTCGGGCGGATAATATAGGCGATACCGTCGTCGTAGGCCTTGACATCGTAGTCGTCGTGGCAAGAGAGGACACCTACACAGAGGCGGATACTGCCATTCTGAACCACACGGCCGTTGAAGTCGACAGCATCGTTGAAGACAAAATGGTAGAAGCGTCCCGCCTCATGACGCTTGACGAAGTGCTTGACCTTCTTACCGAGCCCGATGAGAGAGACCTGGAACTTGAGGACGTGGGGCTTGCCGTCGTCAGGGACCACCTTGTCGAAGAAAAGCCTGTCGCAGACATTAGGACAAGCATCGTCGTAATAGCGGTCGTGGACAGTTGCGCCAGCCGGCTCGCCATCGAGAAGGACGATAGCCTCGAGAGTATTATAGCATCTATATGACATAAATAATCAGAATAATTGGATGAAAACTATTGAGGGGCGACGACAGGGCGGACGTTATGACCGAAATAGGGCATACGGGTAGAGAGCGGAGAGTCAACACCGGAGGAAGAGAAGTGCAGGTAGTAAATACGACGGAAGTCGTTGGCGTTGCTCGTCCAGAAGTTACCCTCGAGACCCTGCCCAAGAACATTGCGCTCACCGGAGCTACTGACAGAGACAGAGCCACCGGCAGGGAGGAAGAGCGTACGTCCGCTCGGACCGACGACGACGATACCCGGGACGTCCTGATAGGTCGTCCAATGCCAAGTACACTCGCGGACTAGCTCGGAGAACTGCTCGTAGGTTGGAGTCTCGTAGCCTACGCCCATATTCATAGAAGCCATGTCGCGGTCCTTGACGCCCTGGATAGACTCGTTGGGGACCGCATAGTCGTTAACGTTGCCAGTATATTTCTCACCGGAGGGGTCTCCCCAAGGGAAATAGTCGCCCGGGTCGGTGACAGAGTTGGCTCCCACATTCTTGCTAGCCCAGAGAGTGTGACTAGTGAGACCGAGGTCGACCATGGCATCGTCGGAGATAGAGAGTTTGGCAGTCGTAAACTTGCGGGCGTAGCCGAAGTAGTAGACCGTATCGATCTTAAGGAAGGCCATGTAGGTGTAGGTAGTCTGTTCGCGAAGCCCCTCGAGGTCGGTCTGAAAGAGCGTAGAGTCGTTGGGGACAATATGCCCGACAGCGATCTTGTCGACCTTGACATTAGGGCGGTCAGTATTACGGTCAGTGTAGAGGACGCCGACCTGACCGCTGAAACGCTTGTCGCGTATGTCGATAGAAGTATTGCCGTAGATAGTCGCGCTATAAGGCGTCACATCGGAAGCGTCAAGAGACTCGGCGCGCCCCATGACAGTCGTAAAATAGAAGACACGGCCGTAGACATACCTCTTACGCTTAGCGTCGAAGGCGAAGGCTCGGTACTTGTAGGTCGTCCCCATAAGAAGCCCCGTGACCTCGGAGGTGAAAGTCGGTTGCTGACTCCTATTGAGAATCGTCTTGACACTATCTGCGCCGTAGGTGATGAGGGAGTCGACCGAAATAGTCGAGAGGAGGAAGCCATGCTTCTCGTTGGAGCCGAGGACAGAAGGGAGGTTACCCTTGATATTGAGACGTCCGCGGAGCTTGGCGCTGAAGAAGGTGATATCGGAGGCGGAGCCGGTCACAACAGTATCGGTACTCTGGAGCCAATAGTCGTTGTCGAAGTAGAAGTAAGGATCCTGAGCGTCGCGCTCGACCTCCTTGGTACAGCCCAAGAGAAAGAGAGAGGCGGCGAGGACAGATATAAGATATTTCATCGTACAGTCATCAATTGATGGCGCAAATATAAGATGATAGCGGAAAACACGCAATTATTTCCGAATCTTTCTAACGAAGAGAGACATAGGAATGAGGGAATGAAGAGAGACGTAAGCTAACGGAGGAAGAAGATGTCGGGAACCGAAAGGGGGACGACGAAGTTAACATAAGAGGGACAAGGTCTAATACAAGGCTAACCCAGGGAGTAGAATCGGGGAAGATTCGCTAAGGATAGGTAGAGAATCCGACACAGATAGCACGAGGGTAGCACGAAGATACGAGAAACGCTCGGGAAGCCGCATAGAACAAGGGATTGAGACGGGTGAAGTGAACGAAAGTTCTGACAAGCGGGCGCAACTATTGACCATTGTGCAAAAAACAGATAACTTTGCGTATTCCAAAGAGACAGTGATGTGCAGACCCGCAAATATCACTTCGAGAAGAGAACTTTGAAGCGAATAGTCAACATACTGCTGTTACTGCTACTGAGCATAGTGACATTTGCTCAGCGAACGCCTATTACCGTCACGACGATACTGACGCCGCCTTACACGACGTCGCTATTCACGATGGCAGAGAGCGGGAGTACACGGTTGATGGTGAATCTGTTGGTGAATGACGTTACAATCACGGAGATACCCGTGAAACTCCACATCAAGATGGAGAGTGCTGGCATCACTATCGAGAGCATACCGACCTTTTTCGAACAAAAAAATAGACAAAATGTCCAAAAAATCGAATAATGTAAATATTATTATCCACGTAATAGGTTGTATACTATCCATATGTGGATGCTTTTATATTCATTCTAATATGAATGTGTTGTGTGTTATATGCTTTGGTGTTTTTGTATATATGTTGATAAAAACAATTAGTAATGCACCAACATCTCTCTTATTTATGCTTATACCATTGCTTTCGTTAGCATTCGTGTTGGCGTATTTTGAAAAACAACAAACACAAAAGGAAATAGATTGTTATGGAAGCATAGTAACTATCGCAATTGTTGAAGATGTGTACAATTATAAAGGAATTCACAAAATAGTTTTTCATTATAAAACCATATCTGATCTCACATTACATATGAGTTGTAGTTGCGAACAAGAAATAGTTAGTAATATGCGGATAAACGATACTATATTAATTGAGTATTCTAAGTTGTCACATGATAGGTTTTTTATTTATAACTATTTTCCTTCCAAAGAGGAAATTTCGAAATACAAAAATGGAGTTCCATACGAAACCTAAGAAGAAACAGTAATCAGTAAGAGTTCCTACGTTCGGCTTTCCGCCACCTCGCAGCAAAAAACAACGCTCCAGCCATGTGCATAAATAATAATCGAATGGTATCGTCCTATTCTGCTTGATTTTAACCAGTGCCAACAGATAAAACAGAATAGAACTATCCAACGAATATATGATGTAAACTTGCAAAACGATGTTCTACTTCGAACCAAATAACTAAAATGAAATATTACGCAGCACTACTAATCAGCATTTTCTCCCGAGTAGCTATCTCCTCCGCCCAAGACATTGAGCAACTTGCCAAGGCAGACCCTGTGGCATGGAACGGCGGACTGACGTGGAGCAATATCTTTACGTGGCCAAAGGATAGTGCGAAGCAAGTGCCGACATATTCATACTATATCTCGGGAAGCCTCAACACCACAATATTTGGCGTGGTCGGTGTGCCAATATCGTTCGCATATACAAACAATAAGCTGAGTTCTACAGTTACATATCCATTCAACCGTTTCACGCTCACGCCATCGTACAAGTGGATAAAACTGCACATCGGCTACTCGCAGATGACCTTCTCGCCATACACCATGGCGGGGCACGATTTCCTTGGTGGCGGCGTGGAGCTAACGCCAGACGATAGCCGTGGCAGTTCTCGGCGTTCTTCGGGAGGCTCAACAAGGCAGTGCCATGCGACAGTCCTTCCTACAGAACAATATCATACACTACAAATAACAACTGACACAGTTTATCTTACACCCCCGACTAGACGGACAGAAAAGATAGCGCACATACTCGCAAAGGAGATTCGAGAGCGACAGAAAAATGTGCGACAGAGAGTAGAACTAAAAAAACGACACCAAAAGAAACAAAAATTAAGACAAGACGTATAAGGGGCATGAAACAAAGAGAAAACAGAATGAAAGAGGGCATATATTACATCGGGGCAAGCGACACCGAGATAGACCTGTTTGAGAACCAGTATCCAGTGCCAGAGGGCATGGCATATAACTCATACGTCATAATCGACGAGAAGACAGCGGTCATGGACACCGTCGATGCGAGGGTGACAGAGAAGTGGCAGAAGCGACTGACGGAGACGCTCGGAGACAGGAAGCCCGACTATCTCGTCGTCCAGCACCTCGAGCCGGACCACTCTGCAAACATAGGATGGTTTGCGGAGAAGTGGCCAGAGGCGACAATAGTCTTGACGGCAAAGGCGGCGCAGATGCTGCCACAGTTCTTTGCAGACATAAAATTCAAGACGCAGACCGTCAAGGAAGGAGATACACTCAACCTCGGCAAGCACACACTACAGTTCATCATGGCGCCCATGGTACATTGGCCTGAGGTCATGATGAGCTATGAGCAGACGACACATTCACTCTTCTCGGCGGACGCATTCGGCGAGTTTGGGGCGACGACCGAGAACGGCGAGGATGACGACGACTGGACACCGGGAGCGAGAAGGTATTACTACAACATAGTCGGCAAGTATGGAGTCCAGGTGCAGGGAGTCTTGAAGAAGGCGGCAGCACTCAAGATAGAGACCATATATCCGCTGCACGGACCGATATTGAGGGAGAACATAGGAGAGTACGTAGGACACTATGCAAACTGGAGCAGCTGGAAGGCCGAGCAGAAGGGAATAGTCGTAGCCGTCGCGTCGATACACGGTAACACAGCGAAGGCGGCTGAGACAATCGTCGAGAAGCTAAAGGCGCAGGGGGTAGAGAGCAAGCTGATAGACCTGACACGCACGGAAGTCTCGTATGCCGTTGCGGAGGCTATGGATCATGAGGGGCTGATAGTCGCGGCATCGTCGTACGATGCGGGACTGTTCCCACCGATGGAGAACTTCCTGCTCCACCTGAAGGCCAAGTCTTATCAGAACAGGAAAGTCGGCATCGTCGAGAACGGGTCTTGGGCGCCGACAGCGGGAAAGATCATGAGGGGCATACTGGAGAGCATGAAAGGCATCGAGATAGTAGAGCCAATGGTCACGATAAAGACGAAGCCCAACGAAACGGTGTGGGCACAGACAGAAGAGATGATAAAGGCATTGACAGGAAAGAAATGATATCTCACACGACGAAGGTAAGAGTCCGATATGCGGACACGGACAAGATGGGCGTAGTATATTACTCCAACTACGCCGTATACTATGAGGTAGCGAGGACAGAGATGTTCAGGGAGCTCGGGTTCCCATACAGCGAGATGGAGAAAGCCGGGATAGCGTTACCAGTGAAGGAGTTGAGCTGCAAGTATCATAAATCGGCGCGATATGACGAGCTGCTGAGTGTCGAGGCGAGGATAGAGACCATGCCGACGGCGAAAGTCGTGTTCAACTACGAGATCAAGAACGAGGCTGGCGAGCTATTGAACGAAGGCAGCACGACACTCGTCTTCGTCAACATCGAGACGGGTCGTCCGACGAGGGTGCCGAAGGTATTAGCTGCCGCCATGGAGAAGTATTTCTAGGGACCTTCTATAAATTGTTTTTTCTGCGTTGGCGTTGCCTTCATTCCTCACGCTCGGCAATTTGTGCAAGCACATTGCTCTCGCTTAATCGGAATGTTGCATTCAACTTTGAAATCCTCATGTACTTCAGTACACTCCGGTATTCAAAGTCTCATGCGCCTTGGCTTCGCCTCTTGTGCTCTCGCTCGGCAAATTGCAAGCAAGCTTGCTTTGCACTCGCTTAATCGCACAAGTGAAAAACCTAATTTCTAGAACTTCCCTATAATGTTTTGGTAAAAAAGATTTAATAATTCGGATAGTAGCATTAACTTTGCGGGTTGAAAGGGTCCTGACAGACTAAGCCCAGGACGACAGGAAGGAAACTTCTATAAGTTGCTTTTTCTGCGCTACACTCAACTTTGAAATCCTCATGTACATCAGTACACTCCGGTGTTCAAAGTCTCATGCGCCTTGACTTTGTCTTCATTCCTCACGCTCGGCAATTTGTGCAAGCACATTGCTCTCGCTTAATCGGAATGTTGGCTTCGCCTCTTGTGCTCTCGCTCGGCAAATTGCAAGCAAGCTTGCTTTGCACTCGCTTAATCGCACAAGTGAAAAACAAATTTATAGAACTTCCCTAAAAGAAAATAACAAAAAGAACAGACATATGAGCAACAAGGTAGCATTCATTACAGGAATAACGGGCCAGGACGGTGCGTATCTTGCAGAGTTTCTGCTTAAGAAGGGGTATGTAGTCCATGGACTGAAGCGTAGGACGAGCCTATTCAACACAGACAGGATAGACCACTTGTATCAGGATCCACATTCAGAGGACAGGAGGTTCTTCCTCCACTATGGAGACTTGACGGACTCGACCAACCTGATACGTCTTGTTCAGGACATACAGCCGGACGAGATATACAACCTTGCTGCGATGAGCCATGTCGGAGTGTCGTTTGACACCCCAGAGTACACGGCAAATGCCGATGGCATCGGTGTATTGAGGATACTGGAGGCTATACGCTTGCTGGGGCTGACAGAGAAGACACGATTCTATCAGGCGTCGACGAGTGAGCTCTTCGGCAAGGTGCAGGAGATACCACAGAAGGAGACCACTCCATTCTACCCGAGGTCGCCGTATGCAGTTGCCAAGTTGTATGGATACTGGATAACAGTCAATTACAGGGAGGCGTACAAGATGTTCGCATGCAACGGCATACTGTTCAACCACGAGAGCCCGATAAGGGGCGAGACGTTCGTCACTCGAAAGATCACGAGAGCGGTAGCGAGGATAGGACTTGGACTTCAGGACAAGCTATATCTCGGCAACCTGTCGGCTAAGCGAGACTGGGGGCATGCTAAGGACTATGTCCAGGCGATGTGGCACATCTTGCAGCAGGACCAGCCGGAGGACTTCGTCATAGCAACAGGCATCACGACCGAGGTCAGGGAGTTCGTCAAGAGGGCATTCGCATACATCGGAGTAACGTTGAGGTTTGAGGGAACCGGCGTTGATGAGAAGGGTATCGTCGAGAGCTGCTCGAACCCAGAGTTCCAGTTGGAGAAGGGACGAGTCGTCGTAGAGGTAGACCCGAGGTACTTCCGTCCGACAGAGGTAGAGCTGCTGATCGGTGACCCGGCGAAGGCAAACAAGAAGTTGAACTGGAAGCCGACATACGACCTGCAGGGCCTGATAGAGGACATGATGCAGAGCGACATCAAGGTGATGAAGAAAGAGAAGTATCTGAAAGATGGTGGTTATCAGACGATGAACTACTACGAATAGGAGGCTTAAGAAGAGATGGAAAAGCAGAGCAAGATATACGTAGCGGGGCATCGCGGGCTCGTAGGGTCGGCGATAGTTCGCAACCTACGGAGCAAGGGATATACGAACATCATCGGCAGGACCCACAAGGAGCTTGACCTGACGGACCAGGCGGCAGTCAGAAAGTTCTTTGAGGAGGAGAGGCCGGAGTACGTCTTCCTTGCGGCGGCACACGTAGGCGGCATCATGGCTAACTCGATATACAGGGCGGACTTCATCTTGATAAACCTCCAGATCCAGAACAACGTGATAGCAGCGTCGAAGGAGACGGGAGTAAAGAAGCTGATGTTCCTTGGATCATCGTGCATCTATCCGAGGATGGCGCCACAGCCGATCAAGGAGGAGGCGTTGTTGACGGACGAGCTCGAGTACACCAATGAGCCATACGCGTTAGCGAAGATAGCCGGCATAAGGTTGTGCGAGTCGATGAACCTGCAGTATGGGACGAACTACATAGCAGTGATGCCTACCAATCTGTATGGTCCGGCGGACAACTATGACCTCGTACGCAGCCACGTGCTACCGGCGATGATCAGAAAGATGCACCTCGGTCATGCGCTTGAAGAAGGCAAGTGGGACGTCATACGCAAAGATCTGAACATCAGGCCAGTCGGAGAAGTCAACGGAGAGTCGAGCGAGGCAGAGATAAAGGCATTGCTCGAGAAATACGGACTGAAGCAGGCGGCAGACGGGAGCGTAGTTCTCAACTTGTGGGGCTCTGGCAAGCCACTGAGGGAGTTCCTACACTCGGACGACATGGCGGATGCCTGCGTATACCTGATGGAGAAGGTAGACTTCAAGGACATAGTTGACGCAAGGGGGCAGAAAGAGGTCCGCAACACCCATATCAACATAGGTAGTGGGACGGAGCTCACGATAGCAGACCTGGCGGGCATAGTCAAGGAGACCGTCGGATTCAGAGGGAAGATAGAGTGGGACGCGACAAAGCCAGACGGCACGCCGAGGAAGCTGATGGACGTCAGCAGACTGGCAAACCTCGGGTGGAGATACAGAATCACATTGCCGGAGGGCATAGCGGGAGTCTACAAAGACTACGTCGCGCAGCAGGCGGGCAAATAGAAGCCGCCAAAGCTGAAAGGGAAGAAGGGGAAGAAGAGGAAGATATAAGAAAAGAGGGAGAAGGAGAGAAGGAAGAAGGGAGAACGTTACGAGAAAGAATCATAACTGAGACTGAAAGATAGACACCGAGAGAGGCAAGGGCAGTGATGCCCTTGTCGACTCGAGGGTCAAGCTATGAGAAGCTGAAAAAGAATCGAGAAGGACAAAAAAGGTGTTCTGAATCGAAAGAAATCACAAAATCAAATAGTGCAATATGAGGATCAGTCACAAATTATTGCTAGTAATCTTGCCCACAGTGACGGTAGCGATGGGCGTGATGGGGGCCCTGAATTACCATAGGGCGATTAAAGGGCAGCGTAGCCAGGCGGAGCTATTCCAGGCTGAACTGTCTGAGAAGACAGTTGGAGAAGTATCGACGAGCATGGTCAACATAGCACGTGAGTTGCAGTGGATAGCAGAACAGCCTGTCGTAGGCACGCTGGACTGGGATCAGATGTCCGACTACATGGCGAAGCGATTCGAGCAGAGTCGGGACAACTTCTCGCTACTAATGCTCATCAAAACAGACGGCACATATTACGTAGCCGGGAAGGGCGAGATAAAAGGAGCGAACCTATCGGAGCGCGAGTACTTCCACGAGATCATGTACAACGATGCAGAGTCGGCGATGAGTGACCCAAGCATATCGAAGTCGACAGGCATCATGAAATACACAGTAGCCGTTCCGGTCAAGGATGCGAATGGCCTTCCGGTAGCATGTCTTGCAGCAAATGTAAGCCTTGAGAGATTCTCACGAATAGTAGCGGGACAGGAGAGTGGCGAGGACCGATTCGTCTGGGCGCTGGACAAGCAAGGCACAGTCATAGGGAGTTCGGACCACAACCTACTGATGAAATACAACATGAGCGAGAATGCCGACCGCTGTCAGGGCATGAAAGAGATAGTGGATGGCGTCTTAAAAGGCGAGACAGTCAAAGGCTACATGACGCTCGAGGACGGGAAGTCGTACTTAACAATGTGTTGTCCGATAAGTGGGACCCCAGGATGGTCGCTGCTCAGTGCAGTATCGGACGACAGCCTAAAGGAGGCAGCGAACAAGGCGTTGGTGCAGACAATAGTAGTCGTGCTGGTCATGATAGTGATAATAGCATTGCTGACACACATATACATGAGACGTTGGCTGACGCATCCGTTGGAGGACCTACAGGAAGTGATAGACAGCATAGCAGACGGCAAGCTAGACTCGAAGATAGCGCACTACAAGAGCAGGGAGCTGACAGACATAGCCAACACGATGCAGAAGATGTGTGGGCGACTCTCAGACATAGTAAACGAGATACGGAAGGGTGCTGAGATACTGACGCAGAGCAGTCAGCAGGTGAGCGCACTATCGGACAACCTATCGGAGGGAGCGACACAGCAGACAGTAAACATCGAGCGGTTGTCGAATTGCATGACGCAGATGTCGGAATACGTCTCGGACAATGCAGTAAACACAAGGAAGGCGAACGATGCCTTTGCGGCGAGCTATGCGAACTTCTGCGAGCTATCGGAGAGCCTGACGCCACTCTTCGAGAACAACAAGGAGATAGCGAAGCAGATACTCAAGATAAACGAGATAGCGCGACAGACCAACATATTGTCGCTCAATGCGTCGGTAGAGGCAGCGAGGGCAGGCAAAGCAGGCATAAGTTTCTCGATAGTGGCGAGGGAGGTACAGAAGTTGGCACAGGTGAGCCATGATGCAGCGGAGCAGATATCGCAGCTCACAGCGGAGGGAGACCGCATCAACAACACGGCAATAGGGAAGATAGACCAGTCGAAGCCAGTCATGGACTCGACGCACAGCGTGATAGAGAAGATCGTCAACGTAAGTGCGGAGCAGAGCGTCAGTTCGGACACGATGAGCGACTCGCTCGGTCAGATTAGCGGATTTCTCCATCACAATGCGATAGATGCGAAAGTATTGGCGGAGAATGCGTCGACGCTTGACAGTCAGGCGAAGAAACTGATGCAGACAGTAGCGTTCTTCGTATCGAATTAGGAAGAGCGTACGGGACAGAATCATAGATAAACGGTCTTAAAACACCAATTGAGAGGTGTTTTAAGACCGTTTTTGAATAGAGGAGCAAAAGAGAGAGACAAGAATGAGAGGAAAAGGGAGGAGGTGCAAAAAGAGCAGGCACACAGACGCAATCAAATAGCAATCAGGCGATTGGGATGGACGGAAGAGGAAAAAAACGTAGAGGACAGAGGAGGATGAGGGGAAAAAAGAGAAAGAAATTCAGGTAGAGCAGAAAAAAAGTAGGTATATGTATTGCAGATAAGAAAATAATATCTAATTTTGCAGTGCGTTTACGAGACGAGACACTTGCCCAAGTGGCGGAATTGGTAGACGCGCTAGTTTCAGGGACTAGTTGCAGCAATGTAGTGCAGGTTCGAGTCCTGTCTTGGGCACGAGGAGAGAAGCGAGAGTTTCTCTCCTATTTTTGTGTGTTGTGGAGAAGAGAAAGGAGCGTTGACACATTTAACTACCCTACCCCATTAAGAGTTGACAGATCGAAAAAAGGTGACGACTCACGTCGCCACCTTATCCTAACCTAACCCGTATTGGGAGTAGAACTCCCTAATAACAATACAATTTTAGAGTAAATTTTTGTTATTTGCAAGAGCAAATAAGGCAAAAGTTTACATGTTCATACCGCCGTCGACCTGGATAACCTGGCCAGTGACGTAGCTAGACATATCAGAAGCGAGGAAGAGAGCGACGTCAGCGATATCCTCTGGGGTGCCGCCACGGTGGAGCGGAATCTTCTCGTACCAACCCTTCTTGACCTCCTCAGAGAGCTGGTCGGTCATAGCGGTGATGATAAAGCCCGGGGCGATAGCGTTGGCACGGATGCCGCGCTTACCCATCTCCTGAGCGATAGACTTAGCGAGACCGATCATACCAGCCTTAGAAGCCGAGTAGTTGCACTGACCGGCGTTGCCATGGACACCGACGACGGAGCTCATGTTGATGATGCTACCCTTACGCTGCTTGCTCATAACCGGGATGACAGCGTGGATAAAGTTGAAAGCAGACTTGAGGTTGACAGTCAGAACGGCGTCCCACTGCTGCTCAGTCATACGCATCATAAGGCCGTCCTTAGTGATACCAGCGTTGTTGACAAGGACGTCGATGCTGCCGAAGTCAGCTACGATCTGCTCGACGACGGAGTGTGTCTGTTCGAAGTCGGCGGCGTTGCTAGCGTAACCCTTGACCTTGACGCCGAGCGCCTCGATTTCCTTCTGCGTCTCGAGAGCGGCGTCGTTGATAACGAGGTCGGTGAAGGCGATGTTAGCGCCCTCGCTAGCGAAGCGGAGAGCGAGAGCCTTGCCGATTCCGCGGGCAGCACCCGTGACAAGTGCCGTTTTTCCATCCAATAAACCCATATTTCTATCTATTTTTAAGTTAGAATTTCAATTTTCAAGTGCAAAAATAGCAAATAGTCGTATATTTGCGGTCTTAGAAACGGAACAAATCATCGATAAATGGCAACAGAGGTCAGTAAAAGTGACAAAAACAGTCCTGAGAGCACATCGAAAGAGGTGCTAGACGGGGTTGTCGGGTACGATTTCTCAGACATTCGTCCGTTCCATGACGAGGAGGTGAGAGGTGTGATAGAGGAGTTGTGCAAGGTTCCCTATTTCTTAGGGTTACTAAACAAGATATTCCCATCGGTGCCACGCGAGCAGATAGTGGCGAAACTGAAGCGAGTCAATACGATAAAAGAGTTCCAGGAGGGGTTCATAATACCATTCCTGACGAATCTGGCAGGCACGACGACAGACGGCATAACGGCGAGCGGGACGGAGCACCTTGACCCGGCTGGAGGTTACCTATTCTTATCTAACCACAGGGACATCATATTGGACTCGGCATTCATGAATGTCAAGCTAAACGAGGTAGGACTGACGACGACAGAGATAGCGATAGGCGACAATCTCTTGATATACGACTGGATAACCGACCTAGTGAAGCTGAACAAGTCGTTCGTCGTCAAGAGGGGACTACCGGGACGTCAGCAGATGGTGGCGTCTGAGAACCTATCGGCATACATAAGGGACAGCATCGTTAACAGGCACCAGAACATCTGGCTGGCGCAGAGAGAGGGGCGAGCGAAGGATGGAGACGACAGGACTCAGACGAGCGTCCTAAAGATGCTTAACTTGACGGGCAGTGGGAGCACGATAGACAAGTTCAGGGATCTCAACATAGTCCCGGTGTCGATAACGTATGAGTATGACCCGTGTGACTACCTTAAGGCGTATCAGTATCAGCTAAAGAGGGACAATGCGGACTACCACAAGAGCAAGAGCGAGGACCTGATGCACATGTCGACGGGGCTATACGGGCGCAAGGGACATGTACACTTTGCATTTGGAGAGCCGATCAATCCGATGCTGGGACAGATAGCGGAGTTGAATCGCAATGCGCAGATAACGCTCATCTCGGAGATGATAGACCGCCAGATACACTTGAACTACGTATTGTGGCCATGCAACTACATAGCATACGACGAGTTCCTGAACACGAACAAGTATGCGGACAGGTATGAAGAGAGCCAGAAGGCGGAGTTCAACGAGTACATAGACGAGCACATCCACAGGCTGGACGGTTGTGACGAAGAGTTTGTCAGGAGGGAGATTCTGAGGGGCTATGCAAACCCGCTCATCAACCAGGAGAAGGCCATAGAAGGGTAAGGAGAAGCAAAAGAAAGAGCATATAGGCTGTCGGGCGGTTGTCTGACAGCCTTTTTTAGTACCAATATGGAGCAGAGTGAGTGGAGGGAAGCATATAAAGGAGAACGCCCCCCCTACCCTATTAGAAGAGCAAGAAGAGTCGCATAGAGGGAGGAGACTTAACATAAGAGGGAAGTGCACTAATACAGGGCTAATCCGAGGGGCGTAAAAAGAGAAGAGGGAGGAAGAAAAAAATAAAAAAAGTCGGGGAAAGCTATTGTGGGAAAGAAAAAAGGTGTAATTTTGCAGTGCGAAAGCGAGATGCGGTAGTAGCTCAGTTGGTAGAGCATTGGCTTCCCAAGCCGAGGGTCGCGGGTTCGAGTCCCGTCTACCGCTCAAGAAGAAACAAGAAACGAATAGACAACGGAGAGTATTGAAAGAGAAACCAGAGATGCGTGAGGGCGTAAAAGTATAGCTCGGGCATAAGGTTAGAGAGTTTGAAGTCGAGGGGGGCAAAGAGAGAGTGTGCGAGTCGAAACGAGATGAAGAGAAAGAAAGAATTCCACAAGAACATAATTAACAGATTGCAGTGAGACTGATAGCAAAGACTTTGCTTGGTGCAGAGCAGTTATTGGCAAACGAGTTGCAGGAGCTAGGTGCAACCGAGATTGCGACAGAGCGGAGAGCTGTGACGTGCACGGCAGACAAGGAGACGCTGTATAGGATATGCTACACGTCGCGCATAGCGATGCGAGTAATGGTAAAGATAGCGGAGTTTGCTGCGGAGAACGAGGACGAGGTGTACGAGGAGGTCAAGAAGATAGGCTGGCACGAGCTCATCGGCAAGGGCAAGAGCTTGTATATCGACCATGTATCGTTCAGCTCAAAGATGAGCGAGTCTGGCTATATAGCGGAGAAGGTTGCGGACGGCATCATAGACGAGATGATGAACGCAGAGGGTCGTCAGCCGCGATTTGCGTCGGACGGACCGGACATCATGCTCAACGTCCATGCTACGGACGAGCGAGTAACAGTCTCGATGGATGCCGTAGGAGCGCCGTTGAGCTACAGAGGATACAGGGACGAGACGATAGACGCTGCTACGAACGAAGTATTGTCGGCTATACTCGTCGATCTGTCTGGCTGGACGCCGAAGCAGGCACTGGTAGACCCGATGTGTGGAGCAGGCACAATCTGCATAGAGGCGGCGATGAAGGCGAAGCACATACCGGCTGCGAAGTATAGGAGGTATGCGTTCGGATTCGAGAGCTTCAGTGACTTCGATGCGGAGTTGTGGAACAAGGTACGCGAGGAGGCAGACAGCAAGATCAGCAACATCAGGCTGAACATCGTCGGCAGTGACGTAGATACCGATGCCACAGACCTGGCGAAGACGACGACACTCGAGATGAAGTTGACTCAGGAGATAAGGATCTCGAGGAAGAGCATCAAGGAGCAGCAGAGAATGACGCAGGAGGGCGTGATAGTCACATGTCCGCCGTCGACGGAGGAGGAGACGAGGCATGGACTCGTAGACTTCTACAAGGAGATGACGTATCACCTGTCTCACAACTTCCCAGACTACGACGTCTGGATATACAGTCCGGCGAAGGATGCGATGGACGAGATAGACTTCACGGAGGAGAAGACTATAGAGGTACACGACGGCGTCTTGAAGCTGTATCCATTCTAAGAGACACACTACGTATGATCATATAGGGCGGGCGAAGAGACCCGCCCATTTTTGTAGACAACAGACGGATTGACAGCGAGAAAGGGAGTCTGAACAAAGAGGGAGAAGAAGGAAAAGCGAAAAAAAGTGCGCCAGAAGTTTGGAAATTAGAAATAAGTGCGTAACTTTGCACTCGGAAATGAGGAGAGATGGCAGAGTGGTCGATTGCACCTGTCTTGAAAACAGGCGTACAGCGATGTACCCGGGGTTCGAATCCCTGTCTCTCCGCACTTAGAGATAATAAAAAGTTGGGTGGAGCTTGGCTATGTCAAGTTCCACTTTTTTATGTTAGGATAATGACAATAAGGAACGTCCATACAGAGAGCAAGCATCAAGACAAGGAGACGAAGGAGCGGAAGGACCTGACGCTGTGGCTACCTACGACGCCGAAGGAGGCGCAACTGCGAGGCTGGACAGAGATGGACGTCGTATTGTTCAGTGGGGACGCATACGTAGATCATCCGTCGTTTGGGGCGGCCGTGATAGGGCGCGTACTCGAGGACTGCGGGCTGAAAGTCGCGATAGTGCCACAGCCGAACTGGAGGGATGACCTCAGGGACTTCAAGAAGTTCGGAGCGCCGAAGTATTTCTTCGGGATATCGCCAGGGGCCATGGACTCGATGGTCAACCACTACACAGCATCGCGCAGGAAGAGACATGACGACGCGTTCACGCCAGGCGGAGAGGCCGGGAGACGACCGGACATGCCGTCGATAGTCTATACAAAGATACTCAAAGAACTATTTCCTGACACACCAGTGCTACTCGGAGGAATCGAGGCGAGCTTGAGGAGACTGACGCATTACGACTACTGGGAGGACAGGATGCGGCCGAGCATACTGTGCGAGAGCGGGGCGGACATGCTCGTGTATGGCATGGGGGAGAACCCGCTGAAGGAGATAGCAGGACTCCTCCAGAAGGGAGTCCCATTCACGTCGCTCAAGACAGTACCCCAGACAGCGTTCGTCATAGACGGTGAGGAGCCACTCCCAAAGAGGAAAGACTGGGAGACCGTGTACCTCCACAGCCATGAAGAGAGCCTCAGGGACGGGAAGGCATGTGCGGCAGACTTCAGGATAATAGAGGAAGAGAGCAACAAATGGTATGCACGGAGGATAGTGCAGAGAGTCGGGGACAAGCAAGTCGTCGTCAACCCGCAATATGAGCCAATGACGCAGGCCGAGGTAGACTACTCGTTTGACCTCCCATACACAAGACTCCCTCACCCGAGGTATGACAACCGGGGACCGATACCAGCATACGAGATGATAAAAGACTCTGTGTGCCTCCACAGGGGGTGCTTCGGGGGGTGCAGCTACTGCACAATCTCGGCACACCAGGGAAAGTTCATAGCGTCGAGGTCTGAGGAGTCCATAATGAGGGAAGTCGAGAAGCTCGTCAAGATGCCAGGATTCCACGGGAACATATCGGACCTCGGTGGACCGTCGGCGAACATGTATGGGATGAGGGGACGGGACGAGACGCTCTGCAAGAAGTGCAAGCGACCGAGCTGCATATTCCCGAACATCTGCAAGAACATGAACACCGACCATAGCCGCCTGACAGCGCTATACAGGAAAGTCGATGCCGTCCCGGGCGTCAAGCACTCGTACATAGGCAGCGGGGTCAGATATGACATGCTGCTGAACGACGAGGCGACAGAGGCGGAGAAACGGAGCCACAGGGAGTATGCCGAGGAACTGATAACGAAGCACGTCAGCGGGAGACTAAAAGTAGCGCCGGAGCACACGAGCGACGCCGTATTGAAGCTGATGAGGAAGCCGTCGTTCAAGTTGTTCTACAGATTCAAGAAACTATTCGAGGAGATCAACAAGAAGCACGGGATGCGTCAGCAGATAATACCGTACTTCATATCGAGCCATCCAGGGTGCAGACCGGAGGACATGGCAGAGCTGGCGGCGGAGACACACGACCTCGACTTCCACCTCGAGCAGGTCCAGGACTTCACGCCGACGCCTATGACAGTCTCGACGACAATGTACTCGACCGGGTATCATCCGTACACAGAGGAGAAGGAGTACACCGCAATAGACCCGAAGGAGAAAGAGAGACAAAGAATGTTCTTTTTCTGGTACAAGCCAGAGATGAGGAGAACAATCAGCGAGGAGCTAAGGCGAATAGGCAGGTCGGACCTCATAGAGAGACTATTCGGAAGTCAGAAGAGCCATCAGGGGCAGACACCCCCACCCCATTGGCAGCCGATGCAGACAAAGATGCAGACAAAGGGAGGGAAGCCGCAGTACGCCACAGACAAGACAGACAGGGGAGACAAAGACAAAGGAAAACAGTATTTGAAAGGAAAAACGAGAAAACATCGCTAAATTTGCGAGAGAGGAAACAATAAAACAAGACATTAAAGAGACAGGTCATGATAGTAATATTCGTCTTAATACTCATGCTGGTCGTCATCTTTGCAGTACAGAACACTGCGCCGGTGACCATGCATTTCCTTGCCATGGACTTCCACCTGCCGATGGCGATACCTATGGTCATGATGCTACTACTCGGGCTGATACTCGGCCTCTTGTACTACCTCGTCAGGGACTTCAGTGCGAGGAGACAGAGCAAGAAAGCCGTGCAGGAGGCAGAGGCGCGGGCGAACAAGGCAGAGATGGAGCGCAAGCTGATAGAGCGCCAGATGGCGGAGAACGAAGCCATGAGGCGAGGAAGAGTCGGAGCAGACGGGCGTGCAGACATCGAAGCAGAGACACCTGCAGAGGAGCGAGATGACAGATAGGAGGGAGAGTCCGCGCTTCATACTGCCGTACGTCGGGACCATAGGGCAGTGGGCGATGATGTCGGCAGGGCATTTCGTCATCGAGGCGCATGACAGATATGAGCGGAGGACGCAGAGGACACGTACAGCCATACTCGGCAGTCATGGACCAGTAGAGCTGAGCGTCCCGATCAGGACGCGAAGTGGGCAGCTATATAGAGAGACAGAGCTCAACTATGAGACAGACTGGCAGAGACAGCACTTCTACGCCCTACAGACAGCATATCACAGTTCGGCATACTTCGACCTGATGGAGGAGGACTTCCGGAGAGTATATTCAGAGAAGTATGAGCTACTGTGGGACTTCAACATGGCGTTGATGCGTCTGATAGAGTACGAACTGGGGCTCAGACTAGACTATACACTATCAGCACAGGGAGGTGCAGTCGGCGAGGGCGAGATAGACATGCGTAACGCCATCACGCCACGGCATACAAACCTCATCGACGGGAGACTCAGAGCAGTAGAGTACACACAGGTCTTCAGTAGTCCGTACACAGAGAACGCCTTCACCCCATGGCTCTCAGTCTATGACCTCTTGTTCAACATGGGGCAGGAGGGGCGAATAGTGCTGAGGCAGATGACCACAGGGCTGCAGTAGCAGCGAAGAGAGAAGAGAGATGCTAATCCCAGACAATATAGAGGCCAAGCTACGATTTGGCAAAGTACGTCTCGCAGTAGAGCAGGAATGCCTGACGCCGATAGGGCGAGACATAATCAGAGACATGGCGTTCAGGACAGAGTATGAAGAGATCTGCAGACTGACAGGCGAGACAGCAGAGCTGCAGAGCATACTCAACAACAGCAGCGACTTCCCGGCGGAGACAGTCGAGGACCTACAAGGTGCGCTCACGCGCATCAAGATAGAGGGGACGTACATGACAGAGACGGAGCTGGCAAGCCTGAGGACACTGCTAGACGTCACGGAGAGGCTGACACGCTTTTTCGGAGGCGAGACCTCGGCAGAGAGCTATCCATACCTAAGCGAGCTAGCGCAGAGGCTCGTAGCATTTCCATTGACAGCGAGACGAATAGACGAGATACTCGACGACAATGGCGAAGTCAAAGACTCGGCGTCGCCAGAGCTGTCGAGACTACGATCGGAGATACGCAACCTCGAGGCCAGCGTATCTCGGCGGATGCTATCCATACTCCACAAGGCGCAGAGCGACGGCATAGTCGATGCAGAGGCGTCGGTCAGCGTCAGAGACGGGCTTGCGGTGATACCAGTCGCGGCAGCCAACAAGCGGCAGATACAGGGCATAGTAGTCAGCGAATCGGCGACAGGGAGGACAGCCTTCGTACAGCCAGCGGAGATAGTCGCACTAAACGGGAAGATAGTCAGCCTCAGGGGCGAGGAGCGTCGGGAAGTCGTCAGGATACTCAAAGACGTCGCGAGCAACATACGCCCGTACTCTGAGGAGATAAAAGAAGACTGCGTCGTCACTGGGCAGTTCGACAGCATAAGGGCGAAAGCAGTCTATGCCAACGCTATCGGGGCAATACTACCGACAATAGAGAACAGACAGGGAATGTACGTCAGAGGCGCACGTCACCCCATACTCCAGCAGCAGTTGGCAGCACAGGGGAGACAGATAGTCCCACTCAACATAGAGCTCGAGAGCCCGCAGTGCAGACTACTGGTCATATCCGGACCTAATGCAGGCGGCAAGTCAGTATGCCTACAGACAGTCGGTATCATACAGATGATGCTCCAGATGGGGCTACTCGTGCCAGTCGCCGAGGGGTCGAAGATGGGGATATTCGAGAACATCTTCATAGACATAGGCGACGACCAGAGCATCGAGAACGACCTAAGCACATACTCGTCTCACCTGACAGCCATGAAGTCGTTCGTCAGGAATGCTAACGGGCGGACGTTGCTACTGATAGACGAGTTCGGCACAGGCACAGAGCCGATGCTTGGCGGGGCGATAGCGGAGAGCGTCCTAGAGGACCTGAACAACAAGAAAGCCTTTGGAGTCGTCACGACGCACTACACGAACCTGAAGCATTTTGCGTCGAGCACAGCGGGTCTCCAGAATGCAGCGATGGCCTTTGACACGCAGAGGATAGAGCCGAAGTTCAGCCTGCACATCGGTCAGCCGGGCAGTTCGTTTGCATTTGAGATAGCAAGGAAGATAGGACTGCCAGAGAACATATTACAGTCGGCGAAAGAGAAGATAGGTCAAGAGAATGCAGACTATGACAAGAACCTCAGACAGATAGTCAGAGACAAGCACTACTGGGAGCAAAAGCGCCAGTCGGTCAAGGAGAACGACAAGCACCTCGGGGAGGTACTAGAGAAATACGAGAAGCAGCTCGACGACATCAAGACAGAGCGGAAAGAGATACTCCGGAAAGCCAAGGAAGAGGCGCAGAGACTGCTCGACGAGGCCAACAAACAGATAGAGCATACAATCAGGGAGATACGCGAGGCTCAGGCAGAGAAGAACAGGACAAAAGAAGTCCGGCAGGAGCTGCAGGAGCTGAAAGAGAGAGTCTCGGAGGGAGAGGACAGGGACGACACGGACATCGACGAAAAGATGAACCGGATCAGGGAGAGACAGAAGAGACGCAAGGAGAGACAGGAGAAGAAGCGGGAGGAGGGCGGAACGGCGCCAGCGCAGGAGAAGCCCAAAGAGCAGAAGCCAATAGAAGTCGGGGACACAGTCTGCATAGACAAAGACAAGAAGCAGTCCGGGAAAGTCATAGCGATAATGGGGGCCAACGCACAGATACAGATAGGCCAGATGACGACAATAGTGAAGATAGCCAGGCTATCGCAGTCGTCGGCAGTATCGAAGAGCACGGCGTCCCCTACCCCACAGCAGACGAACTCAGTCAACTACTCGCACATCTCGGACGGCATCAGAGAGCGGAAGCTACAGTTCAGCCCCGAGATAGACGTCAGAGGTATGAGGGCCGACGAGGCGATAGAGCGGACAGCAAGGTTTGTCGACGAGGCGATACTATGCGACTCGCCACTTCTCAGGATACTTCACGGCAAGGGAAACGGCATACTCAGGAGCCAGATCAGACAGTTCCTGAAGAGCCTGCCATACGTAGTGTCAGTGCATGACGAGGCGGAGCAGTTTGGGGGAGCGGGGATAACGATAGTAGAGCTCTGAGAGAAGGAGACAGAGAGAAGTGGGGGGCATCGGCTCAGCACTTCTTTTTTTGTTGAGGATAAAACTATACTTAATGAGCTTACTGAGTATCTGAAGCAGAACGGCGTAGAGGTAGGCGATGCTGCTGATATGGCGGCAAACGATAAGGCGCATGGACTGGAGGAAGTTGAATTTAGCTTTGACACAAGACCTTACGGCAAGGATAGACCTTACCGTAACAAGGAAAAGTCTAATAGAAAGCAGAGAGATGAGCTCATAAACAAGATTAAGCAGCGAAACTATGAACATGCAGGAACAGATGTATTTACAGTTGGTGATACAATATTCCTTGTTGATCATCAGTCTGCTAAAACCTTCAAGATGAATATCCTGATAGAAAAATTCCAGATGGACAAGGATATGGCATCAGAGGAAGAGTTAAATATGCGAAGTTAACTCAAAAGATACTATATGGAATCGTCAGAAACATCATTAGTGACTATGGAACTTCTCAGGAACTTATTCAATATAGGTTGCAAGAGGTCGGGATTGTCCCAGGAAACATGCCTGGCGTTGACATTGCTGCTGCAATCGAAAATGGAATTAGGAACAATGGTGCGCTGGATGATAAAACAAGAGCAACAAGAGAGAACACCAGACACGACGGAAGTAGTACTAACAGCGGAGAAAATCAAAAAGTACTTCCATCCAGAGGAATATCTGGAGTAGTAAAACATGAGTACCGCACCTCCAAAGGCGAGGTCTACGGCTTCTATGCGACAGACGAGAAGAAGATATACATAGACGAGACGGTAGCTCAGCCAGAGACGCCACTGCATGAGTACACTCACATGTGGGACGACATAGTGAGGGAGAAGAACCCTGCGCTGTGGAAACGAGGTGTTGAACTGATGGAAAAACTTGGAGTGTGGAATAAAGTAGAAATTTCAAGAAAGCCAGATGGCAGAGGTAAGGGCAGGAAAGCGTTTAAACGGAGTTTGAAAGGAGTTTGAAGGGCATTCGAGGGTGACTGGCATGAAAAGAAGAAAAAAACGACGACTACAACAAAGTGAATATAAAGCCGTTAGAAAAACCGCTAAAAAAAAGTGACGTTGAGAGTTTGGAATTAAGAAAATAGTCGTAACTTTGCAAGTGAAAAGAACGCCGATATGGCTCAGTTGGTAGAGCAACGCATTCGTAATGCGTGGGTCCTCAGTTCGAGTCTGAGTATCGGCTCTTTAAGAATCAGACCTTGAGGAGTCTTCCTCGAGGTCTTTTTTTATTTCAAGAAAACGATGAAAAGGACACTGAAAACAGTCAAACACCTAACGTTAGCGCTAACCATCTCCCTAAGTTCGATAGTGCCGTCGATGGCACAGGAAGAAAAGAGCCCGGTGCAGGAGCTAGTCGGGAAGCTAAAGGACAGACTAACAGTCCATGCGTACGGTCAGGCAGGGTACACATACGAGGACAAGGGAGGCGAGACCCTAAGCACGTTTGACCTAAAGCGAGTTGTCGCGTTCGTCAATGCGCAAGTGACACCGAAATGGTCGTTCCTCTTCATGCACAATTTCGGAAACAACACAGTACAGGAGTTCTGGGTCGATTACAGCCCCAAGACGTGGATAGGGTTTCGAGTTGGTCAGCAGAAGACGTCGCTTACGATAGAAAACCCACTGGCGCCGACAGACCTCGAGCTAGTCAGCCTGAACGCACAGTCAGTAGCTGCGTTGACAGGAATCTTCAGTGACCCACTATATGGGAACAATGCAGGCCGAGACATAGGGCTCGTCATCCACGGAAGGCTGCTTGAGGGCTCGCTATCGTATGAGATAGGAGTGATGAACGGCCAGGGAATCAACAAGAAGGACGGAAATTCCGACAAGGACATAGTAGCAAAAGTAGACTTCTGTGCGACGTCGTGGCTGGACATGTCAGTCTCTGGGCAGAAAGGACGAGGACATGCAGTCGGGACAGCGGGGTACAACCCAGGCATCAACGTCGGTGACGACTACAGGCGAGACAGGCTATCGGCGGGGATGAGGCTACACTATGACCTTGTCAGCCTACGAAGCGAGGCGCTATGGGGCTGGGACGGGGACGTCAAGAGTCGTGGCATATATGCCACGGCACTGATCCCGGTGCTAGTCGACAAGGAGAAAGGAGGTCAGATGCTCGACGTGATAGGCTCGATAGACTATTTCGACAGGAACACAGACATGACAGTAGCGCAGACGAACGTAGTAGCGGGATTGCAGTACTGGTTCTATAAGTTCTGCAGAGTACAGGCGCAGTGGGTCAGATGCTGTCCGAAAGGCGGCGAGCATTACAACAGCATCCAATGCCAGGCGCAGATAGCGTTTTAAGGAAGTCCGTATATAGTGGGGAAATATCCACTAAAAATCATAACTTTGCACTTGCAATAAAGACAATACCAAATGAAGACTGAACTCATATTGGCGAATGCCGTCTCGGAGGCTGTCGGGGCGCTGTATGGACAGAGCATCGAGCCGGAGAAGATACAGGTAACAGTGACGAGGAGGGATCAGAAGGGCGACTACACAGTCGTCGTGTTCCCAATCGTAAAGATATCGAAGAAGAACCCGGAGCAGACAGGCAAGGAGATAGGCGAGTATCTCGTCGAGAAGCTGCCGATCCTGTCATCGTCGGAGACAATAAAAGGGTTCTTGAACCTGACGCTCTCGAAGGAGTACTGGGTAGAGGTCACGAAGCAGTCAATCGAGGAAGAGAATTACGGATTCAAGACGGCGGACGAGAACAGTCAGCTCGTCATGATAGAGTATGCATCGCCGAACACGAACAAGCCGTTGCATCTCGGACATATCAGGAACGTGCTGCTCGGGTACTCGCTATCGAGGATACTCTCGGCGAACGGCAACAAGATCTGCAAGACAAACATAGTCAACGACAGGGGCATACACATCTGCAAGAGCATGCTGGCATGGCAGAAGTTCGGCAATGGAGCTACGCCATCGTCGATAGGACAGAAGGGCGACCATCTCGTCGGCGACTACTACGTCAGGTTTGACAAGGAGTATAAGGCACAGGTAGCAGAGCTGAAGGCCAAGGGGATGACAGACGAGGAAGCCGAGGAGCAGGCGCCACTGATGCAGGAGGCGCGCGAGATGCTACGCAAGTGGGAAGCGGACGACAAGGAAGTCAGGGAGTTGTGGAAGATGATGAACGGATGGGTCTATGAGGGCTTTGACGAGACGTATAAGACACTTGGAGTAGACTTCGACAAGATATATTACGAGAGCGACACATACAAAGTCGGAAAGGGGCTGGTGCTCAAGGGGCTCGAGGATGGCAAGTTCTACAAGAGAGAAGACGGGTCAGTCTGGGCAGATCTCACGAAGGACGGGCTCGACGAGAAACTGTTATTGAGGAAAGACGGGACGAGCGTCTACATGACACAGGACATAGGGACGGCGCAGATCCGATTCCAGGACTACCCTATAGACAGGATGATATACGTCGTCGGTAACGAGCAGAACTATCATTTCCAGGTGCTCAGCATACTGCTTGACAGACTCGGGTTCAAGTGGGGCAAGGACCTAGTGCACTTCTCGTACGGAATGGTCGAGCTCCCGAATGGAAGGATGAAGAGTCGTGAGGGAACCGTCGTTGACGCAGACGACCTCGTAGCAGACATGGTCGACACGGCGCGCGAGATGAGCAAGAGCGTAGGCAAGCTCGAGGGACTAAGCGAAGAGGAGGCAGAGAACGTCTATAGAATACTTGCACTCGGGGCACTCAAGTACTTCATACTCAAGGTAGATCCGAAGAAGACCATGACGTTCAACCCAGCGGAGTCGATAGACTTCAATGGCAATACAGGTCCATTCGTCCAGTACTCCTACGCAAGAGCTCAGAGCGTCTTGAGGAAGGCGAAGGAGGCAGGCATCGGAGACAACCTCAAGATGACAGCAGAGGCACTAGAAGACAAGGAGATAGAAGTCCTGAAGTGCATAGAGCAGTTCCCTGTCGTCATAGAGGAGGCAGGCAAACAGCTGAGTCCGGCGCTAATAGCCAACTATGCGTACGACCTGGCAAAGATGTACAACCAGTTCTATCATGACTGCCAGATCCTGCATGAGGAGGACGAGGCGAAGCGCAACAACAGGATTATGCTATGCAGAGCAGCGTCTAGGACCTTGAAGAGAGCAGTCTGGACGCTCGGTATAGAGATGCCGGAGCGCATGTAGGCAGATAACGTCTGAAAGATACAAAAGACAATGGGAGTCAGCACGAAGAAGTGCGCGACTCCCATTTCTGTTAGTATCTGGATTGCTTCAAGAGTTCGAGGGACGGAAGAGGAGGCGGAAGCAACTGTTGTCGAAGCTGAAGTCAGGGTTGAACCAGAAGCGATATGAGAGCCGACAGTCGCGAGGACTGCCATAGTAGCCACCGCCACGCAAGACACGTTTAAGACCACTGTCAGGACCGACAGGGTCGGTGACGGAAGAGGAAGGATAGTTGCAGTCCCAATCGGCACACCACTCCCAGACGTTGCCAGACATGTCGTAGAGACCGAGCTCATTGGGGGCGTTCTCGGAGACAGGATGGGTCTGATCGTCGCTATTGCCATCGTACCAAGCGACATCGTCGATGTCGTCAGAACCGGCATACTTGTAGCCCTTGGATAGATTGCCGCCACGGGCAGCAAATTCCCATTCAGCCTCTGTCGGGAGGGAGAAAGAGCCATCGGTGATGATAGAGTTGAGCTTCTTGATGAACGCCTGACAGTCGTTCCAAGAGACTTGCTCGACAGGGCGGGAGGTGTCTCCCATGAAATAAGAGGGGTTGCTACCCATGACAGCCATGTAGAGAGCCTGAGTGACAGGGGTCTCGGCGAGGTAGTAGTCGCGAGAGATAGTTACGGAATGGACGGGAGACTCGTCCTCGTCAGCATCGGGGTCGGTAGATGGGTCGGCACCCATGAGGAAGGTGCCGTGAGTGACGAGGCGGAGGGAGAAGGAGACGCCAGAGACGGTGAAGGTGAGGCGGTCTTGCATATCGACAAACAGTTAAGAGTTTTTGGGGCGGAAAAGGAGGCGGAAGCCGTTGAGGTTGTCCAAGTAGTCGGGGTGGTCCCCGCAGCGAAAAGAAAGCCGACAGCCGCGAGGAAGGGCGCAGTAGCAACCGCCACGCAAGACACGGCTAAAACCAGAAGCAGGCCCGAGAGGGTCGGTGACTGGGGAGGAGGGGTAATCAGCGTACCAATCCTGACACCACTCCCATACGTTGCCGGTCATGTCGTAGAGGCCGAGCTCATTGGAATCATTCTGGGCAACGGGATGAGTCTTACCATCACTATTGCGATTGTACCAGGCGACCTCTTTGATGACGTCGGAGCCGGAGTACTTGTAGCCTTTGGAGAGGTTACCGCCACGGGCAGCGAACTCCCATTCAGCCTCGGTCGGAAGTGAGAAAGTGCCATCGGTGATGATAGAGTTGAGCTTTTCGATGAACTCCTGACAGTCGTTCCAAGAGACGCACTCGACAGGGCGGGAGGTGTCTCCCTTAAAATATGAGGGGTTGTTGCCCATGACAGCCATGTAGAGGGCCTGGGTTACGGGAGTCTCGGCGAGGTAGTAGTCGCGAGAGATAGTGACAGCGTGGACGGGACCTTCATACTTGTAGGCTTCGCGGTCGGTAGATGGGTCGGCACCCATGAGGAAGGTGCCGTGAGAGACTAGGCGTAGTGAGAAGGAGACACCAGAGACGGTGAATGTGAGGCTTGATGATAGAGTAGACATGAAACTACATACAATAACGACGATAGGACTTCAGACGACGATAACGGCCACGACGTCTCTTGACAGGGGAAGGAAGAGAAGGAAGAAGAGAAGGAGGGAAGAGGGAGGGAAGACGGAGAGAAGGGGAAGAAGGGACTACGACTCAGAAAAGGGTCGGAGGGGAAGAAAGAGACGGGGAAGAAGGAGACGGGGAAGAGGGAGAAGGGGTATCAAGAGGCTTAGGGCCGTAGGGGTAGACGCCGAGGGCGTAGGCACGGACGAGGGCCGCATGAGAGAGGGGCTTGGAAGGGTCGTCGGGGTCGGGATTCGTATTATAGTCGAGGAGGACAATGGTCTTATCCTTCTCCGCTTCGCGGAGGCGGTCGATGATGTTCATACAGTGGTGCTCGAGCATCCACAGGTAGGAAGGGAGATAGATCTCGCGACGGGCATCGAGATAGGAGAGGAGCTCGGCACCATGGACGCCACGGCGATGACCAAGAGGTGGGCCGAAACGTCGAACAGTGCGCTTCATATCCTTCATAGTATCATTCTGAAAGAGCGAGACGTCGACATCGGCAGACTCGAAGACCTTGAGGCCCTGCCAGATAGCCTCGACACAAGTGGCTGTGAGAGGCTCTGAAAAGGGGACTGGAATGTCACCATGAGGGTAGAAAGGGCTAAGACGGACTAAGCCGTCTTTAGCCTGACTCGTGACGTCGCAGATAAGGCAATCGCCATACCTCTTGAGGAGCGTATGCTCCTTGCAACGCTTATTCTCGACAACAATCATCGGAAGCACCTCCCCTACCCTAGTCGACGTCGTTGTCGACAGACTTGACAAAGAGACCCGAGCGGAGCTTAGGCTCGAACCACGTCGTCTTAGGCGGCATGATGTTGCCAGTGTCCGCGATGTTGATAAGCTGTGCCATAGAGACCGGATACATAGCGAAGGCGACCTTCATCTCGCCACTATCGACACGGCGTGAGAGCTCGGAGAGACCACGGATGCCACCTACAAAGTCGATACGAGTAGAGCGGCGGAGGTCCTCGATTCCGAGGATAGAGCAGAGCACATTATCGGAGAGGACGCTGACGTCGAGGACCTTGATAGGATCCGAGTCGTCGTAGGTACCGGGGCGAGCCGTCAGTTTGTACCAAGAGCCAGCGAGGTACATGCCGAACTCGTGGAGGCGTGAAGGGTGGTAAGGTTCGGAGCCCATCTTCTCAACAGTCATAACCTCGGATAGCTTAGCGAGGAAGTCAGCCTCGGAGAGGCCATTGAGGTCTCGGACGACGCGATTGTAGTCCATGATATGGAGCTGGTTGTCTGGGAAGTGGACAGCCATGAAGAAGTTGTAGTTCTCGTCGCCCCTGTGAGCAGGATTCTTAGCTGCGAACTCCTCGCCGATACGTCCGGCGGCGGCAGTACGATGGTGACCGTCGGCGACATAGGTAGCGTCAACCTTCTCGGCAAATAGACGCTGAAGGTCGGAGACGTCCTTACGGTCGGAGACAACCCAGAGAGTGTGACCTATGCCGTCTTCGGAGACGAAGTCGTATTCAGGAGCGTTCTTCATCGTCTTGGCGACGATAGCATCAATCTCCGGGACAGCCTTGTAGGCGAGGAAGACAGGCTCGATGTTCGCCTTCAGGTGGCGGGTAAGGACCATACGGTCTTCCTCCTTGTCTGGGCGAGTCAGCTCATGCTTCTTGATAAGTCCGGCGCGATAGTCGTCGCAAGAAGCAGCGCCGACTATGCCACACTGCCTGCGACAGTCCATAGTCTGCTCGTAGACGTAGTAGCAAGGCTCGGCGTCCTGACGGAGCCAGCCATTAGCCTTAGCCTTGGCAAAGTTGGCGACAGCCATGTCGTAGACAGTCTGGCTATGAATATCAGTGCCTGGGGGGCAGTCGATTTCCGCACGGGTGATATGAAGGAGACTGCACTCCTTGCCTTGGGCCATAGCGGCAGCCTCCTCGGAGTTCATGACATCGTAGGGGAGGCAGGAAAGCTGGCTTGCGATTTCTTTTTTAGGTCTAAAAGCCTTGAAAGGTCTAACCTTAACCATAGGAAATAAGAATTAAAGCAAAACAAAAGGCTCGCAGTGCAAGGATGCGACTGCCAGCCTCTTAAACATTACGGGAATACTCCCATAGATCAGTCTGCGGACCGGTCGGCTTAGTAAGTTACGACAGGTTCGAGTTCCTTAGCCTGAGCGATCATCTTCTCGAGCTCGGTGACAGAAGGAACGCGGTTGCAGAGATTCTTCTCGTTGTTGACCTCAACCATCTTAGGCTGGAGGTTAGCAGCTACCCTGTGGCGGAACTCCTTAACAGTGTCGACGCCAGCGGCCTCGAGGAGCTCAGCGAACTGACCAGCTACGCCGTTGATACGGAAGAGGTCGGCGTGGTTGACCCACTTGAGGATGAGCTTGTCGCTGATGCCAGTAGCCTCGGCGATCTTAGCACGGCCAGAGCGGCTAGCGCCCTTCTCAAGGAGATCCTCGGTGGTCTTGATACCGAAGGCTACCAACTTCTCTGCGTAGACAGGGCCGATGCCCTCAATCTGATCTATCTTATGTGTTGCCATAAACTTGAAATAAATTAGTTAATGATTGCAAATTTATGATTTTATAGGATATTTCAAACAAAGATTTGCAAATATATTTAAGTATGGCGAAGAATTTAGACAGATTACATCTGCTTGTCGAGCGTCGCCTGCTGGTTCATACGTTCAACGAGGTAGTTGAACATAGCGTTGGCGTGCCGTTGCTCGGAGGCGAGAGACTTCATAACATCAGGGCTGGCAGCCTCGATAAGGTCTAGGGCCTTGGAGCACCAGAGGGCGGCCTGCTGAGAATCGTCCTCGCGCTCGTAGGAGAGGGCGACATTGAGGGCAGCACGGACACGTTCTGGGGCGGACATGTCATTCATATATATGTCGACCCAGAGGTTACGAGCCTCCTGCCATTTATTCTTATCGACCCATGAAGAGGCGGCGGTAGAACGGGGGTCGGTCGTCACATAGATACGACGGTAGACGCGCTGCCAGACAGGGATAAGCATATCGGCAGTACGAACGCCGACATTGTCAGCGAGGTCGCGATAGCGGAAAGAAATCTGTGGCAGGTTGGCGACGACCTCGCGGAGTGTAGGCTTGCAAGCTTCGTAGACGAGAGTGTCGTGGCGAGTGGAGAGAGGAAAAGACTGAGAGGGGGAGGTGACAAGGCTGAAAGTCGAAGAAGTGGCACATATCAAGGAGGCGCACTTCTGTGCGTCGCCGTCCTCGTCGTGAGAGTCCTGGACGCCGATAGTAGCTGACGACTCCAAGTCTTGGAGCATCAGCACAACAGTATGTTGCTTGCCACGGAAAATAGAGTCGAGGAGAGAGGGACGGTCGCCAATGCCGACATGCCTATAGACGAGAGCCGTCTTGAGGTAGCCACTCTTGTCGACCTCGTCGGCAAGAGCCTTGCACAGCTGTCGTGGCATACGATTCTGACTGACACGAGTAACGAGCTTGACGTCCTCGTTAGTAGAGTCGATAGTAGCGTCGGAATACCTCGGGTTGAGGACAGACTCGACGATGACGACAGTGTCTGTCCAAGTCGGGAGAGTGTAGGTAGCGGGTCGAAGGACGTCGAACGAGACGAAGCTGTGGCTGACACTCGAGCAGCCGACAAGCGAGAAGAGGCAGAGCGCCAGTGATATGTTTTTTAAACTATTCATAGACAACCCAATAAAAACATTCTACAAATAAAGGGAACTTCTGAAACTTCCCTAAAAGCATCGACAGCCGCCAGGAGGGGTGATGGGGAGAGGCGGAAGTCAGAGACGATTCTGAAGTCTACGGACCATGACATTCTTCCAGTCAGCATAGTCGCCAGCAATGATATGTTGACGAGCCATAGAGACAAGATGGAGGTAGAAGGCGATATTGTGTTCGGATGCTATAAGCGCGCCGAGCATTTCGCCAGCCACGAAGAGATGTCGGACGTAGGCCTTCGAGTAGACCTTGTCGACAAAAGACGTGCCACACTCGTCGAGGGGGCTGAAATCAGTCTTCCACTTCTCGTTCTTGAGGTTGATGATACCATTCTCGGTAAAGATCATGCCATTGCGACCATTGCGAGTCGGCATAACACAGTCGAACATATCGACGCCGAGGGCAATATTCTCGAGAATGTTGACAGGAGTCCCGACGCCCATGAGGTAGCGAGGCTTGTCGGCGGGGAGGATTGAGTTGACGATGCTGACCATCTCGTACATGACGTCGGTCGGCTCACCGACAGCGAGACCGCCGATAGCGTTACCTTCGCGTTGAAGTTCAGCAATCTCAGTAGCTGCGCGGACACGGAGATCCTTGTGAGCGGCGCCTTGCACGATCGGGAAGAAAGTCTGGCTATGGCCATAGAGCGGCTGAGTCTCGTCGAAGTGTTTGACACCTCTTTTAAGCCACTTCATAGTCAGATTGAGGGACTTTTCGGCGTACTTATGGTCGGACTGTCCTGGGGGACATTCGTCGAGGGCCATCATAATATCGGAGCCGATGACGCGCTGAGCGTCGACGACGCTTTCGGGAGTAAAAGTATGCTTAGAGCCGTCGATATGAGAGCGGAAGACGACTCCCTCGTCGGTCAACTTACGGTTTTGGCTAAGGGAGAAGACCTGGAAGCCGCCGCTATCAGTAAGGATAGGTTTCTGCCAGCCGTTGAACTTGTGGAGTCCGCCGGCTGCGCGGAGGACGTCGAGACCAGGGCGGAGGTAGAGGTGGTAAGTATTACCGAGAATAATCTGCGCCTTGGCGTCGTCGCTGACATCGCGGAAATGCAGGCCCTTGACGGAGCCGACAGTACCGACTGGCATGAAGATAGGAGTCTCAATGACGCCGTGGTCAGTCTCAATCCTGCCAGCTCTAGCAGAACTACCCTTGTCAGTATATTGGACTTGAAATTTCATAGTATAATAATGTCTATGTAAAGGTAAAGAAAAAAACGCAGGGAGACAAAAAAAGTGCCTGTATATCCACAGGCACGGAAAAAAGGAAGAGAGAATAACGTCAGTATCTGGGAAGGGGTAGAGACGCTATTCTTCGTCAACTTCAACTAGCTCGAACTTAAGACCCTCCATAAGGTCACGGTAGTCCTCGCCGGCCTCCTCCATATCAGAGAATCCGTCGGTGTAGTACCAGAAGACAGACACGGGTTTGCCGGTGCGGTTGATACGCTCGAGGGTACGGAAGAGTTCGAGGAGGCACTTAGAGCTACTCGTATTAAAATAGTTGAGATGAACGGAGACGTCGAGACTAGAGAACTCGAGACTACCGATACGCGCTATCAGGTTTCGGTAGAACTCGATAGCGTTGTCCATGAAGGAACGACCTTTGATTACCAACTCCCTTCCATCGAACGTAACCAGAGGGCTACGCTCGGTCTGGGTCATCAAAATATCCATAAGAAGTTAAGGTTCAGCACGCTTATTCGTCAAGTTCCTCGAGGTCTATGTCTATGTTGCGGAGGAGTTCCTTGAATTCCTCGGCGCTATCTTTCATATCCTCATCGTCGGCCTTGTAAGTCCAGCGGATGCTGCACTTCTGGTTGAGGGCCTTCTTGTCGATAAGTGTCAGAAGATCCATGAGACATTTAGAGCTACTGGTATTGAAGAAATCCAAACCGATTTCGACTTTCAAGTCGCCAGTGTGTTCTTCCACCATTTTTCTGATGGGAGCATAAAACTCGACGGAGTTCTCCATATAGGAGCGCCCCGTAATCGTCAACACACCGTCTTGAAACGATATTGTCGGAGTTCTGTTCGTTCCAGGTATCAAAGTGTTCATATCTACTGTATCTCTTTATCTTACGTAGCTACAAATACAGTGCCATGGTTGTCGGGAGGGGGAGCTGGAGGGGAGCCTCACGAAACTACGCACTTGCAAATATTTCCTCAAAGTTAGATATTTTGGAATATTAAAACAACACAAAAAGGAGATTTTGCATCTGATAAGTGAATTTAAGATAAAAAAAGGGAGATAAAGGAGGTTTGAAATAGGTTGAGAGAGAGGGGAATGGGGGCGGACAGGTCTAATACAAGTCTAACCGACGGTGCAGGAATGAGGCATGAAAGGAGAGAGCCGAGTGGTGAAAAACTGGAGAATTGAGAAAGGGCTTAGATAATACAGGAAAAATTGTTACATTTGCGAGCAAATAAAAAAATAGAATACCTAATGAGATTCACCGTATCGAGCGGCGAGCTAGTGTCTCGTCTGCAAACAATGGGAAAGATTATTAGCGAGAAAGTATCGATTCCCATCATGTCAAACATCCTGTTCTCAGTCCGCGGTAATAGTCTCATTCTGACAGCCGCAAACTCCGAGAACAGAATGACAACCACACTCGACATACAGAACGAGGAAGGTCAGGACGGGGACATCTGCATACCATCCGCGAAGTTGACCGACTACATACGTCACTTACCCGAGCAGCCAATACTGTTCGTCATCAACACCGAGACATACGAGCTAGCGATAAACTCGCAGTCGGCGGTCAGCCGTCAGGTATGTGTAGGAGCAGAGGAGTACCCAGAGGACAAGGGGCTGGAGGGAGACGTCAAGAGTTTCAGCATCACAGAGGACGCTCTACTCTCGGGAATCAGTTCGACAGTCTTTGCAACGGCGAACGACACCATCAGAGCGTTCATGAACTGCATCTATATAGATATAGAGCAGGGAGGTACAGTCTCGTTCGTAGCAACGGACAGCCACAAGATGGCGCGCTACATGCGTAGCAATGTCGAGACGGGCGACCTCGTATGTGGCATACTGCTGAACAAGAAGCCGGCGATGCTACTCCGGAGCATACTCTCGAAGACGACGGACGAGGTCAAGGTATCGTTTGACAGCCGTTCAATCATGTTTGAGACGAACATGTATCGATACGTGACGCGCCTATCTGAGGGCAACTTCCCAGCGTACAAGTCGATCATACCGAACAACAATGACTTCAGGCTGACGATAAACCGTCAGGACATGCTGAGTGCGCTCATGCGCGTCAGTGTCTTCGTGGACGGCACGCACCTGGTCAAGTGTGAATTGTTCTCAAACTCGCTTCAGATGATAGCGCAGGACACAGACTATTCGTATTCGGCACAGGAGACGATAGCATGCGAGTACAATGGTCCGGAGCTGACAATAGGATTCTCTGGCAAGTACTTGACCGAGTCGCTGAGCAACATAGAGTCAGCAGATGTCACGTTTGAGCTGTCGGATCCGTCACGTCCTGGGATGATCAGGCCACTCACGCAGGAGGAGAACACGGACATGCTCGTGATGATAATGCCGATGAACGTACAGTAGGGAGACGTCCACACAAAATGCTAAGGGCGGCTGGTAGCAATATCGGCTGCCCATTTTGTATGCACTCCCCTACCCTAACGAAAAAGAGCCCCGAGGAAAACCCCGAGACTCGTGATATAATAGAGTTAAACTCTTCTACTTGATGATGTTCTGGTCGTCCTTCTTAATATAGTCCTTCTTGCTATCGACAGCGATGACCACCCTATCGGCGTCTCTCAGGTAGCCGCTCTCCATAGAGAGTTCGACAACCTTGTTATCAAACTCACCAAGGAAGCGCAGAGAGCCGTCAGAAGGGTTCATTATCCAGATGTTCTTCTTAGCGCCGGAGATCTTACGGAGGTCGATAGAAACATTTCGCCCGGTATAGTTGTAGACCAGCAGATAGTCCTTGCCGCGAGTGCCGATCATACGGTCGTAGCGTTCGCCGTTGGAGCCAGAGATAACACTCTGGTCGCGGAGGCGCTCAGTAAATGGGAAGGCTAGCATAAGGGCCTTCAGATACTTCATCTGGTTGTAGCCCGGATCCTTCATAGCATCCCACCAAGGCTTCTCGGCGCCAAAGGAGGCCAACAGACCTGGACGGATAAACTGCATGACAGAGTTGTGACCATAGGTATGCCCGAAGCAGCCGCCGAAGACAGCCCAATAGGCATAACGGCGGACGTCGGCAGCCTGCCAGCGAGGTGCGGAGAAGTCGTGAAGACCCTGCGGGATATCCTCGTAGGAAGGCTCGCCGTCGATGACAGGGCGGAGAGGTTTCTTCTCCCAGCTCATGTCGACATAGCGCCAGTTGTCCTCCTCAGTATTCTCGGCGATAGTATAGTCGCCATCGCCATTACGCTGCCCATACCGACGGTGACCGCTCTGGAACATATTGAAATCCATCCATTCGCGGTCGTTGAACCACCAGGCAGAAGTCGTCCTGCCACGGGGGTGAAAAGACATGATATGATTCTCGTCCTCAGCCTTGATGGCACGGGCGAGGGCGTCCCAGCTCTCAGTTCCCTTATCGCCACGGATGTCGCCGCCGATCATCCAGATGACGTTAGGCTTGGAGGCGTAGCGATGGCCGAGGAACTTGCCGTACTTAGCAGCCTTCTCGGGCGTCATGTGCTTAATCATAGAGCCCCAGATACAGTCGAAAGCGATGTAGATACCCTTGGATGCTGCGTAGTCAACAATATAGTCCAGATGCTCCCAATAGCCATAGACACCATCACGAGAGAACTTGTCAAAATCGAAAGACATGTCGTTAGCCTGCTGACCATAGACATTGAAAGTCGGGATAGCGTTGAGGACCTGAATCTGCTCAACGTTGTAGCCAGCCTTGGCGTCACCTTCGAGAAAGAACTCCACCTCCTCACGATTGAGCCTCTCGGGGAGGAGCCAGGAGGTGTTGCCAAGCCAGAAGAAAGGCTCGCCATTCTCGTGGACAATATAGAGCCCATTGTCACTGACCTTGAGCCTGCCATTGTCCCAGGGGAGCTTAGACTTATTCTGAGCGGAGAGAGAGAGAGCCGTCGCGAGCGCAACAGCCGTCAATACCACTGATTTGAAGATGTTCATTGTGTATTTTCAACTGAAACGATAAGAATATCAAGCTTATAATCTCTTTGCGACCACAGACCAGTCGATAATCTGCCAGAGAGCCTTGACATGGTCGGCGCGGCGGTTCTGGTAGTCGAGGTAGTAGGCGTGCTCCCAGACGTCGATACAGAGGAGAGGGGTGAAACCTTGACGGAGAGGCGTGTCAGCATTAGGACACTTGAGGACAGACAGAGAGCCAGAAGCATCTGCGGCGAGCCAGACCCAGCCAGAGCCGAAGAGCTTAGTAGCAGCCTCGGTCATAGCCTCCTGAAGTTTCTCGAGAGAGCCGCACTGAGCGTCAATCAAGTCCTTCAGTCTGCCAGCAGGAGCAGACCTATGAGCACTATCGCCAAACTGGGCGAAGTACATATTATGGTTGTAGACCTGACCGGCGTTGTTGTAGATAGCGGAGCCAGGCTCAGCCTTGCGGCACAAGTCCTCAATAGACTTGTTCTCATCGTCGGAGCCTGCGACAAGAGCCTTAAGAGCGTTGACGTAGGCCGGGAGGTGCTTACCATAGTGGAAAGACAGAGTCTCCGCAGAGATGACAGGGGCGAGAGCCTCTGCGGCATAGTGAAGGGAAAGAGCTTCGATCTTCATAATCAAATAAGTTTATCGATGACAGTGCCAGCTGCAAAAAGCAGACTAAGCAGGAAAGTATTGACAGCCATGACTTTGAGCTGAGCAGCTATGACGTCATGGTCTTGAGTAGTCAGAACAGTCCTCACGTGGAGGAGGAGGCGCGGAGCGGCAATCAGGAAGAGCCACTGCCAAGGAGTCCCGAAGAGAGCCACATAGCAGCCCATGATACAGAGACCGAGGATGACGAGGGCAGCCTGATAGAGGCGAGACCAACGAGTCCCAAGACGGACGACGAGCGTCCGCTTACCAGAACGGAGGTCGCTATCGTAGTCTCGAAGATTGTTCATATTGAGAACGCCGATAGAGAAGAAGCCTATTGCCGTAGCGGGGAGAAAGACAGACAAAGAGGGACGGCCAGCGAAGAGAGTATAGCTGCCTGCGACACCGAGCAGACCAAAGAAAAGAAAAACGCTAAGGTCGCCGAGACCCATATAGCCATAGGGGTGCTTGCCAACCGTATAGGCTATGGCGGCGGCAATGCTGAGAAGTCCGAGGCCGAACATGAACAAGACACCTTCGAGGCCGAGAGTATCGGAGACAGAGAAGAGCAGCAGGACTCCGGCAACAAAGGCGGAGACACCGCAGAACCACATGGCGCGCTTCACGTCGGTTGTCGTCAGTCCGCCAGTAGCGAGCATCCTCTCGGGGCCACGGCGGCCTGCCAGGTCGGCACCACTCTCGTAGTCGCCATAGTCATTACAGAAATTCGACAAGAGCTGGAGGAAGAGCGTCGTCAAGAGCGTCAGGACGAAAGTCAGGACACGAAAACAGCCCACCTGCGCAGCCACCGCACTACCGACAATGATAAGGGCGAAAGACAGCGCAAGGGTCTGGGGGCGACCAGCCTTGAACCAAGTAGCAATAGACACCATAGTGAGACAAAGATACGAAAAAAAGCTGTCCTAAATCTCAAAAAGAGAAAAGGACAGCCAATGATACAATAAATATCTCCGATTAGAGCTCGAGGTCGATGTCGAACTTCTCGTGCCAAGGGAGGCCACGCTCGCCGACGAGAGCCATGAACGGATCTGGGTCGAACTCCTCGACGTTCCAGACGCCCGGACGACGCCAGAGACCCTTCATAAACATCTCGGCGCCGAGAGCGCATGGCACACCCGTCGTGTAGCTGACAGCCTGTGTGCCCGTCTCCTTGAAGGCGGCCTCGTGGCTACAGTTGTTGTAGATATAGTACGTGCGCTCCTTACCGTCCTTGACGCCACGAATGCGGCAGCCGATAGACGTCCAGCCATCGTAGTTCTCGCCGAGGTCGCCCGGGTTCGGGAGGACAGCCTTGAGGAACTGAAGCGGGACAATCTTAACGCCGTTGTACTCCACCTCGTCGATACGTGCCATGCCGATATTCTGAATCACGCGAAGGTGAGTCAGGTACTCCTGACCGAAAGTCATCCAGAAGCGAGCGCGCTTGATAGACGGGAAGTTCTTGACAAGACTTTCCAGTTCCTCGTGGTACATCAGATAAGACTCCTTCTCGCCGATCTCAGGGTAGTTGAGTCCCTTGTGGAACTCGAGGGCGCCAGTCTCCACCCACTTACCATTCTCGTAGTAGCGGCCCTTCTGAGTAATCTCACGGATGTTGATCTCGGGGTTGAAGTTTGTCGCGAAAGCCTTGTGGTGGTTGCCGGCGTTGCAGTCGACGATATCAAGATAGAGGATCTCGTCGAAGTGGTGCTTAGCGGCGTAGGCCGTGTAGACCTGTGTCTGCCCCGGGTCGAAGCCGCAGCCGAGGATAGCTGTGAGGCCAGCCTTCTCGAAGCGCTCCTTGTAGGCCCACTGCCAAGAGTACTCGAACTTAGCGACGTCCTTCGGCTCGTAGTTGGCGGTATCGAGATAAGACACGCCCGCCTCGAGGCAGGCGTCCATGATAGGGAGATCCTGATATGGCAGAGCCACATTTACGACAAGATCTGGTTTCTCCTTCTTGAGGAGAGCGACAAGTTCCGGCACGTTGTCGGCGTCGACGCGAGCAGTCTTAATCCTGTTGCCGCCGACAGCCTTAGCGATAGCGTCGCACTTGCTCTGCGTCCTACTAGCGAGGACAATCTCGCTGAACACATCCTTCTGAGCCGCGAGCTTGTGCGCCACGACAGTTCCGACGCCACCGGCGCCAATCTGCAAAACCTTACCCATTTTACTTTATGTTCTTCTTACGTTTAGTTCCTAAATAATGGTTGCCACTCGTCTAAGCGAGACGAAGCAAGAGCGACAGAGACATGTCAAACACCATGCCATTAATGCTTATCGACGTACTTTTCAACGATTTCGCGCAGTGCGGTAGCGTTGATAGGTTTAGCGAGGAAGTCAGTACAACCAGCCTCAAGAGTTCTCTCACGGTCGCTATCGAAAGCGAAAGCCGTGACAGCTATAATAGGGATCTTAGTATCTTGACTTCTGATTTGCGCCGTAGTAGCCAGTCCACCGAGGCGAGGCATACGGATATCCATCAAGATAATATCAGGGTTTTCCCTCTGATAAAGTTCCAAAGTTTCGACACCATCATGCGCCCACAGAATCTCATACTGATTCCTCAAAATGTATGAGACCAGTAGGAAGTTACTCTCCGTGTCTTCAGCCACTAGGACTTTAGCCTTCTTCTTCTCTTCTGCCATTGTTACGCATTTTTGATATGTTGTTCTTCCCTTAGATTCAGTCAAAGCATCCCAAAGATAAGAATAAACTTTATTAGTCGGAAGAAAGACGGGGAATTTTTAACATAATTTCTGATAGGAAGAAGCAGAAAACACAGAAAAAGACAGCGGCCTCTGAGAGAAAAGCCTCAGAGACCGCCGAAATCAGATAACAGATACAGAGCTATTCAACAGGGATATCCTTGTTGACGTTCTTGCATCCGATGAGAGCGTAGTAGAACATGTAGGCCACCGCGAGGAAGTACACGAAGTAGCTTGGCATGTAGCCCATAGAGTTGGAGAACCAGCCCTGGATGAGGGGGAGGACTCCACCGCCGACGACCATCATCATGAACAGACCGGAAGCTTGAGCGGTGTACTTGCCGAGACCCTCAGTAGCGAGGTTGAATATCGACGCCCACATGATAGAGGTGCAGAGGCCGCAGATGACGAGCAGCAGAGCGCTGAGCGGCACTACGACCGACGTGAAAGACATCTCCATAATCTTGAAGATAGGCATCGAGACCGTCACATCCTTCGGGACGAAGATAGCGGCAGCGATGAGAGCCATAGCCGTCGATGTCGTCGCGAGCATGAGCTGACGAGAAGAAATGACGCCAGCGATGAAGCCAGAGATCAGACGGCCGACTAGCATCAGGAGCCAGTACATAGCAGCGACAGCGCCACCGATAGCGGCAGCGTCGCCGACGATGCCAGCGCCCTTCTCAGTCGTATCAGAGAGATAGAAGTTGAGAGCGCCAGGGATACCGACCTCGACACCGACGTAGACAAAGATAGCGATGACGCCGAGCGTGCAGTGACGGAAAGACCAAGCAGAGTGCTCGAACTTCGTATCTGCGTTCACCTTGCCGAGCTCAGGATCGGCGATAGGGATGAAGATGAGAGCGACGAAGGCAGCTGCGAAGACAGCCATAGCGATGTAGAGGACGAGGTTGACGTCCGCCATCTGAGTATCCTTAGTCACCGTCCCGATGAGAGCGCCGACGAGCATAGGCGTCAGCGTACCAGTCAGCGAGTTGAGAGTACCGCCGATAAGGTTGAGCTGGTTACCCTTGTTGCCACCGCCGCCGAGGAGGTTGAGCATCGGGTTGCAGACCGTGTTGAGAATGCAGACAGAGAAGCCCGAGACGAAGGCGCCGAGGAGGTAGACGAAGAAACCCGTCAGACCCACCTGGAGGCTAGAGAGAAACTGCACGAGGACGCCGAAGAAGCCGACGGCGATACCGATAAGAGCAGACTTCTTGTAACCGACCTTCGTCAACATCTTGCCGGCAGGGATGCCCATGAAGAGGTAGGCGAAGAAGTTCATGAAGTTGCCCATCATGCCGAGCATGTTGTTGCCGCCGATCTCAGGCTGATTCTTCCAGATGACACCGATAGGAGCGCCGAGGTTGGTGACGAAGGCGATCATCGCGTAGAGGAAGAACATAGTCACAATGGCAATAATAGCGCCATTTTGTTTCTGTTTCGTATTCATAACAGACCTTGTAAACAGATGACTGACTTAGAATTCAACCTTGATAGAGCCCTGAGGACGGATAAAGAGCTTCCAGCACTTACCCTTGCCGAAGACGCCCTCGATAGTCGAAACATACTTATCGACGAGATTCTCAGGGACGAAAGCCTGGATAGTACCAGCGAAGCCGCCGCCGTGTACGCGGTAAGCGCCTTCTTCGCCGAGGACCATGTCGCTAAGAGCGAGAGCGAGGGAGAGCCCCTGCTCCTGCGGAGCGCTAGCCGGGTAGACATTCCGGTTGTACATGAAAGAGCTACGGCCAGAGGCGACGACCTTCTTGAGGAAAGCCTTGAAGTCGCCCTTCTCGAGGTCGGCCACCTGCTCAGCTACGCGAGCGTTGTCACCCTCGAAGTGGAGAGCGCGGAGGATAGCGCGATCAGAGACACCAGCCTTACGGAGCTCTGGGATAGCCTTGACGAGAGCCTCTGGAGCGACCTCACGGAGGACGGTCTTGCCGAGCTTAGCTGCGACGCCCTTCATATCAGCAGGGAGAGAAGCGTACTCGTCGTTGAGGTCGGCGTGGTTGCCACCCGTATCAGTGATGACGAGAGCGCATCCCGTCTTAGTAAAGTCGAAGTTAACCTTTTTGACAATAGGGTTCTTCGGGTCGGCGAAGTCGATCGTGATAAGACCACCGACAGAGCAAGCCGTCTGATCCATAAGGCCGCAAGGCTTACCGAAGAACACATTCTCGGAGTACTGACCAATCTGAGCATTGAGGACAGCGTCGAGCTTGCCATTGTTGAAGAGATGGCTAAAGATAGCGCCGATGAGGACCTCGAAGCTAGCAGACGAGCTAAGGCCTGAGCCCTTAGGCACGCCACTGTCGATAACAGCGTCGAAGCCGCCGATAGCGTAGCCCAGTTCCTTGAGGCGAGCGGCGATACCACGGACGAGAGCGACCGAGGTGTAGAACTCAGCCTTGTCTGGCTTAAGGTTAGAGAGGTCGACCTCAAACTGCGGGTAGCCAGAGGAGAGGATGCGGACCTTGTCAGTGCCATTAGTCTGAGCGACAGCGACGTTGTCTAGGTTGACAGCGCCAGCGAGGACGCGTCCGAAGTTGTGGTCAGTATGATTACCACCGATCTCCGTTCTACCAGGAGAGCTGAAGACCTCCGCCGTCTCGGCAGAGAAAGTCTTCTGGAAGGAGTCTATGAGGCTATTGTAGCGTTTCTTCTGTTCCGCCAGGATAGCTTCGTTGTTACCGTAGAGACCACGGAGCGCCGTGGCGTTCTCGACTGCTTTCTTTAAATCTGCGATACGCATAGTACTGTAAATGTTAATATTCCGTGCACCGGGAGACTCGAAAGAGTCGTCCAAGTGGCACAAATCCATTCCGTTCGGAACGCTAAGTTACTTAAAAAATGTTTATTGACCTTCAGTAATCAGATTTTTCTACACATAGAAATGGCGTCAAGAGCGAAAAAGCAGATGCAGAGATGACTTCAACAGAAAGATAGACAGCGGGGAAGAAAGAAGAAAGCCACTCCGAGGGGGAACCTACGGAGTGGCAGAACAGGGAGAGAAAATGTCAAAAGAGAGGGGGGCTACAAGACCACGTCGTTGATAAGGCTGACGACATCGCTACCGTTGTCGATAGCCGAGAGGACCTCGAAAATGCGGTCGCTCCAGCCGGCTATCAAGAAGACATCAGGTTCGGCGAGACTCAGAGGAGACTGACCATAGCCAGAGAGATCGAAGAGGTAAAGCTTAGCCATAGGAAAGCGAGCCTTGTAGTCGTGCCAGAAAGTAACAATACTCTTCTCCTGACGGCAGTAGCGCTCGCTATCCCACATTTGACAGTCGGTAAAGATCATCACCTTGTCCATAGGGATATCGTTCTTCAGGAGATATTCGATGACCTTGTAGCCATTAGTACTATAACCGACCTCGCCTTCACGCCGGTGCATCTCGAGAGTGTTTGCAAGGATATTGTCCTGGGGGAGATTGAGGACCTTCCAAGAGTCGCCAAACATACCACTGATGACGCACTCACATTTCGACTTGAGGATCATAGACAATAAGATTCCGATGTCATAGAGCTGGACAGAGCTATTGGAGGACACCGGATGCTCCATAGAACCAGAGACGTCGGCCGCCAGAAGGACACGAGTATTAGCGTCGAAGCCGGCGAGGTTGACGACAGAGGCCATGACGGCGCGCTCGAGAGCCGAGAGGACAATCGGGGAGAGCGGAGATTCGACATAAGAAATCTCGCTGTAGGCAGCCAAGAAGCGGAAGGGCAGTTGCTTAGAGTTGGCGACCTGAACCGGGTCGGTCAGACGGTCGATAACCGACTGAATAGCAGACAAAGAGACTCTGGAGTGAAGCATATTGCGGAGGTTGCGCAGAAGAGCCATGTAGCCCATCTTGCCACTGGCAATCAGTTCCTCCCATTTGTTGCGGATAGCGTCTCGCTTAAGCTCGTCGGACTCGAAGGAACGCTGACCGATGGCAGAGAGTTCCGTCTCCCATGTATAAGGAACTTGCAGTTGGCGGGAGGCAATCTTGTCGAACAGTTCTTGCTGGTGAGCGTCCTTCGCCTTAGGGTGGACAAGGAAGAGAGCGTCTCGGAGCTTGACAGAGAGGTTATTACGGTCGTACTTAGCGAACTGATATTCGTCGAAGCGGTTGAACGCCCTTTGAAGACCGTTCTGAATCTGGCGAGATAGCTTAGACAGCTTCTTGCGGCCGTCGGCAGAAGGGTTGCGCCACTGGTAGCACATCAGGAGTTCCATAATCTCGTCGGCACGGAGGACAGACTTCTCGACAGACCTTGCGACGAGGTCGTCACCATTGTGGACCTTCGCTAATTCAACAAGGAGCAGAAGGGGAACACTACGGAAGAGCATCTTAGTACGGGCATAGACAGCGAGACGAGCTACAAAGTCAGGGGAGACCTTGCGGACAAGACGGGCGATACGCTCAAAGCGTTCATCCTGCTTCTCGTAGGACAAAAAGCTAAGCGAAGCCGTCACGACGGCGGAGTACAGTTCAAGTTCGGGAGACATCGCATAGGCTTTGGCTCCCTCATAGTTTTTGACAGACATCTCGTCCTTAAGAATAGAATTGAACCTCATCTTAGCAATACATTAAACGTTAGACAAAAAAGACGGTGCGACAGGCGCAGAGAGACTTAAGATATTGATTTACAGTCAACGAAGTAACCCTCCACTACGGCAACCGTCAAAGAAAGAGCAGAAGCGACAGTCGATCTGCGGTCGGGGTAAGGCAAAAACAACCCCTAAATGAGCCCGAAGTAACCGAAGACCTACGGCATTCTGCCAAAAGACGCGGAGGCAGGAGTCGAACCTGCATGTTCTGGCGTACGAGGCCAGCGGCTGCCGACAGCCCTCTCTCCGCGAATTAAGCAAGGCGACAAGCGAATAGCCACTTTATAAGGCCCTAACCGACTGGCTACAAGGACAGAGCCTTGACTGAACTCGAGCCAGCGATATTTAGCCATGTTGCGAAGTAAGGCTATTCTACGGCACTTGCTAAAGAGAAAAAGTCGCATGCGACAAGCGAGGAGGGCGTATACACCCTAAAAGCATCGAAGCACACCTCCCCTACGGCAATGCGACAGTAAAAAGGTGGTGCGACAGTCGCAAGGAGACTTTGGGACGGAGCCCAAATCAAATAGTAGCACAATGGAATACACCAGAGGCTTACAGCTGTTGACCGAAGTACCCCCATGCTACGGCAACCACAATCTTTTCATATCACGATATCAAAGAGCGTCATTGATTGGCTTGTGAGTGCAAGTTTAGAACACGCCAACGCACCCTATTTGCGTAGCAAGAAAAAAGAGGCGAAAAATGAGAAAAAAGTTTGGTACGCAAATAGATTGCGGAGCAAACACTATATTTGTAGGGAACTTCTATAAATTTATAGAACTCCCCTATAATAAACTGGTTAGCAAAGCGACCATAATGGAGGAAAGAAGACATGACAGACTTCGACAGAATAAGAGGAGAAGGGCGGCTATTGTATGAATACATACGAGGGAGCCATCTATACGGGCTGAACAACGAGGACTCGGACATAGATACGAGTGGAGTGTACGTGTGCACATACGGGGAGCTATTAGGCTGCATAGGCTACAAAGGTCAGGTGACAGACGAGAGGCATGACAACACATGGTTTGAGATAGGCGAGCTCGTAAGACTACTAATGAAGTCCAACCCGACAGTCCTGGAGAGCCTATTCGTGCCGGAAGACAAAGTCATAGGGGCAGTACACCCGTTGATGCAGAGAGTCATCAAGATCAGGGAGCAGTTCATCAGCAAGCAGTGCTTCAATCCCTTCTTTGGATATGCAAAGTCGCAGATAGAGAAGGCTCGAGGGCTGAACAAGAAGATAGTGAACCCAGTCAACGAGCGGCTCAGCGCATACGACTTCATATACACGTTCAAGGGACAGGGCAGCACGAAGTTCAGAGACTGGATGGCAAACAGGGGCCTACGGCAGGAGTACTGCGGACTAGTAAACGTCCCGAACATGCATGACATATACGGAGTGTATTATGACTTCGGGGCGCACGTAGCAGAAAGAGAAGGATGGGAGGAGGACCTGACGTTCCTCACTTTCGCATGGGAGCATTTCGGGATGGACAGCATAGAGGCGACAAAAGAGATGCTGAGAGGCAAAGCGGCGATAGGCTACCGCGGAGTAATCGACGACGAGAAGGGCGGGACAGAGCTTCGGCTCTCATCCGTCGGGGACAAGAAGGAGAAACCGATATGCCATATCTCTTACAATCAGAGCGGGTATTCCAATCACTGCAGGGTGTATGCAGAGTATCAGACATGGGTAAAAGAGCGCAATCCCAAGCGATACGAGTCGAACCTCGACAAGAACTACGACTCGAAGAACATGATGCACTGCTTCAGACTGATACACATGGCGAGAGAGATAGCCGAGGGGAAGGGAATGTTATTGAGACGGACGTGGGACAGGGAATTCCTAATGGACGTCCGCAACCACAAGATGGAGTATGAGGAGATAATCAGCCTACTCGAAGAGGAGAAGGAGAAGATGAGCGAGGCGATGGAGCGCTCGACAATACGAGAAAGAGTAGATGTCGACATAGTGAACAGACTCCTGATAGACATAAGGGAAGAGCAACTAAGACAATACAGATAGACCATGCCAGCAAACAAGAATGCGTTGATACGCTATAAGACCATAGACAGCTGCCTACGGAATCCGTATCGGCAGTGGACGATAGAAGACCTAGTCGAGGCGTGTTCGGATGCGCTATATGAGTTCGAGGGCATCCGCCGGGGAGTATCACTGCGGACAGTTCAGGGAGACCTGCAGATGATGCGGAGCGAGAAGCTCGGCTATAATGCGCCGATAGAAGTCTATGACCAGAAGTACTACAGGTATAGCGACAGAAGCTACTCCATCATGAACCTGCCATTGACACACAACGACATCGAGAAGATGACGGAGGCCGTCAACCTGCTACGCCAGTTTGAGGACTTCGACCATTTCAGCGAGATGAGCGACATAGTGAGCAGGCTGCAGGACAACCTGGCGATAGCGAAGGGAAGAAAGAAGATAGTAGACTTCGAGAGAAACAGCGACCTAAGGGGGCTCAGCTACATAAACCAGCTATACAATCACATAGCGAGGAGAGAGACCATAAGACTCAAGTATCAGTCGTTTACAGCCAGCAGACCGTACAACTACACAGTCTTTCCGCACCTCCTGAAAGAATATAGGAACCGATGGTTTCTATTCTGCACAGAGAAGAAGGGCAAGGTGTACAATTTTGCGCTCGACCGCATAATATCGGTCAAAGTGGCGCCAGAGACGGCGTACGTAGACAATCCGGACTTCGAGCCAGAGACATACTTCAGGGACATAATAGGCGTCACAAAGATGGGGAATGCGACAGACATCACATTCTGGGCGAGCAGGGAGCAGGCGTCTTATATCGTCACGAAGCCGATACATGCGTCGCAGGAAGTAGTCAGAGAGGAAGCCGAGGGAGGGGGCAAGGTGTTCAGAGTGAGAGTAGAGCCGAACTGGGAGTTTTACTCGTTGATGCTCGGATTCGGTCCGGGAGTCGTCGTCTTGACGCCGTCGTCGGTAGTAAGGGAGATGAAGAAAAGAGTGTTGGAAGCAGCGGAGGAGTATATGACACGGTTCGGAGGGGAAGAAGAACGGGAGTGACAGGACTAAGGAGGAGGGCGAGACATAGACCAAGACTATACAAAGTCTAACTCAGGTCTAACCCAAGTCTAACCACGGGCGGATATATGGAGCGAAGAAAAAGAAGAGGATAGCGAGTATCGGAATGAAATAATTCGTATAATTGCGAGACAAAAGGTGACTTAATAGAACTCCCCTAAAAGAAAATGTCAAGTGTCATGATAGATTTTGAGGGACAGAGATATGTAAGTCCATTCACGGACTTCGGGTTAAAGAGGATATTTGGGGACAAAGAGTTGCTCCTAAGTTTCCTCAACAGCTTGTCGCTATGCAGCGACGAAATAGTAGACGTCGTCATGGACAACACGGAGCAGGTAAGCACGTATTTTGACGAGCGGATGCCGATCTTTGACCTGTACTGCCACACATCGACAGGCGAAAGGATAATAGTGGAGATGCAGAGCACGATGCACAGAGCCTTTGTCGAGCGAGCAGCATATTACAATGCAGTGGCCTTAACGAAGCAAGCAGAGAGAGGAAGCAAATGGGTAGAAGGGGTCAAAGAGGGAGGAGAAGGAGGAGAGAAAGAGAAGGAGCGAGTTGAATGGAAGTACAAAGACATGAAAGCGGTGTATCTGATAGCCTTTCTCAACTTCAAAGACCCTAATCTTGACGAGGACGTGATAACGACAGTCAAGTTCTGCAGCACCAAAACAGGCAAAGTCGTCACAAACATACAGACGATGCTATTCATACAGTTGCCGTATTTCAATAAGACGGACGACGAGTGCGACACAATGATAGACAAATGGATAAAAAACATGTGCAATATGGAAGACAACAGAAAACTAGCGTTCGATGAGGACCCGATATTCAGGCGGCTGGAAGAGGTCGGCAGTCTGGCTGCATTGACAGACAAAGAGAGGGACAGGTATGAGATTGCGTGGAAACGGAGGCAGGACGCACTCGACTATTACTATGACGCCATAGAACAAGGAATAGAAAAGGGAAGAGCAGAGGGAAAAGCAGAAGGAAAAGCAGAAGGAAGAGCAGAGGAAAGGGCGGAGATGATACTCGGATGCAAGAACTATGGGCTGTCGTATGAGGCTATTGCAAAGATAGCGAAGACAGACGTGAATACCGTCATCATGATATTGAAAGAGGCGGAAAATGGGAAGCCGTTTGGTGAAAGTTGAAAAGGTAAGAAGGGAAGAGAAGGGAAGAACAATATGGA
>JAFPZF010000008.1 GCA_017417385.1 Bacteroidales bacterium
ATAGATGAAGTTGGTGACAAGATACGACGAGTAGACCTAAAGGTATATGACGAAAACTTAGAACGGAATATTTTTTACGAATTCAAATCAGTTCAAGGTGTTCCTCCTGATGATTTCTTTGATCAATTTGGAAAGGATCTGGCCAATTCCGAAGTTGATGACCTGTCGCAGATTAAATGGATTTTCGATGGGAAGAAAGTGACGCAGGAACAACTGACAAATGCTGTCAAAAAAGCGATTGAAGAGTGGAATGTGCCTGAAAAAGTTTTGGAGAATTGGAATTTTGGTTTGTCTGAAGGAGTTAAATTTAAAAACGAGAAAATATTACCATTTATTAATTCAATTTTCAAAGCAGAATAACAATGAGGTTAATAAAATCTTTCAAAGATGTCGTCAATTTTGGTGTGTGTGAAAACAAACCATTAATTGTATACTCAGATTATTTCCTATTAGGAGAATCAACTCACACAAAGCGAATTGATGATTACGTTTATACGGAAAACGATGTTTTGCTAATATATAAACGACCTGAAAGTATTTCTGAAGTATATAAGAATGGGCGTTTTGAATCGTTAATTGCAAAAATTAGTATACCTCGTCATTTAGGAAACAATATATGGATAGAACATGAAAACCATGAAGATGGTCATGTTGATGTTCGTTTTGTGGAATGTGGGGAAGAATATATGTTTAGTCTAATCGCGTCCAAAGGTATTCATTGGCCTAAATATGACAAAAACAATTCGATATTGCTTTTTAGCGAACCGAATGAAAGTTATGTCTTAGCATACACCAAAACCGGCGAGCGATTATGGGAATACAATGAAGAAGATTCGGATTTGAAGATCAATGGTCGCTGCATACCCGTAGTCGACGATGTGGTGGTTATTATAAGCTTGTATGGCGCAAGACCTAAAAAGATTCAGGGTTTCAATATTCGTACGGGAAAAAGACTTTGGATAATTCAGTCGGAAGCAAGACACGAACCTGATACATTCTTTTTAGGCGAAGATAAAATGCTGTATGGATGTCGAGGTTACGTGGTTAGACCTGGGATTGGCATAACGAAACTAAATCCATTTACTGGCGAGTTGAACGTGTCGCTCATAAATGAAGACGAAGAATTCGATTTTATGCCTTGGAATGTTACCATGAATGGTCGCCAACTCTATTTTGTAGACAACCGCCGAGGTAACGAGATAGGCGTAATAGACGTTGATAAGAAGGAACTCGTTGAGCGCGTGCCGCTCAATATCAAGAAGAAAGTAACCATTGGTGCTCCTGTGGTTACTGATGATAAGGTGTACGTGTTTATACGTGATTTGGAAGAACTAAGAGTGTTTGAGAAGTGAGAATGTAATAATATGCGTTTCGTATAATAGATAGAAGAAATGAAGATAGTTAATGCAATATTCGCATTAGTAAGCATAATCATTCTGTTGCTAATCCTAAACAATCTGACAATAGGAGTCTCGTTGGATTCGAACAATACAATTAGAGCCGTTGGCGGAGTTGACCGCCAAGGGAATAGAAATGGGACCTGGGTGTATTTTCACGAATCGAATCCATCCCTCCTGTGTAATTATACGCATGGTGTGGCAGAAGGAGCGTGTGCATATATATGTTCAGGTGATACGCCAAGAATAGAGAGAATGTATGAAATGAAAGACGATACATTACGGGGCTTCATATATACGTATAGGAATGACGGGCATATAAAACGAGTAACGCATGTGAAGAATTACCTACTGGTACATGAGTTCGAATATGACCATGATACAATTTCATTTCAGAATAAATGGTGGGGACCAGAGCCAGCAGAATCTGCAACTATTCGGGCGTATAACGACCGTTTGAATAATAGCATAATGTATATAGCACAACCAATGCTTGTGAAGCTTTTACTTTGTATATTGTTAGTTCAGTTGTTTACTAACGTTTTGTGGGTGGTGATTTCTTCAATTTTGAAAAGGGAAGAGCGGAGATGACAGACAGGAAGAGGCGGGAGCGAGTAGTCGCATCCGCCTCTTGAAGTCGTAAGAGCGCCTTACTAAGACATCACCAGTTGCCGCCAGCGCCACCACCGCCGGATCTGCCGCCACCGAAGCCACCGAAGCCGCCACTACTGCGCCCGGAGCCGCTTGAGCCGCCGCCACGTCCCATAAGGGCGAACAATGCGACATAGCCGAGGAGGAGTGACATCCCGAAGATGACAATCCAGGACATACGCTTGTGGTCGAACTTCAGGTAGACGTAGACATATCCAATCGCGAGAGGGAGGAGGAAGAAGATGCAGACAAGGAGGAGAAGGTCTTCGTCTGACATAGATTCGTCGGAGAGGCTGGTCTTGAACTCGGAGGAGGTAGCCTTGACGACAGCGTCGGCGCCGGCGAAGATAGCCTGTGAGTTCTCGCCGAGCATGAGGTGAGGGATCATCTCGTCGGAGATGATATGCGAGCAGGTGATATCCGGGAGTGTGCCTTCGAGGCCGTAGCCAGTCATGATAAAGACATCGCCGCCCTCGTATTGCGTCTTGTTCTTGAGGAGTATAAGTACGCCGTTGTCGCGATTGGCAGTCCCGATGCCCCAGGAGTCGAAGATAGCGTGAGTATAGTCAGCCAGTTCGTAGCCGAAGAGAGAGTCGAGAGTGACGACACAAATCTGATTCGTCGTCGAGTCGCAGAAGTCGATGAGTCGGCGCTCAAGGAGACGGACGCTGTCGTCTGACATCATGCCGGCGAAGTCGTTGACGAGGCATGGGGGATTCTGAGGAAGCGGAATCTCGTCGGCGAACTCGAGCGAGCGGGAAACAGGCATGTCATCATAGAAAGCATTGACGACATAGGCAGGGCGAGAGAGGAGACTGTCGTCGGTCGAGGAGGCGAGAGAGTCACGTATCTCGGAGAGTTCGTCTGGGGCATATTCAGAGTCCGACGAGTAGTCGGAGTCGTCGCTATCCTCGGAGAGGACGACGAGGCCGATAATCGCGCCAAAGAAGCCGATGACACCGAGCCAAGAAAGCAGGCATCCCTTGAAGGTAGGAGCCGGCTTCTGCTCTGATTTGATAGTGGAAAGGCGAGCCATAGAAACAGATTTTGGAGTGCTGAATAAAGGTAGGGGAAGAGGGGGAAGAGGAGAAGAAGGGAAGAAGGAAGATGGGGAGAAGGGGTGAGAGCTTTACCAGCTGCCGCCTCCACCTCCGCCGCCGGAGCTACCGCCACCGAAGCCGCTGAAGCCGCCGCCGCCAGACGAGGAACCGCCACCGCCACTACCGGCGAAGGACAGGACGCCCAGAAGAATCTCCCAGTAGCCGACGAAGATAGAGAGTCCGAGAGTTGCTGCGAGGGAGAGGTGATCCCACTCGTAGTCGTCCTTGATAGCGAAGTAGCCAGTCAGGAATGGGAATATAATAAGGAAGCCGATAAGGGCTAGCCATTCGCCAAAGGTGAGGTCCTCGTCGTATTCGGCGGTGTACTCGCCTTGGATAGCCTCGACGACAGACTTAGCGCCGGCGATGATGCCGCTCGAGTAGTCGCCAGCCTTGAAGTAAGGAATCATCTTGTCGTTGACGATATGGGAGCAGGAGATGTCTGGGAGAGCGCCTTCGAGACCGTAGCCCGTCGTGATGAAGGCCTGACCGTTGCTATTCCCCGTCTTGACCTTGACGAGGATGAGGACGCCGTTGTTCTTGTCGGCCTGACCGATGCCCCAGTAGTCGAAGAGCTCCTGACTATACATAGCGATATCGTAGTCGCGGAGCGTGTTGAGGGTGACGACGCAGACCTGATTAGAGGTCGTATCGTTGACGCTCACGAGGAACTTCTCGAGGTAGCGGACAGCGTCGTCCGTCATGACGTGTGCGAAGTCGTTGACGAGGCGAGGAGGTGAGGGCGGGTTAGGAAGGTCTCCGTTGTAGCTCAGAGTGCGGTCGATAAACTCGTCGTCAGAGTGAGACGATGAAGACACCGAGAGCGCGTAGGTGCTACTATCGTTGGACTCTGTCGTCGGCTGGATGCTGTTGACCTGTTCGGAATAGGAAGTAGAAGGCGCGTCATCGTCGTCGCCCATGAAGTAGCCGAGAGTGAACAGGACGCCAATGATGAGGATCTGATAGAGACAACCCTTCACGTTGTCGAAGCAGCCGGAGAACATCCCCTCATCAGCTGCTTTTCCCTTACGTCTGCTTTTTTTCTTACGTTTGGACATATAGTTATCAAAGAAGTGTAGAACAAAATTAAGATTATAAAAGAGAAGAAGCAAAGGGAGGTGGCGTAAAAGCGGCGATTGGCAGTGATTTTAGTGCGTATTTACCCGTAGAGACACATTGTCGGAGGGCGCAGAGGGGGTGAAAAGGACGAAAAAAGGCGAGACTTGATAGCCAAGCCTCGCCCATCTGAGTATGTAACGATAAGTGCGTTCCTCTTATTTTTCAGTGTCGTCGTAGTATTCAGCGATCTCGCGGAGGCGGCCGTAGTGCTCGTCGTGCTGACTCCTGTCGAGGCCGAGTTCCTCGCTCTCCTCGGAGACGCGCATAGGAATCATCTTGTTAGTCAGCCAGTAGAGGACGTAGGACACGCCGGCAGTGTAGGCGAAGACAATCACGATAGCGATGAGGTGGTTGAGGAAGAACGTCATGTGGGAGACGCCCTGATCAGCGAGGTCTGGCTCGTACTTGTAGACGAAGACGCCAGTCAGAATCGTACCGACGATACCGCCGAGGCCGTGAGTCGGGAATACGTCGAGGGCGTCGTCGAGGTTAGTATGACTCTTGTAGTGGCAAGCAAGGTTGCAGATAAACGTCGTGATGAGAGCAATCAGGATACTCTCGCGGACCGAGACCCAGCCTGCGGAGGGCGTGATAGCGACGAGGCCGACGACGCCGCTGACAGCAGCAGCCATAGCAGAAGGCTTGCGACCGCAGACACAGTCGAAGAAGATCCAGGTCAGCATAGCCGTAGCGGCAGCCGTGTTAGTGTTGAGGAATGCCTTGACAGCTACGCCGTCGGCGTGGAGACTCGAACCACCGTTGAAGCCGAACCAGCCGAGCCAGAGGAGAGAGGCGCCGAGAATCACGTATGGGACGTTGGCAGGCTCGGACCTACGGTCTTTACGTCTTCCGAGGAAGAGGGCACCGACGAGTGCTGCAATACCAGAGGAAGCGTGGACCACGATGCCGCCGGCGAAGTCCTTGACGTGCATAGAATTGAAGAGACCGTCGGGGTGCCATGTGCAGTGAGCCAGTGGGCAGTAGACGAAGAGACAGAAGAGAATCATGAAGACCATATAGGCCGAGAACCTAGTACGCTCGGCGAAAGAGCCCGTGATAAGCGAAGGAGTGATGATGGCGAACTTCATCTGGAAGAGGGCGTAGAGGGCGAGCGGGATAGTCAGTCCCAGCTTAGTAGAGAGGGTGTCAGTAGCGCCGCTGCCGACACCATTGAAAAGGAAGTAAGTCGAAGGGGAGCCGATGACTCCGCCGAGGTCGTCGCCGAAGGCGAGACTAAAGCCGACCACCACCCATAGGAAGGAGATGATGCCCATGGCGATGATACTCTGGAGGATAGTAGAGATAATATTTTTCTTTCTCACCATACCGCCATAGAAGAAGGAGAGACCAGGTGTCATCATGAGGACGAAGATCGTCGCGGTGATGAGCCAGGCGAGGTCGGCAGTGTCGATGTTAGAGGAGAGAGTCCAGAGACCTTCCTCCTCTGGGAAGAAAACGCCCACGATACTAATAATAAGTACCGAGGCCAGCATGATAATCCAACGAGTTTTCATCTGTCTGTGATGTTTTAATTTGTTGTTGTTGTGCTGCAAAATTACGCAATCCGAAAGAAAAAACAATAGAAAGCTATCAAAATGTAAGCATTTAGATGAATTTTCAGAAAAACTCGTATATTTGATGTGTGCTTTGGGTATTTCAGTTAAGTAGTTGTTAACGGAGGTTAAGTTCGTGGTAAAATGCAACTAATTACAAAAAAGGCGTATAAAAGTGGTGTAAATATACGAGTCACAAATAACAGAATGAAGATGAAAAGATTACTGTTTACAATTTCTTTAGCTACACTTGTTTCCGCGGTGCAAGTGGATGCTCAGGGGAGGCTGACGAGAGACCAGATACTATCGATGAGCACGGAGGAGCTGTCGGACCTGCCTCTTGACGAGCTCATGCAGGCGGTCGAGACGTTAGGAGTCAGCAGTGTCGACGAACTGTTTGCCCTTATCATGAACAAGAATGTCTCCTCGGCGTCGAAGAAGGAGGAGAGCAGTTTCACCAGTCCGCTAGCGAGCACAGTCATCACGCACGACGAGTTGCGGACGTATGGATGTACGACAGTAGAGGAGGCGATGAGGCTGATACCGGGCATGATAGTCCAGCAGAAGGCGAACGGAGTGTATGACGTTCATGTACGTGGTCTCAACAATATTCCGGACAACAACATGCTCCTATACACAGAGAACAACAACACCCTCTTGATGGTCGACGGCAGGGTGATGCACAACTACGGTACTGGGACCATGTCGATGGAGAACCTTCCGATCTCGATAGAGGACATAGAGAGGATAGAGGTCGTACGTGGTGCGGCGTCGGCCATGTATGGTCAGAATGCTGTCAACGGAGTCATCAACATCATCACGAGGAAGCCGGATCAGAGTCCGACGACGGTCTCAGGTTCGTTCCAGATGGGCAACCAGAGCACCTTTGTCGGCGACATAGCACTCCGCAAGGCGTTCTCCAGCAAGGTGGCAGGTGGATTGACGTTCAACATGCAGTATCGCGAGAAGGTGAACGACAAGACCAGGACGCTCAGTGACTCGCAGTACTACCTCGACATGGAGGACAACTATGGGGCGGAGGAGCTCGTCAGTGCGGTGGACGTCCAGGAGGCCGTAGCTGCGGGCAAGTTGATACCAGTAGCAGGCAACGAGGAGCTCAACGTCGACCAGTACAACCACCTCAGGAACATGAGCACCAACCTACTCGGGGCGATGCAGCTCAGGCATTACATCCAGCAGAGGGCGACGGAGCTTGCGATGGGAGGTATGGACGTCGAGCAGGCTACGCAGCAGGCGACACAGGAGATGATGCAGACCACAAAGATGTATTCACTCTATAAGACGACACCTATAGAGTATGCTGATGCGTATGGAGTCTTCCCGTACCCGAGGTTGTCCAGGAAGAATGTCGGCATCAACGGGTACCTCACGTTCACGCCGACGCCAGACGTCAGGATAGACTTCACGGGTGGTTACACACAGGCCTACGTAACCAACACGACGCTCGTCGAGTGTCCATACGCCTTCAACATGAGAGTCAACAAGCAGGGCTACGTCAATGCAGACGCACACGTCAAGGACCTGCATCTCCAAGTCAACTATGCAGCTGGTCCGGCGGACTACTCGTACGGTCGTCCGGGCTTGAAGTTGAGCACCCAGAACCTGTTTGGCACCATAGAGTATGATATCAACGTAGGAGATGCGGCGACGTGGGGAACGTTGGGTGTACGTCCGGGGCTGAGCTATCAGTACGTATATTATAAGGACCAGAAGCCGACGTTCGATTATGGACCAATCGTGAGCACGGACCAGTTAGGGTTGCAAAAGAATGCGTATGGCACGTTGGACATCGGGGAGAAGGAGCTGTCAGGCTTCTTGAATGACGATATGAAGTTGACGAGCGTAGCGCCAGCGTTACGTTTTGACTATCAGAAGAGCGGGTTCCGTCTGATCTTGGCAGTACGCGGTGACAAGACCAATGTGCCGGACAAGTGGAACACGTCGGCGCAGGTAGCGGCGAGCTACAAGATCAATGACAAGAATTTCGTGAGGGCGTCCTGGGGTCGAGGATTCAGAGCGGCGAGCATGGTTGGAGCCGGGGCGAAGTACCTATGGCTGCGTGAGGGGATGGGGAGCCCGAACTCCATCAGGTTCAAGGTTAACGAAGATGCCGACATCATGCATGCAGACAATTTCGAGCTCGGGTATAGGCTACAGCCCACGCAGAATCTGTTGATAGATGCCGAGTTGTTCTACTCGAAGAGCTCGGACTATGGAGCGATGACGGCGGAGAGCAGCGAGATGGTGTTTCTCGGAGCTGGAGTCGAGGCCATCAGTGGTTTGCTGGAGCGGTTCAAGGAGCGGGATTTGAACGACATAATCAGTGGCATGGACTACGGCATGCAGTATGCGATGAACAACTACGTACAGTCGAGGACATACACCAAGTATGACAACATGCCGTTCAAGGTGCATCAGATAGGATTTGGCGTGAATGTCGACTGGGTGATATCGCCGAAGTTGATAGCCAAGATCAATGCAAACATCCAGAAGACGACGATAGACAACTATTACAGGTATGAGCAGGTCCAGACGATAGCTGGTCAGATATCGGCGGCGGCTGGTCAGATGGGCGGGTCGTTTGCAGACGTAGTATGGGCGGTGCTGGGGCGAGACTGTGAGGCGCCGTATGACAGGATAGAGACCACGAGGACGAGGGAGGACATCATGAGGGCGATGATGACGCCGAGCGATGCCGAATCGGTCCGTCAGAGTGGCAAGCGATTCAGTGATGCTGAGTTTGCCGAGATGCGGAGCCAGTGGTTTGCGGGGCATGACGACTACACGTCGGCAGACGGTACAGTATATAAGAATTCGCTAGCGATGTATTATGCGTTGAGGTATGGCGTGAAGGAGCACGAGGGTCCGTACGGAGTCGAGTTCACAATGGGCGATGCACGGGCGTTGCCAGTAGAGCTGGAGGATGGTCATGAGCACAAGGCCACGCCGTCGGTTTATGGCATGGTAGGCTTGATAGCGAAGCCGGTCAAGAGCCTGAACATTGCGGCGTATGGCAATTTCATAGGCAAGAGGACATACCAGACCATGTATGGGGCTGCGGAGCTAGACCCGCGTTTCACGGTCAACTTGCGAGCCGGGTATAAGCCTACTGACAGCATAGAGCTCTTCGTCAACGGCAACAACCTCTTCAATTCCAAGAAGCAGGAGTTTGTCTATTCGGACGAAATCGGAGGCATATACACAATCGGAGTAAACTTTGGTTTCTAATGGCGAAGGCGGATGTCGACTTTGGCACGCTAATTGAATAATGATAGACAAGAGCGAACCAAAACGCTAAAGTGGAATAAAAAGAAACATTTAGAAACGAAATTCGTAGAACTTAGCGAATTGGGTAGAACTTAAGGACAGAAAACATTAGAAACATTAAACGAATAAATAACGATAGCCATGAAGAAGATAATACTTTTCGGTCTCCTCTTATTCATTGGGGTGATTGGTAGCCAGGCGCAGATGGCGAAGTTTCAAGCTCTCTACTTGTTGCAGTTCGCGAAGAACACGTCTTGGCCGACGGAGGACAATGCAAAGCCGTTCGTCATAACGGTAGTAGGCGATAACGCTTTGGCGAGTGAGTTGAAGTCGATAGCAAGTTCTAAGACAGTAGGTAGCCGCAAGATAGAGGTTGCAGAGGCTGCTACTGCATCGGGGTTGAGCAAGAGTGACATAATATTCCTCGGGGAGTCGAAGAGTGCGCAGATGGGTTCACTTGTCTCGGCACAGTCTGGCAACAAGGTCCTCATAGTCAGTGGAGCGAAGGGGATGTGTTCTCAGGGAGCAGGGATCTCGTTCGTCCCGGAGGGCGGAAAGCTGAACTTCGAGATACACGAGGGGAACATTGCGAAGAACGGGCTGAAGGTGACGCAGAAGATAGTCCAGCTCGGCAAGCAGGTCTTCTAGGAAAAGAAAGCTATAGGCGATAGGGGTGTTGGTCCTCATCTGGCGCAGGCCGGATGGGGATCAATATTTTTTCGGGGGTATTATAGAGGAAGAAATGAGATGGGTGGATGAAGCGTAATGCGTTGATAAAAAAGGGGTAGTGGAGTTTGAGAGGGGGAGGAGTGGACGTCGATTAACGTTTTTTTAATTCTTATTATGGAGTTATTGTATTAATAACACGTACTTTTGCAGCGTTTTTCGGTGCAAAAGTGGCTCTGTGCATCGGAAGGCACATTTTTCCCATGAATCTAAGTTTCCAGAGCCTCGTGAAGAATGATGCCAGGTGGGTGTTCGTGAGGACGGCTGAGTGGCGTCGAAAAGAACAAAAATGAAAAGGAGGATTATTCCCATTCTTTTTGCAGCGATGTGTCTCGGAAACGTAGAAGTCTCTGCGCAGGACACATTGACAAGGGAGCAGATTCTTGCGATGACGACCGATGAGTTGTCAGAGTTACCGTTGGACCAGTTGATGAAGGCAGTCGAGACGTTGGGAGTCTCGTCGGTTGATGAGTTGTTCGCGCTCATCATGAACAAGAATGTCTCGTCGGCGTCGAAGACAGAGGAGAGCAGTTTCACGTCTCCGTTGGCGTCGACCGTCATCACGCATGACGAGTTGAGGATGTACGGGTGTACGTCGATAGAGGAGGCGTTCCGGTTGATACCGGGCATGATAGTCCAGCAGAAGACGAATGGCGTGTATGACGTGCATTTGCGCGGACTGAACAACATCCCGGACAACAACATGCTGCTCTACACCGAGAACAACAACACAGTCTTGTTGGTTGATGGCAGGAGTGTCCACAACTATGGCATAGGAGCGTTCAGTCCCGAGCTGTTGCCGATCTCGATAGAGGATGTGGAGCGCATAGAGGTCGTCAGGGGAGCAGTGTCGGCGCTTTATGGAGCAAATGCCGTCAATGGAATCGTGAACATCATCACGAGGAAGCCGGACCAGGCGAAGGCGACAGTGGCAGGTTCGGCGCAGATGGGCAGTCAGAACACGTGCATAGGAGACCTCGCGCTGAGGAAGCAGTTCTCGGACAAGTTTGCAGCGGGCGTGTCGGTCAACCTACAGTATAGGAATAGAGGTACGGACAATCTGAGGATTCTCTCGAGCGAGAGCATGTATCTTGACAAGAATGATGTCGTGGATCCGACAGCGTCGTTGACGAAGTCGCAGCTCGAGGGTTACATGACGGACGGGACGTTGGTGCCAATCGAGAGCAATACCGAGCTTGCAGTAGAGGATTTCGCGCATCTTCGCAGCGTAGGGTACAACACGATGACCTTTGCGAAGACCATCTATTTCCCGTACAGTGTTGAGAGGTATAGTGCCCAGTACCTACAGATGCTCATGGCCTACGGGTACACAGAGGAGCAGGCGAAGCAGGTGTTGCCAGTGATATTGGCAGAGGGAATACAGTACAACGTGCAGGATCCGGACTTGTATCAGGTGTTCAATGCCTTGCCGGTGGAGTATAGGGACATGACGAAGTCGTTCCCGGATGCAGGTTTGGCGAGGAGGAGCGAGGGCGTCAACGGGTATCTAGCCTTCACGCCGGCGACGGACGTCAGGATAGACCTCACAGGAGGTTACAGCCAGAGCCTGACGATTAACAGTGCACTTGTCGACTTCCCGTATTCGATGTGTTTCAGGCAGTTCAAGATCGGCTATGTCAATGCCGACGCACACATCAAGGACTTCCATTTGCAGGTCAACTATGCAGGAGGTTCGGAGGACTACTGCTATGGAAGGCCAGGCTTCAAGATCTTCGAGAACAAGATATTTGGCACGGCGGAGTACAGCTTCAACCTCGGCAGTCATGACACGTGGGGTGCGCTCTCGATCCAGCCGGGCGTGCATTATCAGGGAGTCTTTGCCGAGGACATCGACCAGTATTATGAGGGCGTGAAGCAGCCAGGCTTCCTCGACGGGAGCGACAAGCTGACGAGTGTAGCGCCAGTGTTGAGACTCGACTATAGAAAGGGTGGTTTCCGTGCGATAGCTGGCATACGTTCGGACAAGACGAACATTCCGGACAAGTGGAACACGTCAGCACAGGCAGTGTTGAGCTACAAGGTGAACGACAAGAACTTCTTGAGGTTGTCGTATGGCAGGGCGATGAGATCGGCGAGCATCACGGCAGCATGCTGCAATTACAGGTGGCTGAGGGACAGCCAGGATGACAACAGCGGACTTAGTATGCCGGACGCCATACAGTTCAACGTCAACGACAAGGCGAACATCATGCACTTGGATGGATTTGAGCTCGGTTACAGGCTTCAGCCGACTCAGACCTTGTTGATAGACGCAGAGGTGTTCTATTCGAAGAGCACCGATTACACCGGAATGATGGCGAGGAGTGCGACGTCGGACTTTGACATGGAGGAGACGTTGATGGGCACCGTCGAGAAGAACACGAACAGGTCGTTGAGCACGATGAGGTTGACGGGCAACATACAGTTCGACAACATGCCGTATAAGGTGTCGCAGTATGGCTTTGGCATGAATGCAGACTGGATCATGTCTGACAAGTTGATAGCCAAGTTCAACATCAACATGCAGCAGACCGTCATAGACGACTACTATGTCTATGACAGGAACAAGATGATGGGTGAGCTGGTGAAGTATGCGTCGCTTGATGCGATGTTGACAGCGTCTGATGTAGCTGACGTGATTCTGGGCATCGAGGATGTCGAGGCGATGCGAGCAGCGGCTAAGGCAGAGTATGAGAAACTTGGCAAGTCGGATGGTAAGGGACGAGTCAGGACAGGATTCAAGGATGTCAAGGAGCTAGACTTGTCGAATGCAGAGGACAAGGCCATCTATGACTTGCTGAATCCGGAGCTCGAGGATGGGCATAAGCACAAGGCGACGCCGGCGGTCTATGGTATGGTCGGCGTATTGGCGAAGCCGAACAGCAAGCTGAACATCAGTGCATACGCAAACTTCATGGGCAAGCGCGAGTATCTGACAGGCTATGGCAAGCAGGAGCTATCTCCGCGAATGACGTTGAACATGAAGATAGGTTATAAGCCGACCTCGGGGCTTGAGCTCTTCTTCAACGGCACGAACATACTGAACAACAAGAAGCAGGAGTTCGTCTATGGCGACAAGATAGGCGGGCAGTACAATGTCGGAGTCAGCTTCGGGCTGTAGAGATTACATGAGTAGAGTGGAAACAGTGGTAAGAAAAACAATAATAAGATGAAGAAACTGATAGTAGTATGCCTTATGGCGATAGTCGGGATGGTCTCGGCTCAGGGGCAGATGGCAAAGTTCCAGGCCTTGTACTTGTTGCAGTTTGCGAAGAACACGTCGTGGCCGACAGAGGACGATTCGAAGCCGTTCGTGATAACGGTAGTAGGCGACAATGCGTTGGCAAGCGAGTTGAAGTCTATCGTGAGCAGCAAGACCGTCGGAAGTCGCAAGATCACCGTAGTAGAATCGGCGACGGCGACGGGGCTGAGCAAGAGCGACATCATCTTCCTCGGCGAGGCTAAGAGTTCGCAGATAGGAGCGTTGGTCTCGGCGCAGGGGGCAAACAAGGTGCTGATAGTGAGTGGAGCCAAGGGCATGTGTGCACAGGGTGCGGGTATATCGTTTGTCCCGGAGGGTGGTAAGCTAAACTTCGAGATACACGAGGGCAACATAGTGAAGCATGGGATAAAGATATCTCAGAAGATCGTAGCACTCGGCAAGCAGATCTTTTAGCACAGTCATATAAGGTCAAAGAAAGAGGTCCTCATCCGGGTTATCCGGGTGAGGACTTTCGTTTGTTTTTGTTTAGCACCAAAAGAAGCGGAAATAGTGTTGATGTTTGTTGAATAGTGGTATTGGGTGGTGATGTAATATGTTGATATAGAAAGAAATATAAATCATCATAGTTAGTCGACATAATAATTGTTAAAACACAAGTCGATAGTTTGCAATAGTAGAATTCGTGTTATAAATTTGTCATACACACCGAGGAGAGAAGTGGGTGTACGAATAGAATATGCAAGTTGTGAGAAAGGTTGATGGGTGTGTGATAATGAACAACAGAATAAAGGCAATAGACATGAAAAGATTAGTGTTATTCTGCCTCATGGCAGTCGTAGGAGTTCTTTCGGCACAGGGACAGTTGGCGAAGATGCAGGCGCTGTATCTGATACAGTTCGCGAAGAACACGTCGTGGCCGAAGGAGGATAGTGGCAAGCCGTTCGTAATAACGATAGTCGGAGACAAGAAGTTGGCTAAGGAGATGAAGGCCGTCGCAAGCACGAAGATGGTCGGAAATCGGAAGATAGAGGTAGAGGAGGCGTCTAAGCCGACGGAGTTGAGCAAGAGTGACATAATCTTTCTCGGAGAGAACAGGTCTGAGCAGACGGAGGCGTTAGTCTCGTCGCAGTCTGGCAACAAGGTGCTAATAGTCAGTGGGGCGAAGGGGATGTGCTCACAGGGAGCAGGAATCTCGTTTGTCCCGGAGGGAGACAGGTTGAACTTCGAGATCAACGAGGATAACATAATGAGGAATGGTCTGAGGGTCACTCAGAAGATATTGTCGCTCGGCAAGCAGGTCAATTAGAGACATGCTGTCGGAGCGGAGGAGAAGAGCCCCACTTGGCGGTTGCCAGGTGGGGTTGCTTATTATATATAGGTCGTGAGGAGAGGGGACGGAGGAGAGGAGGCTGGAATATTGTTAGAAAATAGCGATAGATAGTTAACAAAGTAGCAGGTTCTGGAGGTTTGAATATATAGTAAGACAATAATAGTTAAATAATAAGTTTTGGTTTGTTTATGTTGAAACCAAATGAGTAATTTTGTCGTGTAAATCAATGCATAAGGGGTCCGCGCAAAGGTGCGCTTAAAGGACGCGGCGGAGTCTGAGACCTCTGAAACAAGTAGTAAAGACAATTAGAAACATAATAACTCGAAAAGCAAAAGACATGAAGAAAGCAATGATTATCTGCCTTATGGCTATCGTGGGAGTGTTGTCGGCGCAGGGTCAGATGGCGAAGATGGAAGCGCTGTACTTGTTGCAATTCGCCAAGAACACGTCTTGGCCACGTGAGGACAATGGCAAGCCACTTGTCATAACCGTTGTCGGAGACAATGCGTTGGTGAAGGAGTTGAAGGCGGTAGCCAGTGCTAAGATGGTTGGTAATCGTAAGATCGAGATAGCAGAGGCTTCGACGGCGAAGGCTATCAACAAGAGTGACATTATTTTCGTGGGAGAGTCTAAGAGTGCGCAGATGGGTTCGCTTATCTCAACGCAGTCAGGAAGCAAGGTGCTGATAGTGAGCGGTGCTAAGGGCATGTGTTCGAGAGGAGCAGGCATCTCGTTCTTGTCGGAGGGAGACAAGTTGAACTTCGAGATACACGAGGGCAACATTGCGAGGAATGGTCTGAGGATGGCTCAGAAGATGGTCTCTCTTGGAAAGCAGGTCATGTAAAGGCCTGAGGGACAAGGAACAATAATAGGCTGCTGGCGAAAGCTGGCAGCCTAAATTATTTTGTAGAGGGGACGTGGTGGTGTCAGTCAGCGTTTGTAAGTTTGAAGACTTCGGCGAGCATAGGCTCGGGTAGGGAGAATCGGATGTCTGGGGAGTCGACGTGGAGGGAGGAGAGGAAGCCGTCGAGCTCGTGGCGGTAGACAGAGAGCATATTACAGTTCTTGCTGTCGGAGTGAGAATAGGAGTAGGACATATTGGCGAGGCGGTCGGCAAGTTTGACGAAGGGAGCGAAAGGAGTCTCTCGTATGCCGGCGTAGTATTTTTCGCCTGCACGTTCCTTGCGAGTCCTCCCCTTGTCGTTGGTCAGTGCGTAGACAATCTCGGTAGCCATAAGAGCCTGGTCGTCGTCCATGTAGAGGCGTGCGCAGTCGAGGACGTCGTGGTAGGTGAGTCTTGCGTCCTCGATGCTGTCGTGGTAGTAGGCGCCGAAGAGTAGAGGGATGATGTCGGACTCGGAGTTGCAGACGAGATAGCCGAAGGAGGAGACGTTTTCGGCGACCATATCGAGGTGGAGCCCGTAGGGTTTGTCGGCGTAGAATTGGTTGACGCTCTTGTGGAGTTCGTGAGCAGACGAGCGGATCTTGTCGATAGTCTGGGAGAAGTCTGACAAGTATTGTTTGAAAAGTTCCTTTCTCATGACCCTATTTTTACGATTTAGTTGTTTTACGTAGGGCGGGGGAAATAGTTACAGGAAAATGAGGGTCGTGGAGAAGACCTGTTACTATCGGGCAGAAGGGCGAAAGACAAGGCGCAGACCGCAGTAGGGGTGTCTGATGTCTTAGTAGATATCGCGGCGGCACGATACATGTCCGTTGCCAGCGGGGATGAAGCTGTCGCCCCCACGCAAGACGCGACATTCGCCTTTTTCGGGACCCACAGGGTCAATGGCGTCCTGTCGTGAATACTCGCAACGATAGTCGGCGCACATCTCCCAGACATTTCCACTCATGTCATACAATCCCAATTCGTTAGCCTTCTTCTGTGCGACGGGGTGAGTCAGGGAGTCCCATCCCTCGTCGAACCAAGCCACCTCGGTGTCGTCGTTGGAGCCTGCAAACATATAACCTTTCGACAGTTTGCCGCCGCGTGCCGCATATTCCCATTCAGCCTCAGTCGGAAGGGCGAACAGTCCACCTTTGTCGGGTGTCATCTCGTTGAGCTTCTTTATGAAGTCCTGGCACTCGAGCCAGGTCACAAACTCGACAGGCAGCTGACTCTCCCCGACGAAGCGCGAAGGGTTGTTGTCTATCACGGCCATCCATAGTTCCTGAGTCACCTGAGTCTGACCAATATAGTAGTCCTTCGTCAGAGTCACCTTGTGAGCAGGTCTTTCATCGCCGAAGCCCTCGTCATCTCCTATTATGAACGAGCCATGTTCCACAAGGTGCATCGTGAAATCGACGCCATTGACGGAGAATGACAGCACATTCTGTCTGGCAGTCCCCTTATCCTTGCAGATGCCCATTGCACTTAGCATCGCAAGTATAAACCCCATTGCTTTCCCCATTATATATAGGTGTTAGTAGTCATCCCTTAGAGCCTCCAAGGAGGATTTCAAAATTAGCTCATTCTCTAGCAATTTGCAATTAGCAATTAGCAATTAGCAATTGGGGGCTGAGAGGTGTCATGTCTAATACAGGTCTAATTCAAGGGTAGGGGAGAAAGGATAATAAGTGTTTAGAAAGGGGATATTTTAGGGGGACAGTGTAGAGTGAGGGCAAAAAATAGTTACCTTTGCAGATATGAGAAGGATGCTGATAGTATTGCTACTTGTTGTGACAGGGGCGATGGTGGCATTGGCGCAGGGCAGCTCGTCAGGGCGGCTCGAAGTGCAGTATATGTCGAACGGGCTAGACAGCCTGATACAGAAGCAGAGGAAGAGTAACGAGAACCAGACTACGCTGGACGGATTCAGGATACAGATATACTCTGGGTCTGGGGTGTCGGCGAAGGCCGAGGCTCAGGCAGCGGAGAAGAAGTTCAGCGAGATGTATCCGAAGGAGAAGGTGTATGTCATCTATAATGCGCCGTTCTGGAGAGTCAGGGTCGGGGACTTCAGGTATCGGAGCGAGGCGATGGGGCTATTGAAGCGCCTGAGCGTCGTCTTTACGGGGAGCTACATGGTGAGAGACAACACAGTAAAGAAGAAGACATTCCGCAAAAACGCACAATAAAAAAACTGAGCTCGATGAGTGAAGCAATAAAGCACGAATGTGGCATAGCCTTGGTGAGGCTACTGAAGCCGCTAGAGTATTATCAGCAGAAGTATGGGACGTGGGAGTATGGTCTGCACCGACTGTTCCTGCTGATGGAGAAGCAGCACAACAGAGGTCAGGACGGAGCTGGTGCGGTAGTGCTGAAGATTGACGAGCCGTCTGGCAAGCAGTTCATATACAGGATGCGTTCGAACTCGGACAATCCGATACAGGACGTCATAGGCGGCATCAACGCTCCGCTGTTGGAGGCGCGGAGGCTGCATCCCGAGGAGTATAAGGATGCTCGGTGGGCTAAGGAGCACCTGCCGTTTGCCGGTGAGGTCTATCTCGGTCATCTCAGGTATGGAACATACGGCAACAACAGCATAGAGTACTGCCATCCCGTCATGAGGGAGAACAACTGGCGGAGCAGGAACCTGGCGTTGGCGGGCAACTTCAACTTGACGAACGTCGATGAGATATTCGCGTCGCTTGTCGAGCTGGGTCAGCACCCGAAGGATTTCTCGGACACGGTCACGATACTCGAGAACGTCGGTCACTTCGTGGACGACGAGGTTCAGCTACTCTTCAGGCAGTATAAGAACGAGGGGTTGCCTAACGTCGAGATTTCCAAGCGAATAGAGGCGAGCCTTGATATCAGGAAGATACTCGAGCGAAGCAGCAAGAAGTGGGATGGCGGCTACGTGATAGGCGGAGTGTTCGGTCATGGCGACGCATTCGTCACGAGGGACCCGTGGGGCATAAGGCCGGCATACTATTATTATGATGACGAGATCGCGGTAGTAGCGTCGGAGCGTCCGGTCATCCAGACGGCTATCAACGTCCGTTACTGCCAGGTGAAGGAGCTGTTGCCGGGACATGCCATAATAATAAGGAAGGACGGGCGGATATCGGACGAGCTAGTCTCGGTTCCTCAGGAGCGGAGATCGTGTTCGTTTGAGAGAATATATTTCTCGCGAGGCTCGGACAGGGACATATATCACGAGAGGAAGCAGCTCGGTTTTCTCTTGGCGCCGAAGTTGCTTGAGAAGGTCAACTATGACATAGACAACACCGTATTCTCTTACATCCCGAACACGGCGGAGACGGCGTATCTCGGGCTGATGGCGGGAGTACGTCAGCATATGACGGAGAGGAAGTGCAAGGACGTGATGGCGTTGAGTGCGAGCGGGAAACTGACAGAGGATACGTTGAAGGAGATCGTGTCTCACGAGCCGAGGTTTGAGAAGATACCGATCAAGGACGTGAAGATGAGGACGTTCATCACGGCGGACTCTGGGAGGGACGACATGGTCGGGCACGTGTATGACGTCACGTATGGCATAGTGAAGAACCTTCAGGACACGCTTGTCGTCATAGACGACTCGATAGTCAGGGGGACGACGTTGAAGAAGAGCATACTGAAGATACTCGACAGGCTGCACCCGAAGAAGATAATAATAGTCTCGTCGGCGCCACAGATAAGATATCCGGACTGCTATGGCATAGACATGGCAAAGCTAGGCGACTTCTGTGCGTTTGCGGCGGCTATCGAGCTGCTGAAGGAGACGGGACGAGAGAGCGTCATAGAGACCGTCTATAAGCAGTGCAAGGAGCAGCAGAACCTCCCGAAGGAGGAGATAGTGAACTGCGTGAAGGACATATACAGGCCATTTACAGTGGACGAGATATCGTCGAAGATAGCTCAGATGTTGACTCCGGAGGGCATGGTAGCCGAGGTCGAGCTAGTGTTCCAGACAGTCGAGAACCTGCATAAGGCATGTCCGAACGACACGGGAGACTGGTATTTCACGGGCGACTATCCGACGCCGGGTGGCAACAAGGTAGTCAACACAGCCTTTATCAATTACATAGAGGGAAGGAACCAGAGGGCATATTGATAGAGCGCGAGGAAGCAGATATACGGGCAGTTGTGGTGAGAGCCGCAGCTGCCCGAGTCTTTTTGTATTGCGGGAGGAGATAGGCGGACGACCAATGGGGAGAGGATGGGGAGAGAACGGAGGAGGAAAGGCAACAGGGCTAAAGCAACGATAAGCAGGAGGCACGGCATACGCATAGCGTAACGAGCGCATACGCTCGCCTCTCGCCTAGTCTAAAGGTAGGCGAGGGGGCTGGGCCTAAGGATGGACGGGGTTGCTAGTTGGACTTGAAGAGGTCGATGATCTTCTGGAGCTTAGTGGCAGCCTGAGACAGGTCATTGGCTTTGCTATTGATCTCGTCGGAGTAGTAGTCGGAGTTCTTGACAGTCGAGAACATGTTTTCGACTGCAGTCGAGATGTTGTCAGACTCTTGCTGATGGTCTTCGTCTTTGATTTTAGACAAGTTGGAAGTAATCTTCTCGATGTAAGACTTTTGCTTGGCGATGTCGGCAGAAAGTCTCTTGGAGACAGCGGAAAGTGTGGAGCTCGTAGTCGAGAAGAGGTTTGCCGTCTTGACCATATCTTCGTAAGTCATGCTGAGAGACTTGTGCATATTTTGGACACATTCTGTAAGAGTCTCGACTTCCTTGTTGTTGTGTAGCATTGGGACTTTAATGTTCAGGTGTCCGTTAGTAATACTCCTTATGCTTTCGCAAATAGTGTGTATAGGAGAGATGAGGTTTTTCTTGATACTAATAATCAACAGTATGGTGAGGACGATGTTGACCAAGCTGCAGATAATGAAGAGCTTGACGGAATGCGCCACAGCGACCTCTTTCATCTCGGTGACGTCGATAGCGATGTTGTAGATACCGGTGTTTCTGCCGGCGTAGTCGGTAAGCGGGGTGTAGACGGAGTAGTACTTGCGGCCCTGGAAGTCAGCTTCGGCGTGGTAGAAGTGGCCGGTGTTGAGGACGGTGTCGCCGATAGCCTCGTCGAAGAGTTTGAATTTCTTACCGGCGTTCTCTGTGCCAGCTTGGATGGCGGAGGCGACGCCCATCCTGCCGCGGAAGACAGAAGGCGTAAGTCCGAAGGTTGCGCCGGAGCGTTTGAGATAGTTCTCGTTCTCGAAGCAGACGTAGTAGACGATGAGGTATGCGGCGAGAGTTCCGTTGCTATCCTTGACGGCGTGGGCAGTCATGAGGGTGTGACCGATGTCGAACACGTCCATGTAGCCGTTGTAGATCTCTGATTTAGCCTTGTTGAGGTAGTCGATGAAATCGGAGACGCAGGAGTGGTCTTTACTCTGCCAGCCATAGAAGGAAGAGTGGACGACGATGCCATCGGGGTCGGCCACGATATAGCCGGCTGTCTCAGTCACGTGGTGGATATGCTCGGCGACAGTCACGAGTGCGGAGTAGTCACGTTTAGTGAGAGCGGGTTTTAATCCGGTGTCGGTAGATATAGTTCTATTGACGAAGAGGCTGAGCTGGTCGATTTCTTTCATTTCGACTTTGCATACCTCGTCATATTTCTCATTCAATTGGACCTTGAAGTATTCGTTCATGGACGAATTTTGCAGCTGGTACATAGTCAGTGCGCCAATGAAAGAGACGAGCAAGGCTAACGCAATGAGGGTTAGGGCGGTTTTGAAGAGAATGCTTGTGCTATGTGACGTTGTACTCATGGCAATAGTATTAGATAGCCTTAAATCCGCAACAAACGAGCAGAAATATTTATAACTAATTAATACAAAGGCATTTGGATATGTCGTTTAAATCACCTAAATAGGTGTGTGAATTCAAAAGCAAACAACAAGACCCAAATGCCATGACAAAAATAG
>JAFPZF010000077.1 GCA_017417385.1 Bacteroidales bacterium
CTCTGCCTTCTTCGCCGCTGCTAACCCTCTCTCGGTTCTCCCTTGCGCCATATCCTGCGCCTGGCATTCTATTTCCGGTACTTTGATCGCTAACTTCTTCGCTAAATCTTCCGAGAACAAGAAATAGTTAGACCTGTATTAGACCTGGTATAGCAGAGATAAGGATCTCTTTGCTCTGCCTCATTGGTCTCGATGGTAAAAATGCTCACAACGTTAAAGTGGGCTTTGCTCGTACAACAAATATTTGTATCTTCGCATCTGAGAATATCTATACGTATATGAAATTTAGAGTAGTAATCTATTCGATGGCAATGGCAATGCTGGCAACGACCAGCGGCTGTTCGAATGGCGGTAATGGTGCAGGCGCTACCGCCGACACTCAGAAAGTTGAGTGGTCTTTGCGAATGGCAGACAGCCATGGCATCGGCGACTTCTATTGCAACACTAAGCATAGGGATAGTCTGGCGACTACACCGTGGGACTATGTTAGTGGACTCGTCGCATCTTCTCTTTTGGAAGCCTGGAAACTGCATCCCGAACGTACCGACCTCTACGAGGCTGTTATGGCTTACGCCGACCTCGCTACGAAAGAGGATGGCACTGGTATCCAGAAATATAATGGCATGGACGCCCTCGGCCCAAGCAACATCGACGACTTGGCTGCCGCTCGTATCTATTTCGACCTCTATAAGGAGGAGACTAAGAAGGGCAACAACGACAAGGCCGCTCGTTACAAGAAGGCCGCTACTCTCGTCAGAAACAAGCTGAAGTATGAGCATAGGCGCATCCCTCAGGGTATGGAGGGCGCCGGCGGCTTCTGGCACAAGATGCGCTACCCTAACCAGATGTGGCTCGACGGACTCTTTATGGGCCCTGCTGTCTACGCCCGTTGGCAGGCCGCTTGGGGCTCCGAACTCGGCGAGGAGGATAACATGGCCAGCTGGGCAGACATCGCCTTCCAGTTCAAGAATCTTTTCGCCAAGACCTACGACGCTGAAAAACATCTCAACTACCACGCCTGGAGCGCCGACGTCGACGACGTCAACTCTTTCTGGGCTAGAAAGGACGGACCTAACAAGGGCTGCAACCAGGAGTTCTGGGCTAGGGCTATGGGATGGTACTTCGGCGCTCTCGTCGACGTCCTCGAACTGATGCCCAAGGACCATCCGGACTACAACGACCTGCTCAAGATCTTTCAGCAGACTGCCGAAGACCTCGCTGCCCGTCAGGACAAAAAGACTGGTCTCTGGTTCAACCTCCTCGCGCATGACGAGTCTGCTCAGGCTGACGGCATCGGTGACCTCATCAACGGCGAACGTTACAACGTCGGGACAAGTCATAACTATACAGAGACCTCGGCTTCGAGTATGTTCTCCTTTGTCTATATGAAGGGCGTGCGACTCGGCCTCCTCGACAAGAAGTTCCTTCAGGTCGGTAAGACTGCTTTCGAAGGTGTCCTCAAGAACAAGGTCTCCGACGCCGATAATGGTAAGGTCAACCTCAATGACATCTGTGCCTCCGCAGGCCTCGGCCCTGTTAGCGACCCTGGTCGCTCCGGGACGCTCAACTACTACCTCGAAGGTAGCGACACTAAGATCGTGAAGTCTAACGAGGGTAAGGGCGTCGGCGCTTTCATCCTCGCGGCAACGGAATACGAACGCCTCTAAGACCAAACCTTTCCTGTCGGCTACAGTAGACACTAGAAATGGAGGGATTATGAATAGAAGAGCAATGTTAAGCAAGCGTCGAATGATCGGTTTCGTTCTCGTCAGCTTGTGCTTTGCCCTCTGGGGTATCGCTAACGAGATGAACATCCTCATCAAGCCGACCCTCGGAAGTATCTTCATGATGAACGAGCTCGACGCTCAGGTTATCGAGTACTCGTTCTGCGGTAGCTATTTCCTGATGGCCCTGCCCGCTGCTATCTACACCTGGAGCACTTCTTTCAAGAGTGGCATCACCCTCGGACTTGTCCTCTACGCTTTTGGCGCCTTCCTCTTCTACCCAGCCGCCCAGTCTGGCGAGTATATGCTCTTCTGTATCGCCAACTTCGTGCTGGCAGCCGGACTCTCGTTCCTCGAGACTTCTGCAAATCCTTATATTCTGACGCTCGGTAGCGAAAAACATGCGCTCTTTAGGCTCAACCTCGCTCAGTCTTTCAACTCTTTGGGCTGGCTGATGGGCTTCTATCTCGCTATCAACGTGGTGCAAAAGAATATCTTCGGCCTCTCACCTCTGCAAAGGCTCCATCTCGACCCTATTCAGTTTAGGCAAGTCCGTGATGCCGACCTCCAGCTGGTCTCCTCCCCCTACCTCTGGATTGGTGTCGCCGTCGTCATCTTGGCGGTCATTATTGGCGTCGCTAAGATCCCCGAGGAACATGAGATGAAACCTATGTACTACTACGACGAGGAGAGTGATGTCGTCGAGGATAGGTCTTTCTGGGGCGCTATGTCCCGTCTCGTCTCTAACCGTCGCTACAACTTGGGCTTCATCGCTCAGTTCTTCTATGTCGGCTGTCAGATTCTCTGTTGGAGCTATATCGTCGACTACTCTAAGACGGTCCTGACGGCTAATGGATATACCGAGCAGATGGCTAACGCTACTTCCGGTAATATGATGTTGCTGGGATTCGTCCTGTTCGCTCTGTTCCGTATTATCTCGACGTTTGTTATCCGTGTCGTCCAACCTTCGATTCTGCTCGGTATTATGGCGACTCTGGGTGTCGTCCTTACCGTAGTGGCCTACGTGCTCTTCAATGTGACTGGCATGTACATTCTCGTCGGCATGGGCGCATGTATGTCGCTTATGTTCCCGACTATTTATGGTATCGCACTGTCCGAACTCGACCTCGATATGGTGAAGGTCGGGGCCGCTGGACAAATAATGGCTATTTTTGGTGGTACGGCTATTCCTTTGGCTGTCCACTTTTTCTTTGGTAATAGTGTCTTCGGAGGATGCTCGATGGCGGTCTGTATGGCTGTCATCCTTGCTTTCTCAATCTGGGTAATCAGAGAGGAGAAGAAATGGAAGCAGATAGAGAATTGAAGGATTTTAGCAACGTTTTCTCTCGCAACCCTATGGAGTTCGCGACGGTTGCGAGAGAGTATTGTGTGTTCGTCGAGAACGTCGGCGATTATACGAAAAAGGATTATATGACTGTGGCAGCTCGCCTGCTGCCTCTGCTCTATGTCAAGGCCTCTGTCTTGCCTCAACTGGAAAGACAGTCTGACGACGACCTTGAGGAAATTGTCGACGAGGAGACCTACGAGCATGTCCGTATCGGTATCCACGAGAAACTCTGTAGCCACGACGACTACGTCGAGGTCTTCAAGGAGGATTTCAAGTATAGCGAGTCTCCTGTCGCTGCCAGCATCTCAGAGGATATGGCGGATATCTATCAGGACCTCAGAAACTTCTGCGAGCAGTTCCAGAGTGGCGTCGACGAGATTATGAACGACGCTATCGTTGCCGTTAGCGAAAAGTTTCAGTCCTACTGGGGACAACGCCTCTGCAACGCCCTCAAGGCTCTGCACTGCGCCCTCTACTCCGGCGACAGTCTTGAAGATGAGGTGCCTGTGCCTCGCTCAGACGACTACCAGGACGACGAACAGCAGGAAAATGATGATGAGTTGGGAAAAGACGGCGACGCTCCGTACTTCCTGAGGCAAATGGGAATGAAACTGAGACGGTGAAGATTAAGAACGAGGTTATTGACCAACTGCCGATTACTCGATTTGACGGAACTATCGAGGTTGTCGACAATTTTAGGTCTCTGCGTACCGCAATACGCGAAATGCATAACTATGACTTGTTCGGCTTCGACACCGAGACGCGGCCGACGTTCACGCGAGGTGCACACCATAGCGTCGCTCTCCTCCAGCTGTCTACGGTCGACAAGACTTGGCTCTTCCGACTGAGCAAGATCGGCTTCCCGCCCGAGGTGGTCTCCGTGATGTCCTCCCATGCGACTTGCAAGGCCGGTCTCGCTATCCGAGACGACCTTAAGGCTCTCCAGGAACGCGCACCCTTCGTCCCTGCTAAGTGCGTCGACGTTCAGCACATGGCCCAGAAAATGAATGTCGAGGAGCTCAGCCTCAAAAAGATGGCTGCTCTCGTCCTCGGCGTCCATATTAGCAAGAAGGAACGTCTGACCAACTGGGAGAACGACGTCCTGACTTCTGAACAACTGCTTTATGCAGCAACTGACTCTTGGATCTCCCTGCTGCTCTATCAGGCTCTCTCGAGGGGTGAGACTGTTCACCCTCGAGTCTTGGAGATTCTATCTAATACACGTGAAGAAAGACAGATATGATGATAACACTTAAAGCCGGCAAGGAGCAGAGTCTTCTCCGTTTTCACCCTTGGGTCTTCTCCGGCGCTATTGCACGAATGGACAAAGGCGTCGAGGAAGGCGACATCGTCGAGGTTTACACATCTCACGGCGACTTCCTCGCCAGAGGTCACTACCAGATCGGCACGATAGCCGTCAGAGTCCTCACTTTTGACAAGGACGAGGCTATCGACGAGGCTTTTTATACTAGGAGAATAACCGAGGCTCTTGAACTTAGACGAGACAACGGCTTGGTCGACAACCCGAACACGACGGCTTACCGCCTCGTCTTCGGCGAAGGTGACTACCTCCCGGGCCTTGTCGTCGACTTCTATGAGGGTACTGCCGTCGTGCAGATGCACTCTGTCGGTATGTACAAGGACAAGGATCTTATCGAGAAGGCCCTGAGAACTGTCCTCGGCGATAGACTGAAGGCTATCTACAACAAGAGCGAGGGGACCCTCCCTTTCAAGGCGGGCTTGAACCCTGTCAACAGCTACGTCTGGGGTCATACTGATTCCCGCGAGGCAAGAGAGAACGGCATCGTCTTCGTCCCCGACTGGGAGAAGGGTCAGAAGACTGGCTTCTTCGTCGACCAGAGGGAGAATCGTGCTCTCATCGAGAAGTATAGTAAGGGTAGGAGAGTGCTCAATATGTTCTGCTACACCGGCGGATTCTCTATGTTCGCTCTCCGTGGCGGCGCAGAGTTTGTCCACTCTGTCGACAGCTCCGAGAGGGCTATTGAACTGACGGAGCAGAACGTCGAGAGGAATTTCCCTGGCTGCACTAACCATAAGGCTTTTGCCCAGGACGCCTTCCATTTTATGGAGCAGGCTAAGGAGAAATATGACTTGATTGTCCTCGACCCTCCAGCCTTCGCCAAGCATGTCGGCGTACTCAAGAATGCTCTCAAGGGCTATAGACGTCTCAATGCTAAGGCTCTCCAGATTATCGAGCCAGGTGGCATACTCTTTACTTTCTCCTGCTCCCAAGTCGTCAGCCGCGAGGAGTTCCGGACGATGGTCTTCACGGCTGCTACGCAGGCCAAGAGGCGCGTCTCGATTCTCCACTTCCTCTCCCAGCCCGCCGACCACCCTATCAATATCTATCACCCCGAAGGCGAGTATCTCAAGGGGCTCGTCCTGAAGGTTTATTGAATGAACAGCAAAACATGAAGTTTTACGATTTCGACTTTACTGACGAGATGCTCGACAGCCTCGAGTCGATGAGATTCGAGACCCCGACTCCCGTGCAGGAACAGACTATACCGGTCATCATGACTGGCAGGGACTTGATTGCTTGCGCCCAGACTGGCACAGGCAAGACTGCTGCCTACCTCCTCCCGATTATTGACGACATAGTACGCTCGCCTCACGAGGGTATCGACACGGTGATCCTTGTCCCGACCCGAGAACTTGCTATTCAGATCGACCAGCAGATGGAGGGCTTCGGCTATTTCGTGCCTGTCAGCTCAACCGCTATCTATGGCGGTAGCGACAGCGGCGAATGGAGCCGACAGCGAACGGCACTGACTGAGGGTGCTGACATCGTCATAACTACTCCCGGACGTATGCTCCAGCATATCTCGATGGGCTATGTGGACTTTAGTCATGTCACTCACCTCGTCCTCGACGAGGCGGACAGAATGCTCGATATGGGTTTTTATGACGACATTATGCAGGTCGTCAAGCTGATTGACAAGGAGAAACGTCAGACTCTTTTGTTCTCGGCGACTATGCCTCCGAAAATCAGAGATCTGGCTAAGACGATCCTCAAGGACCCAGAGGAGATATCTATCGCCATCGCTAAACCAGCAGAAGGTATCCGGCAGGTGGCTTACCCGATTTACGAGACTCAGAAGATCGGCCTCGTCACGAGCATCCTCAAGCAGCACGTCGGTCAGAGCATCATCATCTTCAGCTCGAGAAAGCAAAGCGTCCGAGACCTCGGACGGACTCTCAAGAGCAAAGGCTTCAATTCGGACATTATCTACTCCGACCTCGAGCAAGTCGAGCGCGAGGAGGTTCTGAGACGGTTCAGGAATAGGTCTATCGACATCCTCGTCGCGACGGACATCCTCGCCAGGGGTATCGACATCCCAGACATCGACATGGTCATCAACTACGACGTCCCTCGCGACGCCGACGACTATGTCCACCGTATCGGTAGGACTGCCCGCGCCGCAAGCAAGGGCGAGGCTGCTACTCTGATAGTACCTGCTGAGATGAGGAGTTTCGGCAGGATTGAGAGTCTTATCGGGCAGTCTGTCGAGAAACTCGCTCTGCCTTCCGAACTCGGCGAGGCTCCAGCCTACGACCCTAACTTACGCGAGCCTAAGAAGAACGGCGACCATCGTAAGTCTTCCCACGGCGCCGGAAAGAGGGATATGCAGCCACGGAGGAAGGGCGAGCATCATAACCCTAACAAGCCTGGCAATCATCCCCTCCCTAAGACTGAAGGCGACGTGAAGGCCGCCCCCCACAAGAAATACAGAAACTTTAAGCCAAGAAAGGACAATGGCCAGTAGTAGGCGTAAGCTCCTGATGGAGGAGATGGGGAGAATGTCGGCTGACGAGTACAAGGCTGCCGACAAGACTCCTCTGGTCATCGTGGCAGACGAGGTGAGGAGTCTCAACAATATCGGCTCGCTCTTCAGGACTGCCGACGCTTTTAGGCTCGAGAAGATATACCTCTGCGGCGCTATGGGAGTCCCGCCTCATCCCGAGATTCACAAGACGGCTCTCGGCGCTGAGTTCTCTGTCGACTGGCAAGCCGCAGACTCGACGCTCGACGTCGTCAGAGACCTGAAGTCGATAGGCTACTTTACGATGGCTCTGGAACAGGCTGTCGGCAGTGTCATGCTCAACGATGTAGCGGGTCTGAACATCCCCAATGGTGCACATATCGCACTTGTGGCTGGCAACGAGATTCATGGTGTCAATCAGGCTGTCGTCGACGAGTGCGACATCTGTCTCGAGATCCCTCAGTTCGGGACTAAGCATTCACTCAACGTCTCGGTCTCGACGGGCATCGCTATCTGGGAAATCGTCAGCAAGCTGCTGATGAAATAGTGTAAAGTATGTTCTTAATTGGATTTCTATATCTCTATATCTGATGAAAGCTTTTGTTTCAGTACTTATCATGGCTCTATTGGGTGCTGTCATGCCCGAGGTGGCTTGCGGACAGTACCAGTACGACGGTGACGGCTTCTATGTTAGGGTCTCCGATGCTCAGTTTATCCAGATTGGTCTGACTGGAGACAGTCTCAAGTTCGATCAGCGTGGCAACAGAAAGATGGATGTCGAGATGTACGAGGTCGGAATGTTGCCCGAAGGCTATGGCTACAGATATCTCGACGAGATTGACGACCCCGACTTCTATGTCAACGATGCAGCATCTGAGATTAGTACGCTCGAAAAGAAGTATGCTAAGCGTTTTATCAAGTGCCTTAGGCGTATGGGCAAGACTGCTCTCTTGAGGATCGATGTCGTCGATGCCGCAAAGGGTGGAAAGGCTCGTCATAAGTATCTCGAGCTACCATCCGAGGCAAGAGCAGCTATCGTCTCGGCATACAGGGCTTTGTGACTTCTCTTTCTGATAGCTGCTAGCTGACGAATCATCGTTGTCTGTGTAGTGAACATGGACAACGTTTTTTTTTGATTCACTGAATTATTTCGGCGATTGGTTGAATTATTTCGGTTAGTTAGGTCTTCTGCTATTATCTTTGTCTTGTCAATAATTCAATAGATAGTCATACAAATGGGCATAAGCTACAGATTTTCGTTTTTACTTGCAACTCTCTTTCTTTTCCTTGTAGGGTCTACGGCACAGATTAAGGTGACCGGACGTGTCATAGATAGTAAGTCTAAGCAGCCGCTCCCGATGGCGACAATAACGATACAGACTGAGGGCGGTCAGCCAAGAGCCCAGAGCTCCGACGCCGAGGGTAACTTTACGTTCACGCACGTGAAGTCGGGCAAGTATACGGTCAAGGCGGTGTTCCTCGGCTATACGACTATGGAGAAGGCTATCACGGTCGCTGAGTCCGACGTCAATGTCGGTACTCTCCGGATGAAACCAGAGGATATGGAGATTGAGGAGGTCAAGGCCGTAGGCACTATGGTCCGCCAGGAGCAGAAGGGAGACACGACTGTCTTCAACGCTGCTGCCTTCAAGGTCAACCCAGATGCTACGACTGAAGACCTGTTGAAGAAGATGCCTGGTATGCAAGTGAAGGATGGTGAGGTCACCCAGGGCGGAGAGAAGGTCAAGAGGGTCCTCGTCGACGGCAAGGAGTTCTTCGGCTCCGACCCGATGCTGGCCCTCAAGAATATCGATGCTAGCATGGTCGACAAGATCGAGGTCTACGATAGGCAGAGCGACCAGAGTCAGTTTACTGGCTTCTCCGACGGCAACGAGGAGAGGACTATCAACATCATGACGAAGATGGGTATCAAGAGCGGACGCTTCGGACGTGTCTACGGCGGCTACGGCACCGACGACCACTACGAGGCTGGTGGTAATATGAACTATTTCAATGGTCAGCATCGTATGACGGTCTTGGCTATGCTCAACAACATCAACCAGCAGAATTTCTCCTTCGACGACGTGACAGGCGCTATGGCTAATGGCGGCGGTCGTGGAATGCGTGGCGGTGGTCGCGACGGTATCAATACGACTGGCGCTCTCGGCCTCAACTACAACTACGAGCAGGAGAACAAGATTAAGATCGAGAGCAGCTACTTCTACAACTACAACAAGAACAAGACGGGTAGCACGGTCTCGCAGGAATACTTTAAGACTGACGACACTGATAGCCTCCACACTTATTTCAGCGAGAGCGGTAGCAATAGTCACAACTACAATCACCGTGCTAACCTCAGGCTGACTTGGACTATCAACGAGGACAACAGTCTCGTCTTCAACCCCTCCGTCAGCTGGCAGAAGTACGACCAGACTAGCAGCGACTGGGGTAAGGACTGGCTCGAGGACCTCAACTATCAGAGCACGACTCAGGACAACGACAACGACACTCGTGGCTATGGTCTCAATGGTGACCTTACGTGGCGCCACCGCTTCAACAAGCCTATGCGTACGGTCTCTATACGCGTCGGCGGCAGTGTCAACAACTCCGACTCCGAAGGCAGCAGCAAGGCTTCGCAGGACTATGTCAAGACTCCTTCCCGCAACATTAAGACTAGTCAGCTGAGCGACAACGAGTCCAAGAGCTGGAAGCTCAACAGCCGTATCATGTATACCGAACCGCTGGGAGAGAATGCTGCTCTCCAGATTAACTATAGTCCTTCTTATTCTTTCAGTTCAGCCGACAAGAGCGTGAGCGCAGATACTGTCGCTTCGACTGTCGACAATCCGGACTTCTCTAACTATAGGTTCTCGAGCATCCTCTCCAATCAGAAGGAGAGCGAGTATTTGCAGCATCGTGCTGGCGTCGGCCTCAACGTATTCCAGGGTAAGGACTTCCGTGCGACGGTGACGTTCGACTATCAGAAGTCTATCCTCGATGGCGACCAGACGTATCCGACTTCTTTCGAGACTCACAAGACGTTCAATAGTTTCATGCCAAGCGCCGAGCTGCGCTTCTCTAAGCAGAAGGCTATGAACATCCGCCTGACTTACCGCACTAACTCCTCAGCCCCGAGTATCAACCAGTTGCAGAAGGTCATCGACGTCAGCAACATCCGTCGCTATTCTTCTGGTAACGACGACCTTAGTCAGAGCACGACTCACCAGCTGCGCCTCTTCTTCACTGCTAACAATGTCGAGACTTCTCGCTTCATGTTCTTCATTGCCGACGTCTCGACGACTAAGGACAACATCACGACCTCCAGTGTCATTGCGACTAAGGACTCCCTGCTCGAGAACGGAATCATCCTCCCCAAGGGTACGGAGTTCAACAAGCCGATTAACATGGATGGTCAGGTCAGCGCCCGTACGAATATTACTCTGTCCTCCCCAGTCAAGTGGCTAGGTAGTAACGTGAGCCTCAATCTCGGCGCTAACCTGCAGAAGAGACCGAGTATGTACAACTACAAGGAGGTGACGAATAAGACTTATGCTGTGAGTGGCGGCCTCAACATCGGTAGCAGCTTCTCAGAGAATGTCGACTTCAACATCGGCTACGACGCCTCCTACAATATTGTCAAGAGTAGCCAGACTGCCTCGTCTAACTACAACTACTATCGTCATGGAATCTCGGCAGATTTGACTTGTCTCTTTATCAATCAGAGGTTTGTGTTCAACAACAATTTGAGACACAACTACACTTCTGGTATGGGTGAGAATTACGACCAGAACTATATCTCGTGGAATGCCTCGCTCGCTGTGAAGGTATTGAAGGACAAGAGGGGAGAGATCAAGCTGCGTGTCAATGACCTTCTCGACACGTCCGAGAGCGTCTCGAGAAGTATCGGCGACGCCTCTATCCGAACGAGTACCAACGATGTCCTGCGTCGCTTCGCAATGTTGACGTTTACCTACAAGTTCAAGACTATCGGCGAGATGCCGCAAACACCGCAGGGACCGTGGGGTGGCGGCGGTGGTCGCTTAGGCGGACGCCCCGGTGGCGGTCCTGGCGGCTTCGGCGGTGGACGGCGATAACGATCTTAGACCCTGGGAGTTCCCCGGGGTCTTTTTTTATATCATCTTGCGATATGTAAACAAATCTGCATTTATGAGTCTATCGTGAATAGTAATCCCCTATCTTTGTGTGCGTTTATGGAGGATATGATGGTTATGTAAATGTCTTTGTATGGAACGCGAAAAGGAAATATATCGGGTCACTCTGATCGGCGGCTTTGGCAATGTGCTGCTCCTGATCTTTAAGTTTATTGCCGGGATCCTGGGCAATAGCTCGGCTATGATTGCCGACGCTATCCACTCGCTCTCCGACTTTATAACGGATATTGTCGTCATAGTCCTAGTCGGCATCAGCGCCAAGCCCCAGGACGCCTCTCACGACTATGGCCATGGCAAATACGAGACCCTCGCGACTTTTATGATTGCTATCGCCCTCGCAGCCGCAGCTACTGGCATCATCTACTCAGGCTCGATGAAGATTTATGGGGCTATCAACGGCGAGCCTCTCGACGCCCCTAGCTACCTCGCCCTCGTCGCCGCCATCGTCTCTATTGTCGTCAAGGAACTTCTCTATCAATATACTGCCCGCGCAGGGCACCGACTGAAGTCCGATGCTGTCGTCGCCAACGCTTGGCACCACCGTAGCGACGCCCTGTCCTCTATCGGGGCTGCTATTGGTATCGGTGGCGCTGTCGTGCTCGGCGACAACTGGACGGTCCTCGACCCTGTTGCCTCTGTGGCCGTCGGCATCATGCTCGGCAAGGTGGCCTACGATATGCTCAAGAAGACGATTCTCGAACTGACTGACTGCTCCCTCCCCGAAGAAGACGAGGCTGAGATCGTCCATATCGCCTCCTCTTTCGAGGGCGTCAGCGAACCTCACAACCTCCGCACCCGCAAGATTGGCAACAGGGTGGCTATCGAGGTTCATATCCGCCTCGATGGTGACATGAAGCTCCGGACGGCTCACGAGATTGTCTCTAGCATCGAGAACCGTCTGAGACAACGCTTCGGCAGCGACGCCTACGTCACGATTCATGCCGAGCCGATCAAGGAGCGTTAGTTCCTCTCCATGACGGTCTGTAATACAGAGGAGGCGCAGTGTGCTGTTGCACGCTGCGCCTCCTACCCGATTTGTTTATCTTCTGTCGTTCTACTTCAACTCGAAGAGTGCTTTGCCTGTCATCTCTGCCGGCTGCTCGATGCCGAGAAGCGTCAAGAGCGACGGTGCGACGTCCGCAAGGACTCCCTCCTTCGGTGCGCTGATCTTCCTGTCGGTGACGACGACGAATGGGACTGGGTTGAGCGAGTGCGCCGTGTTTGGCGTGCCGTCCTCGTTCAACGCATGGTCTGCATTGCCGTGGTCTGCTATGATGATGACCTCATAGCCGTGTGCCTTAGCTGCCTCGACTGTCTGCTTGACGCAGTCGTCGATTGCGACAACGGCCTTCTCGATGGCTGCATACACTCCCGTATGTCCGACCATGTCTCCATTAGCGTAGTTGACGACTACGAACTCGTACTTCTCCTCTCCGAGGGCTGCAACGAGCTTGTCCTTGACCTCGTATGCGCTCATCTCTGGCTTCAGGTCGTAGGTCGCTACCTTTGGCGATGGGACGAGTATCCTGTCCTCGTTCTCGTATGGTGTCTCGCGACCTCCATTGAAGAAGAATGTTACGTGTGCATACTTCTCTGTCTCAGCTATGTGCAGCTGTTTGAGACCCTTCCCAGAGAGATACTCGCCGAGCGTGTTGTTGACGTTCTCCTTGTCGAAGAGTATATGGACGCCCTTGAACGATGCATCATACGGCGTCATGCAGTAGTACTGAAGGCCTGGGAGCGTCTTCATGCCCTGGTCCGCCTTGTCCTCCTGCGTGAGGACTACGGTCAGCTCCTTGGCGCGGTCGTTGCGGTAGTTGAAGAAGATGACGACGTCGCCCGGCTTGATTGTACCGTCAACGGTCGAATTGTTTATCGGCTTGATGAACTCGTCCGTCACGCCCTCTGCGTAAGACTCCTCGACGGCCTTCACCATGTCCGTAGCCTGCTTGCCCTTGCCCTCTACGAGCAGGTCGTAGGCCTCCTTGATGCGCTCCCACCTCTTGTCGCGGTCCATTGCATAGAACCTGCCGACGATAGATGCGATGACGCCCGTGGTCTTCTTTGTCTGCTCCGTGAGCTGCTCGATGAAGCCCTTGCCGCTCTTCGGGTCTGTGTCTCGCCCGTCCATGAAGCAGTGGATGAAGGTCTTCTCCAGCGAGTAGTCCTTCGCTATCTCGCAGAGCTTGAAGAGATGGTCGAGCGAGCTATGAACGCCGCCATTCGACGTCAGACCCATGAAGTGGATAGCCTTCTTGTTCTCCTTTGCATACGTGAACGCTGCGACAACTTCCTTGTTGTTCTTGATCGATCCGTCTGCACACGCCCTGTTGATCTTGACGAGGTCCTGATAGACAATGCGACCAGCTCCAATGTTCAGGTGACCAACCTCCGAGTTGCCCATCTGTCCGTCTGGCAAACCTACGTTCTCACCGCTCGCCTGGAGCTGCGAGTTAGGATACGTCTTCGTGAGATAGTCCCAATATGGCGTTGGGGTACAAGAGATTACGTCGTCCTTTTTCTTGTCGCCGATTCCCCATCCGTCCAGGATCATCAGCATTACTTTCTTGCTCATCTGCTATACTGATTTTTTACGTCTTCTATAATCGACTGCAAAGTTAACACAATTGGAAGAGATTTGGCGTTTTAACTCTCTCTTTTTCCTTCTCTTTCTTGCTGATAACTGCTTTCGCCTCTCCGTCTCCTGCGTCCGCTCCCTCGCCCCTGTATTTATCCGCCAACATCGCCGCCGACGAAGTCGTGCCACCCTGATTCCTCATTGCTGATTCCTCCTTCCTAATTGCTCATTGGGTTAGCCTTGGGTTAGCCTTGGATTAGCCTTGGATTAGCCTTGGATTAGACCTGACTCCTCTCCGCCCCCCCATTGCTCATTGCAAATTACTAATTGCAAATTGCTAATTCTCCCGTCTCCCTTGTTTGTTTCAGTAGAATATTTACCTTTGTAGATGGTTCGCCGCTGCCTATGCATTTGTCTGTCATTGACTTTCTCAGCCTGGCTTTGTCGTCGGACTCGTTCTTCTCTCCGTTTGTTCAGTTTCTGATACCACCGACGCTATGAATGTCTACTACAACGTATATCACTGCAGTTCCTGCCACGCAGAACTGCTCTCCCAGAGTTTGCAGGACTCTGTTGTCTGCCCTGTCTGCGGCTGCAGCACTATGTCGTTCCGCAATACTGTTATGCCAGAGACCCCCGACGCTGTCCTGCCTTTCAAGGTCACACGAGAGCAGGCTGTCAAGGCTCTCAAGGATGTTGCTGCCAAGGCTTCCTTCGCCCCCGACGGTCTGAACGACATCAACGTCGACAACGTTAAGGGTGTCTACGTACCCTTCTACGCCTTCGACATTGACTACCGCAACACTATGAAGCTCTATGGTGTCAGAGGCAAAGATACGACCTACTCTATGTACTTCCTCAGGCAGGCTGACTGTACGTACACCAACATCCTCTATGACGCCTCCTCCCTCTTCGACGACTCTGTGTCAGACGCTCTCAACAACTGGAAACTCAATAAGCATCTCGACTCTCTCAAGCCATTCGACAATGATCTCGTCGGGGACTACTTCCTAGCACCTGCCGATGTCCCCGTCGATAAAGTCCTGCCTCACGTCATCGACAAGGCTGAAGATATGTTCTATCATGAAATGGTCAAGTCTTGCACTCAGCAGTGGGACCGACAGGTTAGATCCATCAGCATTGTCAAGGAGTTCCCAGAGCACTCTGTCATCGCTGTTCGCCGCATCCTCCTCCCTGTCTGGTATCTCAACTGTCCCTGCGGCGACAGACATCTGACTTTCGTCATCAACGGCTTCACTAAGAAGATTGCTGGCAGCATCCCTATCTCTCGGCGCAAGGTCCTCGCTAAGGCGCTGCCAAAATTCCTCATCTTTTTCATCCCGGCTCTCCCTGTATATTACTTGCTTCTGTTGTTTAACATCCCGGGGCTTCTCTTCGCCTTGTTCCCCCTCGTCATCTGCGCCATGCTCTGGTATGGTGCAGTGGAGTGTTATCAGAATATTCGTAAGGCTGAAAAAATGATGAAATCTGACGTCTCTGATCGTACTAACCAATAAATCTCTGTTTGCCATGTCTCTCATTGCTTTTGTTATCGCCATAGCATTCGCCTTGTTCTCGGCTCTCGGCTTCGCTGCCTACAAGACTGCTTGGGCGGTCAGAGACTCTCACTCTTTCGAGAGAAACGACCGTCATAAGTACAACGAGGACCTCAAGGACTATACCTCCAACCTCACTTATCGTAAGAAGAAGATGGGCCTTGCCGACGAGTGCGACATCTCCTCTTCCCTCTACTGAGGGTTTCCCTCTCTTCCTCCCTTTCCTCTTCCTGCACCGTCACTACGCTTGTCACGGCTTCCTCCACGCATGAAACGGAAAGAGGCTGTGCCGGTCCCGACACAGCCTCCGCTTTCAAACACTAAAACTACTGATTGCGCACCGTTCGACTGCCGAACAGCGTTTATTTTATCACTGTCTTATAACTCTTCCCGCCGACTCTCACTATGCACATCCCTCTCGTCTTGACTGCGTTCATCTTCCCGACTGTCGTCTTCTCTATCAGCCTGCCGTCCAGTCTGTATATCTCGACTTTCTTGTCCTCGTCGAGATCTGCTTTCGGGAGACGTGTTGCGTTGCTGTTGATAGACATGTAGTATGTCCATCCGTCTCCTGCACAGACTTTCTCATATCCTTCGGGTACTGTATTAGGCGCCTTCGCTCCTATCCTGCAGATGAGGTCCCGCTTCTTGCCTTTTGCTATGCACTCGTAATACTTGTCGCATGCTGTCACCTCGACGTCGCTCTGGCTGGTTATCCCTGCATCCTTCCTCGCCTTTATCATCTTCTCTATCGACCCCTTCCACGAGACGTTCTTCCAGTGTGGCCAGAAGACGCATGGGATGCCCGGCGCCGAGAGTAGGTAGGCGTAGGCCTGCAGGACGTCGCCCGTGTACTTGCTGCCGTCGCGATACGTGTCGTGGTTGTCGACGAACGTCACTGCATATCTGTTGAAGTTCGCATGATGTATCATGCCCGCTGGCCTCGGCGTGACGTAGTTCTCTTTCCAGCTCATGCTCGAGAAGTTTCCTGCCGCCAGCCCATTGTTCAGCGCCGCATACTTACCCGGGAAGTCAAAGGCTGTCGATTGCTTGCCTGTCGCCTCTATCCACGCTGCTACCTTGTCATACTCGCCGTCCCAGTACTCGCCGACTGAGAGATATGGCTTCGACGACTCGTTGTATATCCCGACGTACTGCCCTCTGAATCCTTTGCAGTAGTCATATCTCCATCCGTCATAGCCAAACTCGCCCTTCAGCCAGTTCAGGTACGCCTTGCAGTCCGCTTGGACGTATGCGTTAGAATGGTCGAGGTCTCTCGCTCCACCCCAGTTCGAGTCGGGGTCTGTTTCGGCTGCTCCGGTTGCCTTTCCGTTCCACGAGCCCGCATTGGGATCCGTGTTCATCTCGTCCGTACTGCAGATATGGTCCGCCGTCAACTGATAGACGCCATATTCCCCAAAGTCATCCTTCGTGAAGTTGCCCCAGTCGGTGTTGCCTGCCCTGTGGTTGATGACGATGTCCGCCACGACCTTCACCCCGTTCTCGTGTAGCGTCGATATCAGGGTCTTTAGCTGCTCCGCCGTCCCCCAGCATGAGTTCTGGTCGTTCCACTGCTTCGGATGATACCCGACGTTGTTCCCGCCGACTTCGTTGCCACCCTCCGCACTCGCCGATGGCGGTAGCCATATCATCGTGAACGACCTCCCTATGTCGTCCGCCATGTTCGTCAGCTTGACCCACGACGTCGCCTTCTGAGAGTCCCAGTAGAACCCCTGAAGCATCACGTCCTCGCTCTCCTCGGGCGCCTGTGCGTTCGCCAAGAGAGTCGCCGTTGCTACGACTGCTAATGCTAGTATTTGTCTTTTCATGGCTCTTGTTTTTTGTTGTCTCTGTTGTTTGAAAAAGGGGCTTCTGTCTCTTCCTTTCAAGACAGAAGCCTCCTTCCCAACCACAATTATTAACTACTCTTACAAACCTACTGTGCCGTCACGGTGCAGTATATCTTCTCAGAATTATTTCTACATGGATAGAGTTTCACGACGTAATTGCCGTCTGTTGCAATCGTCAGGTTTGCACCGCCTGCTACCAGGTCGTCATTCGTGCCACCGAGGTTGATATCCCAGCCGTCATTAGCCCTGAATTTGAACTCTCCTGCCTTCAGTGCGCCCGTGTAGACGTATGCGTTCTCCGTCGCATCCCACGTCATGTCGGTGTCTGCATCCCAGCCACCATCCTGTGCCGGACCAACTATGCCCCACGTCGTCAGTGTCGCCTCGAATATGCCGTTGGCTACGTCTACAGTGACCTTGTAGAGGCCTGCCGTCTCAGCCTTAATGTTGGTGTTGTCGCTGCTGAATGTCGGATCTGCCGGTGCTATGCCCGTTGCCCAGTCACTGAACGTCTTTGCATTGTACTCGCCGTCTTTCCAGTTCCTGTGCTTCGTGAACTTGAACTCGCCATCGAGATATACATAGCCGCTGTATACACCGTCAGAGTCTGGCGAGCGAAGCGCTGCCGCTGTCTCAGGATCCCATTTCGGATTGCCCGGAGCGTAGATCCACTCCTCGAATGCTAGCGGCGTGACGGTGATCGTGTACTCCATCATGTTCAACGTCAGCTGGTAGTACAACGCTCCGTCTGTCTTCGGCTGCGAGAACGCCTGTGGCTTCGTCGTTACCAGCGTTGCCTTCAGGTCGCTGCATCCGTCAGTCTCAGCACCGATGAGGTTGTCCCAGAAATTCTCAGCTCCGTATGCCGACTCTGGCGCAATCTTGAACCACTCGTCAACCCTCTCCGTCGGTTTCTCTGCGTCAAACGATGCAGGTATCGTGACTGTGAAGATCGGGTCGTCATAGACGCTCTTCGTCTCGTCTGCACGCTTGAATACGTAGGTCTTGTCGCTGTCGCTCCATCCATTAGCCGAGCCTACATAGTAGTATGCGCTCTCGATGACAGGTGCTGTAAGCTGAGCCTCTATCGTCACTGGATTCTTCACCAGCGTCGTCACACCGTCGATGTCTACGAGTGCGTTCACTGTTCCTTCAAGTGTTCTCTTCTCCGGAGCTCGTCCATACTGGGCGATGACGACCTCCTTCAGGTCGCCTGCCCTGACCTTGCCTTCCTCATTTACCGCGATGATTGTCCCATTGTTGAAGACGATGCTGTATGTCGTCTTCGATGCACTGCTGCTGCTGACGGTCGGCGTGAAGACGCTGACGAGTGCGTCGTCGTCTTCTATCGCCTCGTAGTTAACTACGCTCGCCCCGTCAACCTTCACCGCTACGCTCTGCGCCGCCTCCTGTGAGTTGCTCTGCGGCAGCGCCCAGTCGTTGTAGCTCTCGTCGTCACACGCCGTAAATGCGAGTGCCGCAAGCGCCATCATGCTATATGCCGATTTCATTCTTCCTTGTTTTATTGTGTTTCACTTCCGTTTCCTGTGACTTCCCCCTACTTCGCTACGAACGTGTAGGATCCGTCGATGTCATTGAAGATGACTGTCCATACGCCCTCCGGTACCGGGATGTTAGCTCCTCCATTGGTGCCGATGCCGCTCGGGAAGTCTGAGCTACCCCAGTTCGGACTCCAGTCATGCTGCAGGAACTTGACCTCGAGAGGTCCTGCACTTGCGTCAAGCTCACATGTCCACATGTGGTTGTGGCCCTCAAGGCTTGCTACGGTGTTGATCGGCGTCATCGCTGTCTCTTTCCAGTCGTTGAACGTGCCAGAGATGAGCATCGTCGAGTAGACGGCCGGCTCCTCTGCATACGGCTCTATCGTCATCTCGTCCGTCGCTGTGTTCAGGCTGATGGTGTAGTAACCGTTTGCTGCTACCTCGATGTTGCCAGATCCACCGTCGTTCTTGACGAATGCACCGTCCTTCATGCCCCACTGGTCATCCCATCCGCCTGGAGTCTTGACCAGCTTGAAGCCCTCGGTCGTCAGGTAGCCTGTGAATGTCAGCGGACCCTGACCGGTCTTCTTGTCGTATTCTGCACCCGTTACGGCCCTCATCGGATAGATTGCCGTGCCTATGTTCTTCGCGTCGTTGCCCCAGCTACCGTCGCCTATGCAAGCTCCGACAAGATACCACATCTCCGTCGGTGCTGCCGTCAACGCTACGTAATACGGCGAGAACTTCATCGTGACGACGTTAGACGCTATCGCATACTGCGACTGCTTTGCCGAGCCCTTTGGCGTTGCCAATACTCGTGCATACACCTGGAGGTCTTCCGGTACCTGCGTCTCGTCATCCCACCTGTACAAGTGTGCCAGCCCCGTCGCTATGTCACTCGCGAGATACTCTGTCTTGCACGTCGAGACTGGGTCCAGCGAGACGTAGTCCGCTACCTTCTTGCCCTCCTCGTCGTCCTCTGCCTCTGCTGCCGAGACGGTGAAGTTCCCGTCCTTCGAGAGCTGAAGCTCATACTCCGCTACCAGTGGGAATCCCCAGTTCGGCTGGCTCCACGACATCGGCAACGCCTTGCTCGCCGACAGTCTTATCTCGTTCCCCGAGAACGTTGGCGTGTTGAAGACGAACTCTGTCGCTTTCTCTATCGTCGGATTGTCATCCCTGTCGTCGTCGCACGATGCAAAGCCTACTGCCATGCCAAGTGCTAGTGACGCTATCATTATCTTGTTCATGTCGTTTCTTCTTGTTTTGTGTTGTTCTTCTTTTCTCCCTCTTTAGTAGCCTGGGTTCTGCTTCAAGTTCGGGTTTGCATTCAAGTCGGTCTCCGGAATAGCGAAGACGTTCAAGCTCTCCGCAAAGTTCGCTCCGGTGATCGTGCCACCCTTCCACTGCCATGTGTAGCCTGTGTTGCCGCCAAACTTGCCAAACCTGATGAGTACTGTGCGCCTGTAACCCTCAAAGTAGAACTCCCTCGTCCACTCGTCGCAGATTACGTCGAGGCTCGCTGCCTGAAGTGGCTGTGCATTAGCCCTAGTCCTGATGGCGTTCAGCGCTGCAAGTCCATCTGCGTCTGCCGTGCCGTTGTTCATTCTTGCCTTAGCCTCTGCATAGTTGAGGTATGCCTCTGCCGCCCTCATGAAGAACCAGTCTGTGTCTGGGAACTTGACGTCGTGCGCCTTGCCGCCCGTAGCGTAGAAGTTCGTGAACTTCGTCGTTGACAGTCCATTCGTGAAGTCCGATGGATCCTCGACGTCAAACTTCCTGTCCTTGCTCCAGAACAATGCCCTGTCGTCGCCTGCCGCACTGACCATCTCCCACGATGTCGCACTCTTCGGCACGTTGTTGTTCGGGAAGAACTTCAAGACGAGGTCTGGTCTGCACCTGTTGCCACCCCAGTTCTGAGTCGTGTTGTTCGAATCCTCGCCGACGAGCTTCATGTCGTCCTTGAACGTGCTCGCTATCAAGAAGAGTGACGTACCCCAGCTTGTCGTCGTGATACCGTCCTGGAGGAGCGGAAGCACTGCCTCGTATGCAGCGTCGGTCTCCCCATTGTCTCCCATGAACAGCATCTGGTATGCCGACCACTGGCCCATCTTCGTCGTGTTGAGCTTGTAGCTCGAGTCCATGACCTTCTTCGCATACTCGGCTGCCTTCTCATACTGCGCCTTGCCCGTGTAGACCTCAGAGTTCAGGTAGAGACGAGAGAGAAGTAGCCATGCTGCTGCCTTGTCTGCCCTGCCATAGCCTGAGTCTGTGGACTTCTTCGCCTTCGCCTCGCTCATGTCGTTGACACAGTCGAGGAGCTCGCTCTCGATGAAGTTGAAGACCTGCTCCCTCGTGCCCTGCGGTGCCTTCTCGCTAGACATCTCTGTCAAGAACGGGACGTTGCCCCATCCGTCCATCAGGTAGTAGTAGTGGAGTGCCCTCAGGAATCTTACCTCCGCCGTCTTCGTCGCGTCAACGCCTCCACACTCGCTTAGGTAGTAGTTCGTCATCGTGACTCCGAAGTAGAGTCTGTAGTAGAGTCCGTTCAACATCGGGTGGCTTGCGCCCCAGTTGTTGAAGTTGAACGTCGAGATTCCCTCGTCACCCCAGCAGCACATCGCCTCGTCGGTCGTCAACGTCTGAGAGTTGACTATCTGGCGGACAAAGCCTGTGAATCCTCCGTCGAGTCCGTCGATGTCGCAGTCACCGTCCGCACCTCCATTGCCCGCAAGCGCCATCGTTGCATAGCACTTGTTGAAGAGCGCGTTAGGGTCGACTTCCATGTTAGTACTCGGGTCGATTGGCGTGACGTCAAGATCGTTCACACACGACGTGAGACCGAAGACTGCCAAGACCGCTGGTAGTATTATATGTTTTGCTTTCATGATTTGCCTGTGTTATTAGAAGTTGAGTGTCAAACCGAGCTGATATGTGATAGGCCTCGGGTAGATGTTGTTGTCGATGCCGTACTTCTTGCCGTTGTCCTGCGGCGCAATCTCCGGGTCTATGCCCTTGTAGTTCGTGACGCAGAAGACGTTCGTGACTGATCCGAAGACACGTCCGCTAAGCTTCGTCGTCGTGTCGCCAAACGAATAGCCGAGGGTGATGTTGTCGCACTTCAAGAACGACCCGTTCTGTACGAAGTAGTCTGAGAGTGCATTGTCGTTCGTCTGCCAGTTCTTGTCGAGGACCATCTTTGGTCTGTTGCTCAGGTAGCTCGAGCCATAGACTGATGCCTTGCTGACGTTGCTTGCCCCAGCCTCAAGGTCGTTGTAGACGTAGTTGCCGACGTTAGCCCTCAATGAGAAGCCGAAGTCCCAGTTCTTGTACTGCAGACGGCTGCTCAATCCGAAGAGCCATGGCGCCGTCGGGCTCTTGTAGAAGTACTTGTCGCTCTCGTTGATGATGCCGTCTGCGTTCCTGTCGACATACAATCCCTCGATTGGCTGTCCGTCTACATCATAAACCTGCTGATATACGTAGAATGAGTTAGCTGCATGTCCTACTGAATGTGCCTGGCAGTTCTTGCCGACACCACTAGAGATGCCGCCCGTCGCTACGAAGTAGCCTTCCTCGCCGATGAGCTCCGTGATCTCGTTCTTGTTGTACGTTGCGTTGCCAGAAAGCTCCCAGTTCCAGTCGCCTGTCTGGATCGGACGCACTGTCAGCGCCAACTCGATACCCCTGTTCTCTAGCTTACCGATGTTGCTCGTCACCTGGTTCCTGAAGTTCGAGCCTGCAGAGACGTATGCTGTGTTCAGCAGGTCGGTCGTCTCCCTGTAGTAGTAGTCTGCTGCCAGCGAGAACCTTCCGTTCAAGAAGTCGAGGTCGAGTCCTGCGTTATACGTCGTCGTCGTCTCCCATGTTAAGTCTGCATTGTATGCGTCCGGCCTGTTGAGCGTTCCTGTTCCGTCGCCGACGCTGTTCAATGGATATGCGCTGCCGTTGCCGGTGTTGACGTTGAACGATGCGAAATAGTTGTAGTCGCCGATGCCCTCCTGCTGACCTGTCTGGCCATAGCCGAGGCGTATCTTTGCGTCCGTCAGGACGTCAACATCTCTCAAGAATGCCTCCTCCTTGAGCTTCCATCCGAAGGCAAATGATGGGAAGAGTGCCCAGTGGTCCTTGAACCTCGAAGATCCGTCATACCTCAACGTCGCTGTGAGCAAGTACCTGTTCAACAAGCTGTAGTTCGCACGTCCGAAGAACGATACGAGATAGTTCTCGCTCTTCTCGGTCTTCTGGTCTCTCTTGTACTGCGTGCCACGAAGCGCGCTGTCGTTGTTCGTCGTCGGATACCATCCGCTGCCATCTTTCTCCTTGACATGGTGGAAGTGCTGCCACTCATAACCTGCCATGATGTCGAAATGGTTGGCCTTGTTGAAGTCCTTGGTGTACTGCGCGAAGGCGTTGAACGAGAGGTTGTACTTGTCGATGCTCTCCCATCCGTTCCATCCATAGTACGGGTTCGTTGCCGAATGATTCGTGATGTCGCTCGTCTCCTTACCTGTCGAGACGTCTGCACCGAGGTTTGCATGGAGGATGAGGTCCTCGAAGTTGTGAATCTTATACGTGCCCTCGATGTTGCCGATGAACGACTTTGACTTTGCTATCTTCTCCTGCTGGTCGAGAAGCGCTACCGGGTTCTTCGTCGCAAGCTCGTTCCTTACCTTCGTCCATGTATTGTCGTTATACGAGCCGTCAAGCAGCCACTGGAAGTATCCGTCGAAGTTCTTGAACTCCTCCCTGTCGTCGGTCGGGCTCTGTGTCGGGTCAAACCATACTGCTGCACCGACTGCACCGTCGTCTGCATACTGCGTCTTTGCATACATGCCCCTCAAGTTGATGTTGAAGGTCAAGTGGTCCTCGAGCAGGCTCGGCGTCAAGTTCAACGATGCTGTCATTCTCCTGAAGTCCGAGGTCTTCAAGATACCCTCCTGACCGGTGTAGCCGAGTGATGCACGCCATCCCATGTGCTCCATGCCTCCGACGGCCGTCACGTTGTGGTCCGTGCTGAGCGCTGGCCTGTAGATCTCGTCCTGCCAGTCTGTGTTAGCCTTGCCGAGTGCCGCGTAAGCCTCGCTGTCCGTGCCATACTGCTTCTCGATGAAGCTCCTGAACTCGTCGCCATCCATGACCTCGATGAGATCCTTCTTCATGCTGAGCGAGACACTGCCGTTGTATGTGAACTTCGGCGCCTTCATGCCACCCTTCAGTCCCTTCTTCGTCGTGATGATGATGACACCGTTTGAACCACGACTACCATAGATCGCCGTCGCCGATGCGTCCTTCAAGACTGTGAACGTCTCGATATCTGCCGGGTTGACGATTGACAGCGGGTTCGAGAGACCCTTGACTCCGTCATTGTCCATCGCAAGTCCGTCGATGACGATGAGAGGGTCGTTGGATGCGTTCAGTGACGAGCCACCACGAATCCTGATCGTCGCTCCCGCACCTGGCGTACCACTCGTCGACGAGATGTTCACACCGGCTATCTTACCTGAGATCATGTCCTGAGGGTTCGTGACGAGTCCCCTGTTCTTCTCGTCTGGCTTGATTGCGGTCACGGAACCTGTCAAGTCGTTCTTCTTCGCTACACCGTATCCGATGACGACGACGTCCTCCAGCAACTTGTCGTTCGATACCAGCGTCACTGTCATACCGTCAGTTGCCGCAGCCTCCTGCGACTCATAACCGAGGTATGTGAATTTCAACACTGTCCCAGCCGGAACTTTCATCGAGAAGTTTCCATCCATGTCTGTGATGGTACCGTTCGTCGTCCCAACCTGCTGCACCGCTACTGCCGCCGCCGGCTCGCCACTGTCGAGCATGACCTGGCCCTTCACGGTGATGACGTCTTGCGCCACCGCTCCTAGTGTCGCAATGATCCCTACTATCAGCGATAATAGAAATCGGAAGTTTAGTTTTCCTTTCATCGTTCTTTGTTATGTTTGTCTTTCTTTTTTTCTTTTACTCCTTCGGGAATATGCTTATCGCAAATCCACCTCCGCTTGCCGCCGTCAGCTCGAGGACACTGTCCCTCGTGACGTCCTGCGTCGTTATCTGATATGCCTGCGGGTTCTTGTCCCAGCTTGCGTCCGGCGCATCGGCATATATGGTCGCCGTATATGTCTTCCCTTCATCGAGGAAGGTTAGTGCTGTATTAGTCTTGTGCCCGTTCTCGTCTGCCGTGCAGCCGACGAACCACTTGTCGCTACCCTTGGCCTTCCTGGCTATGGTGATGTAGTCTCCCGGCTCAGCCTCGAGATAGATGCTCTTCTCCCAGTCTATAGCTACGTCCTTGATGAACTGGAATGCGTCCATGTACTCCTGGTAGTGCTCTGGTATGTCTGCCGCCATCTGAAGCGGACTGTACATCGTGACGTACAATGCCAACTGCCTTGCGAGTGTCGACCTGACCTTGCTCCCGTTCGTCGGGCACATCTTGCTCAGGTCCATCTCGAAGATGCCCGGCGTGTAGTCCATCGGTCCTCCTATCAGTCTGGTGAACGGCAGTATGGTCGTGTGATCTACTGGATTGCCGCCGAACGACTCATACTCTGTGCCCCTCGCGCTCTCGTTGCCTATCAGGTTAGGCCACGTCCTGCATATTCCTGTCGGCCTCGTCGCCTCGTGTGCATTCACCATGATCTTGTACTCCGCTGCCTTCGTGACGCAGTACAGGTAGTGGTTGTTCATCCACTGGCTGTAGTGATGCTCGCCCCTCGGGACTATGTTCCCGACGTAGCCGGACTTCACTGCCGGATAACCGTGATCTACCATGAACTGATATGCCTTGTCGAGATGCCTCTCGTAGTTCCTTGCCGAGGCAGATGTCTCGTGATGCATGATCATCTTAACGCCCTTCTGCGCTGCGTATGCCTGGATAGCATCGACGTCAAAGTCTGGATATGGCGTGACGAAGTCGAATACGTAGTCCTTCTCATGTCCGAACCAGTCCTCCCATCCTTCGTTCCAGCCCTCGACGAGTACCCCGTCAAAGCCGTGCTCAGATGCAAAGTCTATATACCTCTTGACGTTCTCTGTGTTCGCCGAGTGCTTGCCGTTGGGCTTGCACTTCGCATAGTCGGTCTCCCCGAGGCGTACTGTCGCGACGTCGTCGGTGTACGCCCATGTGCCCTTCCCGGTTATCATGTCCCACCAGACTCCGATGTACTTCGTCGGCTTGATCCACGACGGGTCCTCTATCTTGCACGGCTCGTTGAGGTTCAGCGTCATCCTGCTCGCCAATATGTCACCGCCCTTGGTGCCGACTATGATGGTTCTCCATGGAGATGTGCATGGTGCCTGTAGGTATCCCTTGTCTCCCCTCGCATCCGGAGTCAGCCACGATGTGAATGTCTTTGTCTTCTCGTCATACATGAGGTGCATCGTCGGATAGTCGATGCATGCCGCCTCGTGTAGGTTGATATACAGTCCGTCGTCGCTCTTCATCATCAGCGCGGTCTGCACTCCTGCGCCCCACGTCGGCGTCTGCGACGAGTTCTGCGTCACTGCACTCTTCATCTTCCCCCTAATCTCGCTCAGCTTCGACGTCTGTGTCTCATACTCCTGCGTGTCATAGTCGCCCGGCAGCCACCATGCCGTGTGATCCCCGGTCATCGCGAACTCTGTCTTCTCCTCCTTGACTACGAAGTATGTCATCTCCCTCTGCTCCGGGAACTCATACCTGAATCCGAGTCCGTCATTGAAGAGCCTGAACCTGATGTCTATGTTCCTTGAATTCTTCTTCTGGAAGAGTGTTACCTTGAGCTCGTTGTAGTTGTTGACTATCTCGCTCTCCTCGCCCCATACTGGCTTCCATGTCTCGTTGAACGACTGACGTGCCGTCCCGCTGACCTCAAAGCCTCTCTCGAGGTCCGCCTTCTGCTCTATAAGGCTCGCATCGGCCCTGGTCTTGAACTCGAAGTCGACTGCTGCGTCCGGGTTCTCCTTCTTTAGCTCATACCCGAGATGGCTCGGACGTATGACTTCCTTCCCGTCCATGGATAATGAATAGGTCGGACGCCCCTCCCCGTCGACGTAGAATGTCATCTCGAATCGCGCATCTGGCGAACTCAGCTTGTGTACCTCCGTCGGCGACTCCTGCTTCTCTCCGCACGAGCACATCACGACGGCTGCAGCTGTCAAGATTGTGTTTGTTATGAACGTTGCTTTCATTACGCTTTATTTTGTTGCTATCTCGCTGTTTTTCTTTTCGCTTTGCAAAGGAGAACAATTTTTAGTTTAATTTTCTTTTATAAAGTTAAAATGTAAACTGTGTTAATTGTTATCCTATTGATTTCGCGTCTTTTAGCTTCTTCTCTAGACTGCTAAAATGTAAATGCTTTTGAACTTTATTTGAAGCTCAGGACGACTATCTGACGTGGCTTGAGGTTCATATTGCCCCTCGTTTCGACTGTTTCTCCGCTTACTATGTCCTTGGCACTGGCCTTTGGGAGTACCTCGCTGTATCTCCCGAGGTCTATCGTCTGCTCCTTGTCGCTGCCGTTCATGATGATGGTCGCCGTCTCGTTCCCATGATGCCTCGAGTAGACGTAGCAGCTGTTCTTTATTGCGTAGTGGACGAGGCTCCCCTTGCATACTGCCTCAGATGTCTTCCTCCAGTTCAACAGCTTCTTCGAGAACTCGAAGTACTCTTCCTGCAGCTCGTTCCTCCCGGCCTTCGTTAGCGCTGCCTTCGGGAAGTCTTTCCTTAGCTCGCCGTCGCCCTTGCTCTTGTTCGAGTCCATGCCGATCTCGTCGCCGTTGTATAGCTGTGGGATTCCTCTTAGTGTGAGTATGAGCGTCAGTGCCTGCTTATATCTGTTGATGTTCTTTGCCTCCTCGACGGTCTTCGCAAATCTGTCTGTGTCGTGATTCGTCAGGAATACTAGTAGGTGCATCGGGTCTTCATAGATGACGTCCTGCGATATGTACTCATATATTCTCGCCAGTCCTTGGTCCCATTCGTTGGTCTCCTCGTCGACTGCCGTGTGTATCGCGTTCATCAGCGGGAAGTCCATAACTGTCGGGAGCTCACTGTTCCTCGGGGCTATCAGCTTGCTCCCCTTCTGCCAGCACGACACTCCGACGTTGTTCCCCATCCATGTCTCGCCGACTATGTTATATCCCGGATACTCCTTGTCCATCCTCTTGCACCACTCTGCCATCGACTCCATGTCGCAGTATGGATATGTGTCCTGGCGTATTCCGTCTATGTGTGCATATTCTGTCCACCATATTGCCGTCTGTACGAGATAGTCGAGAACCATCTTGTTCTTCTGGTTGAAGTCCGGCATCGACTCTACAAACCATCCGTCCTGCGTCAGCGCTACTTCGTCATTCGCGGCGTGTATGTCTGTCGCTGCCCCTGTCTTATAGCTTGTCTGGATGTACTTCCTCCCGTGGTTGAACCAGTCCTCCTGCGGCATGTCGCTGAAGAGGAAGTTGCTGGCTCCGCAGTGGTTGAAGACGAGGTCCATGATCATCTTGATGCCCTTCTCGTGGCACTTCTTTGTGAGCTCCGCCATCTTCTCGTTCGTGCCAAATCGTGGGTCTATCTGGTAATAGTTAGAGATGGCATAGCCGTGGTACGAGCAATGTGCCTCGTCGTTTGTTTGTATCGGCGTCGGCCATATCGCTGTTATCCCGAGCTCCGAGAGGTAGTCGAGCCCGTCCTCCATACCCTGGAGGTCGCCACCATGCCGCGCGTCTGCTATCGTTGGGTCGCATCCCTGCTCCTTCATGCCCTCTACGTTGTCGTTCGCCTTGTCGCCGTTGATGAATCTGTCTGGCATCAAGAGGTATATGACGTCGCTCGCGTCAAATATCATCGGCTTGATTCCGTCCCTCTTCCTGATCTCGTACGGGACTGCCATCTTCTGCTTCCCCTGCGTCAGTATGAAGTTGAACGTCTGCGCCTCCGCTCCTTTTAAGTCAAGGTATACGAAGAGGTAGTTCTTGTTCTCGACTCGCTCTGTCTTGCTTATCTTGACGCCTTTCGCCCCTTCCAACTTGACTTCGCAGTCTCCTATCCCCTGCGCGTGTATCATTACTTGGAGGCTCGTCTCCTCCATGCCTGCCCACCAGAATAGTGGGTGTACATGTTCCGCCTTCTTCGGGAGCTTCGCTGCTGCCTTCGTCGTAGCCATGACGCATGTCGTCATCGCTATCATCATTAGGAATGCTAATATCTTTGTCATTGCTGTGCGCTGTTAATTTTAACACCGCAAATCTAAAGGGTCTTTCTCCCGTTTGTTTCGTTGTGTACTCAAAATGTAAATGCTATTTTTGCTTATCTCTTTGATAACGACTTGTATAACATTTTTTACTCCTCGAAAAATGTAAATCTTTTTCACGCCTTTTTCTTCCGTATTTTGCGTAAATCCAGATTATATTTTAACTTTGTGTTACAATTACCAAACGAGACTCTATATGAGATTTCTGCTTAGATACGCCCTTTCTGTCGCTCTTCTCTTTCTGGCGACTCTCTCCTCTGCTCAGAAGACTGAACAACTCTTGAATAGGCTCGACGAGATTATCGAGGTCAAGGACTCTTTCCGCTCTGTCCGGCAGGACAAGTCTGATAGTCTCTCCTCTATCGCCAACTCTCTTCACGGCGCCGACCGTGTTGCTGCCCTCAAAATGCTCTACAATGTCTACAATGGTTTCCGTGCCGACTCCGCACTCGCCTGTATCCAGCGTATCGAGAAGGAGCCTTCTTTCTCCTCCGATGTCGACCTCCAGGTCTTTGCTAAGATCTCCCGCGCCCGCACTCTCGCTATGATGGGGCTCTTCTCCGAGTCTTTCGACATCCTCGATGCTATCGACCTGTCTTCTATCGGTGTCGAGAATCGTCTGAACTTCTTCTACACTAAGTTCACTGTCTCTGGCTGGTGCGCTGAGTATGCGAGTCACGCGACTGAGGATATCGCAGAGTCTTATCGGCAGTTGATGAGGTCTACCGTCGATTCTATCATTGTCACTGAGAAGAATCCCGAACTCCTCGATATGATTCGCGCGACTAAGGCGCTCAACGAGAATCGCCCAGGAGACGTGCTCGAGATCTGTCGTAGGCTACTCGACAATGGGCTAGTTGACGAACAGCGGATTTTCGCCAACTCCCTAATGTCTATGGCTTATCAGAAGATTGGGCAGACGGAACTCCAGATTCATTATCTCGCCGTGACGGCTATAGCCGACATCGAGTCCGGCGTGACTGAGTATATGGCTCTCCCGCAACTAGCACAGGTGCTCTTTGTCAACGGCGACATCCAGCGCGCCTATCGCTATCTGACTTGCTCTATCGAGGACGCTAACTTCTGCAAGGCCCGCCTCCGTACTATCGAGGCCTCCACGACTTTCCCTATTATCGACAAGGCTTTCCGAGCCTCTCAGGCTGCTAAACGTAAGTATGTGGTGATCGCTATGTCTATCCTCGCTGGCTTTATGCTCATCCTCGTCGCTATGATATGGTTCCTCCGCCGCCAGATGCACAAGCTCAACTATACTCGTCAGGAGCTCGAGCGTGCTCACGACTGCCTCAAGGCTGCCGACAAGAAGAAGGACGAATACCTCGCTATCTATCTCAATAGCTGTCAGCAGTGTATCACTTCTATCGACCGTTATAGGCGTTCCCTCCTCGCCCTCCTCCAGTCTCACAAGATGGACGAGCTGCTTCGTCAGCTGAAGTCTGACTCTTTTGCTAATACTGAACTGGAACACTTCTACGCGGACTTCGACAAGACGTTCCTCGACCTCTATCCGCATTTTATCGAGAAGTTCAATGCTCTCCTTAAACCAGAGGCCCGTCAGATTCCCGACAAGGAGGGACAGCTCTCTACTGTCCTCCGTATCTTCGCCCTCATCCGTATGGGCATGGACGACAGCGAGGCTATTGCCCACTTCCTCAACTGCTCCCTCCGTACTGTCTACAACTATCGCAGCCGTGTCACTAAGGGCTGTATCTCCGACAAGGATGACTTTATTCGCCTTGTCATGCAGATCTGAATTGTTTCCTCTTTCTATCTTATCGTCATCGTCAGTAGCGGTCTGAACACCCAGTCTTTCGTCTCTGTCCGCCTACATGCCATGACGCCTATGTTGATGGGGTAGGGGAGTCCTAATAGGTACGTCTCTGCCTGTAGTCTGACTCCACATACGCTCCTCTTTAGGTCTTTGACGACTACTCGCCCATCCCATAATTTGCTCCGCCCGACACTGACGAACGGCGCCGCTGTCACTCGCTTGATGTACGCTATCGGCCCTATCTCGATGTCGGGATTGACTATCGGCATCTGATACTGTGCTGTGTATAGCTCGTTCCTGAGGTTGCTGACTGTCGCAAGTGTCACTGGCGCCCCTATTCGCTCAGACAACGTCCTCCACGTCGTGAGCCCTGACATTATCTCTACCTCGTCTCCCTTCTCCTTCTTCTGTATTCCTCCGTATAGTACTATGCTATGATGCCTCCAGAATCCCGGCAGGTATATGGTGGCCTCCCCCGTCAGCATCCGCCCATAGTTCGGACTTATGTCATACATTCCCCTGACTGTTATCCCAGCCCTGTAGTTGACGTCTCTGTCGGCCATCCTTCGCGTCGCCGAGAAGGTCAGCGCCGGCGTGTAGCATACGTAGTCCTTCCCCTTTAGCTTGTACTCATTCGTGCTTAGTCGCTGATATCCGCCTCTAGACCCCCACCTCCTTACTTGCGTCTGCTTATATGTGACGTCTCCTTCTCTCTCGACGTGCACAAGCATCTGTGGCGTGACTCTAAACTCCCACGCCAGTCTCGAAAACTTTAGTGGCAGGTAGGCCGACGTCTGTATGTTGCTCTTCCTGATGTTGTCGTCTATCTCTAGCGTGGTCGTCTCTATCGCCCCATTTCTGACGGTGTCTATGCTCATCAGCGTCTCCTGATACTCCTCTTTCCCTACTTTTGCCGTTAGCGATAGTCTGACTGGCAGGAAGTTCCAGTTGACGTTTGCAAACAGTCTGCTGTCTTCCTCCTCGGGCTCGATGCTAAGCCCCGCCTGCCACGTTACGGTCCCGTGTGGGTTCTGGCTCGCTATGGCGACTCCCGTCCCTATCGTCGCGTTGTTTGCATCTACGACTGCCGGACCCCAACTGTGTATGTTTGGCTTCAGGTGTATCCCGATTCCCCTCCTTCGCCTCGCTTCGACTTCTCTCCCTTCTCTACTCTCACTTCCCTCTTCCCACTTCTCTCGTCTGAATAGTCCGACTTCCTCTGCGTCTATCTTCCTCCTGCATAGCGAGAATCCTGTCGCTGTGTATTCTGAGTATATCAGCTCCCCGTCGCAGATTGTCGCATAGTCAGCCCCGTTCCTCGCTGTCGTCAGTCTTTCGCACTTTAGTGTCTCTCTGTCGACTCTGTATATGTCGGAGTACCCCCCGATGTCCGCCGTGAAGTATATATGGTTTCCCTCACTTGTTATGTTTCTGATGCTTTTGGGCTCGTCTTCTTTCCCGAAGTGTTCCGGCGAGATAAGTTCTGTCTTCGCACCGCTCTCGGTGTCTATTTCGACTATGTGCTTGCCGTCCGCCTGTAGGACTACTGCTATCATGGTCCTGCTGTCTGCCCACTCTATGTCGCTTATCTGCTCGCCTATCTTGACAGTCATGACCTCCCTCCCGCTTTCTTCGAGTGGCATTACTATCCTGTTTCTCTGGCTCTCGTCGATTCCTATTGCTGCCGTCCGCCCCTCGCTGTTTGTCCTCGGCTTATAGTAGTTCTCCTCATGTCCCTCTGCGCTCTTTGCTTCTATTCGTTTCGTGCTGTTTCTCCTCAGGTCTGTCTTCATCAGGACGCTGTGCCTGTTGTGCTCCCATATTAGCCCTGTCCTAGTCTCTGTCCATATCATCGTGTCACCTTTGATGCTGAAGCTCTTATCGGCTCGCAGCCCCGTGGCGAACATGTAGTGCCGCTTCCCTTCCTTGTCTATGTATGCGAAGTGTCCGACTTTTGCGGGTGACGTTATGTATGCTATCAGTCCATCTTTGTATCTCTTTGCCTCCACGACTTCCTCATAGTATCTCTCCGCCTTCCACTCGCTCATCTCTCTGACTTTCTTCTCGACTTTCTCGACGCCGCTCTCTTTGCTGTCTCCCTTCTCTTTCTCCCACTTCTCTCCCCATTGTCCCATTGCCCATCTGTATGCTGCCATCTTACGCATGCCAGTCCCCTGTCGCAGCGTCCTGTTGAATGCGACGATTGTGAATGGTCTCCTTCCGACATTCTCGAGCGCTTTCCGCCATGTGTCCCACCCGAACTCTTCGCTGACTGCCGAGACTGTGTAATACCCCATGTGGTAATAGTCCGGCACAAACCTTTTGTAAGACCCGAAATATGCTTGCGAGTACGATGGCGTCCGACCCGCTGTCACCTGTGCCCTCATCTGTTGGAGGAAGATCGGGTTGCGCCCCCTTCCTCCACTTGTGTACTCTGTCTCAGCCCAGACTGCATCTCCCTCTAGATACCACCTCGGACAGAACAAGCCTAGCACCGCCCCTGTCGTCTGCTGCCCGAAGACGTATGACAGTCCTTTCGTGAATCCTCGTCTGACGGTCTCAGTCTGCAGGACGTGCCGCCACTCGTGTGTCATGAGGTGCGATATCCACGGGACTCGGTCTTCTTCGCCTGTGTCAAATGTGTATGCTTCTAGCCTCATCGGTGCTAGCGAGACGAGTCCGTTGCTGTATGCTGTCCTGCTGTGCAGGACTATCGGGACCTTCCTCCTTATCTTTGTGTCGCTGTAGTCTTTTCCTTCCTTCTGCGTTATGCTGTCTAGGTGCTCGTTGGCTGCCGCAGCCCACTCTATCGCTGGCTGGTCTGCATATATCTCCCATTGGCGACCACTGACTGTGTGCCACTTCATCCTCAACGGGTCCGAGCCTGTAGAGTAGTACTGCGCCCTCACCCCAGCCGTCACCATTAGCGACGCCAGGAGCCCGAGCAGTCTCCATCGCACCTTAACTCTTCGCATCCTCCTGCAGGTGTTTCGAGACTCTATAATATACTGCTACCCAGATGGCATTCCAGATGAGGTACGACAACGACGACGAGAAGCCTATTGCTATCGCAAAGACCCCAGTCACTCCGAGCTGCGACGCCGCATATACATGGAATCCTGCAAACTTCCCCCTGACGAGTAGCGTCAGCCCTACTATCTCGATGAGGTTGAATAGCGCAAACCACTGGCCCTGCCTCGCTATGGCATACACCATGTCAAGCGTCACCTGCGTCGTGTCCATGCCATTCGAGTCCATCATGACCCGCGTCTCCTCCATGGCCTTCCTCGCCTCCTCTGCCGGGATGTCCTGTATGCTTATCATCAGTAGCCCGTAGAATACTCCGATGACCGACGCTATGCTGCTGAGTATGCACAATACTCTGAGTGTGATCGTCTTCTTGACTGTCTCTTCAGTTTTCATCTTCTGTGTCTCCCTCTCTTCTCAGGTTTACTATTGCTTTCCGATGCTTGCCGTTCATCCTGACGTCGAGCGGCTTCTCGACTCTGACGTGGCGGAAGTATTTTGTCTGCTCTACTAGCGGCTGACTGTCGAGTAGCTTGAAGTTTACGAAGTCTTCGACGCTCTCTGTCTGTACCGACGCATAGCCTATGTTCATCGACGTGACATTGTGGAAGAAGTGCGACCCGAGCGACGAGTCGAGAGGAAATCCCGGCAGGCTCATCTCGATTATGAGCTTGGCCTTCGAGATCTGCGACCATGCTACCGGTATTCCGATGAACTTGTCCCTCGTACCCCACCTTCCCGGACCTATCAGGACGTAGTTCCGCCCGTCCTCTATCATCTTGTTGTTGATGTACTCTATCTCTTTCGCCATCTGCTCTGTCTGCATCTTGTCGAACTTCTCCGGGTCGGCATAGATGATGTCGGTGATGTTTTCCGGACGCCCGTTGCCGAGGCTCTGCGTGGTGTAGAACAATGTCCTGTCCTCCTTCGGCTCTGGTATCTGGACGCTGTCACCTCTGAGGTCGGTGATGATTGGCTTCATCTGCAGTAGGTAGAACGACGGGAGTCCGTCCTCGTCCTCATCGAGGTTGACGGCCCACTCTATCTCTACTGGCGTACCGAAGGCATCTTTCGCTGCTGTCAGCACTGTCGAGAGTAGGTCGGGCAACGGTATGTAGTCGTACTTTAGTATGTCCGCAAAGTTTACGACTCTCGGACCGTATGCTGATAGTCCCGGCTCTATCGTGTCGTTCTGTGGATTATAGACCGATGCGCAGTGTTTGAGCGTCCCGTGCTTCTCGGCCTCTGTGATGTCGAGTGTCGCAAGCGGCGCATGTTCCCCATCTTTGACGTAGTCGAGCTTCTTCTTCGACAGGTCTACTGCTAAAAACTCTACCTGCGTGTTCTTTACGAGGTCGTTGACGGACATTGTGTCGACTCCTGGCCACACCGGGGAAAAACGATACGCCTTGCTTCCCCCGACGACGTAGTAGCCCAGCCCGAAGCCGGCTACTGCAAATCCTTCCTCCGGCTGCATGTGAGCCACTGGATAGTAGTTGAAGCTCTGCGCCGTGCCACTGATGTGTGGATAGTAATACCCATCGTGCTCCCCGCCTACGAGGACTTGGAGTACGACGGCCATCTTCTCCTTCTCTATCGCCTGCTTGATGGTCTGGAAGTATGCCCTCGACGTCGGCGAGTATATGCTCGCAAAGACCATCTTCACTGCCGTCGCTATGTTCTGGACGTTCTCGTCGAGCTCCTCGGCATTGTTCGGGACGAGGTAGGTGTCGAAGACGCCCGCAAACGGCTGGTTCATAGAGTCCTCCGACAATGAGCTAGATCGTACTGCTATCGGCGTATGTACCTGCGACGCAAATCTCCTCAGCCTCATCATGGTCTTCTCGCTCAGCGGCGTGCTGGCAAATCTCCGCCTCAACTCGGCATAGTCGTCTGTCTGCATGACGTACTCCATCAGGTTCCCCTGCTTCATGAACGACGTGAACTCGTCTGTCCCTATGATAGCCGTGATAGGTATCCTGACTTTGATGTGCGCGTCAAACTGGCGTGTGTCGAGATTCTGTATCAACGTGTTTATGAACGCCAGTCCACGCCCCTTGCCGCCTAACTGTCCAGACGCTATCATGATGATGTTCTGCTCGTCGGGGATGTCTACGTCATCATAGTCGAGGCGCTTGCCCCTTCGCTTCTCCCTCCAGTAGTCGTCCATCTCCTTCAAGATGGTGTTCCTGAACTCCTCGGGATCTTCATAGTCGTAAAACGATATCGCATTGAGCTTCCTCGCCAAAGGTATCTCGCCACGGCTCATCAGCCACGACGATACTCTGAATCCTCGACAGTGCTGCTTCAATTTGTTTGTCGGGATGTTCTTGAATATGGTCCTGAACTCCCTGAATCCCTTCGCCTGAGCTATCGGCTTGCCCTGTGACCCTCGGAATATGAAGTCTCCAAACCCGAGCCGGCTCGTCAGGAAGCTGACCATGTCCTCTCTCAGGGTCTCGCTGTCCTTGTGGAGGAATGTCACCCCGAGCTCCCGCGCCTTGGCCTCGTTTTCGCTGTCCGCACTCTGTAATATCGTCGGGAGGTGTGGCATCTCTGTCTTCAGCATCTCGAGTAGCTGTATCCCGGCCGTCGGGTCTAGGGTCCCAGCCCTGTCAAACTCTACGTCCGAGATGACGCAGAGGAGATAGTCTCTGTACCGATTGATGATGTATAGCGCATCCTCATAGTTCCTCGCGTGTAGGATCTTCGGGCGCTGCCTCATCTTACTGACTCGGTTTATCTCGTTCCTGTCGTCCTCCTGGAGTAGCTTCTGGACTTGGTTGAAGACGATTGAGAACAATAGGCGTAGATATTTTGAATAGTACTCCGGTGAATCTTCTATCAGGAGTATCACCCTGACTAATCCCATCGCGGTGTCGTTCGGCGCATTGACCTGGTCCTCGGTGCTCTTGACTATCGAGAATAGTATGTCTGAGTTTCCTCCCCAGACGAACACCTTGTCGACACTCGGTGTGTTCGACGCCCGACGCTCTATCTCCTTGACGCCTATCTTCTGCGTCGCAAGTAGGTAGAGCGGGATGTCTGGCTGTATATCTTTTATCTCTTTGCTCAACTCGAACGAGGCATCAACGTCGAGTCCGACCATCAGTATCGCCATGTCGAACCTCGTCGTCTTCATCAGCTCTATCGCATCTTGCGGATTCGAGACGCCTGTAATCCTCGGTAGCGAGAATAGGCTGTACTGATATATCTCGCCCATGAACTGCTCGAAGAAGCTGTCGTCGTTCTCCAGCGTGAACGCATCATAGAGGGTCGCGACAAACAAGATGCTGTGTATCTTGTACTTCATCATGTCGAGATATATGTACTTGTCCAGCACCTGCTTGTTGAAGAACAGCTGTAGCGGCTGCTTGTCTGTCGTCAACGCCTTCCTGAAGTCCTCCGAGACTGTCGTCGTCTTGCTCCTCGGCCGTGTTGCCCATAGGTCTCGTCCCCTTAGGCTGTCGAGATGCCCGCAGATGAGTCGCGTCGCAACGCTCAGCAGATGCTGCTCGCTGTGTAGGAATGGCTCCCCGTCTTCCTCTGTCTTCTTATATGCTATCTCGACGGTACCCTTCTGGTCGTCTATGGTGCTGAAATGGCTGCTGATGCTGATTGGCGACGAACTATATGCGCGACTCTTGTATGTGTTACCCGCATACGAGATCTGCGCCGACGCCTTGTCCGGCTCCTGCATAGCTTCTGCCAAGGCCTCCGCTACGTTGCAGAGGGTCTCGTCAAGTGGCGTCGGCGATAACAGACAGTCCGCTATCTTCTGTAGCGCTGCTGTCGTCTGTTGTGGCTGCGTCATGATTCTACTCTTTTTTCACGGTTCTGACCTCGTAAATCCGAGGACTGATGCCTGTCACTGGCTCAAACCTGACCGTGACTTCGCCCTTCTTTCCTTCCGGCAGCTCGAACTCTATGGTCTTTATCTGCTCCGCACCCATCAGTATCGTCCCGACTTCGACGTCGTCTATAAATATCCGCCCCTGACGACTCGGCAACTGCCTGAACGTCACCGCCAGATGGTCAGCACCCTCCGACTTCATGGCGTATGAGAAGTATCCCTTTGTCTCACGCCAATGTACTCCGTCATCATCCATACCCTGCGATGACGAACTCTGTTTATACTGGTGGTCGGTCTCGGGCTGCTGCTCCCCACATGTGACCTTGTCTATCGAGCGTACGTCCAGCGCCTCCCTCTCCTTCTCCTTTTGCAATATCTCCTCCTGTAGCTTGTCATAGTCCGCCTGTGTCATCGTCCGGAAATAGACGCTATATCGATGCTCCGATAGGTCTATGAATGGGACTAGGGACATGTTCTCATACTTCTCCGGCAACACTCCCGTCAAATGCCACTTCCTGTCATCCTTCGAGTACCCGATGTGACTCAATATGTCCTCGTTCTCGTCTCTCAGTATTATCGCCGGTGCATCGGCAAGCGAACGCTTCGGCCCAGCTGCTATATGTCCACCGCGACTCGCATCTGCATATAGACCTGTCTGGTCCGCGGTTCCCATGTCCGCCGCCAATACCAGTGGCCCGTGCTGGAAAGAGTAGTAGCCGCTTTTGTCTGGCAGGTCTGTCGCACGTGTCTTCATCGGGAACTTTATCCGTATTGTGTCTGTCCCCTCCCACGTCTTGTCTATCGAGAAATATCCATCCGAACCTACCGAGTGGAGTATGTTCCCTTCGCATTCGACGCTCATGTTCTCAGCCCACTCCGGTTTCCTCACCTTCAGTGTCCATAGTCGTGGTTTCTTTGTCGTCACGACGATCTCTGCTTCCTCCTCAAATGGGAATCCGCTCTTCACTTCTACTGTGGTCTTTATGTCTTTCCAGTCCAGCTTCGAGGCTAGGAAGGTGTTCAGATACAGCGCCTCGTCACCTCTGTGTGCATAGATTATCTCCCCATATCGGCTGTGATTCTCTATCCCACTGCCGACACAGCACCACATGCTCGTCTGGGGCTGTGAGTATACGCGGTAGTGCGCCGGACGCATCGGCGTGAAGTATACAAACCCTCCCTGTATGTCGCTGATCGACGAGAGTATGTGGTTCAGCATCGCTCGCTCGTAGTAGTCGGCATACTCCGCCCGTGGCTGTTTGCAGAATAACATCTTCGTCAGCTTCAGCATGTTGTACGTGTTGCACGTCTCGATCCCTTGCTCGCTCTCTATCATCTGCTGGAAGTTGTTCGTCGGATTGAAATGCTCTCTGACGCTGTTACCCCCAATGCTGACACTTCTGTTCCCGACGACTGTGTGCCAGAAGTAGTCGGCTGCCGAATGCCACTGCACGTCGTTGTCGACTTTCGCTACTGCCATGATGCCTATCACCTTCGGTATCTGTGTGTTTGCATGCATACCCGTCAACTTGTCCTGATGATCGAGCAGCGGCGTTAGTATGGTGTTGTGTGTCAGCCGCTTTGCCATCTGGAGATGCTTCCTCAGCCCCGTCATCTTGTATGCGTCCGCATATACCTCGTTCAGCCCTCCATGCTCACTCTGGAGCAGATACTGTATCTTGTCGTCCGTCAGGTTGCTGACTACACCCGTAAACCACCCGAGCAGGCTAAGAAATGCGGTACGTGCCTTGTTGTTCCCGCCTATCAGGTATGCATCGCGCAAGCCCGACATTGTCTTGTGTATGTTGTAGAGCGGCACCCACTTGCTGTTTAGGCTGAACGCTCCGGCATCTATGTTCCCTATGCTCACCTGTTGCCACATCGAACGCCCTCCGGGTACTCCACACAGATAGCCGTCCGTCGACGCTAATTGTGCCCTCACGAGCTCCGAGACTGTATAGTCGAGTCTCTCCTTCAGCCGCTTGTCGCCCGTCGCTGCATACATGTGCGAGAGCGCTGATAGGTAGTGCCCGCACATGTGTCCGTCTAGTCCCATGCTCTCCCAGTTGGGGTAGGGGAGTCCGAGTGGCTCTAGCCCCGCCTCTCGTAGGTACGGCGCGACGAGTCTGTCTGCATCTAACCCCAATATGTACGATATTGCTAACTTCTGGACTCTCTGTATACGCGGACTCGTGACTCTGACGTCTGTCAACGGAAACGCTTCGACTTCTACTGTCTTGTCTGCCGCCATCGCGGCACTTATGTTGACTCCCGCCAACGCTATGGCGGAGGCTACTACTCTGAGGATTCTATGCTTCATTCTGTTGGATTTTCTTTGTTTGACTTCTTCTCCCGGCGGAGTCGTAGCTCGTCCATGTACCCCGCCGTGATGACACCAGATGGCAACGCTATTATCGCTACCCCTACAATTGCCGATACCATGCTTATGAACCGTCCGACTGTCGAGACGGGATATATGTCCCCATATCCGACTGTCGTCAGCGTGCACGCCGCCCAATACAACGCGTCAAAGATTGTGTTGAACATCGGCTCCGCCCCCTCCAGTTCGTTCTCAAATTCGACGTTGAACATGATCAGCGCCGTCGCAAATATGTAGAACAGCGCCAGTCCCATGACCGCCATCAATACGCTCCCCTCTTTCCGCAAGACGGCTACGATGATCTGTAGCGGCTCGAAATATCTGACGACTCTGTACAACCGGACTATCTTCAGCAGTCGCGTCAGTCTCAACAGCTTCAACGCCCTGTTCAGTATGTTGATGAACGATGGTAGTATCGACAGTATGTCAAGTATCGCGTTCACTGTGAATGGATATATGACGAATGCCTTCCACCCTTTATACCGTGTGTGTATGTCCGCCGTTATCCACCGTAGTATGTAGTCCAATACGAACCAGAATAGCGAGACCTGGTCTATGTATACGAGGGCTGGCGTCTGCTCCTTGAACATGAGCGGCGTTATGCCGAGAAAGATTGCTATGAGCATCAGCACGTCGTAGACCTTCGATACTACGTCGCTCGATGTCTTTGCTGGTTCTATTATCTCTGTTAATCGCTGACGAAACCCCATCGCTGACTTTTCTTCTTTATGACAAAGTTAGTTAAAAAACGTGACACCGAAAAACTCTTTTTTCTCCCTTTTCTCCCTTCTCATCCCCTTCTCTTCCCTCTCCACCCTCTCCCCTCCCACCAAACAAAATGGGCCGCCTCCACTCTCCGTGAAGACAGCCCATCGGGATGACCCCGCGCCTATTTCTTTTCGTCTATTCTACGGGACTTCTAAAAAAAGCAATTTTATAGTAGTTCACTTTACTATCTCTTTCTTCCCGTTCCTGATATACAGCCCCTTCTGTGTCGGCTTCGTCGCATGCTTCCTGCCGCTCATGTCATACCATGTTCCTTCCGTCGCCTCTTTCTCGACGGTCTCTATGGATGTCGCCTCGGCCATGTCCCATAGCGCTCTCGCCTTTATGTCGGCCCCTACGCTCTCCAGTATCTCGCCAGCCTCGAATAGTCCCTCGTTCGATGTCCACATCGAGAACTCCTTGCCTTCTGGCGCAGCGAACCCGCACTCTGGGAATGTGTAGCTCTTTCCGCCTTCGACATACACAGCCTCCATCTCGCCCTTGCCACCGTCAGCTTCGAATGAGACTTCATACAGCTTCTTGTATTTCGTCGTCATCACACTCGAGAAATACCCATTGACCATGTCGGCCTTCTTCTCTACTTTCTGGACCAAGTTCCCATCAGCGTCGTATGTGTACAGATACGAGTCCCCGACCTGCGTGAAGTCCTGTTCTGTCTCCCAATATCCGCAGTAAGACGACTTTTCGATCAGGTTCCCCATTGCGTCATACTCATACTTCGTCTGTTCCCACGGCGTAAGCTTCTCCTCATATTCGTCATACCTGTACGTGACCTCCTCGACGACTCGCTCCTTCGCGTCATACTTCCACTCTATCGCCATTATGTCCTGCCGCTTCTCGCCCGATGTGCCTACCGTGACGTAGTTGAAGCACTCCTCCTTGACTATCAGCCCCGCCTCCGAGTATGTGTAGAGGTGTATCGTGTCGAGCACAAAGTAGCCCTCTACCATGTCCGGCGTGTTGTGCTTGTCCCACTTCTGGCTCAGTCTCCCGCTCTCGTCATAGTAGTACTCATACTTGTACGTGATGGCTCCCTTGTCCATGTAGTCCTCTATGTGGCTCGACTTCCAGATGATTGTCTGGTCTTTGCTGTCCTCGATGAGGATTGCCGTGTCACCTTCCAATACGACCCATCCTTCTGTCTCGAAGTCGTACTGGAACTTTGTGACGGCCTTAGCCTCGTGCTCCTCCTTGTCTTTGTAACTGCTCCAGACTACGCTGTCGATTGCATTCCACTTGCTGCTCTCGCTGTCCCATTCCTGCTTGACGTACTTCTCCTTATTTCCCTCGCCGTCTGTTGTGACGCGTACCCGATAGTTATATCCTATGAGGTCCCCATCGGCATCCAGCGAGAGGTTCTCGTAATACGAGTACTTGGTATCCTTGCTCGTCCCGTTGTCTGCTATGTTTATCTCGTCTCCCTTCGCCCAGCTCCCGACTACGCTCTTCATTATGCCGCCCAGGATGTAATCCTCTCCTGTCGGATAATACACCTTCGTGATTACTGTGTCTCCACTGTACGAGTACTCCTCTTTCAGGTATTTTACGAAATCTTCCATCTCGTAGTCGTAAACCTCGTATAGCCTTATCGCGAGCCGCCCGTCCGTTCCGTATGAGCAGCTCTCTCTCTGGTCATAGTCCTCGACACTCTCTATCATGACGCTGTCCGTCACGACTATCGACGCACTAGCCGCTGTCGCTATCATCGCTCCGATTCCTGTCAGAAATAACGTCTGTAATTTGTTTCTCATGCTGTCTGTCTTTTGTTGCGGTTCTACTTCTTCTCATAGCTCTGTGTAGTAAGAACCTTCTCTACACATCATCTCATACTATTCTACGTGCCTGTTTTACTTTTGGTTGCATAAATTTGCCCCTTCTTTTGTCTCGCAATTTTTATGCCATTTCCCTCCTTCTCTCCCCTCTTCCCTTCTTCCCCTCTTCCCTTTCTCTCCACTCCCTCTGCGCTCCTCTCTCCCCCTCCTAGCTCTCTCTCGTCCCTTCTCCCCCTCCTGAAAATGTACTATTTGTTTTTCGCCTCCCCCTCTCCCCTCGCCCGCCCCGAAATGTACTATTTGTTTCTCAGAACCGTATGATTTGAATGAGGGGGGAAAATTGCTAATTGCTCATTCCTCATTGCTAATTGGGTTAGCCCTGGGTTAGCCCTGACCCCTTTCCGACCCCTAATTACTAATTGCAAATTGCTCATTGGGTTAGGCTTATCCACCTCTGCTCGTTACTCTGTCTGCTTACTCTCTTTCTCGCTTCAACGTGAAACGCCTCTCTAGCTTGCCATTGTTCGACCGCCACCTGCCTTCAATTTCTCCCGTCTCTCTCCATTCTGCATCTGAACACCCCGTTCCACTCCTTGTCTGCCGGCTGCTCCTCCATCGTGAATGTTACGTTCTGCCCGCTTTCTTGGTCGTGCGTCTTCTCGCCACGAAACTCTACTTGCTTATCGTTGCCTTGTCCTGCAAACTTGCTATGGCCTTTTATTCCCCTCTCGTTCGCCTTGATTGTCAATTCGATAACTCTATCTCCAAACCTTCCTTTCCACCTCCCGCTTATCGCCTCATGCCACGGTTCCTTATATTCCGTCGCCAACACTTCTTTCAATACCCTGACGAGCTCCCGTACTTCTGCTATTTGGCTGTCTCCCCATTTCTTGACCAGATATGTCAATATCCGCCTGTTTACCTCCCGACTTGCTCTGTCTTTTCCTTCAAAATAGACGTCCCCATTCTCGATGTCTTCTATTACATACCTCCATTGCGCTCCGTTGTCGGCTTTGACCGTCTGCCCGATTTCTTTTTCTCCGCCATATATGAGTGCTGCTTTGAACATGCTATAAACGTCTGGTGGATACTCTCCAAACGGACATGTCTCGCACACTGTGAACAACTCTTTCCAGTCGACTTTTGGATACTTGGGCTCTCGATAATGTATCTCTCTGATGATCTTGTCTATTATGGCTCTGTTGCGTGCGTCTCGCCGTTTGTCGAGGCTATCTACCAATGCTTTAAGGCTCATATCATATAGATACGTCGCTCCTTTATGCGTGCCCCTGTCTTCTGTCTGTATTATGTAGTTCGCACTAATGATTGTTGTGTCTCCTTCTTGTATTTCACCAATAGTTTATCGACGACTAATGGCATCTCTATATGGCTTATTGTTCTCCAGTCAGAGTTGACTATGTCTCTGTCTATCGCCCTCTTTTGCCCTCTCATAATTGCTGTCGCCGACAAGAGGTATAGTATAGCGATTATTACTGTCTTATTGTATCTTTTCATTCTCTGTTTCTTTGCATGTTTGCCTTACTGCTCCTAACTCTGTCTCTCAACTTTCTGATGTGTCTTTCCCCTCTTTCACTTTCTTATACGTCTCCGAAATGTAGTAGTATATTATAAACAAACTTATCAGAATGAATATTGTATCCATCACGTATGGTGGTGTATATGTCCAGACTTCTTTCTGATTTATAGACAATTGTCTGATATGACGCCACCTTGGCCCTTGTTTCCCCCCGCCTATGTATTCGTATAGTATTCCCGCCTGCTTCCCTGTATCTGCTTTTGCTATGACACTCCTGTCGTCTAATACATACTCTTCTGTATATTTGAAATTGTATCTTATGTAGGTGTCTTCTGTCTCTGGATTCAGTATTCTTATATGTGCTCTGCCATTTTTTGTATAGCTTACTTCTTTTATTTCGCCCGTCACATACTTATGATGTTGCATTTTTAAGCAACTATTCAACGACATCGACATGTCGCAAAGTAAGTATAGTATAAAGAGGATAGAAGCCCCAACGCATACTATTGTGGTCAAGAGGGATATGAGAACTTTATTATTATCCATCTATAGTTTCTTTCTTTGGCTTTTCTATCCCTTCTTCGTTTTTGGGGGCTACGTGAAGATGCTCCCTCTCCCTGTACCAGAGTCTGTCTTTGTGTCTCGCTCTATGTCTTGGGTGGGGTGGGGGAACTGTTCTATGTGTGCGGACTATCTGTGATCGTAGGCGTTTTCCCCCCGCGAGGCCTCCCTCTACTCTTTCTTCTTCTTGTCTGTTGCGCAGTACGCCCTTATTCCGCACTTCTGGCACATGGGCTTTAACGCCTTGCAGACATACCTTCCGTGTAATATCAGCCAGTGATGCGCCTTGTTGAGTAGCTCTGGCGGTATATGCTTGACTAGCTGATCCTCTGTCTGGCGTGGCGTCTTTGTGTTCCTGACTAGCCCTATCCTGTTCGCTACTCTCTGGACGTGAGTGTCTACTGGCATAGCCGGCTGACCGAAGGCTACTATCAGCATGACGTTGGCTGTCTTCCGCCCGACGCCCGGGAGGCTCTCCAGCTCTTCCCGTGTCCTCGGTATCTCGCCCCCAAATCTCTCGACGACTATCTCCGCCATCGCCCGCAGGTGCTGGCTCTTCGCATTCGGGTAGCTGACGGACTTTATCTTTTCATATATGTCTCCGACCTCGGCTTTCGCCATATCCCGGACTGTCGGATACTTCTCGAAGAGTGCCGGCGTCACTATGTTGACTCGTTTGTCTGTGCACTGCGCTGATAGCATTACCGCAACGAGTAGCTCGTATTCGTTGCGGTAATGTAGCTCTGTGTCCGCCTCTGGCATCTCTCTCTGCCAGTAGCCTAAGACGCCTTCATATCTCTCTTCTAGCTTCACTTGCCTAACTTAGCTATCGCTTCCCGCAGTACTCTCTCATGGTCGAACGCCATCTCTGGTAGCTCCTCTATCGGATGCCACTCCGCTACCATTGCGTCATCCTCGCCTTTGACGGTCTGTATCTTGTCGAGCTTCGTCATCCACGCCCCGCTAACCGTCCACCCTCTCGGGTCGCGTCCCGGTGTGTCATACAGCCCGACGAACTCGAACTTCTCTTCTCCGACACTTAGGCTCGTCTCTTCGAGTAGCTCCCTGACTGCCGCCTTCTGTGTCGTCTCGCCCTCATCGACGAAGCCCCCAGGCAATGCCCACCGCCCCTGAAATGGCGGATTCTTACGCTTTATGAGCAATACTGTTGTCTTCCCCTCTGCATTCGGCGCAAAGACTACTGCATCGGCTGTAAGTGCCGGCCTCGGATATTCATACTGATACATATTCTCTTGGTTTTAGTCTGTTCTCTACTTGATGCTCGTCTCCCCATACCTCCCCTTCGTAAATCTCCTGATCTCCGCCAACTGATGCGTGAACATGCGTCTCTCGTAGTTGTAGATTCCGTCTTCCGTCAATGTGTCTATCCTTACCCTTCCCGTCGAGTGTATGATCTTCCCTTCTCCTATGTACATCCCGACGTGTGATATCACTCCGTTCTTGTTCCTGAAGTATGCGAGGTCCCCCGTCTCCAACTCTTTGAACTTGACTGGCTCTCCATAGTTGACCTGTATCCTCGCATCGCGGGGTAGCCAGATTCCGTGTATCCTGCATACTGTCTGTACGAAGCCTGAGCAGTCTATGCCCATCATGGTTCTTCCTCCCCATAGATACGGCGTGTTCAGTAGGCTTTTCGCTGTCCCGACGACTCCGTCCTTCCGTGCCTCCTCAAATCTGGATATGTCTATGTGATACGTCTCCCCGCCGACCTTCATGCTGTCAAACGGTCCCGTCTGGCTGACTATCGAACCTACTGATAGGACGAGGCTCCCTGCACCCTCCTTCTCGATCTCTATGTAGCGGACGGGGACTACTATCCTCTCGCTCTGCCGCCACTCCTCGACTTCCTCGTCTTTCAGCGTGTGTAGCATCTTGATGTCTGCCCATCCGACATACCCGTCCTCCAATATGCGTATCTTCGCCCATCCAGACTCCAACCCGAGGACTTCATACGTCTCCCCGAATAGCATCTGGCTTATCATCTCTGAATGTATCGAACTCGTCGACCGTATCGGGACGACGACCTCCCTGCATATTCCTCTCATCGCAATACTATCTCGTCTCCAGGCACTGGCTCTTGCCCCTCCTTGAAACCGTTCCTCTTTTGTAACTTCCTTAGCTTCACCCCATACCGGTGCGCTACGTTCCACAGCGTGTCTCCTGTCTTGATGGTGTATGTCGGACAGTCTGGATGCGCCCTGTTCTTCTTCGGCCGTAGGTATAGGTACTTTATTGTCTTGATGTCTGCATTGTGGTCGAGGTCGTTGTATTTCAATAGTTCCCACTGCATCAGGTGGAACTCGCTCGCTATGCTTTCAAATGTGTCCTGTCCCCTGACCTCGATGTATCTTATGCCGTTGTTGTACTTGACTTCGTGTGCCATCAGTGGCTCGATTGCAAAGTCTGCCTTGACCTTTGGCGTCTTGCGTGGGACGTCAATCTCTGTCTCCTCTGCTTTCGCTTCCACTGGCTTCTTCTCCTCGCCTCCCTTGTCTGCTACTATGGTCTCCGGCTCTGCCTCTTCGCCTGTGTCATACTTGTGCAGCTTCTCCTCTTCTATGATCTTTATCAGTCTCTCTGCATACGTCGGCTCTGTCGCATACCCGCACTTCTTTAGTCCCCGCGCCCATCCTTCATAGTCTGTGCGCTTCAACTTGAACAGCTCTGCATACCTGCTCTTCGACACGAGGAAGTCGCTGTGGTCTTTGAAACTCTTATATGCGTCGTCGTAGCTCCTGAAGCACTCGTCTTTCTTGTCGTCGTCCTTCGTGAACGTCTCTCCTGTCCAGTCGCTATGGCACTTGATGCCGAAGTGGTTGTTGGCGTCTATCGCAAGGTCGGAGTTTCCGCAGTCGGACTCCAATATGCCCTGCGCTAGGGTGATGCTCGCAGGTATCCCCGTGCGGTTCATCTCCTCGATGGCCCAACCTTTGTACTTATCGATATATTGCTGTCGCGTCATGCGCTGCGCACTGGTCGTTACGAACGCTATCGCTAGTAAGACGCTCAGTATAAAGACGTTTCGCATTACTCTAATATCAGATTACGATTCTTGCTGTATTTGACGGTATACCGTAGCGTCAGCTTACGACTCTCTCCTGCCGAAAGGTTAAGACGCCATGTGATTATGCCGCTCTTCGGATTCAGACTCCCGCTGCTCAACTCCTCGACCTCGACTTTTATGTCGCTGTCTGTCGAGACTGGCACCTGGTCTGTCAAGATGAGCTCTACTGGCTCCTTGTGGGTGTTGCGCACTGTCGTACACCACTCTATTGTCTTCTCCTGCGAGAGTCCTATCACCCTGCGCTTTTTGTTGTCAAAGGTCTTCTCCCTCTTGATGACGATCTGCTTGTCCCTCCCGAGTGAGAAACTGAGTGTGTCTGTCTCGCTCGTCGGATCTACGATTGTCTTCCCGACATACGTGCCGTCGAAATATACTGTCGCCTCGCCGGATAGTAGATGCCGACTCTCCCAGTCTGTCACTTGCGCCATGATGAAGGCGTCTTTATCTACCTTCGGTGCACTCGATAGTGCATAGCTGGTCGGTAGCTCAAATCGTGCTATCTCTGTTGTCTTGGCTGTCCCGTCTGTCTGTATGGTGAGCGGCGTCTCTATCTCGAACATGTAGCCGAAAGCTGTCTGTTTCTCGCTTGTCTTGACTATCTTATCGCTCTTCGCCTTCTTTGCCTCACTCGCCACCTCTGCAGCTGCTGTTTTATTTGCGTGCCGACTGGCCCTGCTTGGTCTCGAATACCCGTATCCGACTACTACCAATTCCGCAAGCTCTTGTTCGTCTTCTTCCAGTGTTACGTTGAGCAGCCCGCTTGACGGGACGCTCAGGACTTTCGTCTGATAGCCTATGAAACTGAATTGAAGCCTTCTGCTATCTCCCTTGAGCGTTATGCTGTAGTTGCCATCAAGGTCAGATATGGCATGGATTCCTTCGTTCAGCAGCTCGACAACGACACCCGGCACTGGCTCTCCCTCCTCGTCTGTGATTCGCCCGTATGCTGTGTTAGCTACTTTCCCGTACGTCAGCTCACTCCCCGGATACGTCGGCGGCTGTAGCCCATAGCCGAGATTCCACTTCTTGAGGACTGGCGCTATCGAGCCCAGGTTGGGGTCCGTACTCGAAAGTGTCACTTTCGTGTTCTCCCACTTCTCGTCGGTCTTCTGATATATGTTCGCCTTATATGATACCTGTATCGGCTTACCTATGCCTGCCGAACGTATGTCGTACGTCGGATACCATCCCGCTCCGCTGACGTAATATCTCAGCCCCAGCGTCGTCGTCATCTGCCTCGGCGCATCTATCTTTATTACGACTTCTGTCTCCGGTGTCTTGCGACTCTTTGCTAGTTTTACTAGTTCATCTACTAGCTTGTTGCGCTCCTCGTCTGCCTTCTCCTTCTCCCTCTTGTTTGCCAACGTGCTCTCCTTCAGCTTCATGAGCTCTGCCCTATAGTACGGCGTCAGCTCTCTGACGTCGATTGTCGGCGTCACCGCTGTCATTTTGCTGATGTTGCAGTTGTCCTTCAGCAAGCTCTCTGTCTCTGTCAGGACTTCCGCCTCCGCATTGATCGTCTTGAGTCGCTCGTCGACGGCCTTTATCTTCTCCTCTATCTCCTTCTTGCTCTTCTCGTATGCCGCACTGTCGGCCTTGTGCTTCTGGCAGTTCATGCCGAGTATGGTGATGCCGTCGGTCCCACTGACCTGCATGGTCTTCGTGTCTGTATATGGTGACAACCCTGTGACGATGATTGTCTGCTCCCCAGCTTTCAACGTGACTTTCGCTCTCCTGTTGACCTGTGCTCCTTTCGAGAATACTGAGACGCCCTTCAGCTCGCTCGTCACTCTCTCCTGTGCTCCAGCCCACATTGATGACGCTATCGTCAGTAAGACGCTTAATATAAATGTGTTTCGCATCACTCTAATATCAGATTACGGTTCTTGCTGTATTTGACGGTATATCTCATCGTCAGGCTCCGACTCTCTCCTGCCGCCAGGTTGAGCCGCCAAGTAACTATACCCGTCTGCGCATTGAGGTTCCCGCCTGTTAGCTCCTCGACCTCGACCTTTATGTCTTTGTCTGTCGAGACTGGCACCTGGTCTGTCAAGTCTATGTCTGTCGCATACTTATGGGTGTTCCTGACTGTCGTGCGCCACTCGATGGTCTTCTCCTGCGTGAACCCTATGACGCGCTTCTTCTTGTTGTCCGATACTTTCTCTCTCTTGATGACGATCTGCTTGTCCCTTCCGAGCGAGAAACTGAGCGTGTCGGCCGCTTTGCTCGGGTCTATCAGTGTCTTCCCGATATACGACCCCTCGAAATATACTGTCGCTTCGCCACTGAGCATGTTGTGCCCATCCCATTCTGTCGCCTTCGCCATGACGAATGCGTCGTTGTCTACCTTAGGTGCACTTGCTAGTGTGTAGCTCGACGGCAGCTCGAATCGCCCTATCTCTGTCGTCTTGGCTTTTCCGTCCGATGTGATTGTCAGAGGCTTCTCTATGTCGAACTGGTACCCCATAGCTGTCCTCGTCCCCTTTGTCGACACGACCTTGTCCACCTCCTCTTCGATTATAAATACATCTTCCATCTCCATTTCTGCCACCTCATCGTTCTCAATAACCATATCATCGCTTCTCGACATTTTTGCTCTCGCACTGCCCATCAGCCTTGCCTCGTTCCTGACTGGCTGCGGCTTGCTGAGCGAGACGTCGACTCTGCTACCCGCCGACGCCGACCGTGTATAGCTGTCATAGCCGACTGCCGTAAACCGTATGCTCTTGTTGTCCCCGCTGAGGAGTATGCTGTAATTTCCCTCCGAGTCTGTCGTCGTCCGTACTCCACTCCCGATGACGCTCACTGTCGCCCCCTCTATCGGCCTACCATTCCTGTCGCTCACTCTTCCATATACCTGTGCATCATAGCTCGACCCGTCTGTCCTATATGTCGGCGGCTTTATGCCATACCCGAGTCTCCACGTCCTTAGCACTGGGACTACGCTGCCCGTGCTCGGGTCCGAACTGAGGAGGCTTACATTGATGTTCCTCCAGTCCTCGTCGGTCTTCTGATGTATGTTAGCTTTGTATGAGACCTGTATCGGCTTGCCTATCCCTGCCGAACGTATGTCGTATGTCGGATACCATCCCGCTCCGCTGACGTAATAGACTATTCCGAGTTTTGTCGTCATCTGCCTCGGCGCATCTATCTTGACGACGACCTCTGTCTGAGGCTCCTTCCTGTCTTTCGCTAGTTTTTCTCTCTTGCTGACGAGCTCTGCTCTCTCCTTCCCTAGCCGTGCACTCTCTTCCTGATTCGCCAATTTCCGCTCTTTCAGCTTCAGAAGCTCTGTCTGATAGTATCCTGTCAGGTCCTTGACGTCGGCTGTCGGCGTGACCGACGTCCTGTTATCGACACTGCAATTGCCGTCTAGCATCTTCTCCGACTGTGCTATCACCTCCGCCTCGACTGCATTGCGCTTCTTCTTCGCGTCGATAGCCTCTATCTTCTCGTTTATCTCCTTTGTCTTCTTCGCAAACTCTGCACTGTCAGCCCTATGCTTCTGGCAGTTTATCCCGAGAATAGTGATGCCGTCAGCTCCTTTGACCTGCAGCGTCTTGGTGTCGGTTAGCGGTGACAGACCTGTGACTATCACGGTCTGCTCCCCCGGCTGTAGCGTCAGCTTCGCACTCCTCGTCACCTGCGCTCCATTAGTGAACACTGTGACGCCCTTGAGCTCTGTGCCGACTCGCTCCTGTGCACTCACGGTCCCCGCTGTCGCTAGCATTGCTGCTATGCCTATTGCTAACCCTATTCTCATCGTTTTTTTCTGTCTTTTTTGTCCTTACTCTTCGAGACTGCTCAATATCTCTATCGCCTCCTCGTCGGTGTCCCCACAGAACATCCGCTCCGCTGTGAATCCTCCGCAGACTCGCGGACGCTCCGGTTTCCCGAATATCATGCACTCGTTATTCTCCGAGAGGTTCACGCATCGGACTCCCGCCGGCTTGCCGTTTGGCATCCCCGGTATCGGCGAACTGATTGATATGACTATGCAGCACGCCCCGCATCCTTTCCGACACTCGAATGTGCTCATCACAGACTCGCTATCAACATCGACACGCCAGCCGTGTACTGGTCCAGCGTGTGCGCCTTCTTTATCATCTTGTGCGCCTTCCTGTCTCCCTCCGGGAATAGGTACTCCCAGTAGGTCTGCATGTGACCGACGACCTGCTTCCCGTCCGAGAATCTCCCGCTCAGCTCGTTGACTATCGCGTCATGGAACTTCCTGAAGCTCTCCGCCTCGTTCAGTCTCTCCTCGCCTCGCAATACTCTCGCCAACTGCGGGTCGCCTATCAGCCCCCTGCCTATCATGACGCCCTTTAGCCTCGGGACTCTCGCCAGTACTTTCTCGATGTCCTCCTCGGTGTGTATGTCGCCGTTATAGACGACCTCCTGCTTGCACTCTGCCGCAAACGCTTCGAAGGCGTCAAGGTCGCACTCGCCCTTGTACTGCTGCTTCGCATACCGCGCATGTACGGCGACGTGTCTTAGGCTGACTCCGTTTATCATCTCGACGACGTCCCTCCACTGATACGCGTCTGCATACCCGAGTCTCATCTTGAGGCTGAACTCTATCTCGCCTGCCAAGTCTCCCAGCGCCTTTAGGACGTCCTCCAGCTTGTCCGGATTGTTCAATAGCGCAGCTCCTCGCCCGTGTGCCATGACCGGCGGAAACGGGCACCCGATGTTGACATCGACCCTCTTGTCACCCTTCGCACATATCGGCTCGACGAGTCTCCGTAGCTCCTCGCCACTTCCGGGCAGCACCTGCGCTACGCAGTTCTTCAGCTCGTCCTCCTGATACTCCCTGAGGTCTCGCTTCCTGAAATCACCCCTCTCTATGCGTATAAAGGGGGTGTAGTAAAAATCTACTCCCCCATATACCGCTGCATGCTCACGCCGATAGTACACATCTGTGATGCCCTGCATCGGCGCTGCATGTATCTCTATTCTTTTGTCTATCATTAAATCTCTACTTCTTGTTGCCCCAAGCCTCTAGCCTATCATACTCGGCCTTCGTCAAGCGCATGAACGACCCATGCTGCGGCGCCTTCACTCCGACGATGCCCTGTGGCTCTGTGAAGTTCCTCATGTTCTTGTCTGCCTTGCAGATCCTGTAACGCCTCGGCTTCGACGAGTACTCTATGTATGCAACTCGCCATCCTTCCTCGCCTTCTATCTGGAACGCCGACGGACCCTCGCACTTCTTGTTCCCCTCGAAGTCTACGTAGTCGTCATCTACTGGCTCCGACCACGGTCCTGTCAACTTGTCCGCAGTCGATGTGAAGATACCTGGCTTGCCGCCCTCCTTCTTTATCATCATGTGATACTTCCCGTCCGCTGGGACGTAGTTGATGTCCGCATCTATCGTCGCATAACCCCAGTCAAACAATACCTGTGGCTTCGTCATCTTCGTGAAGCTCCTGTCTGCATGCGAATAGTAGCACCTGTCATACTCGTTCTCGTTGTCCTTGTCGAGCAATAGCGAGTAGTAGATGAGGTAGCCGCCCTTCGTGCCGTCCTCCCACGTGAAGTCGGCATCCCAGATGAACTGCGGGGCCCAGACTCTGCATATCTTGCTGTAGTCCTCTATCACACCCGGTGTGTTCTTGTCACAGAAGATGCTGTCGCCCTTCCTGAAGTCGAACGTCTCCGACTTCCAGTTGATGAGGTCGTCCGAACGTAGCAGGTTCATGCCATAGTTGTACCATACCCTGCTGTTCCTTACGCACATGTCCGTCGTCGTCATGAGGTACTTCTGACCGTCCTCCGAACGCGAGATGTACGCATCCCTCGCTCCTCCTTCGATGCCGCTCAGCGCCTTCGTGTCATACACTTCCTTGCCGTCAAGTAGGTCGTGGTAGTTGAGTCCGTCTCGACTCAATGCGTATGCCGTCCATTCGCCTTCATCGCTCATGTGGCAATACAGATAGCCGTACGTAGAGTTGTCCTCTGTCGTCCCACAGCCTGCCCCTATCATTGCCACGACTGCACCAAGGCTTATTATCCCTTTCTTCATTTATGATTTAATTATCTGGTTCCTTATTTCTTGAACATGAAGTATACTGCCAAAATCAAGAACACGAATGCTATCAGGTGATTTATCCTGAAGGTCTCTGTCTTGAAAAAGACGAGTGTAAAGATAGTAAAAATTGTTAACGACATCACCTCCTGTATCACCTTTAACTGTACAAGACTGAATGGCCCGTCATTTCCGACGTATCCTATCTTGTTGGCAGGTATCATGCAGAAGTACTCAAACAATGCTATGAACCAGCTGAGAAATATCGTCGCTACTAACCCAAGCGACGAGCCCCACTCTGTCTTCGCTATCCGTAAGTGACCATACCATGCGAATGTCATGAATACGTTCGATACGACCAACAACCCTATTGTCATCAGGCCTTTTACTGGTATCATCTTCTCTTTCTCCTATCTTATACGGACGAGGCGACTGTCGATCTCTCAACACGCCGCCTCGCTCTCCTTGCTCTCTTAATATGATATCGCAAACAATACTCGCTCGTGAGACGGACGTCCACTGAAGATACACGTGCCCTCCTCCTTCTCGTTCCCGATAGGGATGCAACGTATCGTCGCCTTCGTCTCCTCCTTGATCTTGACCTCTGTCTCTGTCGTCCCATCCCAGTGCGCCGAGATGAAGCCGCCCTTCTCTGTCAAGACTTTCTTGAACTCTTCGTAGCTGTCGACCTTCGTGATGTGCGAGTCCCTGTAGGCCAGCGCCTTCTTGAAGATGCCTGCCTGTATCTCGTCCAGCAATGTACCTATCTTGTCCTCGATGCCGTCTATGGACATCTGCATCTTCTCCAACGTGTCCCTCCTGTGTACCTCGGCCTGACCCGACGCCAAGTCCCTCGGACCTATGGCTATGCGCACTGGGACACCCTTCAACTCATACTCCGCAAACTTCCAGCCCGGCTTCTTCTTGTCGTTGTCGTCCAGCTTAACCGAGATGCCCTTTGACCTCAGCTTGTTCGCTATCTCACTGCCCTTCTCGCAGACTGCCTTCCTCTCCTCATCGTTCTTGTAGACTGGGACGATGACTACCTGGATAGGAGCCAACTTCGGTGGCAATACGAGTCCGTTGTCGTCCGAGTGCGCCATGATGAGTGCTCCCATCAGTCGCGTCGAGACTCCCCATGACGTTGCCCATACGTAGTCCTCCTTGCCGTCTCGTCCCATGAACGTGACGTCAAACGCCTTTGCAAAGTTCTGTCCGAGGAAGTGGCTCGTGCCGCTCTGGAGGGCCTTGCCGTCCTGCATCAACGCCTCGATGGTATATGTGTCGAGCGCTCCCGCAAATCTCTCGTTCGCGGTCTTCACGCCCCTGATGACTGGGACTGCCATGTAGTTCTCCGCAAAGTCTGCATATACGCCGAGCATCGTCCTTGCCTCCTTCTCGGCCTCCTCGCGCGTCTCGTGCGCCGTGTGGCCCTCCTGCCAGAGGAACTCCGCCGTCCTTAGGAACAACCTCGTCCTCATCTCCCATCGGACGACGTTTGCCCACTGGTTGCATAGGATCGGCAGGTCTCTGTAGCTCTGTATCCAGTTCTTATATGTGTTCCAGATGATTGTCTCCGACGTCGGACGTACTATCAGCTCCTCCTCGAGCTTTGCCTCCGGATCTACCTCGACGGCATTACCCGCCTCGTTGGTCTTCAGCCTGTAGTGCGTCACGATGGCACACTCCTTAGCAAATCCCTTTACGTGGTCCGCCTCCCTGCTGAAGAACGACTTCGGAATGAACAACGGGAAGTATGCGTTCTGATGCCCCGTCTGCTTGAACATGTCGTCCAGGACTCTCTGCATCTTCTCCCAGATTGCATATCCGTATGGCTTGATAACCATACAACCTCTGACCGCCGACGTCTCGGCAAGGTCCGCCTTGACTACTAGGTCATTATACCACTGCGAATAGTTCTCCGCCCGTGGAGTCAACTCTTTTGCCATATCTTTTTGTTTCTACTCCGCAAATTTAGTTATATTCGGTCTACTCCTCAAATTCTTTTATGTCAAATTCTTTTAGGATAGGCATCTCCTAATTTCCTCCTCCGTCACCCCCTCCGTCGTCCGCACTACTTCTTCTACTATGTAGCGTAGCGACTCTTCCGGGCTGATTCTTGGCTTTTCTATCTCCCCCGCATACTTGATCTCCGGCGTCGTATATCTCGCAATTCCCCATCCGTATGGTCGCCCCTTCTTGTCATGCTTGTACTCGAAGTCTTCGACGACTATGTATGTCCCGTATTGTAGCTTGTTTATTATCCCGTCAAATCCCTTCTTGGCTGGCCTGTCGCTGAAGAGCATCTCGACTCGGCTCTCTGCTTTCCCGTACCCGCACATGTCGCGTACCTCTGTCGAGAGGAGGCTCTCATTGGCCTCGATGGTCCTCAGTATCTCCTGCATGTCTGGCGTCATCTGATACTTGCTCCGCCTGTAGTTCATCAGGTGCCAGAACAGGTCTTTTCTGACGAACGCCGCCATGGTCCGCAGTATGAATTTGCCGTATGCCGCCTTCCCGCTCATCGCTATCGGTCCCTTCCAGTCCCATGGCCCCTCGACTCCCTTGACGAACCAGATGTCAGCCGGCGTCATGTCCTCTATCGTGCGCCACCCCGCTCCGCACCTGAAGAATGGCACTATGCCATGCTCCTCTATGTACGTCTCGAGGTCTCCTCGGCTCCAGATCATGTCTCCCCCTCGCCTCGACGCTCCTCCCTCCGTAGCTGTCATAGTCCGTAGTCCTCCTCGACCTCTGTCTCCAGTGCTCTCCGGTAAAAGTCGTTCAGCGGATGGCTCAGCCGGACTGCTTTCTTCAGCTTCTTTATGAAGTCCCCGCTCTCGACCTCCTCGTCTGTGAAGCGCATCACCGCGTTCAAGGTCTTATATTTGAGGTACTCCTCATATCCTTCTGCTATCTCATATCCCTTCGGCTTGGTCTTTAGCTTGTCCTCGTCCGAGAGGACCATGTTGCTCGCAAACTCCTCGCCACAGACTATCTCGTCGAGCTCCTCCGGGAAGTTGGCTATCTCTGTCCTGAGCCGCCTTAGCTCCTCGCTCGTGAGTCCGTAGTTCCCCGAGCAGAATAGGCTGTTCCCCGGCTCTATGTGTAGGTAGTAGCCCGGGAGTCTGCTCTTCCGTCCTCCCGTCGCTGCAAACAGTCCGAAGTGTCGCTTGTATGGGCTCTTGTCTGCCGAGAACCTGACGTCCCTGTTTATTCTGTATGTGCAGTCTTTCGCCTTTAGCTCTCCTATCTTCGGGTCTTCTTTGTATACTATGTCTATGAATGTCTCCCCGAATGCGTGGAATGCCTCCCGCGCCGCCTCATATTCGTCCCTGTGCGCCTCAAACCAGCTCTTGTTGTTGTTCGCCGCTATGTCTCTCAGAAATCTGAGTACACGTCTGTCCATCGTCGTTACCATGGGCATCTGTCTTTTGTCTATTTGTTGTCTGTTGTTGTCCTTACTTCAATAGCGTTCCGCCGGCTCTGTTCATGTCTACCTTGCTGAGATAGAGCTGATAGTCGGCGTTCACTTTCGTCGCCATCGCCTGTTGCCAGAGTAGCTGCGCCTCCATGTAGTCGGTCAGCGTCTCCACTCCGTTGTCATACATGCTCTTGCTCGCCCTCATGTTCTCTGTCGCCTCTTCGAGTGCCTTCTCCGCGACTGCCGACTCCTTCTCTGCCTCGCTCATGTTGTTCTTCGCTCTCTGAAGCTCCAGCTCCATCTTCTCTGTGAGGTTCTGCTGCTCGAGCCGCGTCTCCTCCAGTGTGCTCTTCGCTGCCTTCACCTTGTTGCTGCTCTTGCCGCAGTTGAATATCGGTATCTTTATCTTTACTAGCGCCGTGAAGCTCCCGTCGTTGAACACTTTCTCGTCCATGACCTTTAGCCCGTTGACGTAGTTGTACGAGAGCATCGCCCCGACTTCCGGCAGGAGTGCACTCCTCTCTATCTTCGTCTTGGCCTCTGCTATCTCTACTTTCTTGCTCAGTATCGCACTCTCCGGCCTCATCGCTACCGATCCCTCGTTGACGCTTATCGCCGGATACTCGTCTGCTACGTCGATGTCGCTGTCGAGTGCCTGTCCCGTGATGTGGCAGAGGTTCATCTTCGCCAGTTTCAGCCCGTTCTCCGCCTTCTGTATCGCTAGTTCGCTCTCGCTCAGCTTGACCCTTACCTTCAGTACGTCGCTCCCCGTTTTCATCCCTCTCTCCTTCGCCTTGACGACGTTCGCCATCAGCTCTTTCAGTACTGCGTTATACTTCTCCGCCACCTTGCTCATCTCCTTCGCCTTGACGACGAGTGCATACGCCTGATCTGTCAGCTCTACTATGTTCGCCTTCGTCAGCTCCTCGTTCTTCTCTGCCATCTCGACTCCCATGCCTGCCAGCTTCGTCGCGTTGGCTATCTTGCCGCCCATGTATATAGGTTGCTCGAGTGAGACTCCAGCTACGAGGACTGGACCGACCTCATAGTCTATCGTCGTCGAGAGGCCCGGGAAAAATACGTATCCTGCTATGTTCTGCGCAAAGGCCATCTGCGATGCCGGGTCCTGCTGCTTCGCCCCGACTATCATCTTTCCGAGTGTCGCTGCGTCCTGTGCCTGAAAGGTCTTCGAATCTGGTTTGAAGACTGGTATCTCGTTGTTCGCCGGGATGTTGACGTCCTTCTCCCCGCTCATCGTGCTATATGCTCCTATCACGTTCGCACTTATCGTCGGCAGGTAGTTCGCCCTGTAGCTCTTCTGTGTGCTGCGGACGCTCTCCGTCTTGCTCGCCGCCGCCTTTATCTCGTGGTTGTTCTCTATGGCCATCTCCCGACACTTCTCTATCGTCAAGACGGTCTGTGCCGTGACGCCCTCCGCCATCGACCCCGTGAGGCATATTATCGCCATCACTCTGCTTACAGCCTTGCTTCCTATGCTGTTCATCTCTCCAGTTTCTTTTTATTGGCTCGCAAATTTAGCAATTCTTCTCCGTTTTACTCTCTCCTTTCTTCCCTTTCTTCTTTTTCCCCTATCTCTCAAACCTATAACGCCTCCCTCCCGCCCCCTTCTCGTCCCCTTCTCGCCCTCCAATTCCTCATTCCTAATTCCTCATTCCTAATTCCTCATTCCTCATTGCTAATTGCTCATTGGGTTAGCCCTGTATTAGCCTTTTCCCCTCTTATGTTATCTTCAGTTGAGTCGTCATTTGTAATCCCCTCCAATCTGTTGCAGTTTGATATTTTATAGTTACCTTTGTTTGGGCTTTGGTGCTCTTATCCTAATTTGGGCGCCTTGGCGATATGCTCAATTTTCTTTGTATTAATTAATTAGCTGTTGATCAGTTTCCGTAAATTGATTGCGGATTTAAGGAATAGGACATAGATTAAAGGATGGTGTTGTACGGTATAGACATATTCTCTGGTGCTGGTGGCCTTAGTCTTGGCGCAGAGATGGCAGGTATTAAGATTGCTCATGCGGTAGAAATAAACCAAAGTGCCGCTCGTGCATTCTTGCGTAATCATAAGGGGCGATGTTGAAGGCGGCCATGGCGCAGGGCGGCAACAAGTCTGTTGGCTTGAAGGATAACTTCCAGCAAGGTGACAGCTACGAGCAGTACCAATATTTCTACCACCCCGATCATCTTGGTAGCTCAAGCTTCATCACCAACATTGAAGGTGATGTAGTTCAGCACATTGAGTATGTGCCGTATGGAGAGGTCTTCATAGAGGAGCGTAATAACGTATGGAATACTCCCTATCTCTTCAATGCCAAGGA
>JAFPZF010000078.1 GCA_017417385.1 Bacteroidales bacterium
CTTCCCTTCCCACCCCTCTCCCCCCCCGCCGATTCCGACGACTCTGACGACTCCGACGCCCCTCTCCCCCTTCTCTGTGCCCTCCCCGCTAGCGCCAGCTCGCCTCTGTGTTCCTCCGCCCTCTGTGCCTCCGTGCCCTCTGTGTGAGGCCTAAAAATCCACGGGGACTCCGACTCCTTCCGATTCCTCCGTGCCCTCCTTCCCCTTCTCTGTGTCCTCTCCAGCGAGCGTCCGCTCGCCTCTGTGTCCTAAAAATCTCTGTGCCTCTGTGCCCTCTGTGTGAGACCTAAAAATCCACGGGCCCTCCGACTCCTTCCGATTCCTCCGTGCCCTCCTTCCCCTTCTCTGTGTCCTCCCCGCGAGCGCCAGCTCGCCTCTGTGTTTCTCCCCTTCTCTGTGCCTCTGTGCCCTCTGTGTGAGGCCTAAAAAACTCTCCCCCCCTTCCGACGACTCCGACCCTTCCGACAAGTGCTCATTGCTCATTGCGTACCAACACAAAAGGTCGCCGGACTTGTCCAGCGACCTCTTTAAAAGTCTAGTGTGTAGGTGGCTTAGTATGCCTTGCCCTTTGCCTCGTCAGAGACAGTTAACTTCTTCCTACCCTTTGCACGGCGAGCAGCGAGGACGCGACGTCCGTTTGCTGTCGACATTCTCTGACGGAAACCGTGCTTGTTGATGCGCTTCCGATTTGAAGGCTGAAATGTCCTCTTCATTTTAATAGTACTATTAGTATGAATTAATTCGGTGCAAAGTTACAACTTTTTTGTCATTCCGCGCCACTCCAATCATTAAATGAAACTAAAAACCTTCTCCTTCTCTCCCTTTTCTACCATTTCACCCTCTTTTCTCCCCTTTTCTCCCCTTTTTCACTCCCCCCGATAGACTACGCTCCTAAAAAAGTGGGGACTCGTCCCTCTTCGCAAGCCCCCACCACCATATTATTGAGGGAATTTATAGAAATTAGGTTTTTCAAGGCGCACAAGGTGTTGAATACCGGAGTGTACTGGAGGAAACCTTTCGATTAAGCGAGAGCAAAGCAAGCTTGCTTGCAATTTGCCGAGCGTGAGAAAGGTCAGCGCAGCTACATGAGGATTTCAACATCCGAAGTGCAACGCAGAAAAAGCAATTTATATAAATTACCTCTCCCCCTACTTTATTATCTTCGCCTCAATACGCCTGTTCAACGCCCGCCCCTCCTCGGTCTCGTTCGTCGCACACGGCTGCGTCAGCCCATAACCGACGGCTACAAAGCGCTCCCTCGCTATCCCATGCGCCACGAGGTAATCGACGGTCGCCTTTGCCCTGTTCTCCGAGAGGACCTGGTTGTGCTTGACGGACGCCCTGCTGTCGGTGTGCCCGCTGATCTCGACTCTTATGTCCGGATTCTCCTTCATGGTCTGGATGACGACCGCAAGCTCGACCTGGCTCTCCGGCTTGATGTCCCACTTGTCGGTGTCGAAATATATGTTCCTCAGCGCTATCTTCTCCCCAGGCACGAGCTTGTTCAGGCACACCTCGTCCTGCTTGAGCTCTATCGGACCATGTAGCTTCTCGACGTCCGCCACCGAGAATCTGTGCGACCTGAAGAAATACCCCTTCGAACGTATCGAGAGGAGGTAGTCTGCTATCTCCGGCAACGCCGACATGAACGTCCCGTCTGGCATCGCCCTCGACGTGACGATGTTCTTCCCGTCTGGCATCTTGTCGAGCGCTATCAGGACGTCGTTCGGTAGTGTCTTCTTGGTCTTGCAGTCGTATATCATGCCCCTGACGAACGGGACTGCCGCAGGCCTTATCTCTTTGTATAGCTCGAACTTCTTGACCTCTCTCTTGATGCGCCCGTTGATGTCCCTCGTCGAGTTGTAATATCCTGTCGTGCCGTTCGCCGTGACTACGAGGCCCTCGTCGTCCCCGACGGTGTTGATGGGGTACCCGATGTTCTTGGCCCTGCTCCACGTCCCGTCATCCTGCAGCCTGCTGATGAAGATGTCCTTACCGCCTACTCCCGGCCACGTGTCGGATGAGAAGTAGAGGGTCTTCCCGTCATGATGTATGAACGGATGGCTCTCGTCTCCCGGAGTGTTGATGTTCCCGCTCATCTTTACTGGCGCACTGAACGTCGGTATGCCGTTGGCGTTGACGCCGACAACCTGCGCATAGTATATGTCGCCATTCCTATACTGCGACTTCGACGACCCCCTGACGAAGAACAATGTCTTGCCGTCCGCACTGAAGCACGGCTGGCTCTCCCAGTCCCTCGAGTTCACCGGCGTTCCGATGTTGATGCCCTTGGTCCACCCTTTCTCTGTCCGCTGTGAGAAGTATATGTCGCAAGACCCCTTCGAGTCCGATAGCCCGCACGCTGTGTAGAACATCCACCGCCCGTCTGGCGACAGCGCCTGCGCTCCCTCGTTGAAGTCGGTGTTGAGGCTCCTTATCGGGTTCAGCGCTGTCCACGGCGCATCGTCCTCCATCCTCCTCATGACGTAAAAGTCCTCCTGCGTCTCGTTGTTGTTGATCCTCGCTATCATGGTCGGGTCCTTGTGATATGCGACGGTGTCCCGCGGCAGGCGAGTCGTGACGACGAGCTCCCTCTCGTCTAGCGTCAGCGACGGCCAGTAGGTCTCATAGTCCATGTCTCTTATCTGGTCCGACGGATACTCGGGATTGAACGGGACGGGATGCTCCATCAGCTCGACCTTCGCCCTCGCCATTGCACGCCAGTTGCCCTTCTCTGTTATCTGCAACTTCTTTCCCTTCGAGAATCTGTCGAACTTGTCAAACCACTCCAGAGCCTCCCTGAAACGCTCCTTCTGGCACAGCGCAACCGCCGCCGCATGATATGACGAGACGTAGTATGTCGAGTCTATCCCGACGGCCTTCGCTATCATGTTGAACTGGTTTCCAGGCTGCTTCAGCTCTCTATACACCTCCGCACACCCATACAGCGCATCGAGATACTCGGGGTCTTTGTCCAGCGCCGACTTGAACATGTCGAGCGCCGCCTCATGCCGCCCCTCCATAAATAGTGTCTTTCCCTGATTGTAGTCGTTGAAGGCTTTCTTGTTGTTCGTCGACTTGTACTTGAAGTCTTTTTTCTTTTTCTGCCCATAGCTATCTACGCTGCCCCCGGCAAGCAGTAATATCGTCGCTATCAGCGTCAGAAATGCTGTAACTCTTGTGAACATAGCGCAATTGTTTTGGTGTTACGTGAGTAAATTTAGGGAAAATATTCTTTTGTGCAACGCCTGCCCGCACAATTTGACGTCCCGTATCTCTTCTTCCCCTTCCCTCCCTAGAACTGGAAGTATACGAACTTCTGCAGGTCTGCGGTCGCAAACTGATATATGACTAGCACGGCAACCATCGCGACGATGCACAGCAACGCAGGATGCATCCGCGCAAAGCATATCCGATACCGCCGCTTGATGTCCTCAGACAACCAGTGGATCACCATCCCGACGGCAAACAGCACGAAGATCTGCCAATACTCGCTGACGATGGTAGGTATCTGCCCCAGATTCCACGTCGTCCCGATCTGCGTCACCATCTGAGACGCTGTCTCGAATGCTACCTGGTTGGCCTCCGCAGGGTCAAGATTCGACCCCGACCGGAAGAATAGTCGAGTGAAACTGACGAAGATGAAGGTGTTGACTATGGCGTTCGACCTGTCTAGCCACGGCAGAGTCGCCCTGAATCCCGCGACGTTATACAGGCTCCTGAGCGCCGACGTGACGGCTATCGCCCCAATCCAGAACGCCGCTATGTTCAGCAGCGCATACTCCCACGTGGTATATACGGCCAGTGCGACAAGCGCCCCCGATAAGGTTACGGTCACCACTGTCCGCAGGTGCACTGAGAAGGTGTGCCACGACCGGTAGATGAGCATCCCGATGCCATTCAGTCCTCCCCATATCATGAAGTTCCAGCTCGCCCCATGCCACAAGCCTCCCAGCAGCATGGTGTTCATCCTGTTTATGTTGCTCGTCAGCCCCTTCCGCTTGTCGGGCCGTAGGACCATGGCTATTCCGCACGCCGCCACGACGATCATGGCTATGACGGCTACCCAGATGCTCCCAGATAAGACGGTCCCTATCACGGTGATGGTCAGTATGACGACGAACGTCGCTGTCGACGCCTCTCTGTTGCCGCCCATCGAGATATACAGGTAGTCCTGCAGCCACTTGGAGAGTGATATGTGCCACCGCTTCCAGAACTCGCTGCAGTTCCGCGCCTTATACGGCGACCGGAAGTTGGTCGGCAGTCTGAATCCCATCATCAGCGCGACGCCTATCGCGATGTCGGTATACCCCGAGAAGTCGGCATATATCTGGAGTGAGTACACGAAGAGAGCCATGACGTTCTCGAAGCCCCCAAACATGGTGGGGTTCGCAAAGACTCTATCGACGAAGTTGACCGCCAGGTAGTCGGAGAGTATGATCTTCTTTGCCAGGCCATTGAGTATCCAGAATACTGCTATCCCGAACCACTTCTTCGACAGAAAATACGGCTTGTGTAGCTGCCCGACGAACTCGTTGGCCCTCACTATCGGTCCGGCGACGAGCTGCGGGAAGAAGCTGACGTAGAACCCGTAGTCTATCACGCTCCGTAGTGGCTCTATCCTCCGCCTGAAGATGTCCATCTGGTAACTGATGCACTGGAATGTGTAGAACGAGATGCCGACGGGCAGGAATATGTAGTCGGTCGAGAAATAGTTGCCGTTGAAGAGGCTGTTGCCCGCACGCGCGACGATGTCAGTGACTGTTATCTCGATGCCAAAGAGGTCGCTCAGCATGTCGCACGTGAGGTACGCATACTTGTAATACCCGAGCACCAGCAGGTTGATAACGATGCCTATGCACAGCCACACTCGACGCCAACCCTCCTTCTTGCAACTGCCGACTCGCCGCCCGACGAGATACGAGAGCGCCGTCGTCACTATCAGCAGGCACGTGAACGCCCCAGATGTCTTATAGTAGAAGAAGACGCTCGACGCAAAGAGGAACGCATTCCTCTGGACGATGCGGCTCCTCCCGAATATCGCTAGCCCGAACAGTACGAACGCAAAGAATAACCAGAAATCTACCTGCGTGAACAGCAGCGGGTAGTCTTTGTCAAACGACAGCGCACGACTGAACAGGTTACTTATCGTCTCCCACATAGTCCTGCTCGAGATAGAAGTTTAAGAACGCCTGATAGAACAGCGTCCCGACGATCTGATAGCCTTCACGAGAGAAGTGCACCCTGTCCCTCTGCGCAAGTCCTGCCTTCTGCCACGTGTCTATCGACTGGTCTCCACCCATGACTTCATAGAGGTCCCAGACTGCCCCGCCCCACGTCTTCGCCAGGTCGTAGAACGCCGCCTGTGCTACCGCTCCGTTCTTGTTGTGTACTCGCCTCCGCCGACCAGCCTTCCTGTAGCTGTCGTTATTCGTGATGAAGATGAACGCACAGTTGGGGCTCACTCTCCTCATCGACGCCAGCAGAGTGTTGTAGTTGCTCTTGAAGACCTCGGGGTTGAAGTCCTTGTCGGTCGCGTCGTTGATGCCTATCGCCAGTATGACGAGGTCGGGCGTTATGGCCTTCAGCTCCCGCTCGAAGAGCCGACAGCCGAGATACGACGGGACGGATGCCCCGTTGACGCCTATGGTGTGATATACTATGCCGTCGTCATTGTTCTCGGGGACTATGCCGGTGATGACGAGGGTGTCTCTCTTTAGGAAGTTTGTCGAGAACGACGAGTCGGGACGTATGCCGATCCTGAACTGACTGAACAGTCCCGCCGTGTTGAACCGATACCCGAGGGAGTCTCGTGACGGATAGACGAGGGTGTCCCGCCCGTCTATGGCTGTCAGGACTGGCAGCAGCGACCCGTGAGACCGCCCCAGCAGCAGCAGCGAGTTGGCATACCACCGCCCCCTCTGCTCCCTCTCCATGTCGATGCTGACCCACGCCGTCGGGTCGTGCGTGTAGATGGCTATGCCTCCCATCCCCAGCGCCGGCTTGAACTGCCGCCGTGCATTCCGAGCCTTGTCCCACTTGCCCCTGTACGTCGTCTTGTAACCTAGTGGATTGTTGGTCTTGGCGACGGCATACGGGAATAGGTATCCTCTCGCCGGCCGTAGTCCGTAGTTGAGCGAGTCTATGTTCTTCCTGAACACCTCGGTGTACATGTCTGCCTGGACGTGCGAGCCCCCGATGTGTAGTATGCTGACCCTCCCCCTGCCGAAGAGGACAACTGAGTCGAGTTTGTCTATGAGTCTGACGAACTCGGGCGTCAGCCCCGCCGGGAATCGTAGGAAGTTGCTGTCCAGCCTCGCACACTGCGGGATGACGTCCTTCTGCATGACGGAATCGACCATCGCAAACGGCGGCACCTGCGCCCTCACGGCCCCGACGCATATTATGCTGAGTATCACTATGGCTATCCTCGCAAGTCTCCGCCTCATTGCTCAGACGCCTCCCCCTCGTCGCCTCCGAGTCTCTCCCTGAGTTCCATATAGTTGTACGTCATTAGTATGTTCCGCCAGAGGATGGTCGCTATCCTGTGAGCCCCCCTGATGGTGAAGTGGATATAGTCCGGCGCCGCCCACGCTGGCTTATGTTCTACCCACGCCGGCATCGAGTTCCATCCCCCCATGACGGTATACATGTCCCAATATGCTATCCCGTGCTCCATCGACGTCCGCCGTAGCTCCTTCGTCAGGTACGGCAGCAGCTCGTGCGTCTGCATCTTGGTCCCGACTTTGACCGACATGTCCGCCGGTCCGATCATTATCATCGACGCCTCGGGACATAGGCGCTGGAGTAGCGCTATCTGCCTCCCGAATCCATCCGCATACTTCCTGACTCCCGCCGAGTCTGTCAGGACTGGCAGCGCATTGCCTCCGAACTCGAGTAGTATGAGCCGCGTGTTCAGGCTCCTCAGCATCTGGCTCAGCGTCTTCTCGTCACATCTCGAGAAGTACAGCCCGTCCGACCCTCTTAGCGGGACGTTCGTCACTGAGACACCCTTCCCTCCATCGACCTCGACGCCGTATATCTCGGCCGTCCCCCCGAGGTCTATCTCTATCTCCTTCCGTGCCTTGAATGTCCAGTCGAGATATTCGACGCCCTCCTTCGCCTTCTTGACGACTTTGGTCTCCTTGTTGACTGTCACTGTGAGTTCCCCGACTTTCCCGGCATACACTCTGACGTGGCTGTAGCTCTTGTTGTCGTTCGACGTTATGTTCATCGTGACTTCCTGCCCCGCGAGGTGCGACGCTATCTGCCTAGCCCCATATCTGTTCACCTTACCCCTGCTGCCCATGATGCCGCCCGCAAAGAACGTCGAGACGCTGTCTGATAGGCTCTGCTTGACAGACCGTGTCGGTATCGGCTGCCATAGCGGTAGCACCCCAGGCCCGCTTCCGCCAAACATCGCCTGCAGGCTGTCGCGCAGCAGGTGCGTGATGCGGTCCGCCTCTATCTGCGAGTCCCCATAGTGGAAGACGCTGACGACGTGGTCCGTCGCCCCACGCATCGCCCTGAGCGCCGGGAAGAGATACGACGGGTCATTCCCCGGATACGATATCGCTACATCAGATGTCGTGAAGAAATGTCTGTATAGTCTTGCCGAGTCGCTCGCGCTAAATCTTATGCTATCGACTTTGTGCATCGCCGACTTCCCCGCCGAGATGTTCTCCGTCATCGTCTTCGCATGCGCGTCATATACCTGACGGATGGAGTCCTCCATCTCCGCCGCCCGTAGCCGCGTCGCCTCCTCCGCCCTTCTCATCTGCTCCTCGACGGATATGCTCTCACCCGCCGTCGTGTCCCTCTCCGCTATCGTCGCCAGGTCCGGTATGTGCACCGTCACTCCCCCTATCTCATAGTCCCCTCCAAACACTCCAGCTATCCCTCCAATAACTACAAGGACAGCCCCCAGAAATAGGAAACTGCCCCACTGCGTCATGCCCTGTCTCTCTCCCCGTCTCAATGTTGTCGCTCTCCTTTATCAAGTACCAAATTTAGTGGAAATATACGAGAGACCCAAACTTTTTCTCTCCCTCCACTCAGACCGTGCAGGGTCCTATCGTTATCCCGAGTCCCAACGCATTTAGTACTCTGTCATGTATGCTGACACACACATCACAAGTTATCCTCCTCACTCCTCCTTGACTACTTCCCTATACCCTCCCTTGTTAGGGCCTACGCGACGAATGACGCCTTGTCTTTTAAGCTTTTTGAGTTGCCATCTGACTCCGTTAGAAGATATTTCACACTTCTCGGCCAGTTCTTCTTTGGTGATTTCTGGATCGTTTTTGATTAAGTCTATAATTTTCTGGGTAGTTTTGGGGTAGTTTCTGCAGTTTCTGGGGTAGTTTTCTGTTGCGTGCCCTCCCCTCGCCTTTAGGCGCCCCCTCCGTGCCCTCTGTGTCCTCTGTGTGAGGCATAAAAAATCTCCCGTCGCCCTCTCTTCCCCGCCACTCTGTGTCCTCCCTGCGAGCGCCAGCTCGCCTCTGTGTTCTAAAAACTCTGTGTCTCTGTGCCCTCTGTGTGAGGCCTAAAAATCCCGCATGCCCCGACCCTTCCGACGACTCCGACGCCCTTGATGATTACTAACTTCCGCCCCGAAGGGGCAAAATAGTCCAAGCCCAGGGCAACCTTTCGATTAAGCGAGTGCAGAGGGAACTTGTTCACTCTGCCGAGCGAGAGAAAGGTCGACGAAGTCAACGCCCTGGGTGACAGGCGTTTACCAACGTCGCCCTGAAGGGGCAAAATAGTCCCAGCCTAGGGCAGCGCCCTAGGTATAGAGTTTCCTCCGATAATTCCTCATTCCTAATTCCCAAGAAAAAATGGGGCACCGTCACCGGCACCCCATTCTTTCTACTTGGAAATTCCTAACCTTACTTCACTATCACCTTCTTCCCATTGTGGAAATAGACGCCCGCCTTGCTCGGCTTGCTGTCATACTTCCTCCCCAGCAGGTCATACCACGGTCCCCCGACTTCCATCTCCATCTTCCTCACTGCCGTCACTACTTTCTCCGCATACGTCGCCTTCACCGTCACGTCCTCCGTCACGTTAGCGAACTCCGTGTCCCATCCCGTGAAATCATATCCTTCCCTCTTTGGCTCCTCCGGCGCTGTCGCCCCCTGTCCATACGCTACTGTCTCCGACTTCAACTCCGTGCCGTCCCAGTCTTCGAACTTCACCGTGAAGGTCTTCACGCTATACGTCGCCTTCACCGTCAAGTCCTCCGTCACGTTCGCATACTCCGCATCCCATCCCGTGAAATCATATCCTTCCCTCTTCGGCTCCTCCGGCGCTGTCGCCCCCTGACCATACTCTACTGTCTCCGACTTCAACTCCGTCCCGTCCCAGTCCTCAAACCTTACCGAGAACGTCTTCACCTTGTACGTCATCGTGACCGTCATGTCCTCCGTCACGTTCGCGAACTCCTTGTCCCATCCTGTACACTCCATCATCCCTTCTTCGACCTCAGGCCTCATCGGTACCTCCGGTGCCGTAGCACTCCCGCCATACTCTACCGTCTCCGTCTTTATCTCCGTTCCGTTCCAATCTTCAAACCGCACCTTCACGACGCCTACTATCTTCTTGAAGTCCTTCCAGACCGCCGCCGACTTATACGCCTCTATCGCTCCCTGCGGGACGTACAGCGTTTTTCCGCTAACCCCATCTCCAAAAAATACATTCTCTGTTATTTCCACTGGCGTCGTCGGCCATACTATCATATCCTTTAGATTGCCGCATCCCATGAATGAAAACCATTCTATGCTCGTGACGCTCTCTGGTATCTCTACGCTCTTCAGCCCCCTGCAGTTCGAGAACGCTCCTTCCCCTATGACCTTTATGCTGCTCGGGATCGTCGTGTTGTCGCATCCCCGGATGAGCTTGTTCGTCGCCGTCTCTATGATGGCGTTGCAGTCCTCCCTGCTGTCATACTTCTCGTTCCACTCGCTGACCCCTATGCTCTCCACTTTGATGCAGTCAAAGAATGCCTGCCTTCCTATGCTCGTGACGCTGCTCGGGATCCACAGCTCCCCTGTCAGCTTCTTGCACGAGTTGAACGCCATATCCCCTATACTCGTCACTCCCTCCGGTATCCTCACGCTCTCCAAACTAGTGCAACCCGCGAATGCCTGCTTCCCTATGACCCTTACGTCCTCCGTTATCTTCAGCTCCTTTATGCTTGTCCTGTACGCATCCCACGGATACTGGCTCGACCAGTCGCATTCAAAATCTTTCCAGACTGTCAACTCTCCCTCCCCGTCTATCATCCATCCGTCTCCCTTTCCTATAAATCCTACCGTCTTCCCGAAGTCTTTCCATTCCTCTGCCTTCTTATACTCCTCTACTGCCCCTGTCGGCACATACAGCGTCACCTTGCTCTTGTCCTCTATCCCCAGACTCCCCGGCTCCAGGCTCACTGGCGTCGTCGACAAACTCGTCACGCTCTCCAATCCGCTGCAACCTTCGAAGACTCCTCCTCCTATGCTCGTCACTCCCTCAGGTATCGTCACGCTCTTCAAACTCATGCAATAATAGAACGCCGCCTCTCCTATGCTCTCGACGCTGCTCGCAATCTCGACGTCCGTCACACTGCTGCATGCGTAGAACTCCTGTTTCCCTACCTTCGTCACTCCTTCCTTGACCACAATTCTCTTGACTGAACTACAGTAATCGTACCAAGGATAGAGGCTCGCCCATTCGCCCTCAAAATTCTTCCAGACTGTCAACACTCCCTCCCCGTCTATCATCCATCCGTCTCCCTTCGCTATAAGTCCTACTATCGTCCCGAATCTATTCCATACCGGAGCCTTCTTATACTCCTCCACTGCCTCCGCAGGCACGTACAGCGTCGCCGAACTCACCTCTACTTCATTAAACGTCCAAATACGCCCCTCTTCCAATTCC
>JAFPZF010000079.1 GCA_017417385.1 Bacteroidales bacterium
AAGTTACAACAGTCTATGAATCAGTTGCTCCGTATGGAGGCTACTTGTCGAAAGTATGACGGAATCAAAGGATAGACAAGAGTGATGTTTGACAGTTGATGACGGAAGACAACAAGATGCACGCCCTCGGAGGTGTCAAAGCGCGGAACCGCCGTATGCCGACCGGCACGTACGGTGGTGTGGGAGGTCGCATAGGGAGTTAATCCCTATGCTCCTACCCGATTGTGTGTGGTCTTGGGGAATAGTTAACATAAGACGAGACTGCTCTAATACAAGTCTAACCCAAGAGCAAGAAAGGAACGGAGGAGAGAGGGTAATAGGAGATGTGAAAGCAAAGAGGAGAGGCGTGAGGAGGTAGAAGTATCTTTGCAGAGGTCTAGCATTAGGGCAGGTCGATGAGAGAGAAATATGGGGAAAGGATAGCAGGTCGGGAGGTGGAGAGGAGAAAGAAAGAGAGGAGTCAGAAAAGGGCGAGACAAAGCGTGGAGAAGAGAGGAAAGGATGAGTCAGGGGTAGGTGAAGAAGGAGGTGAAGAAGGGAAATGGGAGTCCGAAATGTTAAAAACCGATTGCGTTTGTGTGTCTGAAGAGATTTTTTTTAATTTTGTTGTGCAGTGTGACTGTAGGAAGTGGCGAACCTGGGGGGGAGGGAGAAATCCCAAAGATAAATAAAAAGCAAGCGAAAGGCCGAAGGGCTGGTGCGAAGCTTAAACGAAAGAAACAGAAACTAATACAAAGCAATGAAGCATAGATTACTTTCTATTTTTGCTTTTGGTATGATGTCACTGATGAGCGTTGCGACGTTTGGGCAGCGCAAGACCGACGTTCTCGATAGGGGACTGATAGCGGTGAAGACTACCGAGGGCGTTTATTGTAGCTGGAGAATACCGGCGGAAGAGTACTACGACGTAGAGTACAACCTCTACAGGAATGGCGTGAAGGTGAACGAGAAGCCGTTGAGCGTCTCGAACTATGTCGTAGCAGGAGGCTCGGAGACGGACACGTACACGGTGAAGGCCGTCGTCAAGGGAGTCGAGGAGGTGGAGGAATCCAAGCCGGCATCTGTTTGGAAGAACAGTTGGCTCGACGTCAAGATGAATCATGGCGACTTGAAGAGCACGTATATCCCGAACGACGCATGCCTTGCGGACGTCGACGGAGACGGGGAGCTGGAGATCCTCTTGAAGTTCGACAACCAGAGCGATGCGAGCCAGTTCTACAACAGAGATGGCTACGAGGGGGAATACGCCATCATGGAGATCTACAAGCTCGACGGCACGAAGCTCTGGTGGATAGATCTTGGTCCAAACATGGCGGACTTCCAGAACAACGAGCAGAACATAGTAGCGTTTGACTGGGACGAGGACGGCAATGCCGAGGTCGTCATGCGAGCAGCCGACGGCACGAAGATCCACACGGCGAAAGGAGAGACGATCGTCATAGGCGACCCGACGAAGAACTACAGGTGGAACACGGATGGCGACAAGGGACAGTGGTTTGTGCATGACGGAGCGGAGTTCCTGCTGTATCTCAATGGAGAGACCGGGGAGGTGTATGACCAGATGGACTATCCGCTGCGCAGGCTCGAAGAAGGAGAAGGCACGGGAGACGCTGCGTTGGAGAAGGCATGGGGTGATGGTTATGGACACCGTTCGACGAAGCACTTCTTTGGAGCGCCATTTCTCGACGGCAAGCATGCGAGCATCTTCCTTGCGCGCGGCATCTACACGCGCCACAAGATGGTAGCGTTGGACGTCGACAGGACGACGCACAAGCTCAGCGAGAGGTGGCGTTGAACGAGCGATAATAAAGGAGGCGAGTGGTATGGCAATGGTTTCCACAACTATATGGTAGCGGACGTCGACTGGGACGGCAGGGACGAGATCTGCTTCGGCTCGATGGTCATCGACGACAACGGCAATGGCCTCTCGACGACAGGGCTCGGTCATGGTGACGCACAGCATTGTAGCGATTTAGATCCGTTCACACACGGGCAGGAGATTTTCACATGTCTTGAGGATCATCCGGGCAACAACCTGCGCGACGCAACGACGAGCAAGATATACTACAGGTATACTGCAGGCAAGGATGATGGCCGTAGCATGGCAGGAAACTTCACTGACGATTATTACGGAGCCCAGTGTGTTTCGACCAGGGACCCGAGCCTCATAGGCGCAGTCAAGAGAGGTCCGCTGTCTGGCGGGACAAAGAATGGCATAGCGGATAACTTCAGAATATACTGGGATGGTGACCTTTGTGAGGAGACTATGGACGGTATGGCAGAGCATGACGGCAATGGTGCCATCTTGAAGTATAAGGTCGGTGTGATAGAGACGCTGACGGGGAGCATGACAAACAACTGGACCAAGAAGACTCCGTGCGTACAGGGCGACATCTTCGGCGACTGGCGCGAGGAAGTCATAATGAAGACCGCAGATCATAACATCAGGATCTACACGACGACGGCGCCGACGCCATGGAGAGTGTATTCGTTGTGGCACGACCATCAGTACCGCAATGCGATGGTATGGCAGATGTGCGGCTACAACCAGCCACCTCATACGAGCTACTTCCTCGGGCAGAAAGAGGGGATCACGGTGCCACCGCCACCACTGACATTGACAGGCAGGACAGTTGTGGAGAGCGCCATAAGCAGTGCAAACGACGGTGAGCACCTGCTCATCCATGAGACCGACAACAAGAGCGTGGCAGTCAACGGGACGGTATCGCCATACATGTTGACCATCAATACTCCGACATGGGTACAGGGACATGACAACAACGACAACATCACGACCACGACGTATACGACCACGCTGACAGGCGAGGGAGAGTTTACGGGTGATATGAGGTTCGTCAAGCAGGGAGACGGAAAGCTCAATATAGGTGAGGGCATAAAGCTCAGCCATACGGGCGAGACGAACATCTGGGCAGGCGAAGTCACGCACAACGGAGACCTCTTGAACAGCAATGTATGGATCAACAAGTTTGGCAGCATTGCAGGGAACGTCAATTTCGGCAAGGATGTAACAGTCGGGTATGATGCGAGCCTGAAGCCGGGAGGCGAAGGCACATACGGCACGATGACAGTAGCAGACACCCTCATACTCGACTTTGGTGGCCGAGTAGAGATCGACATTGACGGCGGGGAGAACAGTGACTACATAGAGGTCGGGTACCTTCAGGGACACACAGTGACCGACAAGGGGACAGGGCTGAAGTATACAAAGCCCGTCATCTACCTGAACATCACGAATAGCGAGAAGCAGCTTCCTGCGGGCAGGCACGAGATAGGCATAGTCAAGAAGGAAGTGAAGTGCAACATCAGCGACATCGAGGTGCAGAGCAACTCACTCTTCGGGTACACACTCGAGTATGATAGCGAGACGGGCAAGCTGTATGTCGTCGCGCAGTCGCTCAGGAAGCCGATGACGATCCTCTGGGTCGGTGACGAGAGCAACATCTGGGAGACCGCAAATCAGGAGGCAAACCTCAACTTCGTAATCGAGGAGACAGGCGAGAAGACCTACTTTGTCCCGGGTGACGTCGTCAAGTTCACCGATGCGGCAGAGACAGTCAAGGTGGCACTCACTGGTGAGCTGTTCCCGTCGAGAGTAATCTTTGACTTCGAGACAAAGACATACGACATCGAGGGCGCAGGAAGCATCGGAGGAGAGGCATCCGTCGAGAAGAGAGGAGCCGGACTTCTCCGGATGAACGCGAAGAACACGTATACCGGCGGCACGGAAATCAATGGCGGCACGTTGTTAGCCTATAGCCTCGCATACAGGGACGGCGAGAACGCTGGTTCACTTGGGACGATGGAAGGTTTGATACTCGTCAATGGTGGCGACCTGCAGACGCAGAACGAAGTGAACTGCAGCCAAGTCATCTCTGTCGCGAAGGACGGGTCGAAACTGGTAGTCAACGGCACACTTCTCTTGACAGAGGGTATCAGGAGCATGGCGTCATATTACAAGACTGGGAGTGGCACGCTGAGGCTTGCCGATGCACCGAACTACGGGGAGCTCCACATCGTGAGCGGCACAGTTCAGGCGGGCGAGTATAATAGTACCCAGAGCACACCGGAGGTCGTAGTCTTTGAAGGAGGCACGTTGAAGGACGCGAACAACGTCTATTCGTACTCGAACAGCAAGACCAAGTATGTCGTGCCGGCAGGCAAGACGGGCACATGGTATGTAGACTCGCGATGCGAGTATACCGACTCGGTGAAGGGCGAGGGCAACTTGACGATACAGCCACAGGGACCACGAACAGCGATGACAGGCAACTGGAGTAAGTACACGGGAAGAGTGACAATCAACACTGGAGAGTCAATAGGTCTTGGGAAGTTGTGTAATCTCGAGAATGCGACACTCAATGCGCTGAATGGCTGGATTTCGAACCAGGATGACAGCTATATGAAGTGGAGTGGCACGATGAAGGTCGGAGCACTGACAGGATCAGGAACTTTGGCAGGGTCTAATCTATGGAGCATAGGTTATCTCGGGACGAACACCAAGTTCACAGGTACATTTGCAAGCGGAGCAAAGTTTGAGAAACAGGGAGCAGGGATGCTGACCCTGTCGACAGAGCAGGAGAGCAACATCTCTGGAGACATCTACGTGCGTGGAGGCATCTTGAACTTAGAGCAGAGCGACGCGACAAAGGTGATGACAATGAGCACTATAAGGGTAACTGGAGAGGGCTCGACACTGATGGGCAATGCAGAGTGCCGTGTAGTGTACGTACAGAATGGCGGAACGTTGATGCCAGGAAAGGGGACTTCGACGGCATTGGCAGGCGCGTTGAAGTTCTCTCAGGTAAATTCCTTTGGCGGAACTCTGTCCTTCAACATTAGGAATAGCAGGAACACAGACGCCTCGAGGAGCTTCATCACGAGCAGTGGATCTATGATGCTTGATGCAAACACGACAATCGACGTCACGATGGGCAGTTCGTACAATCCCAAAGCTGGAGATGCTATAAAGTTGTGGGTTGTCAACGGTTCGCTGAGCATCAGCGATAAAGTGAAGGTCAACTTGCCAGAACTCCCAGAGGGATTGGAATGGGACACGAGCGAGCTCTTCACGAAGACAGGCACGATCAAGATCTTGGCAACGCCGACGGCAGTCAGGACTCTCTCGGCAGACACAGAAGTCGAGTGTGAGGTCTACAATCTTGCTGGTGTCAAGGTAGCGAAGATAGATGCGCAGTATGGTCAAGTCGACAAGGAGGTCAGGAAGGCGGTAACGCGTCAGGGCCTGTACATAGTTCACATAAGTGGAAACGGAGTGAACGAGTCGAAGACCGTAGGAGTAAAGAAATAGGAAAGTCGATTAAGAAAGTCTGCGCCGAGCCGAACAGGTCCGGTGCAGACTTTTTTTTGTCATGAAAAGAAGGTTATACTGGTAGAAGCCGGGAAAAAGGGTTAACTTTGAAGAGTAGGAAAAAAGAATAGAAATGGAAGAGCAGAACGAGAAGAAGATTAATATCAACTTGCCACAGGACGTGGCACAGGGAATATACTCCAACATGGCGCTAATCTCTCATTCGCAGAGCGAGTTTGTCGTAGACTTCATCAGGAACGTGCCGGGGTTGAACTCGCCGACCGTGATGAGCAGGATAATCATGACGCCGGAGAACACGTTGAATCTACTCAACGCGTTGCAGGAGAACATCAGGAGGTATGAGCAGGCGCACGGGCCGATAGTGAGCAGGAAGGGAAATACGATGAGCATCCCTTTCACCGGCAAGGGAGACGCATAGAAGAAGGGCGAGAAATTTGGTAAAGATTGTTCGAGCGACCTACTCTCCAAGATAGATTGGCTGAAAAAGGAGATTGCGAGTCTGAGGGAAGACAAAATGAAGCTGCTGGAGCAGATAGTGGAACTCCAAGGCAGGATAATAGGGAAATAATACCATGGCAAATAGTACAAGGGAGGAATGGTAGATTTCTCTTAGGATAGGGTTATGTTATTGAAACACACTTTGTTGTGTTCAAAACTTCATGGAAGCACCCCTAAACGTTTGGCGGCTATTATCGGAAGAATCTCTATTTCGAACGCTCATGTGGCTGCTTTATCCCCTACTGCATCACCATTCCACGCCCCGAGTTTTGTATATCCATTTGTATATCCATTCCGTATTTTGGGGTGACAAAGGGTGGTGAAACAGATGCAAAAATGGTGGTTGGAATGGGCTGGCGATAGTGCTTCATGGAATCATGTCGGGGCATACAGAAAACGCCCGGGAATGCCGTTTTTAGAGGCTTTCCGGGCGATGTGACCGTCTGTTCAGATGGCACTCAACGCCTGTTAGAATGCCGTCACAAAGAAATCACGTTTTTGCATGGATGGAATAACGTCGAAATACAAGATTATCAAGGTCCGTGTACAATCTGTTTCTTGTTTTACCCAGGGCGCTGCCCTGGGCTTGGACTGTTTTGCCCTTTAGCTTCGCTGACTTTTCTCACGCTCGTAAATTGGAGCAAGCTCCATTTCTCTCGCTTAATCGAAAAGTTCGGGGCGGGGGATACCGTAGCATCATTTACCCAGGGCGCTGCCCTGGGCTTGGACTATTTTGCCCTTTCAGGGCGGGGGATACCGTAGCATCATTTACCCAGGGCGCTGCCCTGGGCTTGGACTCTTTTGCCCTTTAGCTTCGCTGACTTTTCTCACGCTCGGCAATTGGAACAAGTTCCATTGCACTCGCTTAATCGAAAAGTTCAGGGCGACAACGTTTCCCCGGACACACATCCGTGTAATCGGGAATGAGCAGAAACGCATTAGCTTCGCTGACATTCTCATGTTTAATGGAAGAAAAGCGCATTAGCTTCGCTGACTTTTCTCACGCTCGGCAGAACGAGCAAGCTCGTTCTGCATTCGCTTAATCGAAAAGGTGCAAATCCCGACGGGCAAGGTGGACGGAAGGGGTGTGAGGCGAGTGGGGTATCGGAGGAGGCGGAGGGTGGGGAGGTGAAATTTTTGAGGTTTCCTCAAAAAAAATACGTTAAAATTTACAACCATAATACAAATGGCTCGTATAATCGACTGAATTGAATACAGGAGCCATGGAGGAAAAATTGCAGTGGCGAACATATAACAAGCTAACTATCAATACATTACCCCCCCCCCTATGATGTTTGCTCGGAGTTAGACAGAGTCGGACGCTATAATCGTTTAGACGGATTTAGGTCTTCAGGTATTCCTATGCCCGGCAAGGGCGTAGGCAGGTTGACGTTGTTTGGGAGTATACCGCCCTGACGGTGAGTCCTCGGCAAGAGGACGCGTCGTCAGTATGTGTATGTGTGCAACGTGCACACGATTATTAACTAACAACACACACTTTATGTATAAAAATTTATTAACGATACTTGTTGCTCTTCTACTGTGTGGGTTAGGAGCAACGAGAGCGTGGGCGGAAGATGATCCGCACACGCATGATGGTGATGCTGTTGCCAGTGTGTCCGATGGAACGACAACAACTCCTTATAGCGAATTTAGCGAAGCTCTTGCAGCATGGGTAGACGGCAGCACGCTGAAGCTTCTCAAAGATGGACAGATAACGTCGACAATCAGTGTAAGTGGTACGAAGACGCTTGACTTGAATGGTTGTGGTATTAAGCAGACTGGTTCAGCAAGAATCTTTGCCATCCAAAATAATGGCGACTTGACTATCGACGACAGCAATCCCACGAAGAAACACTACTTTGAAGTGACAGACGGGTTGGCTACAGGGGTCAATGATGAATCGGGGACTTACGAGTTTGCCGGAGGCTACATCACAGGAGGCAGTGCATATAGTGGTGGTGCCATACAGATGAACAGTGCTGGTAGGCTTACGATGAATGGTGGTACCGTTCTTGGTAATAAAGCCGATGACACATCTGGAGCAATTGATGGAGCAGGAAATACAACAGCAACCGTAACACTGAACGGCGGGACATGCCTCATGTATAATAAGGCAAAGATGGGAGGTGCTATGTATGCTGGATGCAACATTACTTTCAATGGCGTAGTTATCAAGAACAACTATGCATCCGACAGGTATGGTGCTGTAGAGGCCAACATGACAGGCAAATTCACCATTGCAGGAAAAACAGTAATCAAGGATAACACTCAGGGTTCAAATCGCATATCGAACCTTTCGATAGATGCCGAGAAGGGCAAGATTATCTATCTTGATAATATGACCGAAGGAGCTGACATCGGTATTTATTCGAATGGTCCGTATCAGGGAATTATACATAATCAAGGCTTCACTACGACTAACGGTGGGAATTACTTCAACTATTTCCATGTAGATGAGTCGCGATTTGACGAGTTTGTTCTTGGGATAACGACAGACAATGAGCTAAAGCTATCTTATGCAGTCGCGAAGGTTACGACAAGTGGTGGTGTGACCACAAAGTATGCGACCTTGGAAGAGGCCTTAGCGGTATGGGTGGAAGGCAGCACGCTGACGCTCTTGAAGGATGTAGAGACAGCGAGCGCGATTTCAACTCCAACAGGAAACTGCACGCTCGACTTGAACGGTTATGGCCTCAAGATGACTGGTAGTAACTGCGTAATCTATGTTGGCGCAAGCAGTAATCTGGTAATGAAGGATAGCAACCCGAATAGAAGCACTCATTACTATAGCGCTGCAATAAGTTCGGGCCCGGGTTCTGTAACAGATACTCAAGATGCAAGTCATCCATATTCATTCACAGGTGGTTACATTACCGGTGGTATAGGTTATAGGTATACTGCTAGTGGTGGTACCGTTTGGCGTGAAGGTGGTGCAGTATACACTCTCGGTACATTCACTATGAATGGCGGTACTCTTGTAGGAAACTATGTCAGAGAAGAGTCGTGCATTGCTATAGTAGATGGCGGCTCTGTATGTGTAGGAGGAGGTACGTTTACCCTCAATGATGGTGCTACTATTCTTGCTGGACAAACCAGCAATGGCGCAGGCGGTGTGAAAGTAGAGCCTAATTCAAAATTCATAATGGCCGGCGGCTTAATCAAGCATTGCTATGGTTCTTATGGAGCAGCTGTTCGCTCACAACATTCGAATGGTTCTGGCGATTTTATTATGACTGGTGGTACAATTACCGAAAACACAGCTTCTGGAATCTGGGGCGTAGTATCTTGTGAAGGGAATTGTACAGTTACAATTACTGGCGGAAGTGTCATCAACAATAAAGGTGGTGGTGTACGCAATGCTGGTTTTAATGGTGGTAAGGTTACCATTGGTGGAGATCTTGTTATCAAAGACAATGCTGTTTCTGAAACAGATGACACTCCATGTAATCTTTATATTTTGGAAGATCGCGTAATCTCTGTTTCTGAGAGTCTTGGCGCTGACGTCAATATCGGCGTAACAATGCGTACTCCAGGCGTATTCACCAACAGTGAGAATGTTGAACTCAACGACCTATCGAAGTTCTTCAGCGAGGACAAGACATATCTCGTTAGGAAGACTGCGGAAGGACAGTTGAAGTTGGGTGTTCCGCCTGTTGCAACCGTAACGGCTGATGGCACAACCACCGAGTACTCAACTCTTGCTGCAGCAGTTGCTGCATGGGTAGATGGCAGCACGCTGACGCTACTGAAGGATGTAGAGACAGAAAGCGCGCTCACGATTGCTTCGGGGACGACAAAGACGTTTGAGCTGAACAATCATTCGCTTAAGCTGACAGCGACTACTGGTTCTCTGTTTGTCGTCAGAGGAGATCTTACCTTACAAGATAATTCCACCGAAAAGACGAAGCACTATTACACGCTAAGTGCAACAGAGAATGCAGCAGCTACACTGAGTGATACAGAGACAGAGTGTTCATTCGAAGGCGGCTACATTACCAGTGCCGGAAACGGAACGAAGTCTGAGGGTAATAGTAATTACATGTGTGGTGCAAACGTGTTTGTAGCAAGCACAGGTCATTTCACCCTCAAGAGCGGAACCATCTTTGGTGGAGGTCTTAGTGGCGCTTACACAAATGGTGGTGGTGTATATGTAGATGGTCTGAGCAGGACAGATGTCTCTAAGCAGGGCTTGTTTACAATGGATGGAGGTACAGTCTGCGGATGCTACTGTCCCAACTCTGGTGGCGGACTTGGAGCTGGTATTGGAGATGGAAGTGATTGCTATGGCCGAATTGTAGTGAACGATGGTACTATCAAAGACAACATTTCAAGATGGGGTTCTGGTATCATTACAGATAATGGTTATCTGGAATTCCATGGTGGTACCATTACAGGAAACATTGCAACTTCTACTGATGGTGGTGCAGCAATTTATGGTGCTGGTTATAGTACATACGTAATTACAGGCGGACGAATTACTGGAAATAAAGGACCAGCGTCTGATTACGGTGCAGTTGTTATAAAACAAGGCTTTGATGAAATTGGCACCGAGCTGTTGCTGAGTGGAAATCCTTATATAGCAGGGAACTACAGTGGAGATGTCGAAAGGAATCTCACCGTCCAAGATGCGTCTACATTTGTCACCATTGATGGCGAGCTCACCAACGAGACGCCAATCGGAATTACTCTAGTTGGTGATGCAAGAGTCTTTACGAACAGTACTAACACAGACCTGAATGTCGTAGATAAATTCGTCAGCGACGACGATAACTACACCGTCAGGAAGACAGCCGAGGGACAGTTGAAGTTGGTAACAGCTCCGGAGGCGATGATCACTGCCGATGGTGTGACGACAGAGTATGAGACGCTGGGTGAGGCAATCTCCGCATGGGTAGACGGCAGCACGCTGACGCTTCTCAAGGATGTAGAGACGACTGGCACGATCGAAGTTCCGAGTGGTACACTCACGTTCGATTTGAACGGACATGGTGTCCTGAATACCGGAACAGGCAGTGTCATAAGTGTGCCGGCTGGCACTACTTTGAATGTCGACGACAGCGGCGATGCAGAGCACTACATTACACTTAACGGCTATAAGGCAACAGCAGTATCTAAGACCGGTACGGAGACGAAGCCTGTCGAAGGAACAGGCGTAGTGAAAGTAAAGGGTGGCTACATAGCAGGCGGTAAGACAGCCGGTTTGCATGTTGCAGGTACTCTGAATATGACTGGTGGCACCGTCATTGGCAACTACCACACTGGCATGGGTGGTGGTATGATTCTGACGGCAAATGGTAATGTAACGTTGGCAGGTAATTCACAGGTTATCTATAACAGAGCAGATGGCTGGGGTGGTGCAATGCAGGAAGATGGCACACTCACAGTAAAGGACCATGCAAAAGTTATGTATAACTATGGTGTCAGCGGTATACATTTCCATGGTGTAGCACTGAACCTTGCAGGCAGTCCGATGATCTGTGACAATGTCGTAGAGAAGACAGGCCGAGGCATACGAGTAGAGAATCCATTGTCTATCGTAGGTCCATTGACAGGAGCTAAGATCTCTGTAAACCTGAACAATTTTGGCGACAATACGCAGTCTCGTGAAGGCCAGTTGACCTTGGAGAGTGAGTTTGTAGACGCCAATACAGCAGCTCAGTTCGTTTGCGAGAATGATGCAGAATCTGGCGCAACGATCGTCAGGAGAGGTCAGGAGTTGTGGATAACCGCAGGCTACAGCGTGTACTATCTTGCAAATGGTGGCGAAGGTTCGACACTCGACGAGAACAACCCGTACGAGAAGAATGCCGCAGCTACGATCCTTGCGAATGCGTTCACCGCACCAGAGGGTAGCGTGTTTGTAGGATGGAACACCGAGGCAGATGGTACAGGCACAGCATACGAGGTAGGTGCTTCGTATGAGGTAGTAGGCAACTTGAGGCTCTATGCACAATGGAAGCTCACGCCTCGCACACTCACCGTCGAGAGCAACTCGAGTGAGATGGGTGCAGTAGAAGTCGAGGGTATCACAGCTAATGCAGACGGCACGTACACCGTACTTTACGGCACAGAGGTGACGATAAAGGCGACGGCAGCAGCGGAGCATCACCTCGAGAGCTGGAGCAACGGTGCTGAGGTGACAGCAGATGGCACATTGGTAGTTGTCGTGAAGAGCGACACGAGCATCGTTGCCAACTTTGCGGCTGACAGGATCGCTATCACGCCTACCGTAACCATCGAGGGTTGGAGGTATGGCGAGACGCCGAAGAAGCCGACCGTGACCGGTAACGATGGCGACGGCGAGGTGACCTACGTCTACGCACGTAAGGGCAGCGACGACTTCACCGACGAGGTACCGACGGAAGCTGGCGACTACGTAGTGAAGGTTTTGATAGGCCAGACCGACGAGTACGCAGTAGGCGAGACGACGGCAGAGTTCACTATCAGCAAGGCAGACATCAAGACATTGACAGTAAGCCTTGAGGGTTGGAAGTATGGCGAGACGCCGAAGGCTCCAGTCGTAACGGGCAACGAGGGCGAAGGCGACGTGACTTATCTGTATGCACCGAAGGGCAGCGACAAGTTCAGCGAGACCGTGCCGACGGAGGCAGGCGAGTATGTAGTGAAGGCGATTGTAGCAGAGAGCGCTAACTATGGCGCGGGCGAGGCTACGACAGAGTTCACGATAGGAAAGTCTGGTCTCACGGCAGCGACCGTAAGCCTCGAGGGCTGGATGTATGGCGAGACGCCGAAGACACCAGTTGTCACGGGCAACGGCGGCAATGGCGCAGTAACTTACATGTATGCACCGAAGGGCAGCGAGGAGTTCAGCGAGACAGTACCGACGAATGCAGGCGAGTATGTAGTGAAGGCAATCATTGCCGAGACCGCAAACTACGAGGCAGGCGAGGCAACGTCTGAGTTCACCATCGCGAAGACGACGATTACGGCAGCAACCGTAAGCCTCGAAGGCTGGACGTATGGAGAGCCGTCTAAGACTCCTACAGTGACGGGCAACACCGAGGATGGCAAAGTCACCTACGTGTATGCACGAAAGGGCAGCGACGACTTCAGCGACAAGGTGCCGACAGAGGCAGGCGACTACGTAGTGAAGGCCATCATAGGTGAGACAGCTAATTTCGCAGAGATCGAGATCACGTCTGAGTTCACCATTGCAAAGGCTAAGCCGGTAGTAATCCTCGCAGGCTGGACATACGGTTCGGAGCCGAGCAAGCCGAGCGTATCGAGCAGCGATGAGGGGGGCAAGGTAACTTACTTGTATGCACGTAAGGACAGCGAGGAGTTCACCGAGACCGTGCCGACGAATGCAGGCGAGTACGTAGTCAAGGCTATCATAGGAGAGACCGCGAACTACACGGAGACTATTGAGACGGCAGAGTTCGTCATCGAGAGAGCCGTATTGACAGTGAGCGGTGTAGAGGTAGTGACAGCGAAGCTGTTTGATAACACGACAGAGGCCGAGGTCATCAAGCAGGGTACGTTGGTCAATCTGCAGGGATCTGACGAGTTGACGTTCAGCGCGACGGCGTCGTATGACGACATCACCGTTGGTGGTGGCAAGGTCATCACACTGACCTACGCGCTTGTTGGTCCGGAGGAGTTGGTAGGCAACTACCGCTTCGGTAGCGAGACCGTAGTCTACACTACGGACGGCTACATAGCAGAGCCGATAGTCTTGAACACAGCCCATCAGGCTAGTGGAGCGAACACTGAGATGCGTAATGGATTCGAGATCAACCTCTACGGATATTGCAACGGTAGCACATACAGCTTGCAGTATTATCTTGGAAGCGGAGATCCAGACCAGTACAAGGTAGAGTTCGAGGATGAAAGGTTTACGGACGTAGACTGGACAAATCTCGAGACAGCAGGCGTCGAGGGGACAATCAACCTTGACATACCTGCCGACCTCCCGACGGGCGACTACAGCATGAAGGTCACCTTCCGCAACAGTCATTATGCGTTACTCGAGAGTGACCCGATGACAGTATCATTCCACGTGAACTTGCCGGAGACGTATACAATGCCTCTCTTCGACAACGTCATAGCGGTAGTGAACACATGCGAATGCCTGAGCGATGTACAGTGGTATCATCGTGAGAACAGCACTGCAGCATGGCAGGCCATCAGTGGTGCGACAGGCTATTACTATCGTCAAGTAGGCGGGTTGACAGGCGAGTACTTCATTAGCACAAAGATGAATGGTGTAGCTACCTACACCTGTCCGCAGACCGACATGAAGACGCTCTATGGGGCGAAGAAGTCGGTTGCGCAGGTACGAGTCACACCAAACCCAGTCCAGAGTGTTGCGGAGGTAACTGTCGAGGGCTCAGAGAAGACCGAGCACAGTTTGCGCATCGTCAGCATGACTGGCAGTGACGTAGTGAAGCTGACGTTCGTAGGGAACCGCACGACAGTTGACATGAGTGGCTATCCGATAGGAGGCTACATGGTAAGTGTCGATGGCGTCGTCGTCAAGGTGATAAGGAAGTAGACTTGTTGAATACTTTAAGGAATACGCATTATGAAAGGTAAGCATATAATTGCCATCCTCGCTGCTGCAGCACTGACCACAACGGTCAGTGCACAGCAGGGCGATGACATCAACTACGTGGGAGTAGATCTTGGCGGCGGATTAGGGACGTTGATCTATGATGCAGCAGGAGGCGAGCGCAGTGCTGGAGGCGGCTTTGAGGCCGGGTTGTTCTATGGACACTTCTTTACGGAGAGTGTAGGATTGGGAGTAGGTCTGCAGTACTCGCTGGTTCACGCATCGGCGCTCTACAACCACAGGGAGACGACGAATGGGCTGGTACATCTGGACAACCGGAATGTCCCCTACAACCTGATGACGAACTTCAACAGTTGGAAGGAGCGTCAGAGCATGGGTCTGCTGAGCATACCAGTCGAGTGCATTTACCGTAAGCCCATCAACGAGTCGTGGAACTTCGTTGGTGGAGTAGGACTCTCGCTGGACATGCATGTCGGCGGTAAGTACAAGGCAAAGGAAGGCAGCTACACGTTGTCTGGCACGTTCCCAGCCCTCGGATCGTATGTGTTGAGTGACATGCCGGAGCATGGATTCACCACCTTCGATGACGTCTATGACGCCAAGGTTGAGAACAAGACGTCGGTAGGCAGCAGCCTGATTCTTGATGCCGGAGTACGTCGGGCGCTCAATGAGCGTTACGGATTGTACATGGGACTCTATTTCGGCTATGGCTTCACGAACATAGTTGACGAGGCTAAGACAGCACCGATAGTGGCTATCAACGCTAACGATGCGAAGCGAGTAGACTATGCCGGAACGTTTGACTCTCGTGCGACGGACAAGGCTCATGTGATGCGACTGGGACTGAAGGTCGCCGTCGACATGGGATGGGGCAAGCGCGAGAAGAAAGTCGAGCCGAAGCCAGCACCGGCGCCAGCCGTCGACAAGGATGCAGAGCGACTAGCAGCAGAGAAGGCGGCAGCTGCGGCAAAGGCAGAGGCCGAGAGACTTGCGGCAGAGAAGGCAGCAGCCGAGAAAGCGGCAGCCGAGAAGGCAGCAGCAGAGAGGCTAGCGGCGGAGCAGGCAGCAGCAGCCAAGGCAGCGGCAGAGAAAGCTGAGGCAGAGAGGCTAGCTGCCGAGAAGGCTGCAGCAGCTGCTAAGGCAGAGGCAGAGCGCGCCAAGAAAGAGGCAGAGGATCTCATCAAGAAAATCAATGCTACGGTCTACTTCGGTAGTGCTGGTGCCAACATCACGCTCGATGCAGAGACCGATGCAGCTATTCAGGCGATCTGCAAGGCGATGATAGCGGACAAGACTCTCAAGGTGGTCGTCACAGGGTTCACTGACAGCAGGGGTGCCTTGGAGACCAACATGAAGTATGGTCTGAAGCGTGCCGAGGCTCTTCGCGATTACATGGTGAAGCAAGGAGCGCCTGTCGAGAACATTGCGTGCGAGAGCAAAGGTCCGAAGGATCCGATTGCTGACAACAACACCGCAGAAGGTCGCGCCAAGAATCGTCGCGCAACGGTGAAGTTTTTGTAGGCTTGGTTTTAATTGGAAGAAGGATGGCTGTCGCCCGTAGGGGTGGCAGCCATTCCTTATTTGTCTGTTTAGCAGAAGGAGGGAGGAGGGGCAGGGAGTGGGCGAGACAGAAATAAAGAAAAGCGGGGTCGGAAGACTTTCGCTTTTTTATATGGCAGGACGAAGATAGAGAAAGATGGAGAAGAGAAAGAATAGAGTATAGGGAGTAGCCTTATAGCTTAATCCCGTATTTCGCAATCCGTTCCTCCATCATACGCCGTGGCATGAAGTGCAAAAGAGTGTCTGTGACAGTGTTCAGCATAGACTGGCGGATGTAGTCCTCGCGAATGTATAGGGACACACGTCGCTGAGACAGATGGTTGCCTTCAATCTCCCGGACGTTTTGCCTCTGTGACTCAGTCAAGAACGGGAGATGCATTTCAGGGATAATAGTGAAGCCGCCGTTCTCGTCGACAATCCTAATCAGAGTCTCGATGCTACCGGCCTCGTAAGTATGACGTCCTCTGGCCTTAGCCTTGCAGAAGCTGAAAGCACTCTCTCGGAGACATTGAGCTTCTTTCATGACCCACATTTTCTCGTGTTCCAGGTTGTCGGGGTTGAAGACCTCCTGCTTCTGAACACATTCTTTCGAAAGGTATACGACGAAGCGCTCAGTGTAGAGAGGGATTTCGACAATACCTTGTCGGCTGTTGCCGCTGAGGGCAATGCCGGCGTCAATTCGTCCTGTTCGCAGTTCGCCAATCATGGCGTCGGCTTTCATTTCTGCGATGGAGAGCCTTACCTGAGGGAACTCTTGCGTGTAGAGCTTGATGAACTTCGGCAATAAGTAAGGAGCAATGGTCGGTCCGACAGAGAGGGCCAGTTCGCCGACAACGTTACCCTTGTCCTCGCTCACGATCCACTCAATACGCTCGGCCTCGTTGACAGCCTTTTCAGCTTGACGGATGATACGTTCGCCACTGCGAGTAGGCACGACGTTCTTGTTGTTGCGTTCGAAGATCTTCACGTCGAGTTCCTCCTCGAGTTTTGAAAGCATAGCGCTCAGAGTAGGCTGGGACACCTCGCATGCCTCAGCGGCCTTGGCGAAGTTACGGTACCTGTCAATGGCAATGACATATTTCAGTTGTTGTAGAGTCATGACGATATGATAGATATATTCAATGCAAACATAAATAAAATCGTTCGTCTATCTATTATCGGGGCGCTAATTTTGCGGAGTCAAAAGATAAAAGACATACGATTTATGGTAAAGACAAAACGCTTTCATCGTCATTTTGAGACTCGTGGGACGTCGTTCTACTGGGTGCTCTTTCTCTACATAGTGTTAGGCTGGTTTTTCCCGGTAGTAGGGTTGGTAGCCCTTGTCTGCATGGTGGGGCCGCTCGTGCTAGCAGTAAGGCGTGGGCGGTATTGGTGCGGGCATTTCTGTCCACGGGGCAACATGTACGACAGACTGCTATCACGTTATTCGCCACACAGGCCCATTCCGAAGTTTGTTCGCACACGAGGATTTAGGGTCTTCATGGTAGTGTTCATTTTCTCCATGTTCGGAGTGCAGTTGAGCTATGCGGAGAGCTGGTCGGATGTCGGTCGGGTGTTTTGGAGCGTCATAGTCGTGACGACAGTAGTAGGCGTCGTGCTCTCCTTCGTCTTTGCTCCGCGCACGTGGTGTAGCTTTTGTCCGATAGGAACGCTCTCTCGTTGGCTCACTCCGAGACGGGTGTCGCTACCGGCATCATTTCCGGCAGTACATGTGGCGGCTACTTGCCAGATGAAGTGCATGAGCTGTGCGCGAGTCTGTCCGATGCAGTTGACGCCATACGACTCGCGTGGTGCGGTTGAGGGCTTTCTCGATCCAGACTGCATCAAGTGTGGCAAGTGCACGCAGGCTTGTCCGCCCAAAATCATGAAACTAACAACGACAGATAAACAATAGAGTATGGAAAACATCAAAGATTACCTACAGTATCTCCGCGGTTACGATTACACGGGCCGTATCCCAGTCATCATCGACTTCTATGCTACGTGGTGTGGGCCATGTCAGTCCTTGTCGCCGTTGCTACATCGCCTTGCCGAGGAGTATGAAGGGCGAGTCAAGGTCCTCAAAGTCGATGTGGACAAGAATCAGGAGTTGGCTGCTGCGGCACGCGTCATGTCAATCCCGACGCTCTTTTTCGTCGACATGCAGGGAAACATCGAGAGACATGTCGGCGCCATGCCCTATCAGCAGTTGGCGGATAATGCGCAACGGCTGCTAGAGTGAACATTTGAGCGGATGACCCCGAGCCTGAGGCTTGGGGTTTTTCATAGGCAGGACGTAGTGGATAAGAAGAAAGCCATTAAGAAATTGTTTCGTTTTTTTGCATTCTCTTTCGTTGCTTTACTTTTTTTCTTATCTTTGAAATACTTATCAACGCATTTATAACGACAAATATGAATAGAATGCAAAGGGCTGTCGTAGCAGTCACATTAAGTCTCGGCATCTACGGTAGTGCCGCAGCACAGGATTTTGCCTACGAGAAGCTCGACAGGGGGCTCGTCGGAGTCAAGACTAGCAGTGGGGTCTTTCTCTCGTGGCGACTATTGGGGACGGACGATGGTGCTGTCTCGTTTGACATTTATCGCGATGGCGAGCTCGTCAACACTGATGGACATTTGACAAGCAAGACAAACTATGTCGATGCGGCGGGAACGGCGACGTCGGTCTACACACTCAAGACGTTCAATGCGGAGGGCGAGGAGGTAGAGACAACGATGCTAGAAGAGTTGTGGGGCAGTCAGGCGAAGCGCATCAAGCTCGACGTGCCAGCGGCTGGGACACACCCGGAGACAGATTACCCGGGCTCCTATTGGTATCGTCCCAACGATGCCAGCGTGGGTGACGTTGATGGAGACGGACAGTATGAGATCATCCTCAAATGGGATCCAAACGACTCGAAGGACAACAGCCAGTATCCGCCGGAAACGAAGTATAAGCCGATAGGAACTGTCAGTAGGGCATACACTGGCAATACCATCATCGACTGCTATACGCTGAGCGGAGAGAGGAAGTGGCGCATCAACCTCGGGCGCAACATTCGCTCGGGCGCTCACTACACGCAGTTCCTCGTCTATGACCTTGACGGAGACGGCAAGGCAGAGGTGGCATGCAAGACGGCCCCTGGCTCAATAGACGGCTTGGGCAAATACGTCACTGAGGCGGCAACCGACGAGGAAATAAAGAATGCAGACAATACGAAGCTCTACATAACCAAGAACGGTAGCAAGACAGGGTTCATCGTCAGTGGGCCAGAGTATTACACAGTCTTCAATGGCGAGACGGGTGCAGCGATGCACACTGTCAACTACCAGCCGGCGAGGAGCATAGCGAGTTTTGGTGATTCCTATGGAAACCGTTCCGAACGCTATCTGGCAGCGGTTGCATATCTAAAAGGAGTCAATGGGGAACTGCGCCCGTGTCTAATCAATAGTCGCGGCTATTATACACAGGCATACGTCTGGGCGGCGCAGTTCGACGGTCATGAGATCAAGACAGTCTGGCTACACAAGTCGGAGTCTCTTGCCAATTCGTTCAAGGTCGTCGGGCCAGACGGCACAGAGACAACATACGCTGGCAAGCCTTGCACGAGTGGCGTGACAAAGGCTGACACGTATCAGGGAAAGAACAATGCAGGAGCAGGAAACCTCTATGGAAACGGCAACCACAACATGTCGGTAGCGGACGTTGATGGAGACGGATATGACGAGATATTGTGGGGCGCTGCGGCGCTTGACGACGACGGCAAGGTGCTCTATTCGACCGGCTATGGTCATGGAGACGCTATGCACGTGGCAGATCTTGATCCGACTCGTCCGGGTCTTGAGGTCTTCGAGGTTCACGAGGAGAAATTCAATGCTACTCATGGTTGCTGGGACGTGCACGATGCGGCGACGGGAGAGATTCTCCTGAAGGGAGGTCCGGCAGATCAGGACAATGGCCGTGGAATAGCTGCTCAGCTTAGCGCATCTCACTATGGCGCATATTTCTATTCAGGCTCCGACAAGGTGACACGTAGTTGTGTCACAGGCGAGCAGATAACGACAAACACTGGCTCAACGAACTTTCGTATCTACTGGGATGGCGATCCTCAAGAGGAGCTCCTCGACGGAGCGAATCGCAACTGGGAGCAGCAGAGCCAGCAGGTACAGATTAAGAAGTATTACGACTCGTCGAAGGCATATAGCACACTTGCAACACTCAACGGCATGACGTGCAACACGACGAAGAGTACTCCAACGTTTATGGGAGACATTCTTGGTGACTGGAGAGAGGAGATTGTCCTCCACGACAGTATAGCGCCAGACAACATGGAGCTCGTCATCTACACGACGACCATACCGTCAGACTACAGGGTGGTCACCCTTCCTCATGACCACACATACAGGATGGGCATGGTCTGGGAGCAGACGGCGTATAATCAGCCGCCACACATCGGCTACTATCTTCCGGACCGGCTTGGCGTACCTGCCGCTGCTATCGTGACTCGCCTGACTGCCGACCAGACAGTCGAGGTGGGTGACGCGATCGAGCCAGTCGTCGTCAAGCTAGTCGGAGGAGACGAGGCAGACGTCGTAGACCTGCCGGAAGGACTCGAGTATGAGTTCAAGGATGGTCTTGTCACGTTCAATGGGCGACTGTTGAAGTCGGGCAACTATACATTCAAGGTGAGGGTGAAGACGTCGACAGGATATGGACCTTTCGTCACGCTTAAGGTAACAGGAGTGACGCCGCAGGCTACACTCATAGCCGCATCTAATTCGGGTAGTCTCAATCAGGATATCTTGTTTGGTGCCGAGCTGAAGCCGATTGTCATGACGCTTGACAAGGCTACAGACGTGACAGTCGATGGTCTTCCTGAGGGAGTCTCTGCTGTCGTTGCAGAAGGAGTCATGACCATCTCGGGGGCACCTGCAGCCCTCGGCACATACGAATACACGTTGACGCCGTCGCCAATTGAGGGGGCCGAGGCTGTCGTGTCAAAGGGCAAGATTACAGTCACCCTGCCGAAGACGACGCTCACCCTTGTCGCATCTTCAGGAGATCTTAGCCAGTACGTAATTGTCAACAAGGCAATTGCCACTATCACTCTGAACACGGCTAACGTTTCTGGCGTCACATCAGAGGGCCTCCCAGAAGGAGTTACAGTCGACTATGCAGATGGAAAGGTTACCATCTCGGGAGCACCTACTGCAGTTGGCAAGTATCCGTTCACGTTGACAACCGTCCCAGTCGAGGGATATGAGTCAACTTCGGTCGAGGGTGTCATTGAGGTGCTCAGTGGAGAGCTCGAGCTCATAGCTAAGTTCAGTTTCGAGGACAACCTCGTCAACGATGCTACGGGCGAGGCTGCCGAGGCAGCTGGCGAGTTGTCACCGACGTACGTGCCGGGCATTGTAGGCAATGCAATCAGTTTCAGCGGGGTACCGTCGACAGAACGAGTTTCTCAGACTCATTATGACGCATTGAGTCTTGGCAAGAAGAGTTTCACTATTTCCTTCTGGATAAACTCGTCGATGGCTCAGACAGACAATGGTGCTTACATCTTCCATTCGGGCAGCACGACGAATAACAGCAGTACAGGAGCGACCGGCAAGTGGGTCGGCATCGAGTATAAGAAGACAAACTTCACATTTGCAGTTGACGACGACGTGACGAAGAGTCAGGTAGCGTATACGTCAACTTCAAAGATTTTCGATGGAGAGTGGCATAACATCGTCTGCGTTCGTGACGTCTCGGCGAAGAAGCTTTTGATGTATGTCGATGGAGTGCTTGTCGTCTCGGCAACCGATAACACGGGCGACATATCGCAGACAGAGGAGACGACGATAGGCAACTGCACAGTCAACTACAACACGCCGTTGACGGGAACTATCGACGAGTTTGCAATCTATGAGAGTGCGATGAGTGCTGGATTGGTTGCTGCGAAGTATAATGAAGTCGTATCTCAGCAGGCGACACGGATAGCAGAGATACATGAGACGGTGGGCGACTGGGTAGTGCTCAGGAGCAATGTTGTCAGGAGCAGTGCGACGCTCGCGTTTGACGGAGTCAGGATGCCGGTCAGCGTGGCTGTGGTCGATGCGGGCGGCAGGACAGTAGCTGCGACGCGATTCGTCACGACGGGCGAAGACGAAGTGCAGGTAGACACAAAGACCTTGCAGCCAGGGATTTACATCTTGAAGGCGACGAGTCTTGAGGGCGTCAAGACCTGGAGAATAGTAAAGAAGTAGAGGGAACATAGAACAGGATAAAGGCGGGTGGTGCGGATGCGTGCCACCCGCCTTTCAGTTATGGGGAGAAGTGGGCTACATGTAACCATTTGAAAGTCTTTTGCGTATATCGGGGAACAAGAGGACGAAGAGATGAGTAACGCATACAGAGAAAAGAAGAAGGCGACGACGTATGCCGTGAAGACCAATTGCACGGTCGAGGAGTTCCTGTCGAAAGTTATGGCGGGAAAGAGTCGGACGTCGTTGCGTCAGATGCTGTCGTGGGGTGTAGTGCGAGTGAGCCAGAAGCCGGTGAAGCGGTTGGACGAGGTGATACTTGCGGGACAGTCCGTCACGATATATCCGAAGCCGGAGCGTCAGTTCGAGATGCCGAAGAGCCTAAAAATCATATATGAGGACGACTGGCTGATAGTAGTAGATAAGGCGGCGGGGCTGCTGACCATAGCGACAGAGACAGAGAAGGAGCATACGGCGTATGCCTACCTGTCGGCATACCTAAAGTTTTACAAGAAGAGCGACAAGATATTCATAGTCCACAGGATAGACAGGCAGACGTCTGGGCTGCTAGTATTTGCAAAGTCCGAGATGGTGCAGAGGGCGTTGAGGGAGAATTGGGACGATGCTGTAGTCAGCAGGAAGTACACAGCGGTAGCGGAAGGCCACTTTGTCAGGAAGCAGGGGACGATATCGACGTGGATAGACGAGGACGAGGATTCGCTAAAGATGTACGTGACCCGTCCGGGAGTCGGGAAGAGAGCCGTCACGCATTATAGAGTCATAGATGAGACGTTCAACCTGTCGTTGCTGGAGCTAGAACTGGAGACAGGGAGGAAGAATCAGATAAGAGTCCACATGAAGTATGCGGGTCATATATTGGTAGGCGACAAGAAGTACGGGTCGAGGGTTGACGTACTCGGAAGGTTGTGCCTCCATGCGGGAGAGATCTCGTTTTATCATCCCATGACGGGAAGGTTAATGCGATTTGAGTCGAAAGTTCCGCCAGATTTTTTGAAGTTGTTTAGAAAAGATTAGTTATCTTTACGGAGTAACTTTAAAACAGTTTAGTCATGGATCCAGTAACTATTGTAGTATTAGTCCTACTCGGAGCGTTGGCCGGGTGGCTAGCAGGGCTTGTCATGAAGACGAGCGGGGGATTCCTAGTTAATCTGATAGTAGGTATCCTCGGTAGTGTGATAGGAGGTTGGCTTCTCGGGGGGCGACTCGGTGGCGGGATGCTCGGACAGTTTGCGACGGCGGTCATTGGAGCGATCATCTTGTTGTTCGTAGTCGGTCTATTCACGAAGAAGCGCCGATAGGGCCATTGGTCGAAGAATTAAGAGGGGGGGAGGAAGCATGGCGCTTTCTCCTCTTCTTTTTTTGTGTCGGTGAGACGTCAGGACCATATCAAGTCTAATCCAGGTCTAACCCAAGGCTTACTTTGGGGCGTGAAAGGACAGGGCGGGAGATGATGTTGGCGGGAGGGGCGGGCGGGCGAGTAATTATTTTGCCATAAGCGTTAAAATGCTTAATTTTGTTGTGATATATATATCGAACAAAGCCAACATCAAAAATATAATGAGAATACGATTGTTCCTTGGGGCGTTGCTTTTCACGGTCGTTGCGACAGGGGCGCCGATGGGAGATGTCAAGAAGGACGGGAAGCCAGTACTTCGCATAGGGAAGGAAGACGTGACGTACGGGGAGTTTCGTCACATGTATGATCAGAACAGCCAGACGGCGATAACGCCGATATCGGAGGAGGAGTATCTCGATCTCTTCCTGACGTATAAGCTCAAGGTCAAGGAGGCGAGGGAGCTCGGCATAGACACGACGGAGGCGTACAGGGACGAGCGTAAGCAGTTCGTCGACGAGCTGCAGAACACATATCTCGTTGACACGACGGCTTTTGACATCGTCAAGAAGCGACTGCAGTCGAGGATGAGCGAGGAGATACATGCGAAGCACATACTCGTCGGTGTACGCCCAAATGCGACGCCGGCGGACACCATGGCAGCCTACAAGAAGGCGGAGGCGGCGCTAAGGAGAGTGTCGTCAGGGGAGGACTTTGAGAAGGTCGCGAGGGAGGTCAGTGAGGACCCCAGTGCTAAGACCAATGGAGGCGACCTCGGCTTTTTCGGGGCGCTGATGATGGTGAGCCAGTTTGAGGACTACGCATATAACACGCAGAAGGGACTCACGCCGATATTCCGCACGCGTTTCGGGTATCACTTCATGAAAGTCGAGGAGCGTAGGGCATGGGAAGGCGAGGTCTTGACGCGACATATCATGAAGAGATTTGGCAGGGGTGCGGCTCTCGATGAAGAGCAGGCGAAGCGCGCCATCGACAGCTTGTATACAGCACTGAGGAGCGGTAAGGACTTCGCGGAGGTAGCGAGGGAGAACTCTGACGACACGCAGTCCGCACAGCGAGGAGGAGAACTGCCATGGATCAGGAGGCAGCAGATATTGCCGGAGTATGCAGACGCGGCATTCGCACTGAAGGTGAAGGGAGACTACAGCAAGCCAATCAGGACGAGAGTCGGGTGGCACATAGTCCAGCTGATCGACAAGCGCAACGTCTTGCCGGAGAAGGACATAGAGATGGTCCTTGGCCAGATGAAGAGGCAGAGCCCGATGTATAGGGACCTCGAGAAGTCGACGCGGATGAGCAAGCTCGCGAAGGAGTATAACTTCAGTTGGACTCAGCGGGACAGCGTCGTCAAGATAATGCTCGAGGCGACGAAGGAACAGGACAGGGTGAAGCGGCTTTCGGCGCTGGCGGCAGTGGCGACGTACAATGGAGTCAGCATATCGGGCAAGGAGCTTGGCGAGAAGCATCTCAAGGCGTGGAATGCGCAGGAGCTGCCGGGCGACAACATGAACTCGATGAGGAACTCGATATTGGCCGAGTATGAGAAGACGCAGCTCGCGTCGAAGTATGAGGACTACAGGTATACCGAGAGGGAGTATTCCGAGGGGCTGCTCGTCTATGAGGTCAGCAGCAAGAACATCTGGAATGTCATGCCGGACTCGGTCGAGATAGCGAAGCAGTATAACAGCAACATTGCGAGGTACTCGACGGGTGGAACCTTTGAGGGGACGCTGTATTTCTGTGCCACGAAGAAGATTGCCGACAAGGTCCGGAAGGCGATAGCGAAGGGCAAGAAGGCAGAGGCAGAGAAGATGGCGTACAAAGTCGTAGCGCAGACGCTCTATCAGGGCGGCAACTATGACGACTTGATATGGCCTGTCGTCTCGGAGAACGAGTACGTAGTCAAGGACGGAGTGGTCAAGAATGGGACGCCGAAGACGATAGCGGAAAGCAGGTCGGCAATCATAGTAGACCTCCAGCAGAAGGCCGAGGCGGCGTATGCGAAGAAGCTGCGGGAGAAGTACAAGCCGCAGGTCAAAATCAAATTCTAACAACAAAAAACCTCTTTCCAGATGACAATAAAGAGCCTAATAGTCGCGGTCTCACTCATGGCGAGTGCTATAGTGTCGGCAGCAGGGAAAAAGCCCGTCGTAGTAGAGAAGCCAGCAACGGAGAGGGTGGCGAACATAGTCTTCATAGGGAACAGCATCACGGCCGGGGCGACATTGCAGGACAGGGCGAATCAGGCGCCGCCGGCGGTCGTCAAGCAGGAGCTCAGCAAGACCTTCGGCGAGGGTACGATAGAGATAGCCAATGTCGCGGTCAGCGGATCGACGACGACAGACTGGCAGCCAGGAGGGAAGATGTTCTCGTCGGCAGTGAAGGCTGCGGACGCATTTCTGGCGGACAAGGGGGCGACGCTCGTGTTCTCGATTTCGCTTGGAACGAACGACAGTGCGGTGAGAGGCGTCAATGGATCGGCGCTGTCGAACGAGGACTTCAGGAAGAACCTGACCGTGATAGTCGACAGCCTGTTGAGCCGATATCCGTTGGCGGAGGTGCTGCTGAACACACCGATATGGTATAGTCAGAACGTGTATAACAGTGCGGAGTATCTCGTCGAGGGCCAGCGTCGGCTGAAGTCGTATATAGGAGACATAAGTGAAGTAGTGTCGAACTACAGGAAGAACAGGGTGACGAGGGTGCATCTCGGGGAGGATCATTGGGATTACTTTGATGCTGATGCCAGTCTCTTCACTCCGGAGAGGGGTAAGGCAGGAGCGTTCTATCTACATCCGAACAAGAATGGAGCGGCGAAACTCGGAAGTTTCTGGGCGTCGGAGCTGGCGAGCATCATCAAGGGAGCGCGTCCGGTACACGTCAACTTGAAGAGTGGAGCGGAGCTGCTTGTCTATCCGTCGGAGACGGGAAAGGCAGAAAAGGCGATAGTGATATGTCCGGGTGGCGGATACACATACTTGGCGAAAGACAAGGAGGGCATGGAGCTTGGCAAGTGGATCAGTGCGAGAGGAGTAACGGCGTGTGTCCTGTTCTACCGGTTGCCGAAAGGAGACAAGGAAGTCCCGAAGACCGATGCGATAGAGGCGATGGAGTATGTCAGGGCACATTCGCAGGAGTATGGGGGATATACGAAAGTCGGCATCATGGGCAGTTCGGCAGGTGGACATCTGGCGTCGACGATAGCGACGCATACAGAGTTGGCTGACTTCCAGGTACTGCTATATCCAGTCATCACCATGAAGGATGGCTTGACTCATGCTGGTTCGAGGAGCAACCTGCTCGGGGAGAATCCGAGCGCAGAGACCGAGAACGAGTTCTCGAACGAGATGCACGTCACGAAGAAGACGCCGAGGGCGTTGATAGTACTCTCGATGAACGACAAAGTAGTGCTCCCGAGGCCGAACGGGATAGCGTATGCGGCTGCGTTGCTGGACAACGAAGTCGAGACGACGCTGCTGTGCTATCCGAGCGGAGGCCACGGGTGGTGCTTCAGGGAGACGTTCGAGTTTAAGGACGAGTGGAGGCAGACGCTAGACAAGTTCTTGAAGAAGAAGTAGGAGATGGTGGACAGATAGATAACAGCGAAGGGGGAGTAGGGTAGAGAAGCCTGCTCCTCCTCCGTGTTTTACTTAGGGAATGTGATGAAAATCATATACAATTTAACAGCATTTCTATCTCTTTGACAAGTTCTTATTATACAAAACGTTACTTTTGCAACGTGATGAATAGTTAACTTTATATACAGTATTTATTCACTGATTATGCAGTACGCAGAATTGACGGCGGAGGAAGCCGCAGAGTACATCCAGAACGATTTTGTCGTTGGTATCGGAGGTTTTTCGTCCGTCGGGACGCCTAAGGCAGTGCCATTTGCGCTAGCGAAGCGAGCAGAGGCGGAGCATGCGAAGGGGAACACGTTCCGAGTAGGTCTCATCACTGGAGGCTCGACGGGTGACCAGATAGACGGGGCTCTATCTCGTGCACATGCAGTGAAGTTCAGGACACCGTTCCAGTCACATAAGGACATGCGAGCTGCCATCAACAGGCAGGAGACGCAGTATTTCGACCTCAACCTCAGCCATGTAGCGCAGGACCTGCGGTATGGTTTCTTAGGACACATGGATGTCTGCATCATAGAGGCGGCGGAGATCACGAAGGACGGTGGAGTCGTCCCGACCAGTTCGGTAGGAATCTCGCCGACGCTCGTGAAGAGTGCGGACAAGATCATCATAGAGCTCAACGAGCGTCATCCGCAGGCGATACGGGGGATGCACGACATATATGAGCCGGCGAACCCGCCATATCGCAGGGAGATACCGGTGTATGCGCCGAAGGACAGGATAGGACAGGAGACGATAGCAGTTGATCCGTCGAAGGTTCTCGGAGTCGTACGCACGAATCTGAAGGACAACATAGCAGCGTTCACGGAGCCGAATCCAGTGACGACCAAGATAGGCGAGAACGTTGCAGAGTTCCTCATCAACGAGCTCAGGAGGGGGATAATCCCGAAGGAGTTCCTGCCACTCCAGAGTGGAGTCGGGAACATAGCGAATGCAGTGCTTGGCTCGCTGGGTCAGTGTCCGGACATCCCGTCGTTCACTATGTTCACGGAGGTGATCCAGAACTCAGTGATAGACTTGATGGAGACGGGGCGTATCTCGTTTGCGTCGGGAAGTTCGTTGACGTTGTCGGACGACGTTCTTGACAGGGTATATGGGAACATAGACTTCTTCAAGAACAAGCTGATGCTACGTCCGCAGGAGGTCACGAATCATCCGGAGCTTGTACGTCGACTTGGCATTATAGCCATCAACACGGCGCTGGAGGTGGATATCTTCGGTAATGTCAACAGCACGAACGTGACGGGTCAGAAGATGATGAATGGCATCGGAGGCTCGGCGGACTTTGCGAGGAACGCGTTCCTCTCGATATTCACGTGTCCGTCTGTTGCAAAGGGAGGAGTGATCTCGGCGATAGTCCCGATGACGCCACACGTTGACAGCAACGAGCACTCAGTCAAGATAATAGCTACGGAGTATGGTGTAGCGGACCTCAGGGCGAAGTCGCCAGTCCAGAAGGCACATGAGATCATCGAGAAGTGCGTACATCCGGACTACAAGGAGCTACTCTGGGACTATCTGAAGCTGGCAGAGGGCAAGAGCCATACGCCGATGACGCTGAAGAAGGCGTTGGCAATGCACATAGCGTTCGAGGAGACGGGCGACATGCGCAAGGCGGACTTCAAGTAGAGTTCATCATCATAATTGTAGATAGGGGCTGTCGCGGTGACGCGGCAGCCCCATTTATATATAGTAGTGTCGTCGGGTGAATCAGAAATTGTTGAAGAAGAAGAAGACGGCGGCGTGCTTGCGGTTGACGCCCTTAGCCTCGCCGATGCGCATACCGCTACGGTCTCGGACAGTGCCGTTGCTCTCGACCTCGCCGATACGCATACCACTCTTGTCACGGACAGTGCCGTTGCTCTCGACCTCGCCGATACGCATACCACTCTTGTCGCGAATCGTGCCACGGCTGTCGATCTCGCCGATACGCATACCGCTACGGTCGCGGACGGTGCCGTTGCTCTCAATCTCGCCGATACGCATGCCACTCTTGTCACGGAGAGTCTGAGCGTCGACGTTGATGGTGCTCATCAGCAGGAGGGAGAAGAGAGCCGAAAGGATTGTTTTGATGCTCATAATAGTCTTGGTTTTAGCAAGTTAAGGAACTTCTATAAATTGCTTTTTCTGCGTTGACTTTGTCTTCATTCCTCACGCTCAGCAATTTGTGCAAGCAAGCTTGCTTTGCACTCGCTTAATCGCACAAGTGAAAAACCTAATTTCTAGAACTCCCTTTAATCATTTATTGTAGAAGATATACAAAATCCGTTCCGCAGAGGGCAGTTTCATGAGTGAGGTTGAGACGGAGAGTGGAGAGGTGAGACGGGGAGACGGGAAGAAGGGGAGAAGGGGAGAAGGGATAGTTGGCTCGTGGAGGAGCAGGTTACTGCGTCCGGAGAGTTGTAGGCGGAAGGGTAGGGGGGAGAAGATTTAACTTTAGTAAACACAGAAGCAGGGGGCGGGGAGGAATAGGGGGCGAAACAAGTCCAAGCATAAAGCATAGTCGGCAGTCGGGTCGGAAACACATTTTAACAGAGGGGGCGGAAGGAGGGGAGCCGGGGGAGAAATCGAGGTGGGAGGAGGTTTATATTTTTGGCACATTCGAAAGAAAGTGCTATCTTAGCGTAACTAAACGAAACAAATGGAAATTCTACAAATCGGGTACATTCACGAAGCGTAAAGACCTTAACGAGCTCATTTACTAAGGTAAACGGCGGAAGGCGAGGCGAGGCGCATCTTGAGGTGGACGATTTATAGAGTTCTCCACAATAGGCAATCAATAAAAAGCGAAAGCAAAAGAAAATGGCAATAAGGAGCTACATAGGCGCCGCAGTGGTATTGTCGTTGGTCAGCGTCGGAGCATTGGCACAGTATCCGAAGTTGACTAAGGAGGATGTGGCGAGAGAGGAGAGAGTCAAGAGAATAGCGGAGGCTCATTCAGACTCAGCGTGGGAAGTGGCATGGCCGACGATCGAGAAAGAGAGTCGTGAGGGCAGGCCTTACATCCCGTCGGCGAGAAGGCCGACAGACCTGCCACAGGCAGCGATCCCGTCGTTCCCAGGCGCAGAGGGAGGCGGCATGTACTCGTTTGGCGGACGTGGTGGCAAGGTGTTGACCGTCACGAACCTCAACGATGATGGGCCGGGCTCGTTCAGGTGGGCATGTGAGCAGGGCGGTGCGCGAATCATCGTCTTCAACGTGTCGGGAACAATCAGGATCAAGACCCCGATAATCATCAGGGCGCCGTACGTCACCATAGCTGGGCAGACGGCACCGGGCGACGGAGTGCAGGTGACGGGTGAGACCATCTGGGTGAACACACATGACGTCGTCGTGCGCCACATGAGATTCAGGAGAGGCGAGACCGACGTCGCGAGGCGAGATGACACATTCGGAGGCAATCCAGTCGGCAACATCATGCTCGACCACTTGTCTTGCGAGTATGGCCTCGACGAGAACATCTCGTTCTACAGGCACATGTTCAGGCCGGGACCGACGTATCCAGAGGAGAAGCTACCGACAGTGAACGTCACTATCCAGAACACCATATCGGCGAAGGGTCTCGACATCTTCAACCATGCGTTCGGCTCGACGCTCGGAGGCGAGAACTGCGCATTCGTCAGGAACCTGTGGGCATCGAACTCGGGACGCAATCCGAGCATCGGATGGAACGGCATCTTCAACTTCTGCAACAACGTCGTATTCAACTGGGTACACAGGTCGATGGACGGAGGAGACTGGTCGGCGCTGTATAACGTCTATAACAACTACTTCAAGCCAGGTCCGGCAACGCCTACGACGGGACCTATAAGCCACCGAATCCTCAAGCCTGAGGCAGGATTGAGCAGGAACGAGAGGAAGAAGTATGGGCGCGTCTATTGCGAGGGGAACATCATGGAAGGCAACGAGAGAGTCACGAAGAACAACTGGGACGGCGGAGTGCAGACCGAGAGCAACGAGGATGCAGGACCGGAGGAGCCATATTTCCACTGGTACACGAAGCATCCGCATCCGTACTACACAGAGATGACGGCACAGGAGGCATACGGCTACGTCCTCGAGAATGCCGGAGCGACATTCCCATGCAGAGACATACTCGACCAGAGAGTCATCGAGGAGGTCAAGACGGGCAAGCCATATTATGCAAAGGATGCGAAGCCGGACACAGTACAGTTCAAGTACAGGAGACTGCCGAAGGACTCGTGGACGATAGGCATCATATCTGACCCGCAGCAGTATGGTGGACTGCCAGAGTATGGGAAGTGGAAGCCATATAAGGACAGTGACGGAGACGGCATGCCGGACAAGTGGGAGAAGGCGAACGGGCTGAACCCCAATGACGCGAGCGATGCGAACAAGGACTGCACGGGTGACGGGTACACGAACATCGAGAAGTACATAAACGGCATCAGCACGAAGGAGAAGGTCGACTGGACAGACCTCAAGAACAACAAGGACACCTTGAAGGGGAAGAAGAGCCTGATGTAGGCATTTCTCTAAGGAAGAATGCATAGGAGACAGGGCGAGGGACTGAGAATGATCAGTTTCTCGCCCTCTTGCGTATGAGGAGAGGGAAGAGGGCGAGAGGAGGGGGAGAGGAAATAAGAGGATAAAGATCGAGCCACATCTGCGAGACGGCGGGTGAGGCTCGATTTTCTTGTATGCTCTGCCGATATATGGCGCACCGTTGCATTTATTTTGCCGCAAACAAGCGAACGAACTATGGCAAAAGCGAACAAAATATACGATTTCGGCGAGAAGGAATAGAAACACACACAACAAACAAACGGTTAACAACAAAAAACCTAGAGGCAATGGAAGAGAATGAACAGCAACAGTTGGATCCGTTCGGCAACAAGAAGAGCGGGAGCGAGGAGACACCATCAATAATAAAGATCTTTGGAGTCGGGGGAGCCGGATGTAATGCCGTGGACCTGATGTACGAGACCGGGATAAAGGGCGTGAACTATGTCAACTGCAACACAGACTGGCAGTCGCTTGACAGGAGTCCGGTCAAGAAGCAGATACAGCTTGGCAAGACGCAGACGTGTGGGCTTGGGACAGGATGTGACCCTGAGGCGGGCAGGAATGCGGCGATAGAATCGTTGCCGGAGATAGAGGCCGTATTGAAGGACGGAACGAAGATAGTCATCATAGTTGCCGGCATGGGTGGAGGCACGGGTACGGGTGCGGCTCCGGTGATAGCGGAGGCGGCGCACAACCTCGGGATATTGACAATAGCAGTCGTCACGATACCGTTCAAGGTTGAGGGGAAGCAGAAGTTGTCTGTTGCCATCGAGGGAATAGATGCGATGCAGAAGTATGTAGACTCGATACTCGTCTTGAACATGGACAAGTTGTGTGAGCTATATGGGAACATGAATGTCAAGGATGGACTGGGGAAGGCGAATGAGCTGACGTGCATAGCCACGAAGGGCATAGCGGAGATGATCAGTGTTGGCCTGACGTGCAACGTAGACTTTGCGGACATCAAGAAGGCGACCAAGCAGAGTGGGTGTGCGGTGATGGGAGTCGGAGTTGCGAAGGGAGAGAACAGGGCTCTCGAGGCAGTGAAGCAGGCAGTGACGTCTCCGTTGCTGAACAACAATGACATCTATGGAGCGCGGAGCATAATAGTCAGCATTATGTCGGACCCGGATGATGAGTTGACAATAGACGAGCTGGGCGTCATAATGGACTATCTTGCCGACATGGCGGGAGGTGAGGAGAACGACGAGTATTGGATGAAGTGGGGAGAGGGTACGGATGAGAACCTGACGGATGGAGAGGTACTCGTGACAGTCATAGCGATAAGTTCCCCCCCTCATTCAAATCATACGGTTCTGAGAAACAAATAGTACATTTCGGGGCGGGCGAGGGGAGGGGGGAGAGGAGGATAAGAGTAGAAAAGATCGAGCCACATCTGCGAGACGGCGGGTGTGGCTCGATTTTCTTGTATGCTCTGCCGATATATGGCGCACCGTTGCATTTATTTTGCCGCAAACAAGCGAACGAACTATGGCAAAAGAGAATAAAATATACGATTTCGGCGAGAAGCTCGGCGATTCGGTGAAAGACCGCAATTTCGGTGTGCGAACTGCTCCACCAAGACAACCGAAAAACACCCAAGTGGAGACATTGCCACGTTATACCCTGGAACTCAGTTGCTCTGGCGATGATGTATTGGTTATGTTGAAGGAAAGAAAGTATACGTTTGCATTTACAAGCCTTTTGGTGATTCGAACAGGGGAGGAGATATTTCGCGAGACAGGACGGCGTGATTATGCCCATCGTTATCTCGAGAAGCATCGCGAAGAGTTGCAAGAAGAGATGGAGGCGTACGATTTCATGCGCTATGGCTATCCAATCTCTTTCTATCCTTTATTGTCGATGAAATATGCATGTAAATGTAAAGTAGTCGGAACGTGTAGGGACTTCAAAATGTATTGGTCTCTTGAGGGGATAGAGTATAAAGTCGTAGGCAAGGCAAAAGCAGGCATAGTAAAGCCGAACGACATCATAGAGTATTGTTCCGTTGTCGGGAAATCGACGTTGATTGATGCTCGAGCATGGGAGTACATACATACACACTACAGGCAGCTATGCGATATGGTTGCCACGAATACAGGACTTGATTTCATCGACAAGGCGGGGCTTTTTGCTACCGTCCGCAATGCTCCAACGTGGCGTGAGAATGGGCGCAATGCCACGGAGCAAGACTTCCTTGACGTCTTCGGTTTCCGCGCTGTCGAGTTTGGCGAGACGATGCCGCAGAAGGAGCGTTGGCAGCATATGAATCGTGCGTACGACTCGTTTATGGACTTGGCTAATGCGCTCGGGTTCAGCCCCAGTTCCATAGCAATGGGCGGTCGGCTCGCAATATGCTTCGGATCGCGTGGACATGGCGGAAGGGCTGCAGCGCACTACGAACCGGTTCGCGACGTTATCAATCTGACGCGCAAATACGGAGCTGGCTGTTTAGCGCATGAGTGGTTTCATGCTCTCGACTATTGTCTTGGTGGAGGCAGTGCTGCGACGAATAATCCTCTACAATGCAAAAGTTGGACTACTAAGGCAGCCATAGATACACTTACCCAGACGCTGACAAAGTCTCAAATGGCGGAGGATTCTCACGTCATGGGTGGATATTGGGTTGAGGTAAAGGAGATGGCAGCTCGCGCTTTCGAGGCTTACGTACAAGATAAACTGCGGAGCCAGGGGTGGGGAAACGAGTATCTCGTACAGTTGCCCGAAGTGAAGACACAGATACACCCATATCCTCATGGCACGGAACGAGAGACGTTCGATGCTTGCTTCCATAGCCTTTTCAGCACTTTCACCGAAGTCGCAGGCGCAGTAAAGAATACAGAATTACAGTAAAAAGTACCATTATGAGCAAGAGACTTCAATCGCTCGGAACCATAGTTCCTCAACGAATGGCTATCGATTCTATGTATGCGAAATCGCGACTAGAGGAATGCGTTGGGGGGGCAATAGATAATTTCGTATGCAATGCGTTGTGCTGGACACACGAAGAACTTTGCGGACGACTCAGCCAAGAGCAAGTCGAGGCAGTAGCTAACATAATATACAACTTCGAGGCTCGCCATGAGGCAACAATCATTGGCGACCAGACCGGCATTGGCAAAGGTCGAGTGGCGGCATGCGTCATCGTATATGGAATGGTGCATGGCGTGAAGCCAATATTTGTCACGGAAAAGACAAATCTTTTCTCCGACATCTATCGCGACCTGACAGACATCGGTGCTGCCGAATACAAACCATTCATTATCAATGCCGACAGCGCACAGACGCACGTGCGGCAGATGAATGGCAAGTCGGACGCAGTCGTGTTTCGTCCGTTGCCATATAACGAGCAAAAGGCAGTATTCGAGAGTGGGCGATTGCCAGAATGGTCCGATTACGTCATGGCTACATATTCGCAATTCTCAAAAACCGATGACGAAGACGACAGCTCGTTGAAGCGCAGATTTGCCATGCGGATAGCAAAGGGAAGCATACTAATACTCGACGAGAGCCATTCGGCAGCTGGCAATAGTAAGCGTGGCACATTCTTCCGTTCGCTTGCCGACGTTGCCAAGCACGTATGCTTTCTGTCGGCCACGTATTCAAAACGCCCCGAAAACATGGCGCTCTATCTACCGCACACCTGCGTGAGCGAAGCAGGGCTTAGTTCAGAAGAGCTGCGTATGGCCATTGATAATGGAGGTGAAGCGTTGCAGGAAGTGCTTGCCGAAGAACTTGTGCGTAACGGACAAATGCTGCGCCGGGAATATGACCAGCATGGCATTAGAGTAAACTACTTGACCCTAGATGCCGAAGGTGCTACTTATGGACAAAACGAGCTCAACATGACCGTTGAAGACCTCGAAAAGGAGCATACGTTCATCTCCGATAGCATTATGAGTGTCGTCAGAGATATGCTCATGGTAGACCGACTAGTAGCGCAAGATTTCACCAATCGCACATCAGCGCAGCGTAAGCCTACCCGTTTGGCGTTTAGCTCAAGAATATATGACCTTGTGGGGCAGATGCTTTTGGCCATCAAAGCCGATGCTGTGGCTCGTCATGCGGTCAGAAGGTTGCGGCAAGGCAAGGCCGTAGTGGTGGCGTTCTCCAACACAATGGAGGCCTCACTTGATAGCTTGATTGTGTCGGGTACCGAGGTTGGCAGTAAGGTGGAGGACGATTTCTCATACACGCTCAGACGTATGCTCGAAGCTATGCGTCACTATACCATTGACAATGTCGACACCGTTTTAGATTGGAACGACATGGAGCAGTCTAAAGATGCCTACCTTGCTATGCAGAGCAGACTCGAAGAGTTCAAAAGCGGGTTGACAATTTCGCCTATCGATAAAATGACGCGCATAATAGAGTCGGCTGGTTTTAGTGTAGCCGAAATCACTGGGCGTAAGCATTGTATAGATGTTGATGATGCGGGAGAGTCCATACTTAACGTGCGAAAGAAGGAGACGGTAGGTGAGTCGTATTCTAAGTTTCAGAACAATCGTGTCGACTGTCTGCTGCTGAACCGCAGTGGAGCGACGGGAGCAAGTGCGCACGCCATACCAACTGCACAAGTGGCAGACAGGGAAGTACGACAACGTTGCATGATAGTTACGCAGATGGAGCTCGACATCAACCAAGAGGTGCAGAAACGAGGCCGCATCAACCGAACGGGTCAGATATTATTGCCTGAGTATGACTATGTCATGTCGGCCCTGCCAACAGAGAGACGCCTGATGCAGATGATGCGCAAAAAGCTACTTAGCCTCGATGCCAACACGTCTGCCAATCAGCACAATAGCATCTTTGCTGACGCAGAAGGAGTCGATTTGCTCAATAAGTTTGGCGATGAGGCTACACGCATAGTACTTGCAGATGATCAAGAGCTCGCCGACGCTCTTGATATTGACATTACGAGAAACAAGACTGGTTTATTCAGCAAGGCGAGTGGACGAGTGGCTGTGTTGCCCGTAGAACAACAAAAGCAGTTTTACGATAGCGTTAGTGAACTTTATGTCCAAATAGTCAATACAGCAAAGGCCGAAGGACGTTACGACATCGACGTAGAGCGGTTTCCCCTCAATGCAAAACTCATCTCGCGCAAGATTGTTGAAGCGCCTACGCCCGGGGGGCATACTATTTTCTCCGATGCTGTCTATCTCGATTGCTACGAATGTGACAACTTGCGCAAGCCGTTGTCTACCAGTGAGCTGAAAGCGGAAGTCGCCAGTTTTGCCAATGGTGCTGCCGATGCAAAAGCGTATGCTCACTCGCTTTACGAAATGGTGGCCGATGCGGTTGAAAACGAGCATAAGAAGGCAGTCGATAAAGTGCAAACGGATTTGGGTGTGCGTCTTGCACAACTGCTCAACGTTGCTCGGCTCACTCCATCGTTTATCAGTACTATGAAAGACGTGCTATGGCAACTCTGCAGAGGCCAAATGGATATGAATACAGCGTTGCAAAACATGTGTTTGCCCACCGAACAACGATACATCAGCGCTCTGAATAAGTACGTCAACGCCATGGAGGCGCTTAGTGCAAAGAAGCAAAAGGCATTGCACCGTTATTGCATGATAAGCTATTTCTACCCTGGACGACAATTCGTGTTGGATGACAATTTGAAAGGTTGCGTGCTTGGCACTCGCATACGTACCAATGAAAATGGCAAGTTGCGCCCTTCGGACATTACAATATTCTTGGCAACTACTGATAGTCAGCGCATTCTGAAGTACAATCTTGCAGATGCTGGATATGAGATTTTGGAAAATCTTCTTTATCGCTTGAAGAACAAGCCATTTGAAGAACTATTAGGCGAATGGGCAGAGGAGACAAAGGCGGCTACAGCTAATCGCGTCAGGCGATATTTCTTGACTGGCAACATATTGAGAGCTGTCGTTTTGAAAGACTTGTACCACGGCAGACTTGTGTCGTTCAACGTCATATCAGACGAAGGCGAAAGCCGACTCAATGGCGTTATGCTACCTTCGTCGTTTGAGCCAGGGAGAATAGCTACTATGATGAGACGCTATTCAGTATCCTTGTGCCGACGGCTTTTCAGTCTGACCGAGAACAATAACTTCGTCGAGTCAGTGAACTTCACTTTGCCAAACTCAGGTAGACTTACCATACAGAAGACCGCCCGACTTGGCTACGGTATAAATCTCATCATTAAGGATGACGATAGGCCATACACCAAGGCTGTGTTGAGCCATAAGTACATAGATAAACATGTTTACCATGTTTATGAGGATGCCAACTACAGTAAAACCTGCTATTTTATAGACTTCAACACCACCAAGATTGAACCATTCGTTGACATGCTTGCCGAATGTGGAGTCGAAATAGAACTCGACCTAAACCAAGCCAAAGCTTTATTCGGCTTTGATGACAACGAAGCACTGCGCGATGGCTGGTGGCCCATATTGGAGAAGTGAACGAGCCACATTTGTAGTATTCGACCGTCCCGACGAAGGCGAGGTGGTTACTGTCGTCGTAGCCGAGAGAAATTCTGACGGGATCGCCACGACGTATCGGATTTTTGTCTATATTGGTCCAACGGAGACGTCGGGGGAGTGTGATAGTCGCCACGTCGGTGAGCCTGTCGGCATCCTTTTTGATGGATACCGAGGAGGCGTGGTCGAGGGTGACACGTCCGTCGGAGGTCTCGATCTGTATGTCGCACGTCAAACGATACATGGCAATGAGGAGTTTAATA